>JBLWZH010000008.1:51553-106521 GCA_048266545.1 Paremcibacter sp. | reverse complement strand
ATATATTTTTTTCGGGACATCATGCACCACATTGTTTGTTGAAATCGCATGTGATTGAAACACTAATCACAACCCACTGCAACCCCCAAAGATATAACTTAACAATTTAAATGGTGCGCACTACTAGGTAAATCCAATGTCACCACTCTGACAGAGCGTAAGAGCCGTTATACCGTTTTGATTAAAAATGAAACCAAGCATTCAAACACTGTGATGGGCAGTATCCGCAACCGATTAAAGAAACTGCCTAAACCCATGCGACAGACCGTAACGTTTGATCGCGGATCAGAGTTTTTATTTTATACCCTACTTTCTCGCCAGCTCAACATTCGTAGCTATTATTGTGATCCGCGTTCACCGTGGCAGAAAGGCACAGTGGAGAACACAAATAGCAGAATCAGACGATTTTTGCCGAGAAATACGAATTTAGAAAAAATCTCGAACGATAACCTCATAACAATAGCTAATCGTATCAACAATACACCGCGTAAATGCCTTGGGTACAAAACGCCAAAAGAAGTATTCGAAGAGCATATTGTTGTGTAGAATATTTCTATGGAAGTTATAACGCATATTACTCTTAATGATGCCGATGAATTGTTATTAAGATTGGAAAGTGGCGGAGATCCCTCTTATCAATACGTGTACAGAGAAGCTGCGGGCGTTTACTGGGATCAAAAAAACGAAGGCTTTAAATCAACACCTCTCAATCAAAACTTCGATCCATGGTCTTGCCAAAAATGGTATTCTCATATTGTATCAGTGGTCTCCAAAATAGGAGTTGATCTGGTTTTAGCTAAAAATCCAGTTTTTGAAAATATCTCTGAAGAAGATATAGATAGCATCATGAGCCTTCCTAAATGTAAATAAGCCGCCTCATGAGGCGGCTTATTTACATTTACATCTTCATGCGCTAGCGTTCGCTATCTCCGTGATGTCGCACTTCACTTAGAACTCTCACGGCTTCATGCTGAGGATCGGGCGCAAAACCGACTTTCCAACATATCACTATTCAACAGATAGGAGGATGATTATGTCTGCTCAAATACTGCACGCTCAGAGCGCGCAAGAACGCACCGGAGTTTCCACTGAGTGGGAAAAGGCGCCAAGTGATGCTGATGGATATTCCGAGTATATCATCGGCGGCGGGGAGGAAGCGTGATGAAACTTTACGCTCCGGTTCTGCTTTTTCGGCGTTGTTTATTTCAGCGCCAACAGCGCTTTGATGTTTCCCCGAACTTTTGCCAGGACGGCCGGTTTGACGCGACCTTTGAAGGAAGCCTTTCTTGCTCTCCAATCCAGACTTTTGACCTGGTCCGAGAAAACGGCGCTTTTGGGGCTGGTTAACACTTCAAAGGGATATCCTTTAATTTGACTGGTCATGGGACAGCAGACCATCATCCCCCGTTTTGAATTATAAATTGCAGGGGAAAGCACAAGAGCCGGACGGTGTCCGGCTTGCTCATGCCCCGCTTGCGGGGAGAAGTGAAGCCAGACGATGTCGCCGGCTTCGGGAATATAGTTCTGGCTCATAGATCAAATTCCTCGCCTACGGCGCCACCAAATTCTATGGCGTCTGGTATATTCTCCGGGGTAATCCCGTCAACCAGTCTGGCCAAAGAAACATCCTCACTGCAAACGGGCTCAATCATAATTATGCCGTTCTCTTCTCTGATATCAAGCACTTGATCCAGTTCCAGATGGGCGGCTTCCATAATCGTCGCGGGTAGGCGTACCGCGGCGCTATTGCCCCATTTCTTGATTGTTGCTTTCATGTCAAAACTCCATTTGTAGCTACATTGTTTATACATTAGTTAGGAAGGCGTGTCAACATTGTTAATACATATGGTGAGCCTGTAAAGCGGCGCCGAAACGTAAAAGGGCAGGCGGCATGAGGCTGACGGTCTTCGAAAATGTCCCTGCCGATGATTCCGCCGATCTGTCAGCCTGTCACGGCGCGGCCGGGCGGTTATGATGTTGGCGTTGAAACCCTGATCGCCGGCAGCTTGACGGTTGAGGAACGCAGCGTTGTCTTTATGCATGTTATATCGAAGGCGCGATCCTTGCCCCCTTTGGGCTCCGGGATATGGAGGACGGATTTCCGCAGGCTCAGGTGACAGCGTTTCGCTTTTTTCAGGGCGTCCGGACGATGCCCGCTGAGCAGGGTGAAGAGATGAAATTCGCGTCGCAAGGGGCTCCGCAACGCTTTTCGCTGCAGGTTCCATCCGGCGAGATCTTCGGGCCCCATGGCGGTATTGCGGCGCTCTATTTCATAAAAATCAATGGCGGTGACCGGGTGTTTCTCGGGCAGGTTGCGGTCGAGCTTGTCCGAGGCATAGCGATAGACGGCCCGGAAAATGCGCATGACATTGTTCGCCGTGGCGACGCCGTTATTCTCAATCATGAAATTATACCGGTCGACCACTTCGTCCGTCGAGGCGACGAAACTGGACAGCGGCCGGTCCAGCCAGTCGGAAATGTTATTGGTGATGTAATTCTGGTAGCAGCGAATGGTGTTCGGGGAACGTTTTTTACGTTCCATATGGTTGGTCCTGTATTTCTCCCAGGCGTGCCGCAGGGTGATCCTGGTCTTCCCGGCCTTGGGTGTGGCCTTGGCTACAACTTCGTCTGTGGCCTTGTCGGTCATGGGCGCTTGGTAGTACGGCGTTTTAGGCATGCCAAACCTGTCCCTGTGGGGTGGGATGATGCCCCGGCTGATGGAGAGCAGATCCTGTTGAGCGATCAGGCGGGCGTGCCGGCTGGTGATATTGCCGAAGCGGCCGATGGTGCGGCGGATGATCCGGACGCGCTGGCCTTGCCGCCGCAGGTCCGCCTGGATGGCGAAGCTGGTGGTTCTCCGGCCGACGATGATGAAAAAGCCGCCGAGGCGGATATCGCGGATTTCATATTGCGGGCGCGACGCCTTTGCCAGCAGGGCGGGCGTGTCCAGGGCCTTGAGGGCATTATCTGACAATTTAAGATGCAAAACCGGTTTCCGTTTCTTCACATGAGCCAAAAGTCGTGCGCTCTCAAAACGGGAATTATGTAGGTTTTATGTAGGTTTTTTCAAGGTAAACGGGCGTTTTTGAACGTTCGCCTTGCGTCAGCCTGCTTACCAGCCTGTCAAATTTAAGGTAATGTTATCAAAGGGATAAAGGCTAAGTCCTTGAAAAGAGATGGCTCCCCGAGCAGGACTCGAACCTGCGACAAATAGATTAACAGTCTACTGCTCTACCAACTGAGCTATCGGGGATCAGTTATCTGATCGCGGGCCGCGATGCGACCCGACGAGGCATCTTATACAATCAGTTTTTTATCCTGCCAACCGAAAAATTAAAAAAAATGACATTCGGCGCTACTCCCCGGTTTCCGCGCCGGAAAAACACCGGCAACGGCCCTTTCGGGGGCTGGATCGGCGGCGGAAAACCGGCCGGGAGTTGTCGGTGAATGGTCCTTGCCCGGACCGCCTTCGTCATCCGGAAGGGACAGATGCGGGTACTGAAACAAATTGAGGGCGGCGGGCATGAACTATTGCTCATGAACGGGGCGCAAATCTTCCGATGCGTCGCGAAACGGGCGCGCGCCAAGGTTCCCGACTCAGGAAAATTATCTTGTGTCTTCGCGCAGTTCTTTCAGCGCCCGGCGGACCTCCTCAAGGCTCGCGCGGGCGTCCCGGAGCGCCTGTTGCCGGTCCCGCTCGACCTCTTTCAGGATGCGGTTCATTTCTTCTTCCGTCAGATGTTCCTGGCGCACCGCTTGCTCAAGACCCTCGCGCATGTCGTCCATGTCCGCCCTGAAGTCTTCCGCATCGAAATTTTTCATTTCAATTTCGACTTCTTTCAGGTCGGCTTCGGCCTCGATCATGGCGAGCCGGACCGCCTGCCGGGCCTCGCGTTTGATTTTTTCCTCATCCAGCTCCATTTCGCGCAGGGTTTCATGAGCCTGTTCGAGAGCATCCCGGGCGGCCTCGAGGGCGTCTTCCGCAACTTCCCGGGCGTCTTCCGCCAGTTCACGGGCCCGTTCTCTCGCCTCTTCTTTGGCGGCATCATCATGGTCATCCGGTGGCGTTATCGTCTGTTCTCCGGCGGGCCTGTTTGAGCTGCCATATGAGCCGGCGGCGTAATCGGGGTCAGCATAGTTTCCGGCGGCGGCGGAGGTGCAGGCGGCGGTCATCAGGCCCATCGTCGCCAGGGTGAGGCTGCGTTTTTTGATCTTGCTCATAAGGATCTCCATTGTTTTACTGTGATGAGTGATCCTAACCGGGGCGGCGGGGCCGGCAAATTCATTCGCTATGAAGGGGCGGATATTTGCGATAAAGCAAAAGAAAACCCCGAAAAAAAGGCTTTTCCGGGGTGATCTGTAATTCGGGCCAAAGGGCCGGGGAGGGGCTATTCCCTAAAGACCCGCCTGAAGATGGTGTCGACATGCTTGGTGTGGTAGCCAAGGTCGAATTTGTCGTTGATTTCGGCGTCGGACAGCCGGGCGGACACTTCCGGGTCGGCCTTCAGTTCGGCGGCGAAATCGGCGCCCTGTTCCCAGACCCTCATGGCGTTGCGCTGCACCAGGCGGTAAGAATCCTCGCGGCTGACGCCGGCCTGGGTGAGCGCCAGCAGCACCCGCTGCGAATTATGCAGGCCGCCGAGCTTGTCCATGTTTTTCCGCATATTTTCCGGATAGACCACCAGCTTGTCCATCACGCCGGTGAGCCGCGCGAGGGCGAAATCGAGGGTGACGGTGGCGTCGGGGCCGATCATCCGCTCGACCGAGCTGTGGGAAATATCCCGTTCATGCCACAGCGCCACATTCTCCATCGCCGGCAGGGCCATGCCGCGGACCAGCCGGGCGAGCCCGGTCAGATTCTCGGTCAGAACCGGATTGCGCTTATGGGGCATGGCGGAAGAGCCTTTCTGGCCCTTGGAGAAATATTCCTCGGCTTCCAGAACCTCGGTCCGTTGCAGATGGCGGATTTCGGTGGCGAGCCGTTCGATGGAGCTTGCAACCACGCCGAGCGTGGCGAAGAACATGGCGTGACGGTCGCGGGGGATGACCTGGGTCGATACCGGCTCGGCTGTAAGGCCCAGCGCCCTGGCCACATGTTCCTCAACCCTGGGGTCGATATTGGCGAAGGTGCCGACGGCGCCGGAAATGGCGCAGGTGGCGATTTCCGCGCGGGCGTTTTTCAACCGTTGCAGATTGCGGTCAAATTCGGCGTAGGCTTCGGCCATTTTCAGGCCAAAGGTCACCGGCTCCGCGTGAATGCCGTGGCTGCGGCCGATGCAGACGTCGAATTTATGTTCATAGGCCCGGCGTTTGAGCACCGCCAGCAAACCTTCCACATCCTCAATCAGAATGTCGGCCGCCTTGACCAGTTGAACATTGAAACAGGTGTCCAGCACGTCGGAAGAGGTCATGCCCTGATGAACGAAGCGGGCTTCCGGACCGATATATTCGGCGAGCGAAGTCAGGAAGGCGATCACGTCATGCTTGACTTCGCGTTCGATCTCATCAATGCGGTCGATGTCGAAGTTGCCCTTTTCCCAGATGATTTTGGCGCTTTCCTTGGGGATTACGCCCAGTTCCGCCAGGGCGTCGCAGGCATGGGCCTCGATCTCGAACCAGATCTGGAATTTGGATTGCGGCTCCCAAATGGAAGTCATAACATCGCGGGAATAACGTGGAATCATGATCTCACCTGTATAAAGAATTTTATCTGCCGCAGGCTTTAACAGGAAAACGCCATCGGGACAAGGGTTTCCCTCTGTCGCCGATAAAATATATGGCGGCATATAGTCGGAAAATATTCCGATCTGAAGGACCGGCGCCTGAGGGTGACGTCAGCCGGGCCAGGCCCGGTTCAGAATTTCCGTCACCGCATGGCCGGCGGCGATCGCGCCGTAAGCAGAGCCGCCATCCTGCCCGAGACGGCTGGCGCAGAACAGATCGCTGACGCTGGCCGGGGCGTGTCGCGCCAGCAGCGCGCCCTGCAGGCAAAGCGCCATCCGCTCGACCAGCCGCCGGGCTGTTGCTTCGGCGATTTCCTTATCGGCCAACATGGCCTTCAGGTCGTCGATGGCCCGGTCGAGATGCCTGTTGGCGCCGGCGGCGGACTGCAGTTCGGCCAGAAACAGCTCAAGGGCGCGCGGTTCCTTATACAGGGTGCGCAGAATATCGAGGCAGATCACATTACCGGCCCCTTCCCAGATGCTGTTGACCGGCGCTTCGCGATAAAGCCGCGGCAGGATGCTTTCCTCGACATAACCGCCGCCGCCCAGGCATTCCATGGCTTCATAGATAAAATTCGGGCAGCGTTTGTTGTGCCAGTATTTGGCGAGGGCGACGGTGAGCCGGGCGTATATCTTGGCGTCCGGGTCATGGGCGCTGTCGTCGAACTTGCGGGCGACATGCATAAAGGCCACGACCCCGGCCTCGACCTCGACCGCCATATCGGCAAGCACCGCCTGCATCACCGGCTGATCAATCAGATTTCGTTGAAAGACCCTGCGTCCCCGGCAATGGTGGATGGCCTGGACCAGGGCCTGGCGCATCAGGGCGACGGGGGCCAGCGAGCAGTCAAGCCGGGTGTGATGGATCATATCAATGATCGTCGCGACGCCGCGGCCCTCTTTGCCGACCATGCGAGCCTGGGCCCGGTGATATTCGATCTCGCCCGAGGCGTTGGATTTGTTGCCGAGCTTGTCCTTCAGACGCATCAGGTGGATGCCGTTGCGCTCGCCGGCGGCGGTCCAGCGCGGTACAAGGAAACAGCTCAATCCCTGATCCGTATTGGCGAGGGTCAGGAAGGCGTCGCTCATCGGGGCGGAACAGAACCATTTATGGCCGACGAGTTCATAATCGCCATTGCCGATGGCGTGGGCGGTGGTTTCATTGCTGCGGACATCGGAGCCGCCCTGTTTTTCCGTCATCGCCATGCCGAGCGTCGCCCCGGTCTTCTGATCCGCCGGCAGGGGGCGGGGATCATATTGAGCGGCGAGAATACGCGGCAGCCACTGGTCGAGCAGGTCCGGCTGATGACGCAGCGCCCCGACGCAGGCGTAAGTCATGGTCAGCGGGCAACAGGTGCCGCCTTCGACCTGATACTGGAGATATTCCAGCAGGGCGTGGCTGGCATGGCCGCTGTCTGCTGAATCCTGCCAGGCGAGGGAGGGGATGCCCGCTTCGGTTCCGATCTGCATCATACGGTGATAGGCTGGATGAAACTCCACTTCATCCAGCCGGTTGCCGGCCTTGTCGAAGGTCTTCAGTTCCGGCAGATGCGTGTTGGCCAATCGGCCCTGTTCGATGATTTCATCACTGCCCAGCAGGTCGCCAAATTTGATCATACGCTGCTCCGCGGCTTTTTTGCCTTCGCGGCGGAAGGCGTCCAGCGCCGGCTGGTCCGTCAGATACAGGTTATAATCACCAAGGGATTCAGGCTGGTTGCGCACCTCATGGGTGGGTAAAACGGATTGTGGCCGATAGGATTTCATGACAAGACTCCTGATAATATCGCAAGGTGGTTATGACGTGATGACGCCAGACAACCTGCGTAGTCTAGCAGGAGTTGCAGAAAAATAAAACGATTGTTTGAAGTGGGAAGACAAAATAAAGACGGCACACAAGGGAGCAAGGCGGGAAAAGGCGACCACGACATACTTACCGGCGGGCCTGTTTCATTTCGGGTCCGTGTCAGCAATGTATGTTAGGGGGCGGCGCTAAATCAGACCCATGGATTTAAAGCTGGTCTGGCCGCTTTTTGAAATAACCAGATGATCATGGAGCGCGACGCCGAGCTGTTTTCCGGCCTCTGCGATGCGCCGGGTCATTTCCACGTCGTCCCGGCTTGGCGTCGGGTCGCCGCTGGGATGGTTATGGACGAGGATTATGGCGGTCGCATGCAGCTCAAGGGCGCGCTTTATCACCTCGCGGGGATAAACCGGCGTATGGTCAATGGTGCCTTCCTGCTGCTTTTCATCGGCGATCAGCCGGTTTTTGCGGTCGAGAAAAAGCACATGAAACTGTTCCTTTTTCTGATGGGCGAGCTGGATATGGCAATAATCAAGCAGCGCCTGCCAGTTGGACAGGACGGGTTTGTCGAGAATCTTGCCCTCGGCCAGTTTTCGGGCCGCCGCCTCGACCAGCCTCAGGGCGGTGACCACCGTATCGCCGACACCGGGGATTTCCTTCAGGCGATCCTCAGGCGCGCTGACGGTTTCGGAAAAACTGCCGAAATGGGCGATCATTTTCTTGGCCAGCGGCTTGACGTCTCGTCGCGGGATCGCCGAATAGAGGATCAGCTCCAGAAGTTCATAATCGGCCACGGCGTCAACGCCGCCTTTGCGGAAGCGGTTTTTCAGCCTTTGCCGGTGGCCGCTGAAATGAGGTTTGTCGCTGGTGGTTTCTGACGTCAATTTGTCCCCCGTTTTTCGCATTCAAGCCTTATAAATAAGGCGGTTTGTCGTAGCCTTTGGGTGACAGGGTGAAAATTTCGACCCCGTCTTTCGTCACCCCCATGCTGTGTTCAAACTGGGCCGACAGCGATTTGTCGCGGGTCACCGCGGTCCAGCCGTCACTCAACACCTTGACATCAGGCCGGCCGAGATTGATCATCGGCTCGATGGTGAAAAACATGCCTTCCTTCAGTTCCGGTCCTTCGCCGGGCCTGCCGAAATGCATGATGTTCGGCGCGTCATGAAACACCCGGCCGAGACCGTGGCCGCAGAAAACCTCGACAACGCCGCAACGTTCGGATTCGGCATAGGTCTGAATGGCGTGACCAATGTCGCCGACGGTCGCCCCCGGCCGGACTTCGGCGATGCCGCGCATCAGGCATTCATAGGTAATATCGACCAGCCGCTTCGCCTTGACCGATGGCGTCCCGGCGTAAAACATGCGGCTGCTGTCGCCATACCAGCCGTCGAGAATCACCGTGACGTCAATATTGATGATGTCGCCCTTTTTCAGTTTCTTCGGCCCCGGAATGCCGTGACAGACCACATGATTGATCGAGGTGCAGATCGATTTGGGAAAGCCGCGGTAATTGAGCGGCGCGCTGATCGCCCCCCGCGCGGCGATGAATTCCGCACAGAGCCGGTCGAGCTCCTCCGTGGTGACGCCGGGCTCGACATGTTCGGCGATCATGTCGAGGGTTTCCGCCGCCAGCCGGCCGGCCTTGCGCATGCCGGCGAAATCCTCCGGGGCGTATAATTTTATCGCATTTCCGGCGCGGGCGTCCGTTTCACTTGCCTTGATATACTTCATACCTTGATATACTTCATATTTTTCTATTCTTCAGGGCCCCGCTCCATTACAGGCGAATGGGGACCCGCCGCTGTACTATAATCTCTTTATCGTTTAAATTACAACAGTAACACGCCGCTTCGACGCCGGCATCGAGGGCCTGCGTCAGCGCGGTCGCATAGGCGGGGTCAATATCGCCGGCCACCTGAAAGACGGCGCAGTCATTGCGCTGGATCAGGTAAATCATCATCGCCCGATAGCCTTCGGCCACCATCCGGGTCAGTTCCGCCAGATGCTTGGCGCCCCGGGCGGTGACGGCGTCGGGAAATTCGGCGAGTCCCGGCCGGCGCGACAGGGTGACGTTCTTGACCTCGACATAGCAATCCGCCTCGCCCTCACGGGACTCGGACAGGAAAATGTCGATCCGGCTGTTCTCGCCATATTTCATTTCCCGCCGCAGTTTCCGATAGCCGCCGAGTTCGGTGATGGCGCCGTCTCCGATGGCTTCCTCGACAATGCCGTTGGGCAGGGCGGTATTTATGCCCACCAGGGTGTCTTCCACTTTGACCAGTTGCCATTTATAATCAAGCTTGGCCTTGGGGTTGGTCGCCGGGGAAAGCCAGACCCTGTTGCCGGGGTCCTTCAGCCCCATCATGGAGCCGGAATTGGCGCAATGGGCGGTGACAATTTCGCCATTATCCAATTGGACGTCGGCGAGAAAACGCTTATAACGTTTTATCAGGACGCCCGGTATAAGTTTATGTTCAAATTTCATAAAGACAGGGTATAGTCAGAAAATGAACCGTAATCAAATATGAATCGCCGCAAGAGTATTCAATCGCATAAGAAGCCGCAGGAATGACCGAGATAAAAACAGTAACCGCCGCCATGATCATTATCGGGGATGAAATCCTCTCCGGGCGGACAAAGGATGCGAATCTGAACCATCTGTCGTTGTGGCTGAACCGCATGGGGGTCCAGTTGAAAGAGGTTCGCGTGATCCCGGATGTCGGCCAGGTGATTCAGGATACGGTGAATGAACTGCGGCGGAATTTCGATTATGTCTTCACCACCGGCGGCATCGGGCCGACCCATGACGACATTACGGCGGAAAATGTCGCCAAGGCTTTCGAGGTTCCCTTTATCCAGAATAAAGAGGCCCTGCGGCTGCTGCACAAACATTACGGCACGGACAATATTTCCGACGCCCGGTTGCGGATGACCATGACGCCCGAGGGGGCGGAACTGATCAGGAACCCGGTCAGTACGGCGCCCGGTTTCCAGATGGAGAATGTATTTGTCCTGGCGGGTATTCCGGTGGTGATGCAGAGCATGCTGCTGGACCTGGAGAAAAAAATATTCGGCGGCGACACCATGCACTCCAAGGCGGTTCACGTCTTTGACGGCGAAAGCTATTTCGCCGGGATACTGGTGGATGTCGAACAGGCTTTTCCCACTGTATCCTTGGGCAGTTATCCCTTTTTTCGCAACAAAAGATATGGCGCGAGTTTCGTTCTCAGGTCCCAGGTCGAGGCCGATCTTGACCGGGCCCTTGAGATGTTGAAACAAAAAATCATCGAGAGTGGCAAGCAATGCTTTGACGGCGAGGCCGAAACGATAAAATAAATGAAAAAAACTGAATCGCGCTATTTATTTTCCGGCGATAATATGCAATACCCCTATCACTCGGTATCCTGGGGAGGGCGCCTGCGTCCTTGAGGGCTATGTGCGGATGTGGTGAAATTGGTATACACAGCAGACTTAAAATCTGCCGCCCGATTAGGGCTTGCCGGTTCAAGTCCGGCCATCCGCACCAGACCTATTTCCCTTATGTTTAGCTCCAGGCTCAGATCTCCGTTTTTTCCTTCTTAATGAAGGGGTTAAATTAACCGGCTTTGAATTTGCCTGCTGCTTCAGCGACCGACCCTTTCATCGGCCGGTGACGGGGGCGGCATGCCCTGCCCGGACGGCGGGCCCGCCATGGTTCGTTTCCCTGACTTGAAATTGATCGGGATGGGCCCGCATGAGATGGCCAGGCGCATTTTTTTATTACTCAGGTTAAAGAATAGTTGATTCTCAGCAGAGAATGCTTATATAGATTATGTGCTCGAGCACACGAAGGGATGTTCCGCCACAATCTGACCCCCAACAGATTTGGTGTGAAACATCCCTTCAACTTTCCCCCAGTCGTGCTTTTCCCCCAAATCCCCCAATTCGCCTTCCATCAAAGATGGATTCTGGAGCACAGGCGGCTACCTGATGCACAGCCATTATATGTAGTTCTCTGAATTTCGTAAATAAGACATATGTAATTATCGTTCTAGTATATTTGGACTAGATGGGGTATATTTTGAACATATGGTAAATAAAATGGTTCTTTTGAGTTGTACTTTGCTGTAAACCGGAAATTGCACCAGAAAAAATTGTTAAATAAGCCGGAAATAAGCCAGGAATAGTCAGAGTGGAATTTTGCGCGTCGGTTCGTACAGTTACTCTGCGGGTGGGATATGAGGGGATTAGTTGATGAATATATTATTGGTAGACGACCATGCTTTGTTTCGGGACGGTTTGAAGCTGGTTTTGCAGCAGCTTGGTCCGGAGGTGAAGATCAGCGAATGCGGCACATGCGCAGAAGCCTATCAACTTATCCGGGAAAGGCCCGGGTTTGACCTGATTCTTCTTGATGTGGATTTACCGATCGTTTCGGGCATGGAGGGGCTGCAGGAATTCAGGAATCTTGACCCCAGCGCGCCCATTGTCTTCCTGTCGGCGGCCGAGGATCTGAATCTGATCAGGCGGGCGCTTGAATTGGGGGTCATGGGCTACATCCCGAAGACTCTCAAAAGCGAAATCATGATACAGGCCCTGCAGCTGATCCTGAAAGGCGGGCGTTATGTGCCGGACAATATCCTGATGAGCGCCGATAACCAGGGCCGCTCGCAGATCGCTCTTACCGCCCGCCAAAGCGAGATTCTCGGCCTGATCGCCCAGGGAAAATCCAACAAGGAAATCGCCAGTACTCTGGGCATTGCCGACAATACGGTCCGGGTTCATATTTCGGCAATTTTTCAGATTCTGAATGTGACGAACCGGACCGAGGCGGCCTTCGCCGCTCTGCAGGAAGGACTTGTTTCACCCTATTGATATAAGCGGCGGGGCGGCCTGCCGGGGGACGGATAAAACAGCGATAAAAATGAAGGTTGAGCAGGCGCATTATTGATGGGTGGCGGTAAAAAAGACAGATATATTTTTGTCGAGCAGGTTTCTCTGCTCGTCAAGCATATTCCCTCGATGATCTGGCTGACCCTGTTGACGGCGGCGGTGATTTCGTTAATTTTGATCGGCAAGGTTCCCGCGCGGATTCCCGTCCTGTGGTTCGGCGGCATGCTGCTTTATTGCGCCGTCAGATTATGGCATTTTCACAGCCTGAAGCATGAGCCGATCACGGTGGACAATGTCTATGGCCACGGCGCCTTTTTTGTCGGATTTTCTTTTGTCTCCGGGGCGATATGGGGTGTTCTGGGGCTCATTCTGCCCATCTTGACGGACCCTTATCTAATGGTGTTGACGGCTATTTTACTGTGCGGCATGGTTGCGGGGTCGGTATCCTTCCTGTCCATATACAAGCCGGCTTATTTCGCCTTCGCCATTCCCTGCGCCGTTCCCTTCGCCCTGCGCTGTATCCTGTCCAATCAGGAAGTGCCGGTGGCGATCGGCATTCTGCTGCTGATGTTTCTGGCGATCAATCTGTTTCACAGTCACCTGACCCAGGTCAATGTCCTGAACGGCATTGATCTTGTGCTGGAAAACAAGGAACTGATCGAGAAGCTGAAATATGAAAAAAGCAATGCGGATGCCGCCCGCAGGTTGTCGGATCAGAACAACCGGGCCAAATCCCGGTTTCTGGCGGCGGCGAGTCATGACCTGCGTCAGCCGCTGCACGCGATGGGTTTTTTTGTTGAAGCCCTGCGGCATGAGAGAAAGCCGCAAAAGATCCATGAATTGTCGCACAAGGTCGGCCAGACCTCGGAAGCCCTGCGCAAGCTGCTGACCTCGCTTCTGGATATTTCAAAAATCGAGGCCGGGGTCGTCGAGCCGCGCCGGTCACATTTTATCCTCAATGAAATGCTGCAGGAAATTTGCCAGGAATATGCCGGGCGGGCGCAAAGAAAAGGTCTGAGCCTTGATTTTATTCCCTGTCACCAGGCCGTCTACAGTGACAAGGAAATGATCGGCCGGATCCTGCGCAACCTCGTCAGCAATGCTATTCGCTATACGGAAAGGGGCTTCGTCAAGGTCAGTTGCGAAACGGAAGCGGATCATATGATCATTTACGTCGCCGACAGTGGCGCCGGCATTCCGGACAACTGCCGGGAAGATGTTTTCACGGAATTTTTTCGGATCAACGATGACCCGGACAAAGAGTCAAAGGGACTTGGTCTGGGTTTGTCGATCGTCGAGGGTTTATGCCGCTTGCTTGACCATAAAATTGATTTGCAGTCGGAAGTGGGGGTCGGGTCGGTCTTTTCGGTTAAAATTCCTCTCGGTCAATTGCAAAGGGTGACCGCCAAGGCCGACGAGCTTGAGGCGTGGCCCCGAAACCTTGCGGCCAATGTCCTGATGCTGAACAGCGAGGACAATTCACGGGAAAGCATCAGCAAGATCATGCGGATATGGGGCCATAAGGTTGCCGATTTCAAAACCGGGGCCGAGGTGATGGCCTTCCTGAGATCGCAGGATTTCACGCCTGACCTGGTGATTTCCGACGTTGAACTGAAGGATGTTTCGGGTATGGAGATCATCGGGGCGATTCGGGACAAAGTGGATAAAAAAATACCGGCGATTGTGATGACGGGCGTGGGCGATGGCGCCGAAATTGACCTGATCCGCTCAAATGGATTTTCAATTTTGCAGAAGCCGGTGCAGCCGGCGAAGCTGCGCAGCACGGTGACCTACCTTATGCGCGGGGAAAGCCAGGGGCGCAAACCGGCGCGCCGGCCCGATCCCTAAATAACGACTTTGGAATAAAGGGGAAATAGTGTAACATACGGGTCTGTCGGGAGACAATAAATATAATATCTGCTTGGGGAATATCATGTCATTGATCTATTTCGGCCTTATTACAGCAGGAATTCTTTTCCTGGCCCTGGCCTATGTGTTTATTTTCAGTGTTCAGTTCAGCATGTCGGATGATCGGCTGTTGTTTATCAGGGCGTTCTTTTTCGCCCTGGTCGCCATGCTGTTAAACGGCGTTTATTTTCTGGATATATAGGGGCTGTTCTGACGGGAGAAATCAACAAAGCGCCGACAAAAAAAACAATAAAAAACTGACGAAATAAAAAAGGGAAAAGGGCATGGACGACAAGATAACGAATTTGAACGGCAAGGCTTACGCCATCAATGTGATCACGCCAATCAAACCGTGGACGACATTGATACAAAAGGCTATTTTCCGGTTTATCGGGCTGCGGCCCAAGACTACTGAACGGTTGGTCAATCTCTCCTTCATACATTTCGCCCGCTGGGTGATTGTCCGCAAGGGCCAGTTTCCGCATCTGGGGGAGGGCCAGCCGGTGGAAAAGCTGAATTATGACTATCTGTTCTTCAGCTCCAATTTCAACGGCGCCTGGGTGCAGTATATCGACGCCTTTTCCGATGTCCTGCCCGCGGGCCTGAACAGCATCTGGAACTGGAGCGTTAAATTTCCCGGATCGCGGCCGGAACCGCCGTTCATCAATTATATTCGCCATAACCAGCTTGATGTGGCGCATTTTTACAACGCCTATCCGGGGGCGTCGATCAACGACATCAAGGCGGCGCGGAATATCACGCAGAATCTGTCGGCGCTCGGGGATCAGGCCGCCGCCATGTCCGCGGCGAAATTTCAGCAGGCCTATCATAAAATGCTGTTGCGGGTTCAGAAAGATCTTGGCCGGATGGATCGCTCACCGGTGGCGGCAACGGAATAACAACAGGGGGAGTGACATGGCGAACAGGAACGGCACGGCGTATGATCTGACGCTGTTATGTCCCATCATCGCCGATGGCGACCGGGGTCAGTCGCCGGTCGGCGGCCTGCGGGATTACCTGCGGCGATTGCCCCGGGGGACCGAATCACCTTTTTGCAAGGTGACGGCCACCCATCTGGCGCGGCTGTCGATCATTGATGATATTTATTTTCAGGGAACGACGGCAAGGGAGGATCATCTGCACTCAAAATACCTGTGGTTCAACACCAATTTTGATGGCGATCCGGTGTCCTATCTCGACAGCATGTTTGACGCCATGCCCCGGGAAATCGGGGAAATCTGGAAATGCTGCGTCGGCTTCCCCGGCGTCGCGGCGGGGCGGGAAAAATGGAAGCACTATATGTTCAGATGCCAGATTGATACGACCTTCTTTTTCGCCGCGGTCAATGACATGTCCGTTGACGAGATGCTCCGCGGCCTGATGCTGAAACAGGAATTCAGCGTCTTTGTCGCGGCAAACCAGGGGGTGGCGGCGGAGCGGCTGCAACAGAATTTCCTCGCCTTCATGGAAGACTTTAAAAAGGCCCCGACGCCACAGCGGGGCAGTGTTTATTATCAATTTGACGGCCGGGGGGAATAATATGGCCAATTTGCTGCAATTATCCGATATTCAGGGCAATATCGTCAGGGCCTATCGCTTTCCGCTCGCCCGCTATATCATGTTGAAAATCACCGATGGCGCTCGGGCCCGGGAATTTCTCAGAAAAATCGTTCCCCATATCACCACCGGCGAAATCTGGCGGGGCGGCGTCAAGCCGGAGGCGACGACCAATATCGCTTTTTCCTATCACGGCCTGAAGGCGCTTGGGCTGGATGAGAGCTGCCTGCGTCAATTCCCCCTGGCCTTTGCCGAGGGGATGAAAGCGCGCGGCGAAATCCTCGGCGATACGGACGACAGCAGCCCGGACCATTGGGATAAATGCTGGCGGGACGAGGTGGATATCCTGCTGACCATCAATGCGCGGACAGTATCGAAATTATCCAACCTGTCGGAGATCAGCGCGGCGGAAAAGGCCCACCTGAATGAGCATCATGAGGCGCTGCGCTCCTTATGCCAGGTGACGGGGGGCGTCCGGCTGCTCGGCAGTCAGGAGGGCAATGTCCTGTTTTATGACGGCAAGCCGACCGCCAAAGAACATTTCGGTTTCACGGACGGCATCGGCAATCCGGCGTTCAGCGGCACGGATTTTAATGTCATGAAAATTCCCGGACGGGGCAAGCAGTTGCAGGATGGGACATGGGCGCCGCTGGCCCCGGGGGAATTCATTCTCGGCTATCCGGATGAATCCCAGTCGATTCCCGAAGCGGCCCGGCCGCGGCAACTGACCCGGAACGGCGCGTTCCTGGTCTTTCGCAAATTGCACCAGAATGTGGCGAGCTTTCGCAAATATCTTGTCGAGACCGGCCGGGAATATGAAAAATCCCTTGATATGAGCCAATATCGGCATGCGGACGGACGAGCGGCCCGGGGCTGGGAAATCCTCGCGGCCAAAATCGCCGGCCGCTGGCTTGATGGCACGCCGCTGGAATTGTCGCCTTTTGGCGAGAATGCGGAGATCCGCGATAATCCGCTGAAAAACAACGATTTTGACTATGAGAACGACCGGGACGGGGGCCGCTGCCCCATGGGGGCGCATGTCCGGCGCTGCAACCCGCGCGACAGTCTTGGTTTTCAGGGGCAGCTCAGCGGCCGGCGGCGGATTTTACGTCGCGGCCTGCCTTATGGAACGGCGACGCCGCTGGATGAATTGGGCGACGACGACGGCGAGCAGGGCATCATCTTTATGGCGATCAACGCCAGTATCGAACGGCAATTTGAATTTATTCAGCAGTTGTGGGTCAATTACGGCAATGACTTTCGGCAGGCCAATGACAAGGATATATTGGCCGGCACCCATGACGGGACGGGCCAGGCGGTGATTCAGAATGACCCGGACGGCGAACATCCGCCCTTTATCTGCCAGAATATCCCGCGCTTTGTGACGGTCAAAGGCGGCGAATATTTCTTTATCCCCGGCATCACTGCCCTGAAGCTGATCAGTGAACAGGCGGTATCGACAATTTAGCCGGCCATGGCAGTAATTTTACAGAACGGGAAGGCGGGAAATAAAAATGGCGATTATCGCGGGACTTATCGGCGCGCTCTGGGGCTATATCAGCAGCATTGTTCGCAACATTGTGACCCTTTTCCAGGTCATGTTCCGGGGGCTGTGGAACCTGCTGCGGCTGCTGGCGGCGGGTCTGGGCGCGCTGTTCGGGCCCGGCCGCCTGGCGGATCGTCTGGCGGCCAAATTCACCGAACCGGCGATGATGCGGGCGGGATTTGCGGTGTTGCGGGCTTTCCTGCCGACCGTTGTCATCGGCAAAAGATTCATCACCGCCTATGAAAATACGGCGACGGCTCTGGTCACCGCCCATGAGGACGTGCGGGAGGTCGTCGATCAGGACGGCATATTTCACACGGCCTATGCGCCGAAGATGGATATGCTGACCGGCGGCGGTAATTTCTTCCTCGGCATGCAGGACGGGGCCGATTATCTGAATAACGTCTCGGATATGCGCCTTGCCGCCAACCGAGATGATATTGACCGGCTGATCACGCCCTTCGTCAAAGGGGAAATTGGCCCCATATTGGCGGTGGCGGACGGGCGGCTTGATGTGCCGGCCGGCTTGACGAAACCGGTGCTGGCGCGGCTTGTCGGGCGCTATTTCGGCGCCCCGGGGCCGTCGGAGGCGAAAATGATCGACTGGACCCACCGGATGTTCCACTATCTCTTTTTCGACTTTTCCAATGACGCGCATGTGGTGGAAGCGGCCCGGCGGGCGGCGGCGGAATGCCGGGATTATCTGGATGATCTGATCCGCCGGCGAAAACAGGCCGGGCCGGAGAGTGATGATGTGCTCGACCGCTGCCTGAGGCTGCAGGAGGCGGAGATGCCCTTTATGGATGATGCGGGAATTCGCAATAATTTCCTCGGCATGACGACGGCGATGCTGCCGACCATTTCAAACGCCACGACCCGGATTCTCGATCAATTGCTGGCGCGGCCGAAAATACTGGCCCGGGCGCAGGCGGCGGCCCGGGCGGACCAGGATGAACTGCTCGGCCGTTATATGGTCGAGGCCTTTCGCTTTAATCCGATGAATCCGGTGATTTTCAGAATCGCGGCCCGGGATCATATTCTGGCGGCGGGGACCCTCCGGCAATGCAAAATCCCCAGGGGCTGCTTCGTCTTCGCCGCCAACCTGTCGGCGATGTTTGACCCGTGGGTGATTAAAGCGCCGGGCCGCTTTGACATCAACCGCAGCCCGGATGACTATATACTGTGGGGGCTGGGGTTGCACAAATGTTTCGGCGAGCATATCTCGCGCGCCGTCATGCCGCTGTTCCTCAAGGAAATACTGAAACAGAAAGATCTGCGCCGGGCGCCGGGCGCGGCCGGACAGATGGATATGGCCAACAGCCCCTTCCCCCAGCACCTGCATATCGAATTTGATCCGGACCCGGGGGTATCGGATAGAGTCTAAATCGCCCCTTCATGGCGCAACAGCCACTCTTTTCGCGCCAGACCGCCGGCATAGCCGGTGAGGGAGCCGTCCTTGCCGATCACCCGGTGACAGGGAATGACAAGGGCGATCGGATTTTGCGAATTGGCGTGCCCCAGCGCCCGGACCGCCTTCGGCCGGCCGATTTTGCGGGACAGTTCGCCGTAGCTCATCGTCGCCCCCGGCGGAATGCGACGCAGGGCGCGCCAGGTCTGTTCCTGAAATTCTGTGCCCCTGACGCTGACCCTGACTGATTCAAAGGCTGCAGGATCGCCGCCCAGATAGCGGTCGATCACGGCGCGAAAGCCGAAGGGATCCGGCTGTTTCACAAGGCGATAGGCGCCATAGCGTTTTTTCAGCAGGCGATGCATCCGCGCCTCATATTCGGCGAAATCGAGGGCGCAGAGCAGCCCCTGGTCAAAAACCGTGATGACGCCGCCAAGGGCCGTGTCATAATAATCACTGATCAGTTGTGTCGTCATGTTCCACATTCCATAAATACATTGCGGCGTAGGCCCGCCAGGGCCGCCAGTTTTCAGATATGATTTCAAGCTGTTTCGCGGTCGGACGTTTGTCGCCTTTTTGCATCCGTTTCAGCAGGACAAGGTCCGAGGCCGGGAAGGCGTCGGCCTCGCGCAGGGCCCGCATGGCGATATAATGGGCCGTCCATGGGCCAATCCCGGGCAGGGCGCACATCTGGCGGATGAAACCGTCAAGGTCCTTCGCCCGGTCGAAGAAATCGGGATCGTCGGCCACGGCCTGTGCCAGCGTGGTGATCGCCCTTATCCGGCCGCCGGTAATGCCGAGGCCCGACAGGTCCGCCCGGGCCAGCGCGTCAGGCGTGGGAAAGATGTTGCTCAGTCCGGTCGCGCCGGGGTCGAAGGCGGCGCCGTAACGGTTGACGATGCGGCCGATCAAAGTGGTGGCGGCGGCGACCGTGACCTGCTGGCCCAGAATCGCCCGCACGGTCAATTCAAACGGATCCCAGGCGCCGATGACGCGAATGCCCGGGTTTTGCCGGATGCGCCAGGCCAGGTCCGGATCGGTGGACAGATGATCATTGATCACGGCGATATTGGCGTCGAGGTCAAATATGGTCCGCAGGCGCGCCAAAATCAGCGGGATGCAGGTGATGTCGGGAAAATGAATGGTCGCCTTCAGCGTCGCCCTGTCCGCATGGGGCGTGACGCGACACCAGCCGTTTTTGCCGTTGAGCTGCATGCTGCGAGTGTAGCCGTCTTCGGTGACCTGTTCCACCCCGGGGATCGCCCGCGGCGTCAGATAGCGGATGATGCTGCGCCAGTCAAATGGCGGGCTATAGGCCAGCCTCAAGGTCAGGCCGGAGGTTTCGCCGGTCCCGCCGGGGCGGGGCGCGGTAAACTTTTTGCGGATGTCTTTCGGGCTGAGGGCGAAATTCTTCCTCAGGGCGTCGTTAAAGCGCCGGGTGCTTTGAAAGCCCGCGGCATAGGCGATGTCGGTGATCGAAAGGCGGCTTTCGCTGAGCAATTGTTTCGCCATCAGCAATCGCCGGGTCAGGGAGACTTTCTGCGGCGAGGTTCCCATATGTTTCTGGAACAGCCGCCGGAAATGGCGCTCGCCAATGCCGAGCCGGTCGGCCAGTTGCGGCACATCCCGGTCATTTAAAAAGCCTTCGGATATATAGCGGAGCGCCTTGCTGACGGTGACGGACGTGCCGCGCCAGCCAGGCAAATGGGGCGATAATTCGGGCCGGCATCTGAGACAGGGCCTGAATCCGGCGGCCTGGGCGGCGGCGGCGGTCGGCATGAAACGGCAGTTTTCCGGTTTCGGCGGCCGGGCGGGGCATATGGGCCGACAGAATATGCCGGTGGTGAGCACTGCGGTAAAAAAACGGCCGTCATAGCGGGGGTCGCGAGCCAGTACGGCCCTGTAGCAAATCTCGTTATCCACGAATCACTCCTGTTTCCATTACGGGGCAGTATAGCAGAGGCTTATCCTCTATACGCGCCATTTTCGGACTCTGATGTGAATTGCAAGACATCCAATTTGTCGAAGAATTTTGGCCGGTTTTTCTGATTCACATGTCTGATGCGTAAATTTACTGTATCCACAAGGGTTTATTACGGCTTATTGAATGGATTTTTTAAGCTTTATTAACGAACTGGGACTATAAGGGACTTATAACAATCGGGTATATGCTGTGAAATTTAGAAAAACAGAATGAATAAGGGTAGATAGGCCATAATGGGACTCTTAAATGGCAAAATAGCTTCCGACGACCTGATCGTCCTGGCGCAGGCAAAAACAGTTTCCGCCAGGAAGGAACTGGTGGAGAATGTTACGGATTTGTTTTTATCCTCTGAAGGGCGGCTGAGTGAGCATGAACGCGCCCTGATGAACGATATTTTATGCAAGCTGGTCACAACCGTTGAGAAAAGCGTCAAAAAGGAATTGAGCCGGCGTTTGGCGAATATTCCGGAAGCCCCGCGGGAGCTGGCGGCGTTTCTGGCCAATGAATCGATCGATGTCGCCGAACCCATGTTGCGCCAGAGCGAGGTGCTGGAGGATGAGCAGCTGATCGAAATCATCCGCAACCGGTCCGATGCCCACCGCATGGCGATCGCCATTCGCGCCCATGTCAGCGAGGAGGTCAGCGAGGAACTGATTGAACAGGGTGGCGAGGATGTTATTGAGGCGCTTATCAAAAATGACAATGCCGAAATTTCAGATTTATCAATGAAATATCTGGTGGCGGAATCGAAGAATGTTGATCGTTTTCAGGAGCCACTGCTCAATCGTCACGATCTGCCCGTTGAACTGGCGTGTCGCATGTACTGGTGGGTTTCCGCCGCCCTGCGCCGCAAGATCATCCTCGATTTTAACATGGAAAATGTCATTCTGGACGATGCGATGGAACTGGCGACCAAAACGGCGATCCAGCATAACGACACCACAGACGGGGTTATGAGAATCGCCCTGAATCTGGCCCGGGAACTGGCCGGGCAGAATCAACTGGATATGACGTTTTTATTGAAATGCCTGCGTCAGGAAAAGGTAAATCTGTTTGTGGCCTCCCTGTCGGAACTGACCGGCCTGGATGTCAAGATTATCTGGCGCGCGGTGCGGGAAAGAACCGGGGAAAGCATCGCCATCATCGCCAGGTCGCTTGAGATCGAGCGGGATAATTTCGCCTCGCTTTTTCTGCTGTTGGCGCAGTCCAGGTCAGGGGGCCGGGCGCGGGCCACCAGTCTGGTAAATTCCATTTTGGCATTGTATGATGATATAAATATCAAAAATGCAAAGGTCGCGGTAAGACACTGGCAACGGGATTTCAGTTACCAGAATGCGCTGTTGACCGTGAAAGATGCGGTATAAGATGTTTGGAATGTCAGACATAAATAAAGCGGATATAAGGACTGTCGGAAAAAAACTGGCGCCAAAGCTGAAGGCTCAGACGATTATCCCGCTTGCACTTGTCGAGCGGCTGCCCCGTTCGCTTGACGGCAAGAGCCGCAAAAAGCCGGTGACCGTTGTCGAAAGAATCAACAGGCTCATTTCACAGATGACCTTTGATCCCCACACCCCCCTGTATATTTCAACAATCTCCGGCGAACTTGTTTTTGTCAATGACGGTTATCGCGAGTTGGTCAGCAATTGTGAACCTGCCGAAGCGGGCGGCGCCAACACGGCCGACAGCAGCCGGCTGCCGTCGAGCCTGATGGCGATCCTGAATGAGGTTCAGTTAACCCGCCAGAGCGTTTCTGTCGAGGAAATCATCAAGCAACAGGGCATGCCGCGCCATTTCCGTTCCCGTCATTTTCCGGTATGTGATGATGATGGCGCGGTGATCGCCGTTGGCGGCTCCTATGTGGATTGCACGGAGAAGGTCAAGTCCCTGGGCCATGAAACCCTGATGCAACAACGATTCCGCGATTTCGCCCGGGCGACATCGGACTGGTATTGGGAAGTTGACCGGGATTACAATCTTACCTTTGTTTCTGACCGCCTGATGGCGATTACCGGGACGCCGGTCATGCTGTTGAAGGGCAAGCGGTTCGAGGAATTTGGCGAATTAAAAACCGATGTTAACGGCGCAAAGCTGAATTCCGAAGTTTTCCTCGATAGAATGAAGCCTTTCCGGGATCAGCTGTTTTTGCTTCAGGATTCCGAGGATGAGCTGGTTTACATTCATTTGAGCGGCGTGCCGCTGTATGATTCCGCAACCGGCGAATTTCAGGGCTATCGCGGCGCCGGGATGGACGTCACCGCCAATTACAAGGCGCGGCTGGAAACGCTGGCGGTTCAGAAATCCCTGGAAAATACTCTTGAGGAATTGACCAATAAAAATATTCAGCTTGATATGGCGACGGCCAAGGCGGAAGTCGCGCTGGGGGCGAAAAGTGAATTTCTCGCTGCGATGAGCCACGAACTCAGAACGCCGCTGAACGCCATTATCGGCTTTGCCGAAGCGATGAAAATGGAAGTGTTTGGTGAGCTTAACCCCCAGTATATTTCCTACAGCAAAGATATTCTGTCGGCGGGTCGGCATCTTCTGGAACTGATCAATGACGTGCTTGAGGTCGCGGTGCTGGAAAACGGCAAGATCAAGTTGGACACCGATGTGGTGTCTCTGCGGGATATTGTCGAAAAGGCCCTGAACCTGATTGTCCTGAGGGCCAACCGTAAAAATCTTGATATCAGCGAAATCAAGGTCGTTAATGACTATCAGATCAAAGCCGACGAAAGAAGGGCGGTTCAGATCTTTGTCAATCTGTTGAGCAATGCGGTGAAATTCACCCCCGATTATGGCAAGGTGGGCCTCAGGATTGCGCAGACTGACCCGTCAACGGTGTCGGTTACGGTATGGGATACGGGGATCGGCATTCCGGAAGACCAGCATGATCTGGTATTTGAAAAATTTCAGCAGGCAACCGGCAATGTCTATTCCCGCAAGGAAGAGGGTACCGGGCTTGGCCTGCATATTTCCCAGCAGCTGGCGATCCAGATGGGGGGCAATATCACCCTGAAAAGTGTTGTCAACGAGGGCTCGGAATTCACCGTCACCTTTAAAATCGGCGATGCGGGCAAATAACCATTCATAATTCCGCGGCGGGTCAATAGATAAACTGCTCGTTGAGAATTCTTTCCTCAAGCGTATGATGGCTGTCGAACAGCAGACTGATTCTGATTGATCTGTCCTGTTCGATGTCGACCTTGGTCACATGACGGACTTCCCGGGTATCGGCCACGGCGCTGACCGGGCGTTTGCCGGGGTCGATCATCTCAAAACTGACTTTGGAGCTTTGCGGCAGCAGGGCGCCTTTCCAGCGCCGGGGCCGGAAGGCGCTGATCGGCGTCATGGCGAGAATTTCCGCATTCATCGGCATGATCGGGCCGTGGGCCGACAGGTTGTAGGCCGTGCTGCCGGCCGGCGTGGACAACAGAATTCCGTCACAGACGAGTTCTTCCATCCTGACTTTGTCGTCGATATATATTCTGATTTTTGCCGTCTGGCGGGTCTGCCTCAGCAGGGAAACCTCGTTGATGGCCAGCGCCTCGACGACCTGGCCGTTTTCCGTATGGGCCCGCATGCGCAAAGGGTGCAGGGTGATTGTCGTCGAACTGTTGATGCGTTCAAGCAGATCTTCCGCCCGGTAATCATTCATCAGAAAGCCGACGGTTCCCCGGTTCATGCCGAAGATCGACGCCTTGTGGGGCATCACCTCATGGATATAATGCAGGATAAAGCCGTCGCCGCCGAGAGCGACGATCACATCCGCCTTTTCCGGCGCGACAAAGTCATAAGATTTGCGAAGCGCCGCGGCGGCCTCCTGTGCGGTGTCTGTGTCCGAGGCAACCAGCGCAATTTTTTTGTTATTTTCCGTCATGGCACATCCTGCGCCCCCTTCATCATCTGCGGTCAACGCAGTTTAAACAAGTGGCGTTTATTTATTTCACTTAGGGTCTGTTGACAATTAAGGTCAGGGCGTTGGCGCTTCACATTTTATCACTGGCGAGGCGCGGAATGCGCCGTAGTGTCATTCACTTCAAGCATTTTGTAACGCTGTCCAGTGATAAAATGTGGATCGTCCGCCGGATTCGGCCGGAATGGCCCACTTTATACAGCAGTCGTCCTTGAATATACCGGTATGTCCTGCGTCCTCCTGCTTAAAATTGAGCCATTCTGGCCAAACCAACGCCCTGACCTTAATTGTCAACAGACCCTAGAATATAGGGGTGCGGGTGGCGTCTGCAACCCATTTCTGTATGGTCATCTGAGCACGTTTCTTGTCAAGCTTCTTGAAATATTCAAAAGCTTCCGTCGTCTGCTTGTCGGTCAGGGCCGTACTCTCATTCTGGGCGGCGCGCGTCAGTTCATAAATTGTCAGAAAAACGCTCTGGTCGATTCCCGCCGCGCAGCAGGATACCGCCAGGGCCTCCGCCCCCCGGTCATAGAGAAAAGAGCGCATGATCTTTTGCGGCACATTGATTAATTTTGAGAAGGCGATCTCGAAAAGCGAGGATTGCCCCTGATTGAGGCATTTCATCAGGAAGGACGGCTTGAGTTTGCCGGCCTTGTGCAGCTTGTCGACCAGAAGCTTTTCCGATTTTTCCCTGGTGAGGTAATTCTGTTCTTCCTCGCTCGCCTCATCCGTTGCCATTTTAAGCAGGGTTGCGATTTCTTCTTCAGTGATGTTCAGCCGGTTCAAGATGGATTCTTTGAGACTGTCGGAGACCCACTGATACATCAGAGCCGACATTTCCTCCGGCAGATCCGGATGCTCGATCAGCGGGGGCTGGATCTCCGGATCAAGCTTGGATTTTTCCACCAGGGCGGCGATTGATTTATCGTCAATCCTGGCGTCCTGATTGCTGAGCAGGGCAAGCAGGGTTTTGGTGTTGCCGATGGCGACCAGTTCCCGCGAAACGGCGGAGGAGAGCTTTTTGCGGCTGGCGATGCTCAAATGATGTTGTACGGTTTTATGGCGGATGACCTTCAGCAGTTCCTGGTCAGACAGCAATTTACTGAGCAGCAGAACCGGTTTGGCGACTTCAATCTGATCATTGGCCAGCAATATAATCAGGTCAATCGGCGCATCTTCGCTGCCGGCAAGCCGTTGGGCAAGCTTCTTGCGGACATTCATTTCAACGCTGGTGACGAGCTTTTCAAGGATTTCCGACATTAAAGCCAGTTCGTTCGGCGAAAGCTCTGAATGGCGTCGTTCCAGCAGGTCGGTGGTTGCGGTAAAGAGTAGGGACCGACCGTTGGCCTGCTTCTGATGGGCAAGCTTCAGTAGGTTTGAGACTTCCTTGTCTATTTCCAGCATATTCATTACCGCTAAATCAATTTTATAATTACTTGTTTCTTGTAAAATCGGCAAGCTTGATCGAAAAAATACTACATGCCATCGAGTTAATTAGAGGTAAATAACGGCATATTCTTTTTTCAACAAGGGAAGCTTAATATTCATTGCGGCCGAATTCAATAAAGAAAAGACTTATATTAGATAAATATTATATAGATTCTCTTAAAGAGATATATGGAAAGAATTATATTTTGACCAATGCGCGAAAGGTTTCATCCAGTGTTTTCAGCACCGCCGCATTCGCTTTATAGGCGTGGCTTGCCCGGCTGAGTTCCGCCAGTTCCGCCGGCAGGGAAACATTGGGGATGTTCACCGTGCCCTGGTCGCCGGCCAGCGGGGAGGTGGGATCATATACGGTCAGGCTCGCCGGGCTGACCGGCACGGCGTGGGCCCGCACCCCGCCGGAAGGGCTGGTGGTTTGTTCCGTGCGCTGGGGGACATACCCGCGAAAGGATTCGCCCGTGGCCGCAACACCCCGGGTGGCAGGCGTAGACGCGACATGGGAATTGACAATATTGCTTGCGGCGACATTCGCCCGCGAGGTGGCGGCGATAAGGCCCGAAACACTTGTCTGTATTGCCTTGAACATGATGTTCTCTCATTGATAGTGCCGGACTTTCGGTCCGATTCCTTAAAAACCATAGACGGAGACATCTAAAATTGTCTTAACAAAAGATAAAGATTGCAGCGATTGCCCTGCCGGTGCGTCAGGCGGCTGAGCGGGCCGCTTTGGCCAGGGCATGGGCCAGATTGAGCGACCCCTGCAGGCGATTTTCGATTTTGGACCATTTGCGCACGTAAACCAGACGGTGGTCGGAACGCAGCTTGGTGACCGCCGACTGTTTGGTGATGAAATCAACCAGCCCGGCGGGATTGGCGAATTTTGAACCGCGGAAGCTGACAATGGCGCCCTTCGGTCCGGTTTCGATCTTCTCGATTCCGGCGAGGCGGCAGAAATGCTTGATCAGGATGATTTTCAGCAGATGCTCGACCTCTTCGGGCAGATCGCCAAAGCGGTCAATCAGTTCCGCGCCAAAGGCGTCAATTTCCTCCCGGCTGTTCAGTTCGGCCAGACGGCGATAAAGCGACATGCGCAGATTGAGGTCCGGGACAAAGCTTTCCGGGATCAGGACCGTCGCGCCGACATTGATCTGCGGTGACCAGCCGCCGTCAATTTCTTCATCCGTGACGCCGGCGCGGGCCTCGGCGACCGCTTCCTCCAGCATCTGCTGATACAGCTCCATGCCGACTTCCTTGATGTGGCCCGATTGTTCCTCGCCCAGCAGGTTGCCGGCGCCGCGAATGTCAAGGTCATGGCTGGCGAGCGTAAAGCCGGCGCCCAGGGTATCCAGTGTCTGCAGCACCTGAAGCCGCCTTTCCGCCTGGGCGGTCGGCATCCGGCGCGGCGGCAATGTCATATAGGCGTAGGCCCGGACTTTCGAGCGCCCGACCCGGCCGCGCAACTGATACAGCTGGGCCAGCCCGAACATCTCGGCGCGGTGAATGATCATGGTGTTGGCGGTCGGAATATCAAGGCCGGATTCGACAATTGTCGTTGAAATCAGCACGTCATATTTGCCGTCGTAGAAAGCGTTCATGATGTCCTCGATCTGGCTCGGGGCCATCTGGCCGTGGGCGGTCACGGTTTTGACTTCCGGCACATGCTCTGTCAGGAATTCCGCAATCTCCTTCAGGTCCGATACCCGGGGACAGACGTAAAAACTCTGGCCGCCCCGGTAATGTTCGCGCAGCAGGGCCTCGCGAACCACCAGCGCATCCATCGGCAGGACAAAGGTGCGAATCGCCAGCCGGTCGACAGGCGGCGTTGCAATCAGGCTCAGGCCCCGCATGCCGCTCATGGCGAGCTGCAGGGTGCGCGGGATCGGGGTTGCGGTCAGGGTCAGCACATGAACGTCATGCTTCATTTGCTTCAGACGTTCTTTGTGAACGACGCCGAAATGCTGCTCCTCATCAATGATGATCATGCCGAGATTTTTGAATTTGACGCTTTTGCCGAGCAAAGCGTGGGTGCCGATGACGATTTCGCAGGTGCCCCTGCCGAGTTCCTCCCGGGTCAGTTTCTGATCCCGGGCGCCGACCAGGCGGGACAGATGGCCGATGCGCACCGGCAGTCCCCTGAAACGGTCGCTGAAGGTTTTGTAATGCTGGCGGGCGAGCAGGGTGGTTGGCGCGATGACCGCCACCTGGAACCCGCCCATGACGGCGAGAAAGGCGGTGCGCAGGGCGACCTCGGTCTTGCCGAAACCGACATCGCCGCAGATCAGGCGGTCCATGGGCTTGCCGCTGGACAGGTCGCTGATCACGTCCTGCACGGCCCGCAACTGGTCGTCGGTTTCCGTATAGGGGAAACGGGCGCAGAATTCGTCATAAAGCCCCTCCGGCGGCTGAATGAGGGAGCCTTTGCGCAGGGCGCGCTGGGCCGCGACCCTGATCAGTTCATCGGCCATTTCGCGGATGCGTTTCTTCAGACGGGCCTTGCGGCCCTGCCAGGCGACGCCGCCCAGCTTGTCGAGCTGGCCGTCGCTGCCCTCGGCGCCGTAGCGGCTGAGAATTTCGATATTCTCAACCGGCACAAACAGCTTGTCGCCGCCCTGATAGGTCAGATGAACGCAGTCATGGGCCGCGCCGTTGACCTCAATCGTCAACAACCCCTCATAGCGGCCGACGCCGTGATCCATATGAACCACCAGATCGCCGGGGGTGAGGGCCGAGGCCTCCTGAATGAAATTTTCCGCCTTGCGCGATTTGCGGACCTTGCGGACCAGACGGTCGCCCAATATGTCCTGCTCGGCAATCAGAACTTCTGTCCCGCTGTCAAAACCATGCTCCAGCGGCACAATCATCAGGCCGATAACGCCGTCGGGCAGCCTTTCGCGTTCGGCCCAGCTGTCAATCACCTGATGGTTGGCCATGCCATGTTCCTTCAGCACCGCCGCCAGCCGGTTTTGCGACCCGGCGCTGTAACTGGCGATCAGGACCCGCCGCCCGTCAAGCTGCAGCCTGACGCAATGCTGGCGCAGGGCGTCATAGACATTCTGATTCGGGTCATTGCGTTCCGGGGCGAAGTCGCGGCCGGCTCTGGCGGCCAGATTCAGGTGATCGGCCCCCGGCGCGGCGCGGAAGGCGCTGAACTGGTGGATTTTGCGGGCCCCGACCAGAGCCCGCCAGTCGTCATCGGTCAGATAAAGCTTGTCCGGCGGCAGCGGCTTGTAGGTTGAAAGGGTGCCGGCGGCCCTGCGGCCCGAATCCTCATAGGCCGCCTTGCGCGCCTGATAATAATCCCGGATCGCGACCAATCGGTCCTGGAAGGCCTCCGTCGCCAGAGGGTCAAGGGTCACCGGACAATCGGGCAGATAATCAAACAGGGTTTCGAGCCTGAAATGAAACAGAGGCAGCCAATGCTCCATCCCCTGATGTTTGCGGCCTTGCCCGACCGCCTCATAGAGGGGGTCTTCGCTGCGCACCGCGCCAAACTGCCGGACATAGGCGCCGCGAAACCGCCGGATGCTGTCTTCGTCCAGGGTAATCTCGCTCATCGGCACCAGCGCGACCCGGTCAATTTTCTCGGAGGTGCGCTGGCTGACCGGATCGAATTCGCGGATCGCCTCAATGGTGTCGCCCCACAGGTCAATGCGCACAGGCATATCCTGCCCCGAGGGGAAAATATCGACCAGCCCGCCGCGAATGGCGAAATCGCCATGCTCGATCACCGTGCTGGCGCGGGCATAGCCGTTGCGGCTGAGATAGGCCGTCAACCTGTCGAGGTCAAGCCGGTCGCCGGTTTTGGCGAAAAAGGACAGACCCTTGAGGCTGTCGCGGGCCGGGATCATCTGGGTTATCGCATTGATCGTGGTGACCACCAGCCGCCGCGGCTGCGCGGCCCCTTCGGCCGCCAGTCTGCTCAGGGTCGTCATCCGCCGGGCGCTGATCTCCGGATTGGGCGACACCCGGTCATAGGGCAGGCAGTCCCAGGCGGGAAAGGTCAATATCTCCGTCTCCGGCGAAAAGAAAGCCGCCAGATCGGCCATATTGCTCATGCGATGATCATCGCGGGCGATATGCAGCATGACTTCGGGACCGCCTTTAGGCGCATTCAGCAGCTGGGCGATGAACAGGGCGTCGCGGCCTTCGGGCGCGCCGGCAAGCTGAAGGGGAACTTCCGCATTTATAAACTGGTCGAGATCTGTCACTTCAGTATCTTGAGAAAATCGAGCGTCCGGAGTTTGTCCATGATGTCATTTTGCAAATGCGCCGGCGGCTCCTGGTCGCCGGTGATCCAGGCGACAATTTTCAGGTCCGGCTCCCGCAGCAGGTCCTCGTAGCGGTCCAGTTGGGCGCGATTCAACTCATCAAGGCGCCTTTCGGCAAAATGGCCGAGCAGAATGTCCGCTTCCTTGATGCCGCGGTGGGCGCTCCGGAATTTCAGCCGTTTCCGGCGGACCTCAAGGGATTCATTGGCGTCAATTTCGGGTTCGATAAAGCCGGGGGCATCAAATGATGGCATGGGTGCTACAATCTGCTTTATATTTGCTGTCGGTTTTAGTTTAATATGCTAGTGATAGAAAAAAAACACATCTGAATCAATTATAAACCGTGTGGTTCGGATATAAACGTGACTCAACAACGAGGGACAGGACAAACAATATCCCATGCGTCCGGAAATATTATATCCCTTTTTCGCAGATACCGTCAGCCTGCCCGGCGTCGGCGGGCGGATTGCCGGGCTGCTGGAAAAGATTGTCGGACGGCGGGTGCTGGACCTGTTCTGGCACCTGCCGGTGGATATTATTGATCGAAGGTCGAGCCCGCGGCTTGCCGATATTGACCATGATGGGATCGTGACCCTTGAGGTCACGGTCGGCAAACATGATGCGCCGCCCGCCAACAGCCGCCGCCCGTACCGGGTCTGGTGTCATGATGACACGGGACAGATACAGCTGGTCTTTTTTCATGTCAAAGGCGATTACATCCGGCGCCAGTTGCCCGAAGGCGAACGACGCCTGATCAGCGGCAAGGTCGAAGTCTACCAGAGCCAGCTGCAAATGAGCCACCCGGATTACATGCTGTTGCCGTCGGCGCGGGACGAGATTCCGCCCATCGAGCCGGTCTACCCCTTGACCGCCGGCATCAGCGGCAAGGTCATGGCCAAGATCATCCGCGGCGCCCTTGAGCGGCTGACGGCGCTTCCCGAATGGCAGGACGCGGGCCTGCTGGCGCGGGAAGGCTGGCCGGAATGGCATGCGGTGCTGAAGACGCTCCATCAGCCGCAGGGGCAGCGCGACCTTCAGCCGGACAGCCCGGCCCGCCGGCGGCTGGCCTATGACGAATTTCTCGCCAATCAACTGGCGCTGGAGATCATGCGCCGGCAGAACCGCAGAAAAAAAGGCCGCCCGCTCACTGCACAAGGGCAATTGAAAAATCAACTGCTGGAAAATCTGCCCTACAGCCTGACCGGGGCGCAGCTCGACAGCATTGCCGAGATCGAAAAGGATCTGGCCCGGCCTTACGCCATGATGCGGCTGTTGCAGGGCGATGTCGGCAGCGGCAAGACGGTCGTCGCCCTGCTGGCGATGCTGGTGGCGGTGGGAGAGAACGCCCAGGCGGCGATGATCGCGCCGACAGAAATTCTCGCCCGGCAGCATTACACCAGCCTGCGGGAGATGACCGACGGCATGGACGTCCGGATCGCGCTGCTCACCGGGCGCGACAAGGGAAAGGCGCGGGACAGGCTGCTGGCGGAACTCGCGGCGGGGGAGATTGATATTCTGGTCGGCACCCACGCCCTGTTCCAGAAGGATGTGATCTATCACGATCTGGCGCTGGCGGTGATTGACGAACAGCATCGCTTTGGCGTCGAGCAGCGTATGGCCCTGTCGGCCAAGGGACGGCAAGGCCTGACGATGGACGTCCTGACCATGACCGCGACGCCGATTCCGCGCACCCTGACCCTGACCGCTTATGGCGATATGGACGTCTCGCGGCTGCATGAAAAGCCGCCGGGCCGCCAGCCGATCGACACGCGGACCATTCCGCTCAGCCGCCTTGACGAGGTGGCGCAGGGCATTCGCCGCGCCATTCAGGGCGGCAGCCGGATATTCTGGATCTGTCCGCTGGTCGAGGAATCAGAGGTGCTGGACCTGGCGGCGGCGGAAGAAAGGCATCGCCACCTGGAACAGCTTTTCGGTTCCCGGGTCGGTCTGGTTCACGGCAAGATGAAGCCAAAGGACAAGGATCGGGTGATGGCGCGTTTCGCCGGGGGCGAACTTGACATCCTGGTGGCGACGACGGTGATTGAAGTGGGGGTGGATATTCCCGAAGCGACGGTGATGGTGATCGAACATGCCGAACGGTTCGGCCTCGCCCAGTTGCATCAGTTGCGCGGCCGGGTCGGGCGCGGCGCCGGCAAATCAACCTGTTTATTGCTCTATGGCGCGCTGGGCGGGGAGGCGGCGACGGCGCGGCTCCGGATCATGCGCGAAACGGAAGACGGCTTTCTCATCGCCGAGGAAGACCTGCGCCTGCGCGGGGCGGGTGAATTGCTCGGCACCCGGCAAAGCGGCCTGCCGGATTTTAAGGTCGCCCGCCTCGAAGATCACGGCGCGCTGATCGCCATGGCGCGGGATGATGCGCGCCTGATCCTGGAAAAAGACCCCGATCTGAAAAGCGGCCGGGGCCGCAACCTGCGCATCCTGCTGTATCTTTTTGAACGGGACGAAGGGGTGAAATACCTGACGTCGGGATGATTATTTTTTCGTATCGATAATTTTTGACGCCAGTCTGGTCGGATCGACCAGGCCGGCGGATATAACATATTTCGCCCCTTCATCCGGGGTCATTTTAAGGCGGATAATGTCTTTTTTCGGCACGAACAGCAAAAAGCCGGAGGTCGGATTCGGCGTCGTCGGCAGGAAGACATTGATGACATCCTCGGGCAATTTGGCCTGGACCTCGCCGCTGTTGTCGCCGGAAATAAAGGCGATGGCCCATAATCCCTTGCGCGGATATTCCACCAGCACCACTTCTTTGAAACTGCCCTTGTTTTCCGAAATAACCGTTTCAAAGATCTGTTTCAGCGTATTGTAGACGCTGCGGACGATCGGCATCCGGTTGAGGATTTTCTCACCGATCCGGATCAGGGTCTTGCCCATGAAATTGGCCGCCAGAAACCCGAGCAGGGTCAGGACGAGAAACAGGAAAATCAGCCCGACGCCGGGCAGGGGAAACGGCAGATAGGTTTCCGGGTTATAGATCGGCGGGATCAGCGGCTTGATATTGCGGTCGATCACATCGATAAAGGCCCAGGCCAGATAGATCGTGATCCCCACGGGCGAGGCGACGACCAGGCCGGTCAGAAAATAGGTTCGTATCCGTTGCAAAAAGGTTTTTTCGCTTATCACTTTATCGTCATCAGACATGGGCATGGGTCCGGAAAAAAAACGTTATCTGTAAATTTCTAAAGAATTTCGAAACATTATGAGACAGCTATGGCAAGAATGTGTCTTAGTTAAGCTCTTTTGTAAATAGCCGATAATCCTTATAACGCCAGCAGCCGATGGTTTCCAGCATCTTCGACAGGCGGGTGTTTTCCTCCAGCACCCAGGAAAGCTCGGCATGGGTGCAGCCGGCTTTCTCGGCGTGAATGCGGCATTCCTCGATCAGGGCGAAGGCCATGGCGCCGCCGACGGCGGTATTCTGCATCGCCTTGCGCACGCCCATCAGCGGTACCCGCACCGTTTTATAGCTCGGTTTCACTTTCAGGCGCCACAGCAGTTTCAACAGGCCGAAGGGCAGCAGCCTGCCGTCCAGGTCCCGAATGATCTCGTTGACGTTGGGCAGGGTCACCATCATCGCCTGGGGCACGCCGTCATATTCGGCGATAAAGGTGAAATCCTCGCGGATGATCAGCTTCATATCCTTGACCGCCTTGGTCAGTTCATTCTCGGTGAAGGGCAGGGCCATCCAGTTTCCGGACCAGGCGTCATTGTAGATATCAAGAATGGTTTTCAGGTCCTGTTCGAAATTCTTCATATTGATCGGACGCAATTTCATCTTGCCGTCGCGCATGCTGCGCTTGATCAGCTTGTCAATGGCCGGCGGCAGGATTTTTTGATCAATTTTCAGATAATAAGCCCACAGATCCCTGATTTTTGTCATGCCGTAACCGGCGAGCAGATCCTGATAATAGGGTCGGGCGTGGTTCATCATCAGGCTGGGCGGCGTATCAAAACCGTCAACCAGCATGCCGGTTTCCTCATTGATGGACAGGCTGAAGGGGCCGATTATCTGATCCCGGCCGTTGTCTTTCAGCCAGCCTGTCGCCGCGTCAAGCAGGGCGTCGGCGACCGCCTGATCATCGATGCAGTCGAAAAATCCGAAATGGCCGATTTTTTGCCCATGGCGCTGTTCGACCAGCGCGTCGACCTGGGCACTGATCCGGCCGACGGCGACGCCGTCCCGGAAGGCGAGCCACAGTTTCGCCTCGGCATGTTCAAAATAAGGGTTCTTTTTCGGGTCGAGAATTTCCATCCGCTCCATAATCAGCGGCGGAACCCAGTGGGGGTCATCCTTGAAAATAGCCCAGGGCAGCTTGACGAACTGTTTCTGGTCGGCGTTGCTGCGGACCTCCTTGATGGTGACGGCTGATGTCATGATATTCCTCGAACCCTGTTTTATTGCGCCGACCACTATAGTGACCGGGAAGATTTATCCAAGTTTTTTGTCGTTGATACGGTCAAGGCTTATTCTTCCGTCACCAGCAGGAAGCTCGCACCAATCAGGAAAAACAGCAGGAAAGGCAGCCAGGCGGCGATGATCGGCGGCACGGCGCCATATTGGCCAAGGGCGATAAACAGGTTGTTGATGACGAAATAACCAAAGCCCATGGCCCCGGTCAGGGTAATGCGGCCGAAAAGATTGCCGCCCCGGTGCAGGCCGAAGGCCGCCAGTCCGGCGAGCAGCGGCATTAGCAGGGTGCTGAGCGGCGCGACGAATTTCTGATAGAGCATGGTCTCAAAGCTGGCGGTGTCATGGCCTTCGCGCTTGAGCTGGCTGATGGCGGCGCGCAGGCGCTGCAAGGTGACCTGGTCGGGCTTCAGGGCGAGGGCGATAAAGCGTTCCGGCGGAATATTGGTGTCCCATTCGAGATTCTCCATCAGGGTCACCTTCAGGGTTCTGACATCAAATTCCTTGACCTCGAACATTTTCCACTTGCCATCGCGATAGACGGCGAAATCCGCCTTGATCAGCGATGTGATCTGCAGATCCTTGTCACGGATATACTGGGTTATCTTATCCAGCAACAGAATGCTGCCGTTGCGGCTGGCGCTTTCCGCCTTGACCAGATTATTGCCGTCATTGACCCAGGCGTCATAGACCGTGTCCGGGGCCGGCGGCAGGTCGGCGGCGTAATTATTTTCCTTCCAGTTGCGCAATTCCGCCTTGGCGTCGACGGTCACGGTTTCGGTGAAGACGAAATGCAGGCTGGCGATCAGCAGCGACATCAAAATCATCGGCGTGATAATGCGGAAAGCCGACCAGCCCGAAGCCTTCATAATGACGATTTCACTATGGATGTTGAGGCCGGCGAGGCACATGATGGCGGCCAGCAGGGCGACGAACGGCGAAAAGAGCGATAATAATGTCGGGGTTCGCAACGTGACATAATACCAGAGGTCGGCATAGGTCGCGCCTTCACCGGCCAGAATGTCATCGGATTCCGACAGCAGGTCGAGCATTTGCAGGGTGGCGACCAGGCCCAGCAGGATGACGATGTAGCGCATGGCGAAGGTTTTCGCCAGGTAAAGGTCCATGCTGCCCGGATTGAGCAGGCCGCCGACATGGTTCGATATTCTGATAAATCTTTCCATATCAGTCCGCCGTTCTCAGCCGCCGCGCCATCCGGCGGATGGCGTCAACCACGACATCATAGATGATTTCGATCCGCCGCAGCGGCATGCCGCCGACCTTATAGGCGCCGATATAATAGAGCCGTGCGGTCAGCAGGATAAACAGCGCCGTCGGCAGCCAGATCACCAGCCAGGGGGAAATATCGCCGGTGGCCGAAAAGCCGAGGCCGAATTCAAGGATCTTGTGATAAACCAGCAGGATAATCACCCCGACCGCAATGCCGAGCGCCCGGCCGGACCGTTTGGCCACCAGACCAAGCGGCAGGGCGAGAAACGGCACAATAAGGATCGACAGGGCCCGGGCGGTCCGGGAATGAAGGGTGGCGGCGATTGCCGGGTCGTCGCTGCGCCTCGCGTCCCACAGTTCGATGATGGTCATTTCCGTCGCTTCCTCGCCCCGGTCATGGAAGCTGGCGAAATTCGGCACGTCAAGCGGCAGGTCATGCAGTTCAAAATTGACAATTCTTGGCCGGCTTTGCGACATGTCGAGATCAATCAGCGTCCCGTTATAGAGCCGCAGAATCAGATAACGGTTGTCGGGCGAGACGAAAAAGCTGCCCTTTTTGGCGCTGATTGACTGAATCCGGCCGTTCGGCGCTTCCTGCTGGGCGAATATATCGATCAGTTCGCGGCCGGAATTGCGCGATTCCTCTATCCTGAGCGTCAGGCCGTTGCCGAGCGAGGTATATTCCCCGGCCTTGATGCTGGCGCCGAGCGCGCCGCTGCGAATATCAAAAATCAAACCCTGATAGGTATAGCGGCTGTAGGGCTGGACAAAGCCGACGACAATCACATTGACCACCAGCAGAAACAAGGCGATATTCATGCTGGGCAGGAGCAGCCGGTTCAGGCTCATCCCCGAAGACAACATGGCGTCCAGTTCACTGTTGAGGGCGAATTTACGCACGGCGAGCAGAACGCCGAGAAAGACGGACAGGGGCAGCACCAGCGTCAGATATTGCGGCATCAGGTTGCCCAGCATGCGCCAGACGATGTCAATGGGGCCCCCCTGGTTGATGACGAAATCAAACAGGCTAAGCATTTTTTCCAGCAGGAGCAACAATGCTGAAATGCCCAAGGTGACAATCAGAGGCACGATTGTTTCCTGCAAAATATATTTGTCAATTTTTTTTATCATTAGGTCGCTTTTAGTCTGGATTTAGCCTAATTTCATGCCTATAGCATTTGGTATAGAAGAATATGCCCAAAAGGAAAAATTGTTTTTTGCTTCTTCCGGCAGATTTATGGTTTTTATAGGGCGAAAACACAGAATAAATTTGATCAGCAGGTGGAACGACAAGTGGGAATCATCGCTATTTTAAGCAGCCCGTCCTCTTTTAGAGACAATGACGAGATGGAGAAAATCCGTGACGTCATCTCGAAGGGATCGGGCATTTTCCATTATGAAGTCGAAAAACACAAGGATATAGCCGAGGCCCTGACGCGCTTTCAGCAGGCGGCGGTCGAGGCGATCGTCATTGTGGGCGACCGGGCGCTGGCTTCCGCGACATTTGAGCATATCGTGGAAAAGGATCTGGCGGGCGTCAAGGATATACCCCTGGCGGTCCTGCCGGCCGGCGACAATAATATCGTGGCGGAAAATCTGGGCGCCGTCCATTCGGAACCGCATGTCGCCCTGAAAAAACTGCTGGCGGATTTCAATAAATCCCTGCTCAAGGACAGGGTGGCCGAATATCCGCTGATCAAGCTGGAGGGGGTCCGGGGGCTTGATTATCTCTATGGCCTGTTTTTCTGCGCCGGCGAGATTACCCGGCAGAAGCGTCTGTTTCACCGGCCGGTGTCTGAAAAGGGCGTCATTTCCCGGCTGCGGCGCTGGATCGATACCCTTTTGATGATTCAGTCGGCCTATCGCAATGCGATGGGCAAAAACCGACTGGAGGATGCGATCCGGATAAACCGCAATCAGCGGGGCGCCGTGGTCGGCCATTTCTTTATCCTGCTGGTGACAACCCTTGACACCGCCTTTAACCGCATCGCCCTCAGGACACATAATGGTCCCGACAGCGCCTGTTTCCTCAGTGTGGAAAATACGCCGGAAGCGGTCTTGAAAACCGGCAAAAAGATGCTGGCCGGCAAATATGAGGGAGGGGAAATAATGGCCGGGCATGTCATGACCGACATCAAACACGCGCGCATTGTTCTCAAGGCGCCCTTTGTTCTGGATGGCAGTTATTATCAGGCGGGCGAGTCAGGCGAACTGTTCGTCTCGGTCACAGATCGCCTGAAATTCATCCGCTTAAGCTAGGGCGAGTTCCGGCGCATCCTGCAACAGGCCGAGCCGCCTGCCGACGAGGATGAATTTCTCCAGCATATAGTCAATCTGCTCAACCGTATGGGCCGCCGACAGGCTGCAGCGCATCAGATTCAGGCCGTTCGGCGTCGCCGGCGGCAACGCCAGATTGACATAGACTCCTTCCCGGATCATTTCGCCCCAGAAGGCGATCGCCATTTCCTGGCTTTTGACGATGATCGCGGCGATCGGGCTTTCGCCGGTGGTGCCCATGTCAAATCCGGCTCTAGCGAGCCCCCTGTTGAGCTTCATTGAATTGTCGAGCAATCTGGCGCGCAAATTGCTGTTGGCGATCAGTTCCAGCGCCTTGGTCGCAGAGGCGACGACGGACGGCGGCAGGGAGGCGGTGAACATATAGGGCCGGCACACCAGTCGCAGGGCTTCAAATTTGGGATGGTTTGAGACGCAATAGCCGCCGATGGTGCCAACGCTCTTGCTGAAGGTGCCGACGATGAAGTCAACCTGGTCTTCCACGCCCTGCGCCTGGGCGACACCACGCCCGGTTTCGCCGAAGACGCCGATCGAATGGGCCTCATCGACCAGGATATGGGCGTTATGATTCTTGGATATTTTGGTCAACTCTTTCAACGGCGCCTGATCGCCCAGCATGCTGTAGACCCCTTCGAGGACCACAAGAATGCCGGCTTGCGGGTCGCTTTTGCGGATACGGGCGAGGCGCTTGTCGAGATTGTCCGGGTCATTATGCTTGAAACGGACGACCGTGGCGTTGCCCATGGCGCAGCCGTCATAAATGCTGGCGTGGCTGTCGGCGTCAATGACCACATAGTCTTTCGGCCCGGCCAGGGTGGCGATTACGCCGAGGTTGGCCTGATAGCCGGTGGAAAAGACGATGGCGTGTTCGGCGTCATAGAAAGCCTTGAGGGTTTCTTCCAGTTGCTTGTGGCTGTTATAGGTGCCGTTCAGCACCCGCGATCCGGTGGTGCCGGTGCCCAGCGCGTCGAGGGCGTCGCGGGCGGCCTGCATGCATTCCTCGTTGAAAGTCATGCCCATGTAATTGTTGGTGCCGGCGAGGATGGTTTCCCGCCCGTTGATGATCGCCGTCGTCGGCGAGAGGACTTTTTCCATGCTGACGGTGAAAGGGTTGGCCTCTCCCGCCGGCAGACTGTTGTAGTCATTCAGAATCGGGTCAAATTTTTCAAAAAGATCAAGGGTCATTATTGTTCGCTCAGCAACTTTTCTACGGCTTCGGTGAACTGGCCCACAGTCTCAAGGTCAGGAAGCAGATTGAGGGGAATGGTAATATCAAATTCGTCTTCGATTTCAGACAAAAGATCCATTACGGCAAGGGAGTCAAGTTCAAGATCGACACTGAAATAAGTATCTTTGCTGATAACAACATTTTTTTTGTTGAAGGGTTTGATCAGCTCGCATATCTGATCAAATATCCTATCCACGTTTTGGGTCATGTTTTTTTATCCGAAATCTGGCCAGAACAAGGCTAGCTAAACTACACAAATATTATTGAAAGTCCAATTCTTTATATGGAATATAATTCGTTACAGGGAATATATTATATCAGGTTATTTTCCTTATACCACTCCAGGGTCATTTCAAAGCCGGACTTCAGGTCCGTCTCCGGCCGCCATTCCGTCATTGTCATAACATGAGGGCCGCGACATATCCAGTCCGGGTAGCATAACTCGTTTACTTTATCCGGGGTGACCATGGGGATATATCCGAAAATTGTTGAAAATAAGACATTGACCCGCGCCGCATGCCTCAACACCGGTTTCGGCACGACAAATTGATAAGGCCGGATGCGCAGGATGTCAGCGGCGGTGGCATAGAGATCCTGCACGGCATAGCCGTCTTGCCGCCCGTCATCAACGTCAAGGATTTGGCCGAAGCAATTTTCGTTTTTCGCGACGGCGATCATCGCCCGGGCGAGATCGGGGGCAAAAATCCACGACGCCCGGTTGGCCGCGCCGCCGGGAAGCGGCGCGATCCGCGACGAAATCGCCTTGAATATCTTAAGGGTTTCCAGATCCTCCGGCCCATATATGCCGGGCGGGCGCAGGATGGTCCAAGGCATGTCGCCCGCCGTCTGCGCCAGAATTTCCTCGCCGCGCCGTTTGCTTTCCGCATAGGCGGACAAATGCCTCTCCCGCGCCGCCAGGGAGGACAGCAGGATGAAATGGGGGCGGTTTGATGAATTCCGGACGATGTCGAGCAGGGTTTCGACGCTCTGGCTGTTGACCCGGGCGAAGTCCCCGGCCGCGCGCGCCTTGACCAGGCCGGCAAGATGGAAAATAATGTCGGCTTCCGCTGTGAGCTTCGCCAGCGCCTGTTTGTCGCCCAGGTCGCCTTCGATCCAGTTGATTTTGTCCGCTTGGGGCTGGGGCCGCCGGGTCAGGGCCTTGACCTGATAGCCTTGGCCGACCAGGGCGCGGACCAGATGCTTGCCGACGAATCCCGTGGCGCCGGTGACGGCCGCTGTTTTGGGTCGTGAGTTCATCATAAAAACGGGTATCCCTTTTGAACGGAGATTACCGCGCTATAAAGCAAAAGGTCAATGGTTTCAACGGTTTTAAATCACCAGTTCGCCGGCAAGATACTGTTTTCGGGCCTTGACCCGGCTCAGTTTTCCGGATGAGGTGCGGGGCAGGGACCGGGGCGGAATCAGCGCGACGACCGGTGAAATGCCGAGCATGGAATGAACGGTATCCTTGACGCGGCCTTCCATCATGGCGCGTTCCGCTTCATCGCGGGTCCGGCACTGGACCAGAATCGCCGGAATTTCTTCTTCCCGTTCACCGGGAATCGAAATGGCGGCGGTATCGCCCGAGCGCAGTTCTTCCAACTGCTCCACGGCCCATTCAATATCCTGCGGCCAGTGATTCTTGCCGTTGATGATGATCAGGTCCTTGATCCGGCCGATAATATAGAGGGAGCCCTGTTTCATATAGCCCACATCGCCGGTGTCGAGCCATTTATCCGCTGACAGGCATTTGTCGGTGGCTTCCTGGTCCTGAAAATAACCGGCCATGACGCTGGGGCCGCGGACGCAGACCCGGCCGATCTGATATTCGCCGAGATCGTTGTCATCCTCGTCACGGATTTCCAGTTCATATTCGGATATGGGCACGCCGCAGTCGACAACTTCGCGGTAATTGGCGCCGTTGCCGTTGACCTTGAATTCCTTCAGGCATTTTTCTTCGCCGGAGAGCACCCGTTCATCGACAAGATCAATTTGAAAGCCGGTGTTCTTGCGGGCGAAACTGACCGCCAGGGTGCATTCCGCCAGGCCGTAGCTCGGGACGAAGGTCGTTGATTTGAAACCGACGCTTTTAAAAGTTTCCTGAAAATTCATCAATACATCGGCGCGGATCATGTCGCCGCCAATGCCGGCAATGCGCCAGCAGGATAAATCCAGATCGGCGATTTTGGTCGGGCTGGCGCGGCGGGCGCAGATGTCATAGCCAAAGGTCGGGCTGTAGGCCAGGGTGCCGCGGTTTTTCGAGATCAGCTTCAGCCATTGCAGCGGCCGGCGGGCGAAGGCTTCGGTCGCCAGATAGTCGGTTGTCACCTGGTTGGCGATCGGGGCGAGCAAAGTGCCGACCAGGCCCATGTCATGGTAAAAGGGCAACCAGGAAACGCAGCGGTCGTCTTCGGTCAGGTCCATGCCTTCCTTGCCGATGCCGCGACAGTTGGCCATCAGTGACTTGTGGGTCACCGCGACCCCGTGGGGGAAGCGTGTGCTGCCCGATGAATATTGCAGATAGGCCAGGTCTTCCGGCTTTGCGTCCGGCAGGGTGACGTTTTTCAGGTCCTTCAGGGACGCCTGGGCCTCGAAAGTGGCCGATGTGCCGACAAATTTCAATTTAAGGCCGGTGGTGGCCTCATCAAGCAGCGGCAGCATATAGGAGGCTGAAATGGCGGCGGAGGCGCCGCAGCTTCTCATCTGCTGGTTCAACTGGCTGGTATAGCCTTCGCGACCGCCGAAAGACGTCGGCAGGGGCAGGGGCACCGGCAGCAGGCCGGCATACTGGCATCCCATGAAATAGCAGACAAATTCGTCATTTGTTTCAGCGATCAGGGCAACGCGAGAGCCTTTCTCAATACCGAACTGGATGAAGCGCCGGCCAATTTCCTGGGCTTTATCGCGAATCTCGGCAAAAGTGATGCTCGTTTCAAGTTCACCACGCGGTGAATAAAAGTTCAGACCCCGAATACCTTCAGCGGCATATTCAAGCGCCTCCAGCAGGGTGTCAAAATCAGACAGCCTGCGTGGAAGAGTCGGATCTTGTGTAGGAATTGGTTCACGCATGTATGTTCAAAATCACTCACATTTTCCTGTGGATATAACCACCGTATTAATAGAAAACCAATTTAGCAGAACGGTTTTCCTGTCATAAATCTTTCACCTTCGATACATTTTGTCGTCTGCTATCGCAAGGATTTTATTTTGGCTCGGCGGCATTTTATCCGTTAAATCGGGACTTTCCAACATATTTCTTGTTTGGCGATTGGAGGTTAGAGGCGTCTATCGGGCGGCTTGGGGAACGGACTTTCTTTTTTCCGCCAGATATATCCCCGTGAAAATAAGCAAAACGGACACAATATAAGACATTTTCAGAGGTTCTCCAAGCCAGATGTAGCCGGCCGCCATGCCCACCAGGGGGATCAGATAGGTGTTGTAGGAAACAAAGGTCGCCCCGGTCAAATGGGTGAGATGAAACAGGATCAACGCCGTAAAACCGGTGGGGAAAACCCCCAAAACCAGGAGAGAATAGACCGCCGGCGCGGTGGGCGACAGGGCCCAGGGCTGCTCAATGATCAGGGCGAGGGGCAGGATAATCGCTGATGAGGTAATCAGCATGGCGGCGGATGTGTTGAGCGGGTTCTTGTTTTTCAGTCCGCGGATCATGACCCCGGCCAGGGCGTAGGCGAAAGACGTCACCAACAGGCCGAACAGGGCGAGATAGGTGATTACGGAATTATCGACTTCGGTCACGGTGCCGTAAAACAGGCTGGCGACCCCGATCAGGCCGAACAGGATGCCGAACAGCTTGCCGACATTGAATTTTTCATCATGGGTCATGAAATGGGCGAGGATCAGGGTGAAGAAGGGCAGCAGGGACATGCAGATCGCCGCCAGCGCGCTCGGAACATATTGTATGCTCCAGCTTACCAGGAAGAAAGGGACGATATTACCGCTGATGCCGATGACGGCGCAATATAGCCATTCTGATCGCGCCCGGGGCAGTTTTGCCCCCATCATCCAGGCGATAAGGGTTGTGATGATCGCGCCGATGGTGATGCGCCCCGCGGCTATGGTGAGCGGGGGAATGCTTTCAACGGCGATTTTATTGAACATGAAGGCGCTGCCCCAGAAAAACGCCAGCAAGAACAGGTAAAAAAAATGGCTCGGGGCTCTGTTATCGGTCATGGGGGTCTGATACTGTTCCGGTTATGAAAAAAACTGACAAGACACATAGCATGTTCGGCAGCGGGGGAAAATCAAAAAAACGCGCCCTGACGCGGGATTATCTTGTCCGGGCGGCCTATGGCTATCTGCAGCGGTTCGCCACGACGGAACAAAACCTGCGGACGGTGCTGGAGCGAAAAGCCAGACGGCGTCTGGCGGAATCCGATTCCGATTATGGACCCTTGCCTGAGGCGGTCCAGGCGTGGATCGCGGAGATCGTCGGCAAGGCCGTGGCGCAGAATCTGGTCAATGACCGGTTGTATGCCGAGGCGCGGGCCGCCCGCCTGATCCGCAGCGGCAATTCAAGGATGAAAACGACGCAGAAGCTTCTGAACAAGGGGGTCGCCGGTGACATGGTCGAAGAGGTCCTCGATCAACTGGCGGCGGACCATCAGGATACGGACGCGCTCGCGGCGGTCAAATATGCCCGGAAAAGGCGCTTCGGCGGCTTCAGCCTGCGGCATGACGGCGGCGAGGTTCAGGAAAAAGAACTGGCCAGCATGTGCCGGGCCGGTTTTTCCTACGCCCTGGCGACGCGGGTTCTGAGGATGTCGCGGCGGGAGATGGAGGATGTGATTTATGACGCCGGCCTGTAATCCCGTCCAGGAAATATGTAATCCCGTCCAGGAAATATGTAATCCCGTCCAGGAAATATTCCCGGATGCTTTTAAGGGGATCTTACAAGATGACAACACCACATCACAACCGTGATCCCGTCAGCGGATTTCGCCAGCCGATCGCCTATAAAATCAGCGGCGTGTATGGCGGCTTTTTCCTCTATGTGGGGATTGTTTTGCCCTTCTGGGCCCTGTGGCTCGCCGAGGTCGGGCTTTCCCCCGGCGAAATCGGTTTTCTGATCGGTTTTCCGTCATTTCTGAAAATCATTTCATCGCCCTTCATCGCCCAGCAATGTGACAAATGGGGCATGACGCGACGGCCGATGCTGGGGCTTCTGGCGCTGGCGATCCTGTTTTTCTGCGGTTATTTCTTCTTCATCAGTTTTTCGTTTTTCGCCCTGGTGACCTTGTTCTTTTCCGTGGCCCTGACCGGGTTTATTCCGCTGATCGAAAGCTATGCGGTGCGGGCCTGCGACCGGTATCATCTGCAATATGGCCGGTTGCGGTCCGTGGGATCGATATTTTTTGTCATGGTGTCGGTCGGCTTCGGCCATTATCTGGATCATTACGGCTACGACAATTTCCTCTATTTCGGCGTTGGCAGTCTGGTGTTGACCTTCCTCGCGGTTTTTCTGCTGCCCCGGGATCAGCGCCCCCCGCCGCGCCAGTCCCCCGACCCGGAAGTGAAGGCCGTGTCGCCGCTGAAATTCCTGTTCTCCAGCCGGGAATTCGTCATGTTCCTTGTCGTGCTCAGCCTGATCCAGATGAGCCACGGCTTTATTTATGTCATGGGCAGTGTATACTGGCATGATCAGGGGATTGACAATCAGACCATCGGCGCGCTGTGGAGCGTCGGCGTGATCGCGGAAATCGGCGTGTTTATTTTCGCCGGCAGAATTATCGCCCGCTTTCGACCCATGTATGTCCTTGGCGTCATCGCCGTCTTTGGCGTGATCCGCTGGCTGGCGCTGGCGGTGAGCCTGTCGGTTCCGCTGCTGTTCCTGGCGCAGAGCTTGCACGGCCTGACTTACGGCGCGGCCCATCTGGTCGCCATGTATTATCTGTCGAGCCGGGTGCCGGATCAATATTTCACCACGGCGCAGTCGCTCTATAGTTCCGTGCCGCTGGGGCTGGCGCAGGGGACAGTGATGCTGTTGGCCGGTCCCATGTATGAACAGGCGGGTGGGGCGGCCTATTACGTCATGGCGGCGCTCTGTTTTGCGGTGCTGTTCATCGCAAGATTCGTACGCCGTGTCGCAAAAGACGCAAATTCAGTCGCCTGAGCGAAGGATTCCGCCTCCCGGGCCGTACTATCTCACAGACACGCCGGAAGAGGGGGGCGCGTTGATTTTACAGACCATAGGAGAATGGAAATGAATAAATTATCACTTATCACACTGGCTTCAATCGCGGCGGTATCGGTTTCTAGCGGCGCAATGGCCGAGGGCGGCATGGGCAAGAAAGGCATGCGCGGCGAGCATCACATGATGCATATGCTGATGGACACGAATAAGGACGGTTCCGTCAGTCAGGAAGAGTTTCAGAATTTTCGCAGCCAGAATTTTTCCGGTGCCGATAAAAACCGGGACAAGGCGCTGACCCTGGAGGAATTCACCCAACTGGCGAAAAACATGGAGGAGCAGCGCCAGAAAGCCCGGGAGATGCGGAAACTGGAAAAGCAGAAGAAACATTTCGCCAAACTTGACGCCAATGGCGACGGCAAGGTTTCTCTGGAGGAATTTAACGCCAAGGGCGAGCGCAGCTTCATCCGCATGGACCACAATGACGATGGCGTCCTCAACAAGGAAGATCGCCAGAAGAGAATGCATAAAATGAAAAAAATGCAGCGGTAATCAAAGACCGGTCCGCGCAGGACTTGAGATCGACAATCCATCAGGGCGGAGGATGATTCCTTCGCCTTTTTTTTGACCAGAAATTCGGTCAGGATGCCAAATCACGCCGATAATGCCGTCGCTTTGCCAATTCATGGCTTGCAGTTGCCGGAAAGGCAGACTATTTTGCCAGCAGAAAAATGACATATGTAAGGAACTTCACCATGCTAAAAGGATCGATTACCGCGCTCGTGACCCCTTTCCTCAATGGACAGGTTGATGAGAAGGCCTTTCGAAAGCTGGTGAACTGGCAGATAGAACAGGGCTCTCATGGTCTGGTGCCCTGCGGGACCACCGGGGAATCGCCGACCCTGAATCATGATGAGCATAATCGGGTGACGGAAATCTGTATCGAGGAAACCGCCGGCCGGGCGCCCGTCGTCGCCGGCTGCGGCTCCAATTCGACCAGCGAGGCGATCAGTCTTTTGCGCCACGCCAAAACCGCCGGCGCCGACGCCGCCCTGATCGCCATGCCCTATTACAACAAGCCCAACCAGGAAGGCCTGTTCCAGCATTTCAAAGCGCTGAATGATGCGGTGGACATACCTCTGGTGATATACAATATTCCCGGCCGCTCCGTGGTGGACATGTCCGTCGAGACCATGGCCCGCTGTTTCAGCGAACTGAAGAATGTTGTCGGCGTCAAGGACGCCACCGGCAATGTCGCCCGCGTCCCCTTGCAGCGCATGGCCATGGGCGAGGACTTTATCCAGTTGTCCGGCGAGGACCAGACCGCCCTTGGCTTTAACGCCCACGGCGGCGCGGGGTGCATTTCGGTGACGGCGAATGTGGCGCCGATGATGATGTCCCGCTTCCAGGACGCCTGTCTGGCGGGGGATTACAAGGCGGCGCTGGCCCTGCAGGACAAGCTGACCGATCTCCATGCGGCGCTGTTTGTCGAGCCGAACCCGGGGCCGGTGAAATACGCCCTTGAGTTGCTGGGCGTCTGTTCGGCCGAAATGCGCCTGCCGCTGGTGCCGGTCAGCGCGGATACCCGGGCAAAGGTCAGGGCCGCCATGATCAGGGCGGGCCTGCTGGATTAAATCCGCGGGATCAGTCATGGCCAAATCAAAATCTTCAGATAAATCAAAAGATAAATCGAGGGGCGGCAAAAAGACAATCGCCGTCAACCGCAAGGCGCGCTATAACTATTTCATCGAGGAAGATTTCGAAGCCGGCATCGTTCTGACCGGAACCGAGGTAAAGTCCCTGCGGGCCGGAGAGGCCAATATCACGGAGTCCTACGCCGAGGCCAAGATGGGCGAGATTTTCCTCGTCAACGCCTATATCAAGGAATATGAAATGGGCAACCGTTTCAACCATGATGCGCGGCGGCCGCGGAAACTGCTGCTGCACCGGCGGCAGGTCAATAAAATTGCCGGGGCGATTCAGCGCAAGGGCAAGACCCTGGTGCCGCTGTCGATTTATTTCAACGACAAAAACCGGGTCAAGGTGCAGATCGGCCTCGCCTCGGGCAAGAAAGCCCACGACAAGCGGGCGACGGAAAAGGAGCGGGACTGGAACCGGGAAAAAGGCCGCCTGCTGAAGGATCACGCCTGATCCGTATTTCATATTTCGCGCATCGTGAATATGTAAGGAAAACTGACAAACTGTCGGAAAATTTTACAATTTATTGTTTTGTCGGAGGATGATTTTTTCAATCGTCATTGAAACTAAAGCATAATTCCGACTTGGCGTATTTATTGCATGTGAATAACATTATTATGCGGAGCTGAAATATGAATATATTGAAATTTTTCTTTATAAGTATCTTTATGGTCCTGCTGGGAAATATCAATGCGCAGGCCACTGTTGTCGATGTTTTCGCAAGAGCAAACAGCAGCACGGGCGGCAGCGGGGCCGTAACCGGGGTAAATGTGGCGATTGGCGACCGTCTGGTGATGGTGACGGACCCCAATGATTGCTGGAGCGCCGGCGCCCCCCCGAGAGACAGCAACGCCAATGGCTTGACAGCCGGCAACCCCTGCCCAAATGGCGGCATATTTCCGGACTGGACACAGGCGGGCGTTTCGGCCCCCTTTGGCTCCCTGATGGGCAAGATCGGCGCAGGCAATTTCTTTTTTGTTGGTACGGATTTTGACCAGGTCATGGCCGAAGCCGGCGCCCTGTTGCTTTATTACTGGGACTCAAACGCCGGCGACAATACCGAATTCGTTTCAGTTGACATCAGTTTGAATCCTGACCTGCCGGCGCCGGGCGCCCTGGGCTTGATCGGGCTTGGTCTCGGCTTTTTGCTCTATCGACGTCGGAAATCCTGAAAAAGATTTAAAATACGGGGCAATATTGAAGAAGCTTTCTGGATTTCAGGGAGCTTTTTTCATATTGGTGACCCGTCCTGAAATAAGTTGACAGTTAGGAGGCTTATGATGAAGGAACGCGAGCAGATCAGGCGTCGCCGCAGTCAGCGGGACTATCCCTTGGGCTTTAAATTATCGGTTGTCGCGCAGGTTGAGCAGGGTGATTGATCCGTATATAAGCGTGAATGAAGGCCAGATATTGCCCCTGTTTGGGGGTGAATTCTTTTTCACAACCGGGGTGCTCATCAGTGTTTGCGGAGGCGTTTTTTTGATTCATCAGTGTATCCAGCCATATGGAGATCCCGATGAATATACGATACCGCGTTGAATTAAGCCAATCCGAACGTCATGACCTGACAACATTGTTGCGTGGGGGGGGGGGGGAAACATCCCGCCCAGGAAAAACCGGAAACAACAAATCAACTATGATAAAATCCTGTATAAACAACGCCATAAAGTTGAAAATATGTTCGGGCGGCTCAAAGACTGGCGGCGAATTTCAACCCGCTATGGCCGATGCGCCATACTTTCTTTTTCCGCCATATGCATCGCAGCTATTGTCATATGGTGGATTTAAAGAGTCCTGACCCTAGTCCCGAGAATCACTTAAAACGTGGGGTATAGTTTTTTTAGTTTTATGCGGGCGTCTTTTGTGGTGAAGCGCCAGTCTGTTTTGCAGTTGTGCTTATTGCGACGTTTGAGCCAAGCGGCGACTTCACGGCACAGCGTTTCTTCGTCCTGGATGTTTCGGCCAGTGGTATTTCCGGTTCTCAATGGTTTGACGCCATCACCCGGAAAATTGATCTTTTCCACCGGGTTGAGGGAAAAATAGTCCAGGACCTGGAGGGCAGCGCCCGTCGTCTCGCCGCCGAGGCAAAGTTCAATTTCTGGCAAATAATGGTTCTATCCGCGTCTCTCGGGATCGCCATTGGGTTTATTTCCCTGAAAATATCCAATTCGATAACGGTTCCGCTCTATGGCATGCAGCAGAGTATGGCCCAGCTGTCGGAGGGCGTTTTGGACACGGAAGTTCGTTATACCGACTTCGGCAGTGAAATAGGCGTCATGGCGCGAAATCTTCAGGGCTTTAAAGAAAACGCCATTCAGCAGAAACAGATGGAGCAGGACATCAGGGACGCCGAAAAACTGCAACGGCGACAGGAAAAAGAGACCGAGGAAAAAGCAAGGCAACAGCGTGAGGAAAAGCGGGCGAAGGAGCGCGAGGAAGCCCTGCTTCGCGCTAAACGCGTTGAAAAGATGGAAGCCCTGATTAAAAATTTTGATACCGAAATATCTTCCGTATTACAGGGCATGTCGGCAACGTCGACGCAGCTGTTGAGTTCTGCGGGCGGCATGGCGGGAATCGCGGAGCAAACCGGTTCCTCAAGCGTCATCGCGGCGGCGGCGGCGGAAGAGGCGACAGTCAACATTAATACCGTTGCCTCCGCCACCGAAGAAATGTCCGCATCGGTGAGTGAAATCAGCCGTCAACTTTCCCAATCAACTGAAATTTCCCAGCGGGCCGTGGGCCAGGCGCATAAAACCAAAGAAACAATGACCTCGCTTTCTGAAAAAACAGAATTGATCGCCAGTGTCGTGAAGCTGATCAATGATATTGCGGAGCAGACAAACCTTCTGGCGCTTAATGCGACAATTGAATCCGCCCGGGCGGGGGAGGCGGGTAAAGGTTTTTCTGTGGTGGCCAGTGAAGTGAAAGCCCTGTCCGCACAAACATCAAGGGCCACGGAAGAGATCGGGGAGCATGTCAAGGCGGTGCAGATGTCCTCGCAAGAAGCTGTTGCGGCAGTTGAAAATATTCGCAACATTATCAACGAGACGAATGACATTTCCATGAGTATATTCGCCGCTGTCGAGGAGCAAAATTCGGCGACGGCGGAAATTGCGCGCAATATTCAGGAAGCGGCGAAAGGGTCGCAGGAAGTGGCGACTGTTATTGTGGATGTGTCCTCCGGCGCTTCAGAAACAAAAAATATCGCCAAGGATGTGAATGAAGCGGCGGATGAGGTGAGCATTAATTCCACGTCAATATCCTCTGTCGTCGGCGGGTTTTTGAACAATATTCGCGCGCTGTAAAACGGAAGGAGGCTGTTTTTCATCAGGACAATAGAAAATCGCGCCGCTTTTCAAATAAAGGGGGCTGGCGCCGCGTTAAATCCCGACTTCCCCTGCAGGGGGGAGTCGCCAGTTGATCGGCGTCTTGCCGTGGGCCACGAGATAGCTGTTGGCGCGCGAGAAAGGCTTGCTGCCGAAAAAACCACGATAGGCGGACAGCGGCGAAGGGTGCGGCGAGCGCAGGACAAGGTGGCGCGTCTCATCGATTTTCGCGCCCTTCTTCTGGGCGTAGCCGCCCCACAGGATAAAGACCAGATGATCATGCAGCCGGTTCAGTTCAAAGATGATCTGATCGGTGAAGGTTTCCCAGCCGCGGCCCTGATGTGACCCGGCATTGTGCGCTTCTACGGTCAATACGGCGTTGAGCAGCAGCACGCCCTGATCGGCCCAGGGCAACAAACAACCATGCCCCGGCGGCGTTACGCCAAGGTCATCCTCCATTTCCTTGTAGATATTCACCAGGGACGGTGGCGGCGGTACATCGGGGCGGACGGAGAAACACAGCCCGTGCGCCTGCCCGGGGCCATGATAGGGGTCCTGGCCCAAGATAACCACCTTGACATCCTTGACCGGCGTATGATCCAGGGCGGCGAAATATTCACTGCCCCGGGGGAAAATGCGTTTGCGCGCGTCAAGTTCCGCTTTCAGGAAGCCTTTTAACTGCTGCATATAATCCTTGGCGAACTCTGGCGCCAGAAGCTGTTTCCAGCTTTCCTCCAGCTTGATGCTATCCGCTGTGCCGCCCATGTCCGACATTTCCCTGCTGGCCGATGAAATCATATCACTTTTTTGTCATGTTTTACCGCAAGAGACAAGGCACATTTTGAGCGATGCAGGCGTTTTTGACTTTTCGGCCGGGATCAGGGAATCGGGCGGGTAATACCGCTGACCCGGATGCTATCGCCCGGCTGGTCCGTATAGCTGACTTTTAACAGGCTGGGGCTGCCCATATCCGCCCCCTGGAGGATGTCGAAGGTGTCGGGCCCCGACCAGTCAATATCCCGCAGATAGCCGGCGAAGGCCGCGGCGGCGGCCCCGGTCGCCGGATCTTCATAGACGCCGCCCGCGGCAAAGGCGTTGCGCGCATGGAACAGCCTGTCGGTTTCGGGCCATAACAGGCTTATGGTCGCCAGCCCCTGTTCCCGCATCAGGGCCTTGACCGGCGCGAAGTCATAGGCCATGTCGGCCAGGGTCTGGCGATCCCGCAGCACCAGGATAAGATGCTTCGCCCCGGCGCAGGCCAGACGCGGCGGGAACCGCGGGTCGAGGGCGCTGTGGCTGAAATTAAAATAGGAGATTACCTGATCGAGGAAATCCGGCGGCGCCACTTTCGATCGCGGGGCGGGGGAGCGCAGGGCGACGGAGAAGTTTCTGCCGTCAGATTCCGTCAGGCCGGATTCCGTCACCTCAATGGTGACTTCGCCGTCATTGAGGTAAAGCCTGTAGCGGCCGGGACCGGATTTTTCGCCCAGGGCGGCGCCGGTGGCGATGGTCGCGTGACCGCAGAAGGGGATTTCAATCTCCGGCGCGAAATAGCGGATTCGCCAGCCGTCCCGATGGGGATGTAAAAAGGCGGTCTCCGAATAGCCGACCTGGCGGGCCAGATCCATCATTTCCGGCTCAGGCGGCATTTCATCGCAGATAACGACACCGGCGGGGTTGCCGCCCGTATTGTTATAGGAAAAAGCCGCAATTCTCTGAACTCTGGTCATGATCGCTCCTTAATATCTTTCGTCATATGGCCTCATCCGGGCCAGAAAAGAATTGCATACTCATTGCAGGGCGCCTAACGTCGCAAAAAATTAACGGCCAAGGATGGGTTAGGGTGTTATATGAAAGATAGTGACCGTTTGGCGAAATACCAGTATCTGGATTCCATTGAGGGGTTTTACCTTTACGGCGAAGTTGAAAAACGCCCGTTTCACAAACGGCTGAAGGCGATCGTTCCGGGCGTTTTGGTCTGCGCCATTGTCGCGCTTGCCGCCAAATTCATCGCCCAGCATTATGCGATGCCGGTCATGCTGCTGTGTCTGCTGCTCGGCATGGTGTTTCATTTCATGTCACAGGAGGAGCCGACCCGCAAAGGCGTTCATTTCACCGCCCAGTCCCTGTTGCGGATCGGCGTCGCCCTGATCGGGGCGCGGATCATGCTGTCGGACTTTACGGCGCTCGGCCTTGGGGTGCCGGTGATGGTCGTCGGGGCGACGGGAATGATTATCCTCACCGGGGTTCTGGTGGCCTGGCTGCTAAAACTGAACCGGGAACAGGGGCTGCTGATCGGCGGCGCGACGGCCATCTGCGGCGCCTCGGCGGCCCTGGCGCTGTCGGCGGTGATGCCCCGGTCGCGGAACCTGGATCATAATACCCTGATTGCCGTGATCGGGGTGACGGCCATGGGCACCCTCTCGATGATTATTTATCCGGTGATCACCGGCTATCTGGAACTGACGGACCCCGAGGCGGGAATTTTGATCGGCGGCACGATTCATGATGTGTCGCAGGTGGTCGGCGCCGGCTACAGCATTTCGCAGGAAGCCGGCGACAACGCCGTTCTGATCAAGCTGATCCGGGTGTTCCTGCTGGTGCCGGTGCTGTTGATTTTCGCCCTCGCGTTCAGGAGGAAAAAGGCCGAGACTTCGCCGGGTCGCTTTGTCTTTCCCTTTTTCCTGATCGGTTTTCTGCTGCTGGTCGCGGTGAATTCGATGCAGCTGATCCCGGCCGTCGTTTCCGGCATTTTGCAGGAAGCGAGCAAATGGCTGCTGGTGATGGCGATTACCGCCGTCGGCATGAAGACATCCCTGAAGACGCTGTTTTCACTCGGCTGGCGGCCGATCGCCCTGGTCGTGATCGAGACGGTGATCCTGTCGGCGCTTTATTTCACGGTGATTTTGACGGGCCTGATTTAATGACCTGCGCCTGATCGGCAATCCTGACCCGGTTGTGTTCAAGGGTCACCTTGCGGTCCTTATAGAGCTTGCCGAGGGCTTTCTTGTAATTGGCTTTGCTGGCGTGATAGACGGCGTAAATATCGTCGGGCGGGCTTTTGTCGGTCAGCGGGCTTTGGCCGCCGTTGGCCTCCAGGTGGGCCAGGATCCGTTCCGCCAGCGCGTCGCGCATTTCATTGGCCGGTCTTTGCAGGGTCAGATTAATCCGGCCGTCCGGGCGGATGTCCTGAATATAGCCGGCGAAAGTGTCGCCGATGGTGATCGGGCGGACAATCTCGCTGTTGTGAATGAGGCCGAGATGGCTGCCGTTGATCACCGCCTTATAGCCCAGGTCGCTGCGGCTGGCGATCAGCAGATCGACCTCTTCGCGGATTTCAAAGACGCCGCCATTTTCCTCCGCCAGATGCCGGCCGAGGAAGGAACTGGCGGCGATGCGGCCGGTTTTATCCAGATAGAGATAGACCACATAGGACCGCCCGACCTCCATCGGCACCCGTTGTTCCTTGAAGGGCGTCAGCAGGTCCTTGGCCAGGCCCCAGTCGAGAAAGGCGCCGAATTCACTTTTGCCGACAACGGTGAGCAAGGCGCAGTCGCCGACCTCGGCCCGGGGGATTTCGGTTGTCGCGATGGGCCGGTCTTCGGAATCAAGATAAATAAAGACCGTGAGGAATTTGCCGATTTCCCAGTCCGCTTCATTTTCCGGCAGGGCGTTGTTGGGCAGCAGGATTTCATCAAGATCGCCGCCGTCGAGATAGACGCCGAAATCGACATGTTTTACAACTTCCAACGCATGGGTTTTGCCTATTTCAATCATTTCGCCCTGATCCGTCTTTCCAAAATCCGTCGTGTGAATATGCTTCTATCCCTAAAACAGATCAATGTCGATAGCGGCCGGGTGATTCAATGACTAATGTAACATAAACTTAAGCGGCAAAGGCGAATCTGTTCTTTACTTGTCGGCGACTTGGGTGTAGAGAGGATGTGTCAGGGGATAAACCCTGACGCTATGACGCCTGACGAGATCTTTCTTACGCTACTTCTCCGGCTCTATATTCACGATGCGTAAGAGGATAAAATACAATGTCTAACGGTACAGTTAAATGGTTTAACGCCACCAAAGGATTTGGGTTCATTCAGCCGGACGACGGCGGCAACGATGTGTTTGTGCATATTTCCGCGGTTGAAGCCGCCGGCCTCAACGGCCTGCAGGACAATCAGA
>JBLWZH010000008.1:0-51543 GCA_048266545.1 Paremcibacter sp. | reverse complement strand
GTTCTTCAGCTGGCAGTCTGAAACTGATCGACTGAATGCGGCTTTTCCGGCCAGATCACAAGAATGATCACCGGAATGATAACAGGTATAATAGAAAGGCTGGCCCCGCGCCGGCCTTTTTTGTATCTGTTGGGATTTATGCCTTGCTTAATTCAGCACAACCTTTGATGAACCGATGTTTCCAAAGATGCATTCCGTTATGTTCCTTTATCCACATGTCCACGCAATTTTGCTCTTCCTCGCGACAATAGTCATCAAGAAAAACATGCGCTGTCGGTTTTAATCTGTGAAACAGGAGCGGCCCGGCCGGATAGCGGGCGTTGGTTGAAACAGACCACGGCGGCCCGTCAATCACCAGCCCGTCAAATTCCAGTTCCGGAATTTTGCCGTCAATATCATACCAGTTATATTTCCGCCCGTTCAATGCGTGTTCCGTCAACGGCGCCGTGATCACCGTCGCCCAGTCTTCCAGACCATGCTGTTTGAGATTGCTGCGGGTTATATCGGCATATGCAGCGTCATTTTCCAGGCTGTAAACATGACCCTTGCCTTTTAGTTTCAGGGCCTGGGCGATGACAATCGTCGAAAGCCCCGAACTGCATTCCAGGATATGACCTACGTCGTCCTGCGCCGCGTAATCGGCGACAAGACGCAGGAAATCGGGCGATCCGGCAAAACCCATGGTCGGTGGCAACGGGGAGACGAATTTCAGTTTGCGGTAAAGATAGTCAAGTGCTTCGATATTGCGGATGCTGTGGACGGCATGGTCTGAAATCTCGTCCTTGAGTTGCCAGCAGAAAAGATGAATTTTCCTGATTTTGACATATAGCAGCAAGAGCAGCGCCAGATTAAGCGCCAGAAAGATGAGTATCAAAATTTCCATGTTTTTCCCCTGATGAGATTTGGCTTAATTATTTTCAGGTCCCGCTTCTCCCGTCAGCATAGTAGACATGAGTTGCTCCAGTTTGTCGACCCTGTTTCCCCAGTCATTTTCCTTCGCCTTATTTTTCCGGCTTTCCACGGTGCCAATACTTTGCCCCAGGCAGGCCAGATCAATGGCTTCATTCCAATCTTCCATTGAGCGGCAGATCGTAATATTTTGAGAAAAATATTTTTCTAAAATTGGCATATAAGAAGTGATTACCGGTTTCCCGGTTGCCAGATATTCATTTATTTTAAGAGGGTAGCCCGCCTGAACCCAATCCACTTCATTTTGAGTATAGAAGATTGCATTAATATCCATTTGTTTCAATATCTGGGGTACGAGATCTTTTGCAATGGGGCCAAGAAAGTGAACATTAAGGGAATTTTGGCATTTTTGATAATATTCAGCAATAATTTTATTTTTTAGGATACCATTTTTTAGAATATTTCCCACAAAAATAAAATTTATATCTGAGCGCAGAGAAGCCAACTCATAAATAAGTTTAAAATCTATTTTTAGATTTATTGCGCCAACATACCCGACTTTTGGACTTGGGATTGCTTTGATCTTATCCATAATTTGATCATGCACTTTTTCCTCAATATCATATTGAGAAAAATCAACACCATTATGAATGATGTTTGATATATGGGATGTTGTTCCTACAACCTGTTCCCACATCATTTCCGAGGCGGCGGTGACCAGATTCGATTGATCGATGAGTTTCTTGACGTTGGAGCTTTCCCCCTCAGGCGCGCCAATCAGGTGATAAACATCATAAATATGGAACATGACGTAAGGGGCGTTGAGCTCCTCCACATAAGGATAAAAGTCCGGGTGAAAGCAAAAGGCGATAAATTTGTCCCCTGTTGTCAGGCCGGCCCTTTTCTTTAGAACCCGGCAATGTTGTTTGATGGCGAGACGATCGAGGAATTTAATTCTGTAATTTCGGGGCAGCAAAAACCCGGCATGATAGAGCGTGACGTTGTCGGTTTCTTCAACAGTCCCAAATGGTTTGGAAAAACTGATTTCATTATAATAGCTGGCGCCGTTGGAATAGAGCACCGGCCATCCCCTTTCACCCAAACGGGACAGAATATGTTGCCGGCCCATCCAGTTGCCGCGCCATCTGGTGTAATCAAGAGCGATGATGGGCAATCTTTTGTTTCCATGCGTCATTTTGATTCCTCAAATATTTCTGCCGGGCATTCGTGCTTTGATTTTCGCCAAAAAACTTTGTTCATAGGTGTCCGGCCGGCCCGAAAGTCGCCACAGGATCAGCACCAGCGCCGTATAAATAACGGCGCCGAGGCCGATTTTCAGGATCAGCAGTTGCCAGTCCGGCAGAGCCACAAGATGCGCCCCCTCGGTCAGGGCGAGGAACATGACGATTCCGGCGGCCACCGGGCGCCAGACGACGCTCAAAATCCGGCTGAAATCAACCCGGCATTTGGACACCATCAGAAAACTGATCAGTAAAAACATGATGCCGCCCAACAGGGCCCGCGCATAGGCGACGCCGACAATGCCGGCGATATAATAGGCCGGATAGAGGGACAGCACGGTGAGGATGGCCTGAAACCAGAGCAGGTAGGCCGTGTGCTTGACATGGCCGGTGATGGTCAGCATGCTGCCGGAAATGCCGAACATGGAGGTGAACATGGCGTAAAACACCAGCGCTTCGATCAGCGGGACGACCGGCAGCCATTTGTCGCCACCGCCGAGGAAGATCGGGATCAGTTCCCGGGCTACGGCGCCAAAACCGAGCGCAACCGGAACCGCGACCAGGGTAACCATGGAAAGTGATTTCAGGTAAGCCCTGATCAGGCGATCATGGTCATCCTTGATCTTGGCGAGGGCGGGGATCAGGGCCCGGGAAAAAGGTAACTGGATTTCGGAGATGGTCATAAAGGAAAGTTCGGTCGCCCAGCGGTAATAGCCGATATTCGCCGGTCCCGCCAAAGCGGACAGCAACAGAATATCACCCTGGTCATTGATATATTGCGCCATGTTGCGCACCAGGATCCACTGGGAAAAACCCCAAATTTCGGCAAGTTTCGTCAGCGAGAATTTCGGCCGGAAGCGGACAATCAGATAGCTGGTGAGGACGATGATCAGGTTGCCCAGCACCGTGCCGACCACCAGCGCCATATAGGACCGGTAATAAAAGGCGAGACCGATGGTGACAAAGGTCGACAACAGCTTGGGCAGAACATTATAGGCGAAGTCATGGGCGAACTTCATATCCTTCTGCAGCTTGACAGCGCCGATATTCTCAAAGCCGCGGATCAGGGTGCCGAGCGCCAGGATCTGGCAGATCACCGCCAGCCTTTCGTCGCCGTAAAGGTCGGCGATCAGGGGGGAGAAGGCCGCCAGCAGCAGGGCGATCAGGATCGATTGCAAAAGGCGGATGGTCCAGGCGGTATGGAAATGATCGTCCGTCGCCTTGTTGTTCTGAATCAGCGCCCAGTTGACGCCAAACTCGAAAAGCAGCGAAATAAAACCGAAAATCACCATGACGATGGCGACGAGGCCGAAATCCTCCGGAATCAGCAGGCGGGCGAGGATGGCGGAGCTGACAAAGCCCAGTCCCCGGATGCACCAGCGCATGGCGACATACCATTGGGTGCCCTTCATAACTTCCTTTGACAGTGAGGGGATGTCTGGTGATGACATGTTTGCTGCTTTTACCGGTTAAAATTCTGACGAACTATTGTCGTTATATTTTCATTATGAGGTCAGTTTTAGACAGAATATGTTAAAACTATTATAAGAGGGGAGGGAACACAACGCCTAATCCGCCCCGGGGCATGACCTGCATTGCACGGTTGCCCGGGGCGGGGGATTTCAGACATGATTTTGGGACCGGCGGCACACGATATGTCAGCTGGAAAATGGGGGAAAATGGGGACAGTATACTATTTTCCATACTATTTATCATATAGATGTGCCTAGATTTCCATAAATAGTATACTGTCCCCATTTTCACCCATTTTCATACCCATTTTTCCCATATTCCAGGCCGGGCCGATTACTCAGACCGGTCGCCCACCGGAACCATAATATGGACCAGCGGCGTATCGCCCCACATGACATAGGGACCGCCGGAGAATGGATTGCGGGGAAAGTTTTCTGTCATGGCCCTGGGCATCAGCAGCATCAGGTGGGGGCCTTCCTGAATCCAGACGCCCTTGGTGTGATCCGTCGCTGCCGGGTCGTCATTATTGACCAGCGCGTCGCCCTGCAGCATATAGGAAATACCGATTTTATCCGTGGTGAAGGGCGTCTTCGTTGAGGCCGCCTTCATCCAGGCCATCCAGACCGCGTCATTGCACATGGGATGCTTGTCCCCGGGGATCAGTCCGACGCCCGGCAGGCAGGTCCAGCCATTGCTGCCCTGTCGCAGGATTGCGCCGTCGACATCCATGACGGTCGCCTTGGCGGAAATGGATTCCGGGGCCGCGGACAGGGCCCGGGCGATTTTGGCTTCGGTGTCTTCCGCTTCGCCGCCAGCGGCGCCGGTGGTGAAAATCAGCGACAGAGATGAAATCGCACAGGCTGTCTTCAACAGATTGTTTCTAAGGGTGGTCATGAGAATTGTTCCTTTTCATTGCCCCGCAGTCGTGGGGTCTATCATTTTTTTGATTTCAGTAATTTTATTGGCCGGAAAGCCGGATAATTCGGCGTGCCTGCGGATGATGTCTTCGTCCTCCGCCAGATAAACGCAAAAGGTTTTATGATCGGCGACATAGGATTCAATCCATTGAATGTCAGGCCCCAGTCCAGCCAGAACCTCGTTCGATTTTCCCGCGGCATCGCAAAATTGCTGTTCTTCAAAGTCCCCGATGCCGGGAATCTCCCGCTCAATGATAAATTTTTTCATGCTTCTGCTCCTGATTTGCGGCTGTAATAACAAGTGATTGCGAGGTGGGGTAAACTATGCCGATCGCAACATGCGGCGGGCCGTTCAGGGACGTCCCGGCCATACGGCATGCCCCGCGATGACGCCGACACGCACGTCACAGCTCAGCGGCGACAGGCAGCCACTTAATTCACGCGGATACTATGGATAATTAACTGATAAACTAACTATAAACCACTTTAGGTATAACTACCAGTTTTTACTATTGTTTATATGGGCCATTCACGTAATGATCGTGCAGACCTGCCTTGATTGAGCCTTCATATAAACAGCGCCGGATGCAATAGATCAATAAGCCCGGCTGATGCAGAAATCGACGATGTCGGTCAGCGCCTTGCGGTATTCATCGTCGGGGAATATGGCGAGCGCGTCCTTGGCGATGGCGCCGTAATGGCGGGCGCGCTCGACGGTGTCTGTCAGGGCCTTGTGCTTTTTCATCAGGTTGAGGGCCTTTCTCAGGTCATCGTCATCCTGTTCCAGCTCCTCGATCGTCCGGCGCCAGAAATCGCGTTCTTCCTTGTCGCCGCGGCGAAAGGCGAGGACGATCGGCAGGGTCACCTTGCCCTCGCGGAAATCATCGCCGACCGATTTGCCGAGCTTTTCCTGTTCGGCGGAAAAATCAAGCACATCGTCAATCAGCTGAAAGACGATGCCCAGGTTCTTGCCGTAACTCTGCAGGGCGTCCTGTTCGGCGGCGGGCCTTTCGGTGATCACCGCGCCAATCTCGCAGGAGGCGGCGAACAGCGCCGCGGTCTTGGCGGCGATGACCTCCATATAGCTGTCCTCGGTCGTGTCCATGTCATTGGCGGTGGTCAGTTGCATGACCTCGCCCTCGGCAATGACCGAGGAGGCTTTGGAGAGGATCGCCAGCACCTCCAGCGAGCCATCGGCGACCATCAGTTCAAAGGACCGGCTGAACAGGAAATCGCCGACCAGGACGCTGGCCTTGTTGCCCCAGACCGCATTGGCGGTCTCAAGACCCCGGCGGAGGTCGCTGTCATCGACCACATCATCATGAAGCAGCGTCGCCGAATGGATGAACTCGACACAGGCGGCAAGTTCCGCATGGCGCACGCCTTCATAACCGCACATCCGGGAGGAGGCGATGGTCAGCATCGGCCTGAGCCGCTTGCCGCCGGAGGCGATGAGATGGCCGGCCAGTTGCGGGATCAGCGCCACCGGGCTTTGCATTTTCTGGATGATGGTCTGATTGACCCGGGTCATGTCATCGGCAACAAGGGCCTGCAGGCGGGCGAGGGCCGTTTCCGCCTTGGCCTGTTCTTCTTCAAATGATATGACTACACCCACGTTTAAATCCTGTCCTTTAACGGTTGCCGAAGGATATATCCTTGATCAGCCTATACAGCCGGTGAACTATATTTGCTTAAGGGATGGATTAATATCCTTGTAATTCATGGCAAAATAGTCTTCTGTGGCTATAAAGGTCAAGGTGACTTGGCCAATAATTGCTATTTTAGGGATCAATCTAACGTGATTGAGATTTTTGCGACGGACAATAATGTGCTAATTTCGCGGGTTTCTGCGCTTTTTGACGCGGAAGGCGTCCCGTTTGTGGTTTTGGGCAATCACGCCAGTTTATTGGGCGGCGGCATCATGGGCATCGGTCAGCGGGTGATGGTGGAGGAGCAATATATCCCGAAAGTCCTGACGCTGATTCGCCAGGCCGGCCTCAAAGGAGATATTGATTTTGCCCCCGGACTGGACGCGGAAGAAGGGTAGGGCTTGAGCATATGACGGAATTGACGGGGGTCACCTGTGATGATTTTCTCGGCGGCGCCATCAGACTTTATCAGCCGGAGGAAGGCTATCGCATCGCCACCGATACCGTCTTCCTCGCCGCCAGCGTCAAATGCCGCGCGAATGAGCGGATTCTGGATGTCGGCGCCGGCACCGGCGGCATTCTCGCCTGTCTTGCCGCCCGCCTGAAGGGGGCGGTCGCGGGCCATGTTTTTCATGGAATCGAGCTGCAAAAGGAACTGCTGACCATCGCCCGGCGGAATGCGGAAGCCAACGGCTTTCTCGACCGGATAGAATATTTTTCCGGCGACATCGCCGCGCCGCCGCCGTCCTGCGAGCCGAATTCCTATCATCAGGTGATCTCCAATCCGCCGTATCTGAAAAAAAACGGCGCGACGGCGTCGCCCGTTGAAACCAGGGCCGTCGCCCATATGGACAGTCATATTGAACTGGAGCAATGGGTGCGGCTGTGCCTGCGCATGGTAAAGCCGCTCGGCCATTTGACGCTGGTCCACCGGGCCGACAGAATGGATGATATTATCGCCGCCCTGCACGGCCGGGCCGGGGATATTGTCATCTATCCCCTGTGGTCGACGCGGCGGAAGGAGGCTCGCCGGGTGATCATCCGGGCAAGAAAGGGCGGCAAGGGCGTCCTGACCTTGAAACCGGGGCTTGTCGTGCATAAATCAGACGGGACCTTCACCGCCGGGGCGGAAGCCATCCTGCGTCACGGGGCGGCCCTTGATCTGGAAAAATAAGTGGCGATGGAAAAATCCTTCGGCTTTCATCGCAATAGATTAGAGATAAAACAAGAGATAAAAACACATGTTGAATCAATTCAGAGAACTGCTGGCGAAAATTCCGCTGCCCCTGTTTCAAAATCCTAAACCGGTTGTGGCGATTTTGCCGCTGGAGGGGGTGATCGGCACCGGCACCCGCTATTCCACGGCGCTGAACCTGGCCGGCATTGAGGAAAGAATTAACCACGCCTTTGATCTTTTCAATGTCAAGGCGGTGGCGCTGGCGGTCAATTCACCGGGCGGGTCGCCGGTGCAGAGCGAACTGATCATGCGGCGGATTCAGAAACTGTCCGAAGAAAAGAAAGTCCCGGTCTACGCCTTTGCCGAGGATGTGGCGGCGTCCGGCGGCTATCTGATCTCGCTCGCCGCCGAGGAAATCTATGCCCATGAAGCGTCGATCGTCGGCAGCATCGGCGTAATTTCGGCCGGTTTCGGTTTTCACCGGGCGATTGAGAAGATCGGCGTCGAGCGCCGGGTCTATGCCGCCGGCGACAATAAATCGGTCCTTGATCCCTTCCAGCCGGAAAATGAAAAAGACGTCAAACTGCTGAAGGACATGCAGAAGGACATTCACGAGTTTTTCAAGAATCTGGTCAAGGAGCGCCGCGGCGACCGGCTGAAGGGGACGCAAAAGGTCATGTTCTCCGGTCAGTTCTGGGCTGGCCGGGAAGCCCTGAAACTGGGGCTGATCGACGGCATCGGCGATATTCACTCGGTGATGAAGGAAAAGCTCGGTGACAAGACCAAATTCCGGCGCATCAAGGAGGAAAAAGGCCTGGTCAAGGGGCTGCTCGGCATGGGCGGCTCCCGGCGGCGGCTGAGCGACGATATTCTGGCGACCCTGGAAAGCCGGTCTTTTTGGGCGCGCTTCGGCTTATAGGGTTGTTTTTCACGGTTTTTCAAGTCTTTCCCGCCATAGGCCTGTTTACAGCAGATTCAACCCTTGACGGACGGGGGCGGTCCCGGTAATTTCCAGCGGGTAAAATGCTGCATTTGCTCACTGAAAAATGTGAAGAAAGATAACAGACCAGATGAACAGTTCCCCAGGGGCGAAGGGCTCACCAGGAAAGGAGACGGCGTTTCAGACGCTGATCCTCAAATTACAGAAGTATTGGGCCGAACAGGGCTGCGTTATCCTGCAGCCCTATGACGTGGAAATGGGCGCCGGCACCTTTCAGGCAGCGACCACCCTGCGGTCGCTGGGCGCTAGGCCGTGGCGGGCGGCTTACGTGCAGCCCTGCCGCCGGCCGACCGACGGCCGCTACGGCGAAAATCCCAACCGGCTGCAGCATTATTACCAGTTTCAGGCGGTGTTGAAACCGTCGCCGGACAATATTCAGGAGTTGTATCTGAAAAGCCTTGAAGTGCTGGGCATCAATGCGCTGGAGCATGACATTCGTTTTGTCGAGGATGACTGGGAAAGCCCGACGCTCGGCGCCTGGGGACTGGGCTGGGAAGTGTGGTGCGACGGCATGGAAGTCAGCCAGTTCACTTACTTCCAGCAGGTCGGCGGCTTTGACTGCAAGCCGGTGATGGGGGAACTCACTTACGGCCTCGAACGGCTCGCCATGTATATTCAGGGCGTCGACAATGTCTATGATCTCGACTGGAACGGCCTGCCCGAAGATCAGGGGGGCATGACTTACGGCGATGTCTTCCTGCAGAATGAAAAGGAATTTTCCGCCTATAATTTCGAAATCGCCGATACGGAGCGTTTGTTCCGGCATTTCCGGGATGCGGAGGCGGAATGTGGAAATATCCTCAAGCGGGGCCGCGAGGACGGCAAATTCTATCCCTTGCCGGCCTATGACCAATGTATCAAGGCCAGCCATGTGTTCAATCTGCTGGATGCGCGCGGCGTGATCAGCGTCACCGAGCGTCAGGCCTATATCGGCCGGGTGCGGGCGCTGGCGAAAGCCTGCTGTGAAGCCTATCTCAAATCTCAGGGGGAGGCCGTGTCATGACCTCAGGTAACGAAGCGGCAGGTCACATAAAAAAATCTGAGTTTCTGCTAGAGCTGTTTTCCGAAGAAATTCCGGCCCGGATGCAGGCGAAAGCCGCCCATGACCTGAGGCGGCTGGTGAGCGATCAACTGAAAGACGCCGGGCTGGCTTTCGACCGGGCCGAGGCTTTTGTCACGCCGCGCCGCCTGTGCCTGCATATCGCCGGGTTGGATGGGGAGCAGCCGGATATTTCTGAAGAACGTCGCGGCCCGCGGGCCGATGCGCCGGAAAAAGCCATTGACGGCTTTCTCAAAGGGGCCGGCGTCAGCCGTGATCAGGTCGAAATCCGCGAGGAGAAAAAAGGCGCCTTCCTCTATGCGGTGATTGAAAAGAAAGGCCGGAAAACGGCGGAGGTTCTGGCGGCATTCTTGCCGGAGGTGATCCGCAATTTCCCCTGGCCCAAGTCGCAGCGCTGGGGGGCGAAATCCCTGCGCTGGGTGCGGCCATTACATTCTGTCCTCTGTTTGATGGATGGCGACGTGGTGCCTTTTGATCTCGGCGACGGTCTGTCATCGGGCAATGTCACGCGGGGTCATCGTTTTCTCGCCCCGGAAGCCTTTACTGTCACATCATTTGCCGACTATAAGCAGAAACTGGCCGATGCTTTTGTGGTGCTGGACCCGGCGGAGCGAAAGGCCCTGATCAATGCCGAAGCCCATAGGTTCGCCGCCGATGCCGGGTTTGCCCTGTTGGAAGATGAGGGGCTGTTGAACGAACTGGTGGGCCTTGCCGAATATCCCGTGGTATTGATGGGCGAATTTGACAGGGATTTCCTCGACGTGCCGCCGGAAGCCTTGACCAGCGCCATGAAAAGTCATCAGAAATATTTCTCGGTGGTCGATAAAAACGGCAAGCTCAGTAATAAATTCATCTTCGTGTCCAACATGAAAACCGATGATAACGGCGGCAAGATCATCGACGGCAATGAACGCGTCCTGCGCGCCCGTCTCGCCGATACCAAATTCTTCTGGGATCAGGATTTGAAGGTGAGGCTCGAAGATCGCCTGCCGCAGCTGGACGAGATTGTGTTCCATGAAAAACTGGGTACGGTCGGCGACCGGGTCAGGCGTCTGATGGAGTTATCCGGCTATATCGCCGAAAAAATCGGCGCCGACGTGGCGCAGGCCCGGCGGGCGGCACATTTATGCAAGGCCGATCTGGTGTCTGGCATGGTCGGGGAATTCGCCGACCTTCAGGGACTGATGGGTAAATATTACGCCGAAAAACAGGGTGAGCCTGTGGCCGTGGCCAATGCCATCGCCGAGCATTATTCTCCCAAAGGCCCAAGCGATAAATGTCCTTCCGATCCGGTGAGCGTCGCCGTGGCGCTGGCGGAAAAGATCGACACGCTGGTCGGCTTTTTCGGCATTGGCGAAAAGCCGACGGGCTCCAAGGACCCCTTCGCCCTGCGCCGTGCAGCGTTGGGTGTTATTCGGTTGATTGTAGAAAACAGGTTGCGGATACATATTTTGGCGGTCATTGATGAAACAAACGAAATTTCTCGAACATTCCGCACGCAAATAAGAGCAAATAGAGGGCACCATTCTGCTAACGAAGCTCATATGACAGTTTTGCAAGAGAGTGCGGAATTTGGAAGAAAGGTAGATCGACAAGCCATTGACCTCCTCAATTTCTTCGCCGATCGCCTGAAAGTGCATCTGAAAGAACAGGGGGTGCGCCATGACCTGATCACGGTGGTCTTCTCTCTTGGTGGCGAGGATGATCTGGTGCGCCTTCTGGCGCGGGTGGCGGCGCTGCAGAATTTTCTCACGACTGAGGACGGCGAACATCTGCTGGCCGGATACAAGCGGGCGGTGAATATCGTCCGCATTGAAGAGAAAAAAGACGATTGTTCCCATGAGGGACAGGCGGATCAAACGCTGCTGACCCTGCCGGAGGAAAAAGAGTTGTTTGAGCGGCTGGCCACAGTGTCCGCCGCCGCAGAAGCCGCTATTGAAGGTGAAAAATTCGAAGAGGCGATGGGCGCGCTCGCCACGTTGCGCCCCGTCATTGACGCCTTCTTCGACAAGGTCACCGTCAACAGTGACGATGAGGGAGAGCGGCGGAATCGCCTCAGGTTATTGTCGCAGATACGCAGCACCATGAACGGCGTTGCAGATTTTTCAAAGATTGAAGGTTAATCGCCTTCTGAGCCAAAAAGGTAGTTGAATATGACGAACTGGGTTTATACGTTTGGTGATGGCAAAGCCGAGGGCGACGCCGCCATGAAAAACCTTTTGGGCGGCAAGGGCGCCAACCTTGCCGAAATGTCGAATATCGGACTACCGGTGCCGCCGGGATTTACCATCACCACCGAGGTCTGCGCCTATTATTACGCCCATGAAGAAAGCTATCCCGCCGACCTGAAGGACCAGGTGAACGCAGCCCTGTCCCAGGTGGAAAGGACCGTCGGCGCGAGCTTTGGCGATGCGGAAAATCCGCTGCTGGTCTCTGTCCGCTCCGGCGCCCGGGTCTCGATGCCCGGCATGATGGATACGGTCCTCAACCTCGGCCTTAATGACGAGACGGTCAAGGGGCTCGCCCGGCAAAGCGGCGACGAACGCTTCGCCTATGACAGCTACCGCCGTTTCATTCAGATGTATTGTGATGTGGTGCTCGGCGTCGATCATTATAACTTCGAGGAACTGCTGGAAATTCACAAGGAAGAAAACGGTTATGTCCTCGATACGGAACTCGGCGCCGACGACTGGAAGGAACTGACCCGGGCGTTCAAGAAAAAGGCCGAGGACGAACTGGGCTATCCCTTCCCGCAGGACGTTCATCAGCAGCTGTGGGGCGCGGTCAATGCGGTCTTCGGTTCCTGGATGATCGAGCGGGCGAAAACCTATCGCCGGATTCACAATATTCCGGGCGACTGGGGCACGGCGGTCAATGTGCAGTCAATGGTCTTTGGCAATATGGGCGACACGAGCGCCACCGGCGTCACCTTCACCCGCGATCCGGCGACCGGCGAGAACGCCTATTACGGTGAATATCTGATCAATGCCCAGGGCGAGGATGTGGTCGCCGGCATCCGCACACCGCAGAATCTGACCAAAATCGCCCGGCAAAAGGCGGGATCGGACAAGCCGTCGATGGAAGAAAGCATGCCGGTTGTCTATCAGGAGCTGGCCGATGTTTTTGTCAAGCTCGAGGCCCATTACCGCGACATGCAGGATATTGAATTCACCGTGCAGAAAGGCAAGCTGTGGATATTGCAGACCCGGTCCGGCAAGCGGACCGCCAAGGCGGCGCTGAAAATCGCCGTCGATATGGCCGAAGCCGGCATTATAACGACGGAAGAAGCGGTGATGCGGATTGAACCGGCGGCGCTGGACCAGTTGCTGCATCCGACCCTCGACCCGAATGCGGCGCGCGATGTCCTGACCACCGGCCTGCCGGCGTCGCCGGGCGCGGCCTGCGGCATGGCGGTCTTTACCGCCGACGAGGCGGAGGAACTGGCCAAGAATGGCAAAAAGGTCATTCTGGTGCGTCAGGAAACCAGCCCCGAAGATATTCACGGAATGCATGCGGCGCAAGGCATCCTGACCAGTCGCGGCGGCATGACGTCGCACGCGGCGGTGGTCGCCCGCGGCATGGGGCGGCCCTGTGTCTCCGGCGCCGGGGCGTTGCATATCGATATGGAGCATCAAGTGATCACCGTCCTCGGCCGCAAGGTCAACCGGCATGACGTGCTGACCATTGACGGCACGACCGGCGAAGTGATGTTCGGCGAAGTGGAAACCGTGCAGCCGGAACTGAGCGGCGATTTTTCAAAGCTGATGGCCTGGGCCGACGAGGTGCGGAAACTTCGGGTCAGAACCAATGCGGAGACGCCGCTGGATGCCCAGACGGCTCGTGATTTCGGCGCCGAGGGCATCGGCCTGTGCCGGACGGAGCATATGTTCTTTGACGCGGAGCGGATTATCAATGTCCGTCAGATGATCCTCGCCGAAGACAAGCAGGGCCGGGAAGCGGCGCTGGCCAAATTGCAGCCGGTGCAGAAACAGGATTTTGTCGAGCTGTTCACCATCATGCGCGGCCTGCCGGTGACGGTGCGCCTGCTCGATCCGCCGCTCCATGAATTCCTGCCGCAGAAGCAGGAGGATTTCGCTTCCGTCGCCGCGGCGATGGGCGCCGACATCGAAGCCCTGAAATTCCGGGCCCAGTCGCTGCATGAATTCAACCCGATGCTCGGTCATCGCGGCTGCCGCCTGGGGATTTCCTATCCGGAAATCTATGAGATGCAGGCCCGGGCGATCATTGAGGCCGCCCTCGATGTCTCCAAGGACGGCGGCGCGGCCATTGTGCCGGAGATCATGATCCCGCTGGTCGGCAGCCGCCGGGAGCTGGAGATCCTGAAAGCCAAGGTTTCGGCCATTGCCGATGAGATCATCGCGGCGTCGGGACAGGACCTGCAATATATGGTCGGCACCATGATCGAGTTGCCGCGCGCCGCCTTGCAGGCCGCCGAAATCGCCAAGGAAGCGGAATTCTTCAGCTTCGGCACCAACGACCTGACCCAGACCACCTACGGCATCAGCCGCGATGACAGCGCGAGCTTCCTTGATGATTATGTCCATGCCGGCATTTTCGAGCGGGACCCCTTCGTCACCATCGATCAGGACGGCGTCGGCGAACTGATCAAAATCGCCGTCGAGCGGGGCCGCAAAACCCGGCCCGAGATCAAGCTCGGCATCTGCGGCGAACATGGCGGCGATCCGGCGTCGGTCGAATTCTGTCACCGGGCGGGCTTGGATTATGTGTCCTGCTCCCCTTACCGGGTGCCGATCGCGCGCCTGGCGGCGGCCCAGGCGGAATTAAAAAACAGGCAGTGCTAAAAAACAAGGGATAAATAATGGAAAAGAATGTAACCGTTAAATGGGCCGGCAAGATGACCTTCATCGGCGAGGCGGCGTCCGGCAATACCCTGACCATGGATGCAGGGGCCGATAATGGCGGCCTCGGCCTCGGTCACAGCCCGATGGACCTGCTGCTGATGGGCGCCGGCGGCTGCGCCAGCATTGATATTGTGGCGATCCTGCAAAAAGGGCGCAACGACATCACTGACTGTATCGTCAAGGTTTCCGGCAAGCGGGCCAGTGAAATGCCGAAGGTCTATACCGACATTCACATGCATTTTATCGTTAGGGGCCGGGGAATCAGGGACAGCGCCGTTGAACGGGCGGTCAAGCTGTCGATGGAGAAATATTGCTCCGTCTCCCTGACTCTCGCCAAGGCGGCCAATCTGACCTTTGACTGGGAAGTGGTTGCAGCAGAATAAAGGGTCTGGCAAGCCTCAGGTGGTAAAAACAAATATCACGGCGATCAGCAGGATGGCGAAAATAATCAGCCATAAAGCCTGCTTGTCTCTTTTGTCGGTATCTTTTTTCCTGTTCCGGTGAAATTTGCTCATTTCATGCTCTTCTTTCGGCGGCAATCACGCCGCGTCGTTATTTCGCCGTCCAGCCGCCCTCCACCGGTAGGCTTGCGCCATTGATGGAACTGGCGGCCGCGGAACATAAGAATAACGCAACTTGGCCCAGTTCTTCAACCTCTACGAATCTTTTACTTGGCTGGGCGACCAGCATGATGTCATTGATCACCTGCTCGCGGGACATTTTATGAACCTGCATCTGGTCTTCGATCTGGCCTTCGACCAGCGGCGTTCGGACATAGCCGGGGCAAATGGCGTTGCAGGTGATCTGTTGTTCGGCATTTTCCAGCGCCACGGTCTTGGTCAGCCCCAGCACGCCGTGCTTGGCCGCGACATAGGCGCTTTTATAGGGCGAGGCCACCAGGCCGTGGGCCGAGGCCAGATTGATGATCCGGCCCCAGTTCTGCTTTTTCATCGCCGGCAGGGCGGCCTTGATGGTGTGAAAATTGGATACTAGGTTGATGTCGATAATCGCCCGCCATTTGTCGTCGGGGAAATCCTCAATGGCGGAAACATACTGAATGCCGGCGTTATTGACCAGAATATCGACCGCGCCGAATTTCGTCTCGGCGGATTTGACCATGGCGGTGATTTCCGCCGGCTTCAGCATATTGGCCCCGTCGTAAATGACCTCGACGCCGTGATCGGCGGCCAGCTGGCGGCGGGTCATCTCGATTTCCTGCTGATCGCCGAGGCCGTTGAGGACAATATTCGCCCCGGCTTCCGCCAGCGCCGTTGCGATGCCGAGGCCGATGCCGCTTGTCGAGCCGGTGATCAGGGCCGTGCGGCCCGCGAGTGAATGATGCGCCATGTCTTGCTCCCGAATGAAAGGTCTGAATCTGCTTGTCTGAGGTAATTTCACATATTTTATGTTGCGGCGCAACTAAGCTTATGTCTACTATACAGGGTTATTAACTTATTCTTATGTTAATAAAAATATAAGATTATATTATTTTGGGGCATAAAGGGATCATTATATGCTGTACCATATGTACGAATTTCAGCACAGTTTGTTCGCACCTGCAAGATTCGCCATTGACATGACCCAGCAGGCGCTCAGTGACCCGCTCAACCCGATGTCCTATATGCCGGGGGCCCGCCAGGTGGCGGCGGCCTGCGATGTCATGGAACTGGTGACGCGCCGTTACGGCAAGCCGAAATTCGGCCTGAAAAACACCGTCATTGACGGTGAGGCGGTCGATATCCGGGAATATAACGTGGTTGAAAAACCCTTCTGCAACTTGAAATATTTCAAGCGCGACATCAAAACCGATGATCCCAAGCTGTTGATTGTCGCGCCGTTGTCCGGCCATTACGCCACCCTGTTGCGGGGCACGGTCGAGGCGTTGCTGCCGGATCACAAGGTCTATATCACCGACTGGATGGACGCCCGCGACGTGCCGCTCTACAAGGGTAAATTCGATCTTGACGATTATATCGACTATCTGATTGATTTTCTGGAGTTTCTTGGCCCCAACACCCATGTGCTGGCGGTATGTCAGCCGTCGGTGCCGGTGCTGGCGGCGGTGTCGATCATGTCGGCGGAGGACAGTCCCTTCGTGCCGTCCTCAATGACCCTGATGGGCGGGCCGATCGACACCCGGGAATGCCCGACCGATGTCAACCGGCTGAGCGCCGAGCGCAGTCTCGACTGGTTCAAGCAGAATGTCACCTTTCAGGTGCCGTGGCCGAACCGGGGCTTCATGCGGGTGGTCTATCCGGGCTTCCTGCAATTGTCGGCCTTCCTCAATATGAATATGGACGATCATGTGGCGGCGCATCGCAGGATGTTTGATCATCTGGTCGAAGGGGACGAGGAAAGCGTCGAAAAGCACCGGCTGTTTTATGAAGAATATCTGGCGGTGATGGATCTGCCGGCGGAATATTACCTGCAGACCGTTGACGTGGTGTTCCAGAAACATCTGCTGCCAAGGGGGGAAATGACCTCCAACGGCCGCCGGGTCGACACGCGCGCGATCACCAAATGCGCCCTGATGACCGTCGAAGGAGAGCTGGATGATATTTCCGGCATCGGCCAGACCCGGGCGGCCCATAAAATCTGTTCAAATATTCCGGACGCGATGAAAATCCATTATGAGCAGAAAAAGGTCGGCCATTACGGTATTTTCAACGGCAGCAAATGGCGGCAGAAAATCGCGCCGCGGGTCAAGGACTTTATCCTGCAGCATGACAAGCCTGTTAAGCATTAAGCCATGCCGGGCATGATAAATCTGTCACGGATGAATATAATTTCAGGGGATTATGATGAGCGGACTCACTTGCTTCAAGGCCTATGACATTCGCGGTCAGTTGGGGACCGAACTGAATGAGGACATCGTCTATCGCATTGGCCGCGCCTATGGCCAATATCTGAAACCGCAGAATGTCGTGGTCGGCGGCGATGTGCGCCTGACATCCGAAAGCCTGAAGGCGGCCCTGACCGAAGGCTTGCGCGACAGCGGCGCGACCGTTACCGACATCGGCATGACCGGCACCGAAGAGATTTATTTCGCCACCTCTCACCTCGGGATGGACGGCGGAATCGAGGTCACGGCCAGCCACAACCCGATGGATTACAACGGCCTGAAGCTGGTGCGGGAACAGTCGAAACCGATCAGCGGCGATAGCGGTCTGGATGAAATAAGGAAACTGGCCGAGGAAAATGCGTTCCCGCCGGTGACAAAGCGCGGCGGGTTTAAGAAAACCTCGACCCTTGAGGCCTATGTCGATCACCTGATGAGCTATATCAACCTTGAGAATATCACGCCGCTGAAACTGGTGGTTAATTCCGGCAACGGCGCGGCGGGCCATGTGATCGACGCCATCGAAGCGGTCTTCCGGCGGACATCCGCGCCGATCGAATTCATTAAAATACATCACGAGACGGACGGTCATTTCCCCAACGGCATTCCCAATCCGCTGCTGGTGGAAAACCGCAAGGATACAAGGGATGCGGTGTTGAAGCACGGCGCCGACATGGGCATCGCCTGGGACGGCGATTTTGACCGCTGCTTCCTGTTTGACGAGCGGGGCGAGTTTATCGAGGGCTATTATATCGTCGGGCTTCTGGCCGCGGCCTTTTTGCAGAAAACGCCGGGCGCCGGCATCATTCACGACCCGCGCCTGACCTGGAACACCATTGACCTGGTGACGGCGGCGGGCGGGCGGCCGATCCAGTCGAAAACCGGCCACGCCTTTATCAAGGAACGGATGAGGGAAGAGGATGCGCTCTATGGCGGCGAGATGAGCGCCCACCATTATTTCCGCGACTTCGCCTATTGCGACAGCGGCATGATCCCGTGGCTGCTGGTCGCCGAGATGATCTGCGTCAAGGGGGCGCCCCTGTCGCAAATGGTGGCGGAACGGATCCGTAAATTCCCGTCCTCGGGCGAGATCAACAGCAAGCTCGACGACCCCAAGGGGGCGATTGCGCGGGTGTTGCGCGCCTTTCAGGGGGAGGCGGTCGACATCGATTACACCGACGGCATCAGCGTCGAGTTCGCCGACTGGCGGTTCAGCCTGCGCAGCTCCAATACGGAACCGGTGGTGCGGCTCAATGTGGAATCCCGCGGCGATCCGACCCTGATGCGGCAAAAAACCGATGCGATCCTGGCGCTGCTTCGGGGGTAGCGCCAAATGCGTCGCCGCCGGTTTACCCCCTTCCGTCGCCGCCTGATCCCGCTTACGCCCTTCCGTATTTATCCTCAAAGCGGACGATGTCGTCTTCGCCGAGGTAGCTGCCGGATTGCACCTCGATCATCTCGAGCGGGATAACCCCCGGATTTTCCAGGGCGTGGATGGTGCCGACCGGAATGAAGGTCGATTCATTCTCATGGACCATGAAGGTATCTTCGCCCCGGGTGACCCGGGCGCTGCCCTTGACCACGATCCAGTGTTCCGCCCGGTGATGATGCATCTGGATCGACAGTTTGGCGCCGGGGTTGACCGTGATCCGCTTGACCTGGTCCCGGTCGCCGAAGCCGATGCTGTCATATTTTCCCCACGGGCGATAGACTTCCCGGTGAATGGTCGATTCCGCCCGATCGCGACGTTTCAGTTCATCGACGATCTTCTTTACCTCCTCGGATTTATCCTTGTGGGCGACCAGCAGAGCGTCCTTGGTGTCGACAATGATCAGGTTCTCGACGCCGATCGTCGTCACCAGCTTGTTTTCCGCCAGGATATAGCTGCCGCGGGTGTCTTCTGCGATGATGTCGCCGCTGAGCGTGTTGCCGTTCTTGTCCTTGTCGCAGACCTCCCACAGCGACGACCAGGAGCCGATATCGCTCCAGCCCGCATCAAGGGGCACGACGCGGGCGCTATCGGTATGCTCCATCACGGCGTAATCGATGGAAATGGCCGGGCATTGGGCGAATAAATCCGCATCAAGCCGGGTAAAATCATAATCGGCCGCCGCCTTTTCATAGGCCGCCCGGCTGAAGCGCAGGACTTCCGGCTGATATTTTTCCAGTTCCTCCAGATAGCGGCTCGCCCGGAACATGAACATGCCGCTGTTCCACAGGTAATCACCGCTCGCCAGAAGCTTTTCGGCGGTTTCACGATCCGGTTTTTCAACAAATTTTTCGACGATATAGCCGCCGTGACGGGCCTTGGCGCTGCGCTTGATATAGCCATAGCCGGTATGGGGCCGGTCGGGCACGACGCCAAAGGTGACCAGCGCGTCGTCCCTGGCCAGCCGTTCGGCCTTTTCGATGGCCTGATGGAAGGCCTTATGGTCCCGAATGATGTGGTCCGCCGGCAGGACGAGCAGCAGCGGGTCATCGGCCTTCTCCTGTGCCGCCAGCGCCGCAACCGCGATCGCCGGGGCGGTGTTCCGTCCCATGGGCTCGAGCAGGATCGCCTGGGGCGATGCGCCCAGTTCACGCAGCTTTTCCGCCGCCAGAAACCGGTGATCCCTGTTGCAGATGACGATCGGCGCCTTGACATCGAGCCCGTCCAGGCGGCGCAAAGTTTCCTGAAACATTGAAAATTCACCGTTCATCGCCAGGAACTGCTTGGGGTATGTCGCCCGTGACAGCGGCCACAGCCGGGAACCGGAACCACCGGAAAGTAACACTGGAATCATTGTCTTCTCTTTAATATTGTTATTTGTCTTGCTTAACTTAGGGTCTGTGGACAATTAAGGTTAGGGCGTTGGCGGCCCACTTTTACAGCAGTCGTCCTTGAATATACCGGTATGTCCTGCGTCCTCCTGCTTAAAATTGAGCCATTCCGGCCAAACCAACGCCCTAACCTTAATTGTCCACAGACCCTAACATGCTGAATGCTTATTTTATATTAATGGCGCAAGATAAGTTAACTATCATTATTCCGGTTTTCTGTAAATCAATCCTTTACCAGGCCGGCCTTTGAGGTAAAGACAAACGATCCGTCAAATCACTTGTCTATTGGACAGAGCAGGTGTATTTTCGGGCCGAACCAATAAAAAACAGGCACAGGGAGTCACATGTGGCGGAGACAATTCATATTCTCATAGCAGATGATCATCCTTTGTTCCGTATTGCCCTGAGCCAGGCGATTAACCTGATTTTTGAAGATGCCCGGATCAGCGAGGCCGGTTCAATCAATGATCTGCAAAAACTGATGGCGCGGGGCGACAATTATGATTTGTTGCTGCTTGATCTGCAGATGCCGGGGGCGCACGGATTTTCCGGCCTGATTTATCTCAGGGGGCAATATCCCGAAGTGCCCGTCGTCGTGGTGTCGGGCAATGACCAGGATAAAATCATCGCCAAGGCGATCAGCCACGGCGCATCGGGCTTTATCCCCAAATCGACGGACCTTCCCGATATGGCGGCGGCGATTAAAATGGTGCTGGCGGGGGCGCTCTGGATGCCGCCCGGATTCAAGACCCCGGATCAGGATATGCAGGCGGAGGAAATTTCCATCGCCCAGACGGTGGCCACCCTGACGCCGCAGCAGTTCAGGGTCTTCACCCTGTTGTCGGAAGGCATGCTCAACAAGCAGATCGCCTATGAAATGGGAGTCGCCGAAGGCACGGTCAAGGCGCATGTCACGGGTATTCTGAAGAAATTCGGCGCCTACAGCCGCAGCCATCTGATCATCGCCGCCCAGAAGCTGGAGGCGAAAGACGCGACGGAAACAACGGGGCCGTCCGGCTGATATTACCTGTTATAGGCCAGTTGATTGTTGATCAGGGCGCGCAGGGCGGCGGACCTTACCGGCTTGCGCATGAATTTGTAACCCTGGCTTTCCACCTGCTTTTTCACCTCTTCGGTATGGTCGGCGGAAATGATGATTCCGGGCACCTTCTGCGGCCAGCGGCCCTGCAGGACCATTAATATATCAATGCCCGTCCGGTCGTGGTCCAGATGATAATCGGCCAGAATAATGTCCGGCACAAGACCGTTCAGTTTGCTGTCCACATCATCCAGCGAACGGCAGCAGGTGACGACACAGGCCCAGTTGGACAGCAAAATATCCATGCCGGTCAGAATGTCCGGGTCATTGTCAATGCACAGGACCTTGAGACCGGCGAAATCATGGGCGCCGAGGACCGGGGTCCGGGCATTGGCGACGGCGTTCGCCGGCTGACGGCGCATATCGCCCATGGGCAGCAGAACACTGAACAGCGAGCCTTTGCCCGGCGTCGACCGCACCGTGAGCTCATGCCGGAGCAGGCGGCATATCCGGTCGACAATCGCCAGACCCAGGCCCAATCCCTGTTCCTTGGGCTCCGCCGCGCTATTTTGCTTTAACTGTTTGAATTCGATAAATATTTCATCAAGCTTGTTTTCCGAAATGCCGTATCCGGTGTCCCAGACCTGAATTTCAATCCGCCGGTCTGCCCGCAGGCGGCAGCCGAGCAGAACCCGGCCGCTGTCGGTATAACGAATGGCGTTGCTGATGATATTCTGCAGGACCCGGCGGAGCAGTTTGGCGTCGCTGTGGACGACGGCGGCGGACGGGATCATTTTAAAGTAGAGGCCCTTGTCGCGGGCGATGGCGGTAAATTCGTGATCGAGGTCCCGCAGCAGGGGGGCGATGGCGAAATCCGCCAGTTGCGGCTCGAGAACGCCGGCGTCCAGCTTGGATATTTCCAGTAAACCGTCGAGCAGTCCCTCGACCGTATTCAGGCTGCTGTCCAGATGTTCAATCAGCGGGGCGATTTGATCGTCGCCGTTCTTCTCCGACAGGGCGGAGGTGAACAGCCGGGCCGCATTCAGGGGTTGCAGGACATCATGGCTCGCCGCCGCCAGAAAACGGGTTTTGCTGATGTTGGCCTTTTCGGCTTCGGCCTTGGCGGCTTCGAGCTCCATTGTCCGCTGACGGACCCGCTGTTCCAGCAGTTCATTGGCGCGCTGCAGGGTATCGGCCGCCTGTTTATGGGTGGTGATGTCGCTGTAGCTGGTGACAAAACCGCCGCCGGGCAGGGGACGTCCGTGAATTTCGATCACGGTGCCATTGGGCAGAGTGCGCTCAACGCTGTATTTCGTGCCGCGGCTGAGGTGATGAAGACGTTTTTTGATCTGACGGCTGATGTTTTTGGTCCCGAACAGGCCCATTCGCGCATTATGGTCCAGCACGTCTCCAATGAAACGTCCGGCATAGATGAAGCCTTCGGGGTATGCGAACATGTCCAGATAACATTTGTTCCAGGCCACCAGATGGAGGTCTTTATCAACCACGCTGATCCCGACATTGATATTTTCCAGCGATTTTTGCAGCAGGGTGCGGTTGGCCTGGAAAACCTCGGAGGCTTCATCGACGATGGAAACCACGTCGTCCAGCTGGATATTGCGACCCTGAAGACCGGTATTGATCACGACGCGGGCGGTGGCCGAACCAATGGCGCCGGCCAACAGATGTTCGGTAAACAGGATCAATTCATCATAGGCGGGCTGATTGGGGGTCAGGGGTTCCTGATGCTCGGCGGCAAAGTTGGAAAAGGCCTGTCGGGCCTGTTCTGTTCCGACAAATCGTTCGCCAAGGGCCATCAGATCCGATACCTTGGCGGAGGAACGGATGAGCAGCCCCTGGTCCGCCGATTTTTCAAAACGGCTGTCGACATAGGTCGCCGCCTGAATATGTTCGATCAGGCTGTGGCGGGTCAGGCGTGAGATCACGATAAACAACAGGATGTTGAGGCCCAGGCTCCAGATCAGGCCGTGGGTGACGGCGGGCAGGCCGGTGACGCCGAACAGCGCCTCGGGCCTGAGGGCGGCGCTGCCGAACAGTCCTTCAAGCAGAATATCCTGCGGAATCCAGCCCGCCCGGGCGATCAGCGGGATCAGCAGGGTATAGCCCCAGACAATGAAGCCGGCGGAAAGGCCGCCAAGGGCGCCCTTGTGGGTTGCGCCCCGCCAGTAAAGACCGCCGACGATGGCGGGGGCGAATTGGGCCGCCAGCACCATCGACAGCAGGCCGATGGAGGCCAGGGCGTCAAAGCTGACCACCATGCGATAATAGAAATAGGCCAGAAACATGATGGCGACGATGGTTACCCGGCGCAGCAGCAGCAGCATCCAGCTGATGTCCCGGCGTTCGTCAAGTCTCAGCCATTTCATGCGCAGTATAATCGGCATGATCACATCGTTGGACACCATGGTGCTGAGGGCGACGGCGCCGACAATCACCATGCTGGTTGCGGCGGAAAGGCCGCCGATGAAGGCGAGCAGCGCCAGATCAGTCCGGCCGACGGTGAGCGGCAGGGTCAGGATATAGAGGTCCTGATTTGACCCGGCGGCGGGGGTCAGCAAGCCGGCGGCGGCCACCGGAAAGATAAACAGGCTCATGGCCAGCAGGTATATGGGAAACAGCCACCGGGTCAGGCGAATGTCGCCCGGTTCTGAATTTTCGACCACCAGGACATGAAACTGGCGCGGCAGGCAGAATATGGCCGTCATGCCGAGCACCACCGAAGTCATAAAACTGTTATGCCGCCCCCCCTCGGCGAAAATTCTCTGGATGTCGTCATTTTGGGCGATGCGATCGGAAATATCGCCGAAACCGTCAAACAGGCCATAGGTGATGAACAGTCCGACAATGATGAAGGCGGCCAGCTTGACGATCGATTCAAAGGCGATGGCCAGCATCATGCCTTCATGATGTTCATTGGACTTGATGTGGCGGGTGCCGAACAGAATGGTGAACAGGGCCATCAGGGCGGCGACGAAAATCGCCGTATCTTCCCACAGCGATATATCGCCCAGCCCCTGAATGGCGACGGCCTTGCCCGCCAGGACATTGTAGCTGGTTGAAACCGCCTTCAATTGCAGCGCGATATAGGGCACGACCCCCATGGCGGCGACGAATGTCACCAGAATCGCCAGTTTCTGCGACTTGCCGTAGCGGGACGACAGAAAATCGGCGACCGAGGTGATATTCTGTTTCTTGCTGACCGTAATCAGCTTGATCAGAAACGGCCAGGCGAGGACCAGGACGATGATCGAGCCCAGATAGGTTGGCGCCATGATCCAGCCGGTGGCGGCGGCCTGGCCCGAGGTGCCGTAAAAGGCCCAGGAGGTGCAATAGACCGCCAGGGTCAGGCTGTAGATCAGCGCCCGGTATTTATGGTGCGGCCGGTCCAGGGATTTTTTGTCGCCATAATAGGCGATGGCGAAGAGCAAGCCAACATAACTTAACGATACGACTATGATGACCCAGGTCTGGAGCATATCATCCTGTTGTCTGTATTGATTTTACGGAACAGGAATCTTCACGAGTCCCTGTTCAACCTTAATACGCGACTCCTGCGGCGTCTGCAAGATTTCCGGCAGATGGCCTGCGTTCAATTCTTCAACGGCGCCTGTATCATCCGTCCGTCGCGGCCGGGTCCAGACGACCTGGCTGGCGGGCAGTGGCGCGCCTTGGGTCATATGGTCATACATCAGGTCAAGGGCGGCGGCGAAATAATAATGCAACGGCACAAAGCGGCTGTTGAAGCCGGGCAGGCCATTGAAGGCGTCGAAATGATGGGCGTTGCTGATTTCATAATAATGCAGTTTGCTGTTGTCGCCTTCCTTCAGCTTGTTCAGGCCCAGATAGGGCCGGGAGGAATGATTGACGGGGATCAGGGCGTCGGACTGGCCGTGGACGATGATCGCCGGTTTTCCCTTCAAATCCGCCGTGTGATAAGTCTCGGCGATGCCTTGCCGGACACGTTTGGCGTTTTCTGTTTCACCCGTCATCAGATTGCGGTAACAGATGGCGTAATCAACCGGCAGCCTGATTTCCGTCGGGGCGAAGGTCAGCGTGCCCACCGGGGCGATGCCGCCGGACTGGGCGAACAGCGCGGCCATTTCGGCAGGTGTTGAGGCGGTCGCCTGACCGGTGGCGTCCAGCTTGGCGTAGCTCAGGCCGCACAGGTTGTCGGTGACCGAAAAACGGCCATAGGCGTTGGCGTAATCAACGGCGATGGCGGCCCAAAGCTTGATCGCGACATTAACCGGCCCCAGATCGAGGGTCTGATCAAGCACGCCCATGTCACGGATTTTACCGACCGATTCGGCGATCTGACCTTCAAGGGTGTCCGCTGTCAGCAGGCCGCGGGCCTTCAAAAGCCCGCAATGGGCCGACAGCATCTGTTTCGCCATCGGGTTGGCGCCGGCGCCGAAGGGGGCCTTGAGCGCGTTTTCGGTCAAGACGGCGCAGGGCTGGTAAAGGTTGAGCAGGCTGCTGTAATCATAGAGGTGCCGACTGTGGCCGCGGAAGGGCGGTTGATCACCCGTCTGAATGGCGAAATCGCCCCCCGGCGGCAGCGGCAGGTTCGGTTCGGCGACGGCGACCGCGTCGATCAGCCCTTCGGTGTCCTGTTCGGCCGCCATCAGGGAGCTGTTGCCGCCCTGCGAGATGCTCGAACTGATGACCAATGTATTATCCGGGGTGAATTTCGCCTGGCCGCCGGCCAGCTCTTTATTCAGGACATAGAAGGCGAATTTGATCGACGACAGGACATATTGGCCCCAGTTTTTTTCATCATTGAGGCCGGAATGGGCATGCTGGACCGCGACCCGATGGGGATATTTTTCATTATAGTCCTTCAAGGCCGGGGTCAGCGGCACGGTAAAGCTCGACCGTTCGCCGGCGGTGACCGCGTCAATCAGCCGTCCCTGCAGGTCATAGACCTTGCCGCTGGTCAGATAATGAAACCCGGTGCCGGTGCCCTTGTCGGTATAGGCGATGGCGCAGCCTTTTTTCAGGGCCCATTCGCCGGTGGTGCCGATGGCGCCGTAAATTCCGCGGGAACCGGAAGACGGGCCGGTGATCAGGCAAGGTTTGCCCGGGTCAAAACTGTCCGGAATCTGGACCATCAGGGTGACATTCTGATGCCGGGGGCTCAGCTTCATGAAGCTGAGATATTCGATCCCGGCGATTTTACCCTCCGGGTTGTCATTGCCGACATTGGGGCCGTAAATACGGCCAAAACCGCCGGCGGTCGTGGTGTCGATCAGGGCCCGGTAATTGGTGTGGATGGCGTAACGACGCAATTCCGCCGCCGTCGGCTTTTCGGCGTCGGCGAAGGCGGGCGGTGTCGGCGATTGCAGGCCGGTGAACCCCAGGCCGCCGGTCAGCAGGTCGTCGGATGCGCCGTCGTAATAGGTTCTGACCAATTCCCCAACCAGAAAATCGGGCGCCTCGACAGAGGTCAGCTGTTCATTCGTTCCCTTGTTCGTTTCCCCGTCACAGGCGGCGAGGCCGAACCCGAACAGTCCCGTGGCGATGATCAATGTTGCTTTGCTTGTCATGATTTTCTCACACTTCAATTATATCAGAAATAAGCCGATGGCCATGATGACGCCCAACACTGGCACAATTACGGTCAGGGCCGCAAGAGGGCCGTAGGCGTCTTTGTGTTTTTCGCCGCAAATCGCCCGGATCGTCGTCACCACATAGCCGTTATGGGGCAGGCTGTCCAGCGCGCCGGAGGAAATGGCGACCACCCGGTGCAGGGCGTCCGGATCGACCCCGAGTTCCAGATAATGGGGGGCGAGGATTGGCAGGGCGATTGACTGTCCGCCCGATGCGGAACCGGTCAGGCCGGCAATGACGCTGACCGCGACCGCGGCGCCGACCAATTCATGACCCGGCAGGCTGGTCATGGCGTCAACCACGACGGCAAAGGCCGGTGACGCCTTGGCGACGGTGCCGAAGCCGACGACGGCGGCGGTATTGCCGATGGCGATCAGGGCCCCGGCGGTGCCGGCGGACAGGGCGCCTTCCAGGTTCTTGAACAGTTTCCAGTTCAGGATCACCGTGCTGAGCACGCCGCAGGTCAGCGCGATTAACAGGGCCGACTGTTTCAGGCTGTCATGAAAGACGAAGGAAACGCCCAGCACCATAACCAGCGGAATCATGCTGAGCGCGGGATTGGGCAGATTGCCGTTCTGGACGATGACCGGATCGTTGGCCCGTTCGTCATAGGCTTCGCCGTTGGCGACGGCCTTTGTGATCATGCGCTTGAGCCACCAATAGCCGAAGGAGGCCATAAACAGGGCGACGACGATGCTGACCTGCCAGCCGGAATAAAGCGTCGTGCCGAGGAATTTGATCGGGATGACATTCTGGATTTCCGGCGATCCGGCTGAGGTCATGGTGAAGGTGACGGAGCCGAACGCCATCGCCGCCGGGATGAAGCGGCGCGGCAGATTGGCCTGCTTGAACAGGCTGAGCGCCATGGGATAGACCGAAAAGGCGACGACAAAAAGGCTGACCCCACCATAAGTCAGGACGGCGCAGGCGATGACAATGGCCAGGACCGCATGTTTCAGACCCAGCCGGCTGACGATCCAGTGGGATATGCTGTCGGCGGCGCCGCAATCCTCCATGACCTTGCCGAAGATGGCGCCGAGGATAAAGATCGGAAACCAGGAAAAAATAAAGCCGGAAAAGCCCTTCATATAGCTCGCGACATAATCGGCCTGTCCCGGCTCAGCCAGTTGGGGAAAGAGCGCAAGGCCGCTCATCACGGCGACGAACAGGGCCGACAGCGGCCCCGCAATCATTACATTGACCCCGCGAATGGTGAGGATGATAAGCAATAACAGTCCGCCGATCAGGCCAATCATACTGAGTGTTTCGATCATGAGTTTCCCAAATATTATATTATTTTCTAAAGAGATAATCTGAGTCATCACCACCGGGCTTATTTTCAGACTACAGGCTATAGTGGCGGATTCCGGGGGGCGTAGACCATATGGACCATGGTCTATGGTCACAATCGGCCAGGCCCGTGATAGGGTGTTATTAATGAATGGCTCGCCTTGGAGAAACTGTGGCGGCTGAGTATTAAAATAAATCTTATCAAAATCGAACGATTTAAATCTCTGGGAGAAAGCTGTTGAAAAAACACCTATCACAAAAACTGTTATCGTCCATTTCACTGGGCGCCATTTTGTTGACGACAGGCGCAAGCCAGGCGGTTTATGCCGCCGAGGGTGATGTCATGTTGGAAGAAGTCATTGTAACCGCCCGCCGCCGGTCGGAATCATTGCAGGATGTGCCGGTCGCCGTTTCCGCCTTTGGCGCGGAAATGCTGCAAAACCAAGGGATTCAGGACATTGTCGAGATGGCGAAATTCACCCCGAACCTGACCCTTGAAGTGTCTCGCGGCTCCAACACGACGCTGACGGCCTTCATTCGCGGTGTCGGACAGCAGGACCCGGTCGCCGGCTTTGAGGCCGGGGTTGGCCTCTATATCGATGATGTTTACATCAACCGGCCGCAGGGCGCGGTGCTTGACATTTATGATGTGGAGCGGATTGAGGTGCTGCGCGGGCCGCAGGGCACGCTCTATGGCCGCAACACCATCGGCGGCGCGGTCAAATATGTCACCAAGCGCCTGGGGGATGAGCCGGAACTCAACGTCCGGGGCTCGGTCGGGACTTATGAACAGCTTGATCTGGTTGTTTCCGCCAGCGTGCCGGTCTCGGACATGGTGCGCGTCGGCGCTTCCTTCGCCACCCTCAACCGCGGCGGTTTTGGCGAAAACCTGAATATCGAAGGCGTTGACAACTATCACAAACAGGTACTGGCGGGACGGGCCTCGGTGGAGATTCTGCCTTCTGAAGATTTCTTCATCCGGTTTGCCGCCGACTATATCAAAGACGATTCCGATCCGCGCCAGGGCCATCGCCTGATTCCGAGCACGTCGGGCGATCCGGTGCTGGAGGATGTTTTTGATACCCGCGCCGGTCTTAACAACCCCGAACAGAGCGTCGAGGCCTTTGGCGTTTCCGCCTTGTTCGAAGGACGGGTTTCGGACACCGTGACGATCAAGAATATCCTGGCCTACCGGGAAGACCAGTCGCGGAGCCCGATCGACTTCGACAGCCTGCCGGTAAACGATCTTGATGTGCCGGTGGATTACAAGAACAACCAGTTTTCGGAAGAGTTCCAGATTCTCTATGAAGGCGAAAGGCTGAGCGGGGTTGCCGGTTTTTATTATCTTGACGCCAACGCCTTTAACGAATTTGACGTGATCCTCGGGCCGCTTGGCGACATTATCGGCCTGCCGGGGCTCAACGCCAATACGTTTGGCGACGTTGACACCAAAACCTGGTCCATATTCGGTGATTTCAGCTATGACCTTAGCGAGCAGATCAGTGTGTCCGCCGGCGGACGCTATACAAGCGATGAACGCTCCTCACGGGTGCTCCGGCGCACCTTCATCGGTGGCACGTCCGAGCGTTTCGGCGGCGACGCGACGGTGATCGCCACCACGTCCGACTTTGACGGCAGCGCGAAATTCACCAAATTTACGCCGCGCGCGTCGATTAGCTGGAAACCCAACGATGACCATAACATCTATTTCAGCTACAGCGAAGGTTTCAAAGGCGGCGGTTTCGATCCGCGCAGCCAGACAACGGCCGCTCCTGACCTCGACGGCGACGGCGATATCGATGATGCGGATGTTTTCAACTTCATGTCGTTCGACTCTGAAACCGTCAAGACCTTCGAACTGGGCTGGAAGGCCTCCCTGTTCGACAACCGCATGGACATCAGCGTCGCCGGCTTCCTGTCCAGCTACACGGATATTCAGATCCCGGGATCGGTCGGCACGCCGTCCGGCACCTTTATCGGCGTCACCTCCAATGCGGGTGACGCGGACGTGAATGGTATCGAAATCGAGGGCCGGGCCCTGCTGGCGGATAATATGTCCGGCAACGACGATCGGCTGAACGCGACCTGGTCCCTGGGCTACCTTGACGCCAAGTTCAATGAGTTCATTGACGCCTTTGGCGTAGACGTGTCGGACGAGCGCGTGTTCCAGAATACGCCGGAATGGACGGCCAGCGGCTCGCTGCAGTACAGTCGTCCGATGGCGTTTGGTTCCTATGACGGGGAGATCTCGCTGATTACTTCACTCGCCTACCGTAGCGCCGCCAGCCAGTTTGAAACGCCCAATCCGTTCCTCGATCAGCCAGGATTTGCGCTGTGGGACGCCAGCATTGTATGGAATTCGGATGACCAGAAAATGTCTGTCGGGGTGCACGCCAAAAACATTACCGACAAGGAATATATTGTCGCGGGGTATAATTTTGTCGCCATAGGGGCTGACGGGTCGACGACTCCGACGCTGGGGACAGAAGGCACGCTGACCGGCTTCTACGGCAATCCGCGGACCTTTACCCTGACGGTGGACTATCGTTTCTAGTCCCGAAAAAAGATAAAATCTTCGAAAGAGGCGGTATCCCCGCCTCTTTTTTTATGGGCGGTTTTTTTATGGGCGTCTTTCCGGGACGATGGGCATGTCCGTCATCACTATTTTCGTGATATGATCGGCTTTTCTTGACGGTAAGCGGATTAGCGGATACCTAGTCTGGAGTAATAACTTGTAAGGCGAGAGAGACCGATGAAAAAGGATACCGGACAAAATCGCGATGTGACCTCCAGATGGCGGCTTCAGACCCAACTGGTCAGGGGCGGCACCTGGCGCAGTGAAATGGGCGAAACATCGGAAGCCATGTTCATGACCTCCGGTTACGCTTATGACTGCGCCGAGGATGCGGCGGCGCGCTTCGCCGGCGAGCAGGAAGGTTATACCTATTCCCGGCTGCGCAATCCGACAGCCGCCATGTTCGAGGACCGCATGGCCCTGATCGAAGGGGCGGAAGTCGCCCGGGCCACCGCCACCGGCATGGCGGCGGTGACGGCGGCGATGCTGGCGCTCGTGAAAGCCGGGGATCATGTGGTCTCCAGCCGGGCGCTGTTCGGCTCCTGCCGCTATGTCATTGAAACCCTGATGCCGAAATTCGGCGTGGAATTTACGCTTGTGGACGGCGCGGATCATGAGGCGTGGAAGGCGGCGTTCCGGCCCAATACGGTGGCGGTGTTCCTTGAAACGCCGGCCAATCCAACCCTGGACGTGGTTGATATAAAATTTGTCTGCGATCTGGCCCATAACCATGGGGCCGTGGTGGTGGTCGATAATGTATTCGCCACGCCGGTGTTGCAGAAACCCATTGAAATGGGCGCGGATGTGGTGATCTATTCCGCCACCAAACATATCGACGGCCAGGGCCGCTGCCTCGGCGGCTGTATCCTGACCAACGACGCATTGTTTGAGGAAAGCCTGCTGCCCTTCCTGCGCAACACGGGTCCGAATCTGAGCCCGTTCAACGCCTGGGTGATGCTCAAAGGTCTGGAAACCCTGGATATGCGGGTGGAACGCATGAGCCATAATGCGGCGAAAGTCGCCGACGCGCTGGCCGATATGGGCGGGCTGGATTTTGTTAAATATCCCGGTCGGGCGGATTTCGCCCAGCATGAACTGGCGATGAAACAGATGTCCATGGGCGGCAGCATCATTGCGCTTCACGTCCCCGGGGGGCGCACGCAGGCATTTAAATTTCTTAATGCCTTGGAAATTATTGATATTTCTAATAATATCGGAGATGCGAAAAGTCTGATGACCCATCCGGCCAGCACAACCCACGCCAGTGTGGCGGAGGAGGTCAGACTTGAGCTGGGCATTGATGAAGGACTGCTGCGCCTGTCTGTCGGCCTTGAACATGCCGATGACCTGATCGAGGATCTGCAGCAGGCTGCCCATCGCGCCGGGATTGCGGGTTAGGGCTGACAGGCTAAGATTGGCGTTGACCGGTCGCGGACGGGCGGATGCTTTGGGTCGATTACAGAAAGATTGAATATTGCCGGGCAAGATCAGGATCATGAGCAAAGACAAGGTTGATTTTATGGATATGGGCAAAGACGCCTATGAGGCGACGACCCAGGGGATCAGGGTATCCGTGCAGCCCTTTTACCTTGAGGATGAGTCCGAGCCGGAAAAAGGCCATTATTTCTGGGCTTATCAGGTGCAGATTGAAAATCAGCGGCCGGATACGGTTCAATTGAAAAGCCGTTACTGGCGCATCACCGACTCACTGGGCCGCACGGAAGAAGTCCACGGCGAGGGCGTTGTCGGCGAACAGCCGATTATCGAACCGGGCCACGCCTTTGAATATACCAGCGGCGCGCCGCTCGCGACGGCCTCGGGTTTTATGGCGGGCTATTATAAAATATATAAGGATGACGGCAGCTCGTTTGAGGTGGAGATCCCGGCCTTCTCGCTGGACAGTCCATATGATTCTCATACGTTAAATTAAATAAACAGGGTAAGTTTATGACAAAAAACACAGAAAACCAGGGCATATTGAAACCATCCCGGGAGGAGGCCGAACAGGCGGTCCGCACCCTTCTGCGCTGGGCCGGGGATAATCCGGACCGGGAGGGGTTGCGGGATACGCCGAAACGGGTCGTCAAGGCCTATCGGGAATTCTTTCGCGGCTATGAGGAAGACCCCCGGCAGATATTATCGCGGACCTTTGAAGAGGTTTGCGGCTATGACGAGATGGTCGTGCTCCGGGATATTCCGTTTGAATCCCATTGCGAGCATCATATGGCGCCGATCATCGGTCGGGCCCATGTCGGCTATCTGCCCGACAAGAAGATCGTCGGCATCAGCAAGCTGGCGCGCGTCGTCGAAACCTACGCCAAGCGGTTGCAGGTCCAGGAAAAAATGACGGCGCAGATCGCCAACTGCATTCAGGAAGTTCTCGAACCGCTGGGCGTCGGGGTCATCATTCAGGCCAGCCATGAATGCATGTCGACCCGCGGGGTCCATACCCACGGCGTGTCCATGGTCACCAGCCGGATGGTCGGGGCCTTTCGCAAGGATGATAAAACGCGGCGGGAATTCCTGGCCGTGGTCGGGACTTTTGAAGCGCAAAAAGGATAAGGATTAGTCACGAAGGGGCGGATTGCGGATTGGTTGACCTGAGACCCATTTTTCTGATCAACGGGCTTTTTCTGCTCATTCTCGGGGTAGGGATGCTGTTTCCGGCCATGGTCGATGTGGCGGTCGATAATCCCGACTGGCAGGTTTTCGCCATCTGTTCCGGCTTTGTCATGTTTGTTGGCGGCATATTGTTCCTGACCAGCCGCGGCGAAAGCGAGGAGCTGTCCATCCAGCAGGCTTTTATCCTGACCGTTTCAACCTGGGTCATCATCCCGCTTTTCGGCGCGTTGCCCTTTGTCTATTCCGATCTGGCGCTCAGCTATACCGATGCCTTTTTCGAGGCCATGTCCGGCCTGTCAACCACGGGATCGACGGTCATTACCGGCCTCGACGGCGCCCCGCCGGGAATCCTGCTCTGGCGGGCCTTGCTGCAATGGTTTGGCGGGGTCGGCATCATTATCATGGCGGTGATTATCCTGCCTTTTTTGCGGGTCGGCGGGATGCAGCTGTTCAAGATCGGCGCCTTTGACACGGCGGAAAAGGTCTTGCCGCGGGCGGCCCAGCTCGGCGTCGCCATCTCCCTGCTTTATGTCGGGTTGACCATTATCTGCGCCGTGGCGCTCTGGGGCGCGGGGATGAGCGTTTTCGAGGCGACCTGCCACGCCTTCACCACCATCGCCACCGGGGGCTATTCCACCTCCGACGGCTCCATCGGGCATTTCGACAGCGCGCTGATCGATTATATTGTCGTCCTGTTCATGGTGATCGGCAGCATGCCCTTCATCCTTTACCTGAAAATGGTTCAGGGCACAGTCTTGTCCTGTGGCGGGATTCCCAGGTCCGCTGGTTCCTCGCCCTGCTGGCGCTGCTGATCGTTTTCCTCAGCCTGTGGCGCTGGGGCACCAGCGAGATCGAAATGGCGGATGTGCTGCGCTACACCACCTTCAGCGTGGTCTCGATCCTGACCGGCACCGGTTTTGCGACAACGGATTATACCGCCTGGGGCAACCTGGCGGTGGTGTTTTTCTTTTTTATCATGTTCATCGGCGGCTGCGCCGGCTCGACATCCTGCGGCATCAAGATTTTCCGCTTTCAGGTGATGGTGTCGATGCTGAGCGCCCATCTGAAGCATCTGTTGCGGCCCAACAGCATTTTCGTTCCGCGCTATAATAATGTTCCGATCAAGAATGACGTCATGGGATCGGTGATAAGCTACCTGTTCCTGTTTCTGGTCTGTTTCCTGATACTGGCCTTTTCCCTGTCCCTGTCCGGGCTGGATTTTATCACGGCGGTATCCGGGGCGGGAACGGCGATGGCCAATGTGGGGCCGGCTCTGGGACCGATTATCGGTCCGACCGGAACCTTTCAGACCTTGCCCGATACGGCGAAATGGTTTCTGACCATCGGCATGCTGATGGGACGGCTTGAATTATTCGCGGTGCTGGTGCTTTTCTCGCCCCAGTTCTGGCGCGCGTGAGGCAGGCCCGCCTCAGGCCTGATCTTCGATTTCCGCTTCGATAATGCCGACCAGAAGCTGACGCTGATGGGCGAGCAAGGCGAATTGCTGATCAAGTATTTTAATCAGTTCGCGGGCTTCTTCGGCGTCAATATAACCGGGGGAGATGCCGTGCGGGCTGATGCTGTCCAGTATGCCGCCGATATTGGCGGCGTTTTTCTGGCTCGCCTGGCTGGCAATGGAATGCCAGTCGACATCCTGCTCCAGGGTATCAATGGGCAGGAAGACCCCGCCGGCGAGAAAGGCGAAATGCTCCGAGATCACCGTGGCGCTCGTTTCCCGCACCAGCTTTTCCACCCGTCCGAGGGTAAGCTCCGCCTCGCTGTTGGGATCGGTCAGGTCGTAGGCCCGCGTCCGGCCAATGTCGAGTATTTCCATGACCTGCGGTATGCCGCCGGCCTGCCTGAACAATTCGCTGACCACGGCCTTTGTCGAGCCGTATTTTCGACGCTTTAAAGGATTAAATGACATTTTGCCCCACCATTCCCTTTTACTTTTATTTTTTCGTTCGGTATCTTCATCACAGGGTAACCCGTGATCGCTGAACTATACCGCAAATAATACAGGGCCGTAAATGAAAGAATATTCCTCAGCAGAGATGCTGGCCAGGCTGGTGTCTTTTGACACCACCAGTTGGAAATCCAATCTGGACCTGATCGATTTCGTGACTGATTATTTGCAACAACATGGCGTCGCCTGCCGGATCTTCCATAATGAGGACAAGACGAAGGCCAATCTGCTGGCGACGATCGGCCCGGCGGATGTTGCGGGCATCATCCTGTCGGGTCATACGGATGTGGTGCCGGTCGCCGAGCAGCAGTGGAGCCATGATCCGTTCGACCTGCTGGCGCGGGACGGCCGGCTTTACGGCCGGGGCGCCTGTGACATGAAGGGCTTCATCGCCTGCGTGCTGGCGGCGGTTCCGGCCCTGGTCCGGGCCGATCTGAAAGAACCGCTTCATCTGGCCTTTTCCTATGATGAGGAGGTCGGCTGCACCGGCGTCATGAGCCTGATCGACCATGTGCGGCGAATGCCGGTCCGGCCGCGGGCCTGCATCGTCGGCGAGCCGACAAATATGAAGGTGGTCAACTCCCACAAGGGGATCTGTCATGTCCTGACCCGCCTTTATGGCCTTGAGGCCCATTCGAGCACCGACCGGGGGATCAATACGGTGATGTATGCGGCGGAGCTTATTCATTTCCTCAACGAACTGGCGGCGGAGATGAAAGAACGCATCCCCCTGGTCGAAGGCTTTGATCCGCCCTATACCACGGTGCATGTGGGACGGATCAAGGGCGGGACAGCGGCCAATATCACGCCGGCCTATTGCGAATTTGAGTGGGACTTCCGGCCGGTTCCCGGTTCATTTCCGAACCACGACGAGGAAGAAGTGCTGCGACGCTTCACCCAATATGCGGCGGAACAGATTCTGCCGATGATGCAACGGCGGTCCGCCGATCGGGCGCGGATTGAAACGGAGGTTCTGGCCCGGGTGCCGAGTCTGTTGCCGCAAACCGGATCAACGGCGGAAACGCTGGTCTTGGCGCTGGCCAATCAGAATGATGTTGCGGTGGTGTCCTACGGCACCGAAGCCGGGCATTTTCAGCAAACCGGCGGCGTGCCGACCGTTGTCTGCGGTCCGGGCAGCATTCTGCAGGCCCACAAGCCGGACGAATATATTGAGTTTGCGGAAATCACGGCCTGCGACGCCTTTCTCGACCGTTTGCGGACGGTGATAAGTAACTGATTTGAAAAGAACAGGGTAGAATGAATGTCTGTGATTGAGGCGATAAAACAAAGAAACAGCAATGCTTTCATGTCCGATCGCGAAGTGCCGGAGCAACTGATCCGGGAAATCCTTGATGCGGCGGTCTGCACGCCGGCGCATTACCGGACAAACCCCTGGCGGTTTCTGGTCATTCGCGGCGCGGGACGCAACCGATTCGGCGATTTCATGGCCGACCGCCTGATCCCCGGCATGGAGGATCCGGCGAGCCCGGAAAATGTCGCTTACCTGAATAAAATCCGCAAAAAGCCCCTGCGGGCGCCGGTGATTATCGCCGCCGGGGCCGCCAAATCCCTTGATTGCCCGAAGGCGCTGATGGTCGAGGATGTTGCCGCGGTATCAGCGGCCTGCCAGAATATATTGCTGGCGGCGGACGCGCTGGGGTTAAGCGCCATCTGGCGCACCGGCAGCCTCGCCTATGACAGGGATACGGTGGCCTTTCTGGGGTTTGCGCCGGATACGGAACTGGTCGGCTTCGTCTATCTGGGCTATGCGGCAAAGAATATGCCGCCGAAACCGCGGGAAAGCGCCGCGCAATTCACCCGCTGGATGGATTAGGGCGTAATTAAGATAAGGATTTGATCATGGAACTTTCTATTGAGGCAAAAACAGCGCTGGTGACCGGGGGGTCAAAGGGACTGGGTTTCGCCAGTGCCGAAGCCCTAAGTCGCGAAGGGGCGAAAGTCGCCATTGCCGCGCGGACGGAACAGACTTTGACAAAAGCCGCCCGCCAGATTGGCGCCCTGCCGATTGTATCGGATTTGTCAGATCGCGCCGGGGTGCAATCCTGTATCGACAAAACCAGGGCGGTCCTTGGCGACCCTGATATTCTGGTGATTAATACCGGTGGTCCGCAACCGGCGACTTTCGCCGAGACCACGCCGGACGGCTGGCGGGTGGCCGCGGATCAGCTGTTTCATTTTACGATTGAAATGCTGGACGCCTTTCTGGAACCGATGAAGGAAAAACAATGGGGCCGGATTGTCGTCATTACATCGGCGGCGGCAAAGGAGCCGATTGCCAATCTGCTTTATTCCAATGCCCTGCGCGCCGGGCTTCATGGCCTGATCAACAGTGTCGCAACGGAAGTCGCCCGGCATGGGGTGACGGTGAACGCCGTCATGCCGGGATTTATCGAAACGGATCGTATGACCAGCATGGGACTGGATCTGGATCGTGTGGCGGCGGGACTGCCGGCCAAAAGACTGGGGAGGCCTGCGGAATTGGGAGACCTGGTGGCCTTTCTCTGTTCGGAACGTGCCGGTTATATTACCGGACAGGCGATTGCCTGCGACGGCGGATTGTTGCGCGGGATTTAAGCTGAAATCAGTTGATCAGTTTCCTGAGTTCGAACTTGTGATCGGTTTTGCAGAATTCGCAGGTCATGGTGATCAGGCCGTCCTCGGCGATTTCCTGCAGTTCCTCCGTCTTGAAATTTGACAGAACCGTTCGCAGTTTTTCTTCCGAACAGCGGCAGCCGGTGTGTATTTCCGTACCGGTGAAGACCCGGACGCCGCTTTCATGATAAAGCCGCATCAACAGGTCCTGCAGCGACAGGCGCTTGTCCAGCAGTTCTTCGTCCTTGACGCTCGACAGCAGGACGGTCGCCGTGTTCCAGTCGTCTTGCTGGCGGCTTTCCTCTGTGTCATCCTGCTTTTGCTGAGCGCTGTTGCGGGCCAGATGCTGAATTATGATCGCCGCCGCTGACCAGCGGCCATCGGCTCCCTTGGCGCAGCTGATCTCAAGATGGCTCGGCAACTGTTCGGAGGTCTGGAAATATTCCTCGGCCGATTGGCGCAGGCTGTGATCCTTCAGGTTGACGATGCCCTGGTAGCGCTCCATATATTTGCCCTGATCCATGGTGATCATCAACTGACCCGCGCCGAGCAGCGGCAAAGCGGCGTCCCGGTTGGTGGCGCAATAGCCGCGCACAACGCCGGCGCCGCCGCCATCGGTGGCGAAATCGCTGACCAGGGAGCGAATAACGCCGTCGCTTTTCAGTTGCAGGGTCAGGATGCCGTCAAATTTTATCATGCTGCCGAGCAGGGCGGCGAGCGCCATGGCCTGCCCCAGCTCCTGACTGACCTCATCACTGTAATCATGCCGCTCCAGGACATCATTCAGGGTTTTGTCGAGCCGGATGATGCGGCCCTTGATGTCCTGCCCTTCGATCTGAAACGCCAGGCAATGATCTGTATACAGGGGGTCCATGATCAATTACTTTCCGAAACACCACATCAGGATGCTTTTCTGAATATGGAGTCTGTTTTCCGCTTCGTCCCAGATGACGGAATGGGGGCCGTCAATGACCTCATCGGTCACCTCTTCGCCCCGGTGCGCCGGCAGGCAATGCATGAACAGGCTGTCCTTCTTGGCCTGACGGATCAGTTTGCGGTTGACCTGGTAAGGCGCGAGAATGGCGATCCGTTCATTGACATCCTGGTCCCCCATGGAAACCCAGGTGTCGGTAATGATGCAGTCCGCATCCTTGGCCGCCAAATGGGGATCATCGGTCAGCGTGACTTTGCCGCCGTTGTTTTTCGCCCATTCAAGCACCTGGGTTGGCGGCCGGAACTCCGCCGGGCAGGCGAGGACCAGTTCGCAGTCAAACAATACGGCGGCATGGATCCACGAGACAGCCACATTATTGCCGTCGCCGGACCAGGCGATTTTCTTGCCCTTGATGGGGCCGTGATGCTCCTCAAAGGTCAGCACGTCGGCCATCACCTGACAGGGGTGGGAAAAGTCGGTCAGCGCATTGATCACCGGCACCGCCGCATGTTGAGCCATTTCCAGCAGCGATTCATGGCTGTCGGCCCGCAGCATCACCGCATCGACAAAACCGGACAGGACCTGCGCCGTGTCGGAAACCGTCTCCCCCCGGCCGAGCTGCATATCATTGCCCTGCAGCACAAGGGCGGTTCCGCCAAGCTGATGCATGGACATTTCAAAGGACACCCGGGTTCGGGTCGAGGGCTTTTCAAAAACCATGGCCAGGCTTTTGTCGGCCAGCGGCCGGTCCGGATGCACAAAGCCCTTGCCGTGGCCTTCCTCTGTGGCGGTCGCTTTCAGGGATTTGGCTTTTTCGATGATGTCCCGGGCGTCCGCCGGCGTCAATGCCGCCAGATCGAGAAAATGCCTGTAGGGTTTTTTAAGTCTGAAATTGCTCATATTTTGTCACTAATCAGGTTTTGATGCGGTTTAATCCGTGTCGGACAGGGGTTCGGGCAGTTCCTTCTTGATTTCGGCGCAGATATTTTCGAGTTTTTCCAACGCTTCACTGATATGCGCTTCTTCGATGATCAGCGGCGGCAGGATACGTACGGTATTGTCGGCGGCGGCGATCACCAGCAAGCCATGAGCCATCGCTTTTTTGACGAATACGGGCGGTTCCGTCTTGAGTTTCAGGCCCAACATCAAACCGACGCCGCGGACAAGTTCAATGACCTCGGGATATTTGTTGCGCAGGGTCATCAGACCTTTTCTGAGTTCATAGGACATCTTTTCCACCTTATCGAAAAAGCCGTCCGCCAGCATCAGGTCCAGCACCTTGTTGCCGACCGCCATGGCCAGCGGGTTGCCGCCATAGGTCGAACCGTGACTGCCGGTGGTCATGCAGCGGCCGACCTTTTCCGTTGCGAGACAGGCGCCGAGCGGAAAACCGCCGCCGATGCCCTTGGCGGTGCTCAGGATGTCCGGTTTGATGCTGCTGTGCTGATAGGCGAATAATTTTCCCGTCCGCCCCATGCCGCACTGTACTTCATCGAAAATGAGAAGAATGCCATGCTTGTCGCATAATTCACGGAGAATTTGCATATTGTCGCCGGAGAGCGGCTTGATCCCCCCTTCACCGATCACCGGTTCAATGAGGATCGCCGCCGTGTTATGGGTGATCGCCTTTTCAACCTTGGTCATGTCCCGGTAAAATGGCGCCTGGTCAAAACCGTCCATCAGCGGGCCGAAGCCTTCGGTCAGCTTTTCCTGACCCGAGGCGGCAATGGTCGCCAGGGTCCGGCCATGGAAGCAGCCCTCGAAGGTGATGATGCGGTAGCGTTCCGGATTGCCCGTCTCATAATGATATTTACGGGCCATTTTTATGGCGCATTCAACAGCCTCGGCCCCGGAATTGGTGAAAAACATGGTGTCGGCAAAAGTATTTTCCGCCAGCCGCGCCGCCAGCCTTTCCTGTTCGGGAATGCGATAGATGTTGGATGTATGCCAGACTTTTGTCGCCTGTTCGGTCAGCGCTTTCACCAGTTCCGGATGACAGAAGCCCAGGTTGTTGACGCCGATGCCACAGCCAAAATCCAGGTATTTATTGCCTCTTTGGTCATAGGCATAGACCCCTTGACCATGATCGATGGCGATGTCCGCCCGGGCATAGGTGGGCAATACGGGAGAAATAATATTTTCTTCCTGATTATCGCTGCGGCTGTTCTTCATGTTTTTTCTCACCTAAAGACAATTTATATAAAAGCGGCAGAATATCTCTTCTCTGACGATTTCTGTCAATAGACCATTGGCTATTTATTCATTCAGGGGCGCAACTTGTATCCGCTGCTGAACATACGATAGCAGATCACACCCAGGATGACATTCAATATGGCGCAATAGGCGACGCCAATAACAATATTACCATCTGAATGATCGGTGATGCCATAGCGAAAGCCGTCAATCAGATAGAAAAAGGGGTTGAACTGGCTGATGTCGCGCCATATGCCGGGCAGGCGGTCAATGGAATAGAAGGTGCCCGACAGGAAGGAGAGCGGCACGATGACAAAATTGGTGATGCTGGTGCTTTGCTCCCATTTTTCGGCCCATATGCCGGCCATAATGCCGAGCAGGGCCAGCATGATGGCGGCGGAAAGGCCGTAATAGAGCAGGGCCCAGACATGGGGAAAGGTCATTTCGGTGAAGAAAAACATCGACAGGGTCACGAACAGGCCGACCAGAACGCCCCGAGTGGCCGCCGCCAGGGTAAAGGCCAGGGTCATTTCACCGGGACCGAGCGGCGCCAGCAGCAGGTCGACGATATTGCCCTGCATTTTAGAAGTCATCAGGCTGGACACCGTATTGGCGAAGGAATTCTGCAGCACGGCCATAATGACAAGCCCGGGCGCCAGAAAAAGCGCGAACGGCACGTCGCCGCTATAGCGCCCGCCGCCGCCGAGGGCGATGGTGAAAACCGTCATGAAAAGCGCGGTGGTGATCACCGGGGACAGGACGGTCTGGCCGATGACCTTGAAGAAACGGCGCACTTCTTTCAGATAGAGCGTCCAGACGCCAAGCCAGTTGATGGCGCCGATTCTCTTGCTGGCGTAAGCCGGAAGGTTGCGCCCCAGTGATCCGTTGTTTTCCATTTAAATATTCGCCTGAATTATGCATTAACAGAATGTATGGTTTCTACAGCACAAAAGCCCGGGCCGCAAGCATTCGGAACTTGACCTTTGCGAAACGGAGGATTAGACAACAGGCTGCCTCTTGCGCTATTATTGCGCGAGATAAGGATGAACTGAAGGATTTCGAATTATGGCATGGACAGACGAACGTGTTGCAAAATTAAAGGAACTCTGGGACAAGGGATTGAGCGCCAGCCAGATCGCCAAGGAACTTGCCGAAGGGGTGACCCGCAATGCTGTCATTGGCAAGGCCCATCGCATGGGGCTGGCGTCGCGGCCGTCGCCTGTGAAAACCGATTCTCAGAAAAAAGCCAAAAAACCGGCGGAAAAGAAGGTTGTCGCCAAGGCCAAGGCGCCGGTCGGCAAAATATCCCTGCTGGACCTGACCGAAAGAATGTGCAAATGGCCGATCGGTCATCCGGGGGATGCGGATTTTCATTTTTGCGGCAAACCGTCCATGCCGACCTTCCCCTATTGCGCCGATCACTGCGCCGAAGCCTATCAGGTGCAGCAGCCGCGCCGGGACCGGCGCGCCAACCGGGGCCGCATTTCGGCGACGCCGGTCAGATAAGCCCGGTATCCCCGCGCAGGCGGGAATCTGTTGCAATATCAATGCCTTACCTGTAAGGCGGAAGGGATCATATTTATGCGTTTCCGGCCTAATTCCTGATTTCAAAAACCGTCAGGATTTCGACCGCGATATTGGCCGGCAGGGCGTTGGTGCCCATGGCGGCCCGCGCCGCCAGTCCCCGGTCGCCAAAGACTTGCTGAAACAGTTCCGAGGCGCCGTTGATCACTTTCGGGCTGTCGCGATATTCATCGGTGCAGCGGACAGTGCCCTGAATTTGCACCGCCTGAACCACCCGGTCGAGGTCGCCGCCGCAGGCTTTTTTAAGCTGGGCCAGGATATTATATCCGGTGGTTCGCGCCGCCTGATATCCCTGCTCGGTGGTCAGGTCCCGGCCAACGACGCCGATGCCGGGGGTTTCCGCCGAATGAATGGGTCCCTGTCCGGCGATATAAACCAGATTGCCGGTAATGCGATAGGTGACATAGGCCGCCATGGGGCCGGGGGCCTCGGGCAAGGTGACGCCCAGTTCCTTCAGGCGGGCTTCAATTTTGCCCGTTCCGGTCCCGGTTGTGTTGCCATCGGCTGTCTTGGCCCCGGCTGTTCTGGCAAACCCCATTGAGGAGGCCAGCAAGGCCCCCATGCCGAGGGCGTTGAAAAAGCTTCTTCTTTTCAATTTTTTCTCCCGTTGATTTTAAAGGCTATGATTTTTCATGTATTTCGGCTTAATATCAGTTTAGCGCTATTTGACCTGCAATGATAGTCTGCTATCCTGCCGTCGGGCAGTAGCATAAATTGATGAAACCGAATTTACTACGGGGAGAAGTATGATAATGAAGCGAACTAAACTTACGTCGGCCTTCCTTGCCGGGATTGCCGTCTCCATGACGATGGGCGGCGCGGCCGCGCAGGAAAACAAGGAAAGTCCTGCAAAGGACCGCCAGCCGCTGGTGATGATCAACAAGGATCCCTATCCCAGCACCTATAAACCCTTTCCGTCAACCAGGGTTGTGGTTCAGAATGCAACGGTGCTGGACGGCGCCGGAAATCAGCTGGACGGCGCCGCCGTGCTGATGGAGGACGGACGGATTACGGCGGTCGGCCGGGACATCGAAATCCCTTACGGCACAAAAGTCATTGACGGCACCGGAAAATGGGTGACGCCGGGCATTATTGATGTCCATTCCCATCTCGGGGTTTACGCCTCGCCCGGTCATCAGTCCCTGTCCGACGGCAATGAGGCGACCCGGCCGGTCACCGCCGATGTCTGGGCCGAGCATTCCGTCTGGCCCCAGGATCCCGGATTCGCCCGGGCGCTGGCGGGCGGCGTGACAGCCTTGCAGATTCTGCCCGGCTCCGCCAACCTGATCGGCGGCCGCGGCGTGACCCTGAAGAATGTGCCGAGCCGCACCGCCGAGGGCATGAAATTTCCCGGCGCGCCCTATGGCCTGAAAATGGCCTGCGGCGAAAATCCGAAACGGGTTTACGGCAAAAAAGGCGGGCCCAGCACGCGCATGGCCAATATGGCCGGCTATCGCACGGCCTGGATCAAAGCCCGGGATTACAAGGAAAAATGGGACAGCTATACCCGGGATTATAAAGCGGGCAAGGATGTCAAGGCGCCGACCCGGGATCTGGAGCTGGATACCCTGATGGGGGTTCTTGAGGGGGAAATCCTGGTGCACAATCATTGTTACCGGGCCGATGAAATGGTCTCTATGATCAATATGGCGAGGGAATTCGACTATAGCATATCGACTTTTCACCATGCGGTGGAGAGCTATAAAATCGCCGATATTCTGGCCAGGGAAAATGTCTGTTCCGCCATGTGGGCGGACTGGTGGGGCTTCAAGCTGGAAGCCTTTGACGGGGTTGACGAGAATATCCCGATGGTGGCGAAGGCGGGGGCCTGCGCCATTGTTCATTCCGATGACGCCAACGGCATCCAGCGGCTTAATCAGGAAGCGGCCAAGGCCTGGGCCGACGGCAGGAAAGTCGGGATTGACTTTAGCCGGGCGGATGTCATGACATGGCTGAGCCTCAATCCGGCCAAGGCGCTCGGCATTGCCGACCAGACCGGCTCGCTGGAAAAAGGCAAGATGGCCGATGTGGTCATCTGGTCCGGTGATCCTTTCAGCATCTATAGCCTGGCCGAGAAAGTCTTTATCGACGGCGCGCTGATGTTTGACCGCGGCAATCCGGATACCTACTGGCAGAGTGATTTTGAACTGGGTCATAACGAGAAAGGAGCGCACCAATGAGAAAGTCAGCTTTGAAAATTCTGGCGCTGGCGACGGCGACATTGTCTCTGGTTACTGGCCCCGCTCTGGCCAAAACGCTGGCGATCAAGGGCGGCGCGGTTCACACGATGGGCGAACAGGGCGTTCTGGAAAACGCCACTGTCATAATCAAGGACGGCAGGATCACTGCCGTGGGGCGGGATGTAACAATTCCCGCCGGGGCCGAGGTCATTGACGCCGCCGGAAAGGTGGTGACGCCCGGCGCCATGCACAGCGGCAGCCTGCTGGGCCTGTCGGAAATCTCCCTGACCAAGGATTCCAACGAGCATAGCGCCAAGGAATCGCCTTTTTCCGCCGCTTTTGACGTGCGCTATGGTCTGGATGCGGATTCGGTGGTGATCGCCGATAACCGGCGGCAGGGACTGACCCACGCCATCAGCCAGCCGTCCGGCGCGGATGGAATTTTTGCCGGGTCGGGGGCCGTGGTGTCGCTGACCGGCGGGGCTGATATGATTTTCGCCAAGGGGCCGATGGTCGCTTATCTTGAGGACGGCGGCAACCGCAATGTCGCCTGGGCTAAATTGCGGCTGATTTTCGATCAGGTCAAATTTTATGACAGCAACCGGTCCCGCATCCGGAAGGGCGAGGGGCCGGATGACTTCCTGCTGTCGGCCTATAATATGGAGGCGCTGGCGCCGGTGGTTAAAGGCCGGCAGAAGCTGGTGCTGGTCCTCAACAGCGCCAATGACATTCGCCAGGCGATCGCCTTCAAGCGGGACACCGGCGCCGATCTGATCCTGAGCGGCGCGGCGGAGGCCTGGAAGGTGGCGGATGAACTGGCCCGGGCGCAAATGCCGGTGATCATTGACGCCCAGGAAAACCTGCCGGATAACTTCGGCAAAACCGGGGCGACATTGCGCAATGCGGCCCGGCTGGACGCCGCCGGGGTGCTGTTTGCGATTTCTTCCGGCAACAGCAATCATAACGCCTATATGGTCAACCAGATGGCCGGCATCGCGGTCGCCCATGGTTTGAAATGGCAGAGCGCCCTTGCGGCGATTACCCTCAATCCGGCGCGAATTTTCGGCATTGACAAGGATTTTGGCTCCCTTGAGAAGGGCAAAGTCGCCAATATCGTCGTCTGGGACGGCGATCCGCTGGAAATCACGTCTAACGCCACCCATGTTCTGGTCAACGGGGTGAACCATCCGCTGGTGTCCCGGCGGACCCTGCTGCGGGACAGGTATCTGGATCTGAACCGGAAGCCTTTCGCCTTTCATTAGAAAAACGTCTGGTTATCAAAAATGAAAGGGCGCCGGTGGTCCGCGCGCCCTTTTGCTATGTCAGTTGGGTTTCCACATTCGGAAAAACAGCAGGAGTCACTTTCTGCTGTACATCCTGCGACGTAATCCGTAAGTTCCGCCCCAACAGAGTTATCAATTGACGGACGAGCCCATGAGCGCCCTGCAAACCGAAGTTGACAGACGGCGGACATTCGCCATTATCGCCCACCCGGACGCCGGGAAAACCACCCTGACCGAAAAGCTGCTGCTGTTCGGCGGCGCCATCCAGCTGGCCGGGGAGGTGAAGGCCCGCGGCGACCGGCGGCGCGCCCGCTCCGACTGGATGAAGGTGGAGCAGGAGCGCGGCATTTCCGTCGCCTCATCCGTGATGTCCTTTGAATATCGGGAACGGATGTTCAACCTGCTCGACACGCCGGGTCATGAGGATTTTTCCGAAGACACCTACCGGGTGCTGACTGCCGTCGACAGCGCGATCATGGTGCTGGACGGCGCCAAGGGGATCGAGGGACAGACCCGCAAACTGTTCGAGGTCTGCCGCCTGCGCGACATGCCGGTGACCACCTTTATCAACAAGCTCGACCGGGAAGCCATGGACCCGTTTGAACTGCTGGATGTGATCGAGCAGCAGCTGGCGCTTGATGTGACGCCGGCCACCTGGCCGATCGGCATGGGGCGGGACTTTAAAGGCTGCTACGATCTGATCAACGACCGGCTGATCCTGATCGAAAAAAGCAAGCAGGGCCGGCCGGACGAAGGCATCGTCTGCGAAGGTGTTGATGATCCGCAACTGGACAGTCTGCTGCCCGGGGATCAGCTGATGAAGCTGCGGGAGGAAGTGGCCATGGTGCGGGAACTGTGCCCGGAATTTGATCAGGAAGCCTATCTTCAGGGGACCATGACGCCGGTCTATTTCGGCAGCGCGATCAACAATTTCGGCGTGCGGGAATTGCTGGAAGGGATCGGCGAACGGTCGCCCATTCCGGGCGCCTTCAAGACGACCGCGCGCCCTGTTGATCCCCATGAAAACAAGGTGTCCGGCTTTGTCTTCAAGATACAGGCCAACATGGACCCGAAACATCGGGACAGGATTGCTTTCTTCCGCATGGTGTCGGGCAGGTTCAAGCGAGGCATGAAATTGAAACAGGTGCGCGACGGCAAGACGATCAACCTGCATAATCCGGTGATGTTTCTCGCCCAGGACCGGGAACTGGCCGAGGTCGCCTGGCCCGGCGACATATTCGGCATTCCCAATCATGGTAATCTGCGTATTGGCGACAGCCTGACCGAGGGCGAGGATCTGCGTTTTACCGGCATTCCGAGCTTCGCGCCGGAATATATCCAGACCGTCCGTCCCGAAGACCCGATGAAGGCCAAGCATCTGGGGCGGGCGCTTCAGCAACTGGCGGAGGAGGGGGCGGCGCGGGTGTTCAAGCCGGTTATCGGCTCCGAATGGTATGTCGGTGTGGTCGGCATGTTGCAGTTCGACGTCATGGGTGACCGGATCCGCACCGAATATGACGTGCCCTGTCGCTTTGAAACAACCTCGCTTTATACGGCGGTCTGGGTCGAATGTGACGATAAATTCAAACTGAAGGCCTTTATCGACAGCAACAAGGCCAATATGGCCGAGGATCACAGCGGATCGCCGGTCTTCCTGGCTCGCAACGCCTGGCGTCTCGACAAGGCCCGGGAGGACAATCCGGACATCCGCTTCCTGAAAACCAAGGAACAACTGGTGTAATATGTGCTTCTGATGACAGGATGCGGGGTCCTCTGTTCCCCTGCTGACGGCATTTGGTCGCGGGCAGGCTCTGTTTCCCGCAGAGGCGACGGTTCTGATTTTTATTTGCAAACCGCAAAATATTTCTGTAGAATTCGCAATAAGTTTTTATTTTATCTCAGTGACTTAGCAGGAAGTTAAATGTTTCGGGATAAATTCAGCATAGGGGATATTCCCCATGATATTTTAAAAAATACCTATCGGTATTGGCTGGACATCAAGGGACAACGGCGCATGCCTTCGCGCGCAGACCTGAAACCGGCGGAGATAATGCCCCTGCTGCCGTATATTTCCCTGGTCAATGTGGAGCATGACAGCGGGCGCTATAAAATCAGGCTTGTCGGGACCGAGACCGTCAAGGCGATGGGGGTGGATTTAACGGGCCGCTATCTGGACGAACTCCCGGATATCGAAAAGTTCCTGAAAGACAGATATGATTGGATGGTCAGGGAAAAGCGCCCTTATCTATATGAAGACCGGTTGAACTGGGCGGGGAAGAATTATTATAATTTCCACTCTCTCGGACTTCCGCTTTCTCGCAATGACGAAGATGTGGATATTCTGATGTATGCAACATATTACGATATTCCCACAGAAGAACAGAGTAAATACAGGTTATAGGCCCCGGATATTGATCTTTGGCGCAATATGCCGCGCAAGGGTAAATATACCGGGTAAGCTCTTATGATAGTAGAGAAATAATAGTAGAAAATATCCGGTGACGGATTCATATCTCCAGCGGTTGACTTTACGCCTTGATAAAAGTCGTGCTTTCCGGAGTCCCGTGCATAAGGAGTGAATAGAGGGTAGTATGGTAAAGAGCGCGTTAACGATTGAGGAGCTTCCCAACAGCATCCTGAAAAATTTTTATCAATACTGGCTGCGCATGAAGGGCAGCAGGTCCATGCCGTCCCGCAGCAATCTGAACCCCGCTGATATTACGCCGCTGTTGCCGAATATAGTTCTGGTTGACGTGGAACAGGATCCGCGCCGCTACAGGGTTCGGCTGCTCGGTACGGAAACGGTCAAAGTGCTGGGGGAAGACTGCACAGGGCGCTATCTGGATGACCTGACTATGTTGGGCAGTATTGTGAAAAAGCGCTATGAATGGCTTGTGGTGGAAAAAAAGCCCTATTTCTACAGAGGTAATATGAAAAACGCCGACAAACCCTATATCGAATATATGGGCGTGGCGATGCCTTTATCCAGTAACGGCGTCGATGTCGATATTTTAATGGTCGGCATACATTATCAATATACCGAGGGGCGACAAGAGATCTTGCCGCCCTATAACCCGGAGGATCTGGGTATATATCCCCTGGAGGGCTAGGGTCTGGATATTTTCTGGGGACGGGAAGCCAGGGGGTTGCCTGACTTCCGCCTTGTCGCTTCATCTCAGGTAAGACGCAGGATATTATCCGGACGGCCCTTATGGTCGACGCTCGCCAGATTCCGATCAAGATAGCAGTTGACCCGCTGCCGGTAGGAACTGAAACGGGTCGAGGCCACCACATCAATCGGTTGATCAAAAAGAATGGTGTATCTTCTGCTGCTGGCGACCTTGGTGGTTTCGACCTTGAGGACTTTTCCCCGAAAAGAATGCCCGAGATAGCGGCCCCTGACCCTGTCTTCCAGTTCCGGCCAGACTTTTTGAGCGGACGATCTGTTCAGGGTGGCGGACAGGACATTCCAATCCCGGAAGCCATATTGTTTCGCCAGAGCTTCCAGAGCCATGGCATGGCTGATTTCGATATTTTTGCCGGCGAAATAATCCCGCAGGCGCCGGGCCTGAAGTTTAAAGCCTTCGGCGGTTTGATTTGATGAGTGCATGTTCGTCTCCAATCGATATGGACGTCATCGACAGGGCTCGCGTTGCTGTCAGGTCCCGAAATGGATCCTGTATCTGTTCAGTAGGGGAACTTCACCACGGCCCAAAGGCCCGCGAGCGGCAGGCGTCCCGCGCCCTGGCGTTTTCATAAGGGACCCTGGGTTATATGTCAAGCGGTTCAGGGGCTGATCTTGGCCTTGACTTTGTTCGAGGTGCCGCTTTCCCCGGGGAAATCCCGGAACAAGGCGTCGACAAGATAGGGCATGATGACGGTCAGGCTGTCTCTGCTCCGGCTTGTGACCTGCCCTTCATAAAGTTTTGTCCCGTCGGCGCGCCGCATAATATCCATGGTCAGGATGTGGATATAGTCCTGCCGGGGTTCGGACTGGCCAAGCGGGAAGGACATGCCGACCCCGACGCTGGTATGGCGACCGCCGCCGCCAACACCGATGCCGACCGATGAGCGTGATCCATAATCGCCGTATCCCTCAGTCAGGCGGACGCCGTAGCCGACCCGGGCGATGAAGCGGGACGGGCGGCCGTCGGGCGGCGAATAGCCCGCCTTGCCCAGATAACGGCCGATCAGTTCGGCATATCGGCCGAATTCAAGGCTTTTCTGCTGGGCCGGGTCGAGGGAGACGACCTCGATGGTCGCCGCATCAGGGCGGGGCAGGTTGTGAAACCGCGTCACGTCGCTGACAATGGTCTTGCCGCAGCCGGCGAGGGGCAGGAGGAGAAGCCATAAAAAATAACGCCCAAATTTTTTCCGGGAATTTCGCATGTTTGCTCCTATTCTTCAGGTGCTGAATGATAACAGCCGCAGCCTGAACGGATTATGAATAAAAAACAAATATTTTGACTTGCCTATTACAGGAAAATGAGTATAAATCCCAGCACGCATTGTCATATAGGGCGATTAGCTCAGGGGTAGAGCGCTTCGTTGACATCGAAGAGGTCACAAGTTCAAATCTTGTATCGCCCACCATTCAAATAAATGGTTTGTAGCCGTAAATTGTGTTACATTACTGATTATAGACACTCATTTGATAGAATGCATGAAGTGTCGAGCACAGCGTTATAGTAACAAGAGGTGCTAGTACGTGAATGATGGTAAATTGACAGATATAAATCCACAAAATTTTACGTCCGATAAACAGCGGGATCTTTATGATTACTGGCTGAAAATCAAAAAAGACCACTTAATGCCCTCCCGCAAGGATTTCAATCCTGTTGACATTCCTCATATATTATCTTCGATCTGGATGGCGGATGTTATCCCCGGCGATGAACCGACATTCAGTATCCGGCTTCTGGGCACAGATGTTGTCGAGGCCTTTGGCGTTGAAGCGACAAAACAACCCCTGCATGAAGTCGAATTCAGCGCCGGGATCGTCCAGCGCTTCAGAGAACTGATCAAGGTAAAGCAGCCTTATTATTATCAGGGGCGTTTCCCGGTCGAATCAGAGGATTACAAATATTATTCCAGCATCACCCTGCCCATGTCGGGCGATGATGAACATGTGGACATCATCCTGTCCAGCGTTCATTGCTTTAACTGAGGCTCAAGAATAAGCAAGCCAGAGCAGCCCGATTCCGAGGATGATCCGGTATATGACGAAGGGGGTCATGCTCGACTTTTCCAGCCATTTCATGAGGGCGGCGATGGCCAGCAGGGCGGTGACAAGCGACAGCCCGGCGCCGAGGAAAATATCAATTCCCAATGTGGCGTCACCGCTTTTAACCAGTTTCATTCCCTCTAAGACGCCGGCGCCCAGAATGGTCGGGATCGACATCAGCATGGAGAATCGCGCGGCTTCGGTGCGGCTGAAGCCCAGGCCCCGGGCGGCGGTCATGGTGATGCCGGAGCGGCTGGTGCCGGGGATGATCGACAATACCTGGGCGAAGCCGATAATCATGGCGTGACCATACCGCAGGCTGGATAGCCTTTTCGTCACGGCGCATTTATGATCCAGGATATAGAGCAGAATGCCGAAGATGATGCTGGTCCAGCCGATAATCTCCATGGTGCGCCACAGGCCGTTCAGCTCGAGCTCGGC
>JBLWZH010000007.1:0-110114 GCA_048266545.1 Paremcibacter sp. | reverse complement strand
CCGTATCCCTCGATCGTCGGGCCGAGCAGGCCGAGCGCGCCCATCTGGCGCATGATGGCGCGGTCGAACTTCTCGTGCCGGTTGGCCTCGAGAATGCCCGGCATCAGCTCTTTCTGACAGAAATCACGGGCCCCGTCGCGGATCATGCGCTCTTCTTCGGTCAGAAAATCCTCCAACAGTAAAATATCATCCCACGGGGTGGACGGCCATTTGGGGCTGGACATTAGCGATCTCCCAATTTTTTAAAACAGTTGTCCAGAATATCCAGCCCCTCATGAATAAGCTCATTGGAGATGGTCAGCGGCGGCAGGAAGCGGATAACATTCCCTCTGGTGCCGCAGGACAACAGAATAAGCCCCTGTTCACTTGCCGCCGCGACCAATGCCTTGGCCAGGTCGGCATCCGGCTGATCCGCATCCCCCTCCTTGACCAGTTCAATGGCGATCATCGCACCAAGATTACGGATATTGCCAATATGCTCCTTGCCGGAGGATGCTTTCAGTCTTTCAACAAAGATCGCGCCGATTTCCAAAGCCCGATCACAAAGCCGTTCCTCTTCGATCACCTCAAGCACCGCCAAGGCCGCCGCACAACCAAGAGGGTTGCCGCCATAGGTGCCGCCGAGGCCGCCCACATTGGCCGCATCCATAATCTCGGCCTTTCCGGTCACCGCCGAAAGCGGGAAGCCGCCGGCGATGCCCTTGGCCATGGTCATCAGGTCGGCTTCAACGCCGGCATATTCGGAAGCAAACATCTTACCGGTGCGGGCGAAGCCGGTCTGGATCTCGTCAATGATCAGCAAAATGCCATGGGCATCGCATAATTTCCTGAGTTCCTGTATAAAAGCGGGCGGGGCAATGTTAAAGCCCCCTTCCCCCTGCACCGGCTCCAGTATGATGGCCGCCACCCGCGACGGGTCCACATCCACTTTAAACAACGACTCCAGCGCCGCCAGCGACTCCGCCACACTGACGCCGTGGTACGGGTTCGGATATTGCGCGTGGAAAACTTCCGGCGGAAAGGGGCCAAAGCCGGCCTTATAGGGCGTCACCTTGCCGGTCAGGGCCATGCCCATCATGGTCCGGCCATGAAACGCGCCGGTAAAAGAGATAATCCCGGACCGCCCCGTATGGGCGCGGGCGATCTTGATGGCGTTTTCAACCGCTTCGGCTCCGGTGGACACCAGCATGGTTTTTTTGGGACTGCCGCCCGGCGTCAAATGGTTCAGCCTGTCCGCCAGCTCCACATAGCCCGGATATTGGGCGACATGGAAACAGGTATGGCTGAATTTTTCGAGCTGCGCCATGACGGCGGCCTTGACCTTCGGATGGCTGTGGCCGGTGTTGACCACGGCGATCCCGGCGGCGAAATCAATATAGCGGCGGCCGTCCACATCCCAGATCTCTGAATTTTCAGCCCGGTCACATACAATATTTGTTATATTCCCGACCCCCTGGGGGACAGCGGTTTTGCGTAGCTCAAGAACTGAGCGGCTTGTTGTTAACGTCATAATTTTTTCCTGATGAAGTGTAATTATTCAAGACAGCCCGCCCATGCAGAGATATTTGATCTCCACATAGTCATCGATGCCGTATTTCGAGCCTTCCCGGCCGATGCCGGATTCCTTGACGCCGCCGAAGGGCGCGACCTCGGTCGAAATAATGCCTTCGTTGATGCCGACGATGCCATATTCCAGCGCCTCCGACACCCGCCAAATCCGACCCATGTCGCGGGCGTAAAAATAGGCCGCCAGACCGTAAGGCGTATCATTGGCCATCCGGATCGCCTCTTCCTCGCTGTCAAAGGCATAGAGCGGCGCCACGGGGCCGAATATTTCCTCGCGGGCGATCGTCATATCCGGCGTCACATTGGCGAGGATCGTCGGCTGATAGAAATTGCCGCCCAGATCATGGGCCGCGCCACCGGTGACGACCGCCGCCCCCTTCGCCAGCGCATCCTCCACCAGCCCCTGGACCTTAGCAACCGCCGCCGGATTGATCAGCGGGCCGATGGTGATCCCCGGCGCCCTGCCGTCGCCGACCGACAACCCCTCAACCGCCGTTTTCAGTTTCTCGGCAAAGGCCGCCATCACCGAAGACTGGACCAGGATCCGGTTGGCGCAGACGCAGGTCTGCCCGGCATTGCGATATTTCGACATCATCGCCCCGGCGACCGCCGCATCCAGGTCCGCATCCTCGAACACGATGAACGGCGCATTGCCGCCAAGCTCGAGAGAGACTTTCTTCACCGTGTCGGCGCATTGCTTCATCAGCAGCTTGCCGACCCGGGTCGAGCCGGTAAAGGACAGCTTGCGCACCGCCGGATGTTCGGTCAGCACTTTCGCCACCAATGCCGCATCCCGTGTCGTCACCATATTGAGCGCCCCGGCCGGAAGTCCCGCCTGTTCCGCCAGCACCGCCAGCGCCAGGGCCGACAGCGGCGTGTCCTCGGCCGGTTTCACCACCACCGTGCAGCCCGCCGCCAGGGCCGGGCCGACCTTGCGGGTGATCATGGCGTTGGGGAAATTCCACGGCGTGATGGCGGCGACAACGCCGATCGGCTGCTTGAGGACCAGAATCCGCTTGTCCGCGCCGTGGGACGGAATAATATCACCGTAGAGCCGCTTGCCCTCCTCGGCGAACCATTCAATGAAAGAGGCGCCGTAGGCAATCTCGCCCTTGGCCTCGGACAACGGCTTGCCCTGCTCCAGGGTCAACAAATGGCCCAGTTCCTCCTGATGCGCCATAATCAGGTCATGCCACCGGCGCAGGATCACCGCCCGCTCTTTGGCGGTCTTCGCCGACCAGGCCGGCAGGGCGACGCGCGCGGCTTCTATGGCGCGCCGGGTTTCGGCTTCCCCCATATCCGGAACATCGGCGATATGGCCGCCATCAACCGGATTGATCACGGGAAATGTTTGCGCCGTTTGGGCGGCGGTTGTGATTTTCCTGAGCCAGTCGAAATTAAGTATATCCAAGAGTCGCCTCCTTTATTGTCTCAAGCATCTTTGAGAAAACTTGTGTTACTTTAAAACGACAATATGCCATGAGAGGCCTGTCGTAAATACTCCCTAGGGATTAGGCGAAGCTTGCCAGAGAAACAGCGCCCTTGCCTGTATGCCGGAAACAGTTTTGCGAAATTGTCAAAGCTACGGCGGCGGCCAGAAACATTACACTTCTCCGGTCTGTTCCAGCAGCCAGTTGCGCAGGGCGACGGCCGGGGCATAGGTCGAACTGTGGCTGGGCATGACAAAATAATAGCCCGCCTTGCTGTTGATCGGCACGTCAAGCAATATCCTGAGCTCGCCGCGCTCAAGCTCCGGCTGGATCAGGAAACGCGGCAGAAGCGCCGCCCCGAGACCGGCGACCGCCGCCTGGGTGACGATGGCGAACTGTTCAAAATCCATTCCCTTGCTGACCAGCGGCCCCAGCCCGTTCTGCTCAAACCAGTCTTCCCAGGCATGGGGCCGTGTGACCAGATGCAGCAGCGGCAGCGCCGCCAGCTCCTCGGGGCTGAGGGGCGCGGTCTTCTGCACCAGGGAAGGCGCCGCGACCGGAACAGACTCGTCACTCATCAGATAGGTGCTGTCCGTCCCCGGCCAGTCCGGCAGGCCAAAATGTATCGCCGCATGAAGGTTTTCATTTTGAAAATCAAACGGCGACAATTTGCTGACAAAATTCACCGTAATCTGCGGATTGCGCTGCAGGAAATCCGGAAAGCGCGGCATCAGCCAACGCATGCCAAAGGTCGGTAATATGGCGAGATTGAGAATCCCCCCCTGGGGATCACTCATGGCTTTTAGCGACGCATTGCGGATCACCTGCAGGGCGCTGCCGATTTCCCGGGCGTATATTTTGCCCGCATCGGTCAGTTGAATGGTTTTCCTGACCCGCTGAAACAGCGTGACATTAAGTTGCGCTTCCAGGGCGCTGACCTGGCGGCTGATGGCGCCCTGGGTCAGGTTCAGTTCCTGGGCGGCCCCGGTGAAACTGCCGTTCCGGGCGGCGGCTTCAAAGGCCATCAACATACTGGTGCTCGGGATAAGACGTCGCTGATTAACCATATTGCATTACCAAAACTCATGCTGTGGTGATTATTTGTGGTTTGTAGAAACCCAAATGATAAGGCAGATTATAGCATAGTTTTCCCGGATTCAATATCTGAATACGGAATCCGGCCAAAATGGACAGTATCCGGGCCCATCGGAATATCCATGAGGTTAAGACATAAACCAGGACGTTACGACAACCACTGCTAAAGGCTATTGCAATGACTATTCAAACCACGATTAAAAAGGTCGCCTATGAACCTTCCGACCGGGAAAAGGCTTTTCTGGACTCGGTTGAAAATGGCAAATATGACCGACAGATTATCGCCGGCATAAAGAAATTCACCACCGGCAAGGTTCCCGAAGACATGCAGGGGTTCTATTCTGCGGCGGAATTAAAGGCTCTCGAAGATCTGAAGGGCACCGGTCTTGATGTCGAAGCCCGCATGCCGGTCAAAATCACCCGTCATTATTTCGAGCAGGCCAAAAACAGCAAACCCATTCAGGTTCTGGTCAAGGCCAGCCCGGCCGAAACCTATGACCTTGACGGCTCCGCTGATCCCGGCAAGCAAATGGATTACAGCCCGGTTGAAGGCCTGATCCACAAATATGAGCTCGGCCTGATTTATGTGGTCGGCACCTGTTCCGCCCATTGCCGCTTCTGCTACCGCGAAGAGCTGATCGCCAAAAAGGAAGTCGAACGCCCCGACGGCACCGTCGCCCCGAAAGGCATGGCGCAAATTCCCGATATTGTCGCCTATGTCCGCGAACATAACAAAATCGTCGCCGCGAATGGCGGGCGGCACCCGGAAACCGGCCGCGAAAGACTGCGCGAAATCCTGATGTCCGGCGGCGACCCCATGGTGCTGGCCAATAAAAATATTGCCGCCTGGCTGGCCGCCCTGTCAGAGGCCGGCATTGAAAGCATCCGTATCGGCACCAAGGAACTGGCCTTCTATCCCGATCGCTTTGATGAAACATTCTTCGATATGCTGGATAAATTCCATGAGGCCTATCCGGAAACCAAGCTGCGGATCATGATTCATTTCAATCACCCCGACGAATTCCTGAAAAAGGATAAGGACGGCAACTATATTGACAATCCCGACGGCGGTCTTGAATGGCTTGACAATACCCGGCGCGCCATCCGCGAACTGGGCAAAAGAAACTGGCTGACGGTGGACAACCAGGCGCCGATCATCAAAAACATCAACAATGATCCGGACGCCCTTCGCATCATGCAGCGGGAATTGCGCCGCAACAAGGTCGAAAATCACTATTTCTTCTGCGGCCGGGATATTATCGGTCACAAGGCCTTCAATGTGCCGATCGAAGAAGTCTGGCGCATCCTCAATGAATCGCAAAAGGGCCTGTCCGGCGTCGAGGCCCACGCCCGGCTGTCCATCACCCATTACAAGGGAAAAACCGAAGTGGTCGCCGTCAGCAACAAACCGGCCCCGGGCGTTCCGGGCGGCGAGAATGGTTTCGTCATCATGAAGCTGCTGCGCGGCGCGGCCGACGCCCCGGACCGGGGCAAGATCACCATCCTCGGCCGCAATCCAGAGGCCATCTGGTTCAGCGGCTATAACGACCGTGTGATCTATGATGAAGCGGGCCTGTTTGAGAATGTCTAATCCCCAAGTCGTATAGACTACGCAACTAAACTGGCGATGGAACGTCCATGGGATATTCCATCGTCTTTTTTTATCATTTTTATTCCGTAAAACGTCCCCGCCGCCCTGACCGGCCGGATAACTATCCGGGCACGCCAAGACAGGTGTATTTTGTCTCCAGATAAAAGTCGATCCCCTCACGGCCGCCCTCACGGCCGAGGCCCGACTGGTTCAAGCCGCCGAAGGGCGCCGATTCACAGGATGTCGTCCCGACATTGATCCCGACAACGCCATAAGCCAGCCGCTCCTGAAAGCGCCAGGCCCTGTTCAGGGATTCCGTATAGACATAGGCCGCCAGGCCGGCGGCGCCCCGGTTGGCGAGTTCAAGGACCGCCGCCTCATCACTAAAACGGTAAAGCGCCGCGACGGGACCGAATATCTCCTGATCAAAACAGGCCATTTCAGGGCTTGCCTCACTGAGGACCGTCGGCTGGAAATAAAAGCCGGGCCGCGACCGGGGCCGGCCGCCGCAACGGATCACCGCGCCTTTCCTTTCGGCGTCTTCCACCAGCCGGGTCATTTTCACCACCGCCTGCCGGTTGATCAGGGGGCCAGCGTCGCCCCCCTCCATGACTTTCGCCACCAACCGGCCAATAAACCGCTCGTAAATATCGCCGTGAACAAAAATCCGGTTCGCCGCGACACAGGTCTGCCCGCCATTGCGGAATTTTGACGCGATCAATCCCTCCAGCGCGGCCTCCACATCCGCATCGTCAAAGATAATGAAGGGCGCATTGCCGCCGAGCTCCATAGAAAGCTTTTTCACCGTCGCCGCAGAGCCGCTCATCAATTGCCTGCCGACCGCCGTCGATCCGGTGAAGGACAAGCCGCGCACCTCCGGGCTGTCGCACAGGGCTTGCCCGATTTCTTCGGCACGGCCAAAGACAAGGCTAAGCACGCCGTCCGGCAGGCCGGCCCGCGCCGCGAGGTCAAGCAGGGCAATCGCCGAAAAGGGCGTTTCCTCCGACGGCTTCAGCACAACGGTGCAGCCCGCCGCCAGCGCCGGCGCGCATTTGCGGACCACCAGCGCCAGCGGGAAATTCCACGGCGTGATCGCCGCCACGACACCCAGCGGCTCCCGGGTCGAAAACATGCGTTTTTTGGCGTCGGTCGTCGGAATGGTGTCGCCGTAAGTCCGCTTGGCTTCTTCCGCATACCATTCGACATAGGCCAGCGCGCCGACAACCTCACGGCCGGCTTCCTGCAGGCTTTTGCCCTGTTCGCAGTGAATAATGTAGGCAAGGTCCGCCGCATGCCGCCGGATCAGGCCATGCCATTTCATCAGGATTTCCGCCCGCGCCTTAGGTAGCAGGCCGCGCCAGTGATCAAGGCTCGCCCGCGCCCGGGCGATGGCGGCCCGGGTTTCCGCCGCGCCCATTTCCGGCACCTGGCCAATCCGGGCCCCGCTGGCCGGGGCGATCACCGGAAAGCTTTTACCGCTCCCTTCGCCCGGGTCTCCCTTTTCAAGGAAGCCGTTTGTCACCAGTTGCGGAAAAAATTCCGCCGAGAATGTCGAAGATACAGGCTCTACTGTCATAAAATGCCTCCGGATCAGTCGCCGCCCCGACGACATCTGACGGCGCCTGGCGACAGAGAGACAAGATCCCTGCCGCCCGACGTCAAACACATGGCCGGGGCTAATCCAAATTAAATTCAACCCCCTGGGCCAAGGGGAGTTCCCGCGAATAATTGATGGTGTTGGTCGCCCGGCGCATATAGCCTTTCCAGGCATCGGAACCGCTTTCCCGGCCACCGCCGGTTTCCTTTTCCCCGCCAAAGGCGCCGCCGATTTCCGCCCCGCTCGGGCCGATATTGACATTGGCGATACCGCAGTCCGAGCCTGCCGACGACAGGAACAGTTCCGTTTCCCGCACATCGGTTGAAAAAATGCAGGACGACAGACCCTGCGGCACGTCATTGTGAATTTTCAGCGCCTCGTCGAATGCGCCATAGGTCAGAACATAGAGAATCGGCGCGAAAGTCTCATGCTTCACCACATCGCTCTGGGCCGGCATCTCGACAATCGCCGGTTTGACATAATAGCCTTGCGGATATTGATCGGAAAGAGTGCGACCGCCGCCGAAGACAACGCCACCCGCCGCCTCTGCCTGCCGCAGGGTGTTTGCCATATTGTCAAAGGCCTGGCGGTCGATGAGCGGGCCGATCAGGGTTCCGTCCTTCAACGGGTCACCGATTTTGATGCTCTCATAGGCCCTCTGGATTTTCGGCAACAGTTTATCCTTTACCGATTCATGAACGATCAAGCGCCGCAAAGAGGTGCAGCGTTGACCCGTCGTACCGACCGCGCTGAACAGGATCGCCCGCACCGCCATGTCCAGATCCGCCGCCGGGGTTACAATCATCGCATTGTTGCCGCCCAGTTCAAGAATTGACCGGCCGAAACGCGCCGCCACCTTCGGCCCGACGGCCCGGCCCATGCGGGTGCTGCCCGTGGCGCTGATGACCGGCACCCGTTCGCTGGCCACCAGGGCCTCGCCAACCTCACGCCCGCCATTCGCCAGTTGATGCAGACCGGCCGGCGCGGCGCCGAATCTTTCCATCGCCCGGGCAAGGATTTTGCCGCAGGCCAGCGCCGTAAGCGGCGTCTTCTCGGACGGCTTCCAGATCACGGCATCGCCGCAGACCAGCGCCAGCGCCGTATTCCACGCCCAGACCGCCACCGGGAAATTAAAGGCGGAAATCACCCCGCAGACCCCCAACGGATGCCAGCTTTCGCGCATGGCGTGACCCGGCCGTTCGGAAGAAATCGTCAGGCCGTGCAACTGGCGCGACAGGCCGACGGCGAAATCACAAATATCAATCATCTCCTGAACTTCGCCCAGGCCTTCCTGAAGAATTTTACCGCATTCCAGGGTGACAAGCCGGCCGAGGTCCTGCTTGGCGTTGCGCAATTCCTCCCCCAGCAGGCGGACCAGTTCCCCGCGCTTTGGCGCCGGGACATTTTTCCACTGCTCAAACGCCTCGTGAGCCCGGTCTATCATCCGCCCGACCTCTGCCCCGTCAACTTCCGCGACGGAAGCGATCCTGCGGCCGTCAATGGGCGAAAATACGTCCAGCGTACCGTTGGCGTAATCCGATTCCTCAAGACCCAGATTTTTGAAAATTTCCTGATAGGACATCATATATGCTCCGACGTTAATTGTGATTTACCGAACCGGCAGGATGATCCGTTCCGCGATCCCGCCTTTATGTTAAAATGCGACAGCGGCCGTCTTGCGCTTTTCAGACCCGCTCCAGAATAATGGCGATGCCCTGACCGACGCCAATGCACATGCCGCACAGGGCGAAGCGTCCCCCCGTGCGGTGCAACTGATAGGTCGCCGTTGTCACCAGCCGCGCCCCGCTCATGCCCAGCGGATGACCAAGGGCAATCGCCCCGCCATTGGGGTTGACATGATCCGCATCGTCCGCCAGGCCCAGATCGCGGGTCACCGCCAGCGCCTGCGCCGCGAAGGCCTCATTCAATTCGATGACATCCATATCGTCCAGCGCAAGATTCGCCTTGTCCAGCACCCGGCGGATGGCCGGGGCCGGACCGAATCCCATGATGCGGGGTTCAACCCCGGCGGCCGCCATCATGACGACCCGCGCCTTGGGCGTCAGGCCGTTTCGCGCCGCCGCCGAGGACGACGCCAATATCATCGCGCAGGCCCCGTCATTGACGCCTGAGGCGTTTCCCGCCGTCACCGATCCGCCCTCGCGGAAGGGGGCGCGCAGTTTCGCCAGCTTTTCCAGCGTCGTATCCGGCCGCAGATGTTCATCCGCCTCCATCACAAGCTCCGGTCCCTTGCGGTTCGGGATGTGCACCGGGGTAATTTCCTGGGCAAAGACGCCCAGCGCCTGGGCGGCGGCGGCCCGGGCCTGGGAGCGGACGGCGAAGGCGTCCTGATCCTGACGGGAAATCCCGAAATCCTCGGCGACATTTTCCGCCGTTTCCGGCATGCTGTCGACGCCATATTGCCGTTTCATCAGCCTGTTAACAAACCGCCAGCCGATGGTCGTATCGAAAATCTCGCTGTGCCGGCTGAACGCCTCTGTCGCCTTGGCCATCACAAACGGCGCCCGCGACATGCTTTCCACCCCGCCGGCGATCATCAGTTCGGCCTCGCCGGATTTGATCGCCCGGGCCGCCGTTCCGACCGCATCCATGCCCGATCCGCACAGGCGATTCACGGTTGATCCCGGCACCGACGGCGGCAGCCCGGCCAGCAGGGCCGACATGCGCGCCACATTGCGATTATCCTCCCCGGCCTGATTGGCGCAGCCATAAATCACATCATCCACCCGCGACCAGTCCAGCTGCGGGTTAAGCCCGGCCAGGGCCCGCAACGGGATCGCCCCCAGGTCATCGGCCCGGACCGCAGAAAGTCCGCCGCCATAGCGACCGATCGGCGTCCGGATGGCGTCACAGATATAGGCGTCACTCATGCCCTTTACTCCTTTACTCCTCAAGCATCCCTTTGATGGTCCCGAGGGATTTCGCCACCGCCTCGGTCAGCCGGTCGATTTCAGCATGCCCCATCGGCGTCGACAGGGTGGCCGCGCCGGTATGGATCATCATGATGCCTTCGTCATAAAGCGCATCAATCAGGGCGCTTAACGCCTTTTGCTCACGGGGCGTCGGATGGGCTTCCCGGTAATTGCGCGGCAGTTCGGCCTTCAGATGAATGCGGAACAGCGACCCGGTTCCGGCGACACAGGCCGGCACGCCGACAAGCTTTATCGCTTCGGTAAGGCTGGCCCGGGCATAATCCCCCAGGGTATTCAGGCGAAAGACGGCGGGCTCGTCAAACAGCTCCATGGCGACCCGCCCGGCGGTCATGGTGACCGGATTGGCCGAGAAAGTCCCCGAATGGGGCAGACGCAATCCCTTGGCGCCCTTGACGAAAACAGCCATCACCTCATCCCGTCCGGCCAGAGCCCCGACCGGAAAGCCGCCGCCGATCATCTTGCCCATGGAAGTCAGATCGGGCTGGACGCCGTAGCGCGCCTGCATGCCGCCGACCTCAGTGCGGAAGGTGATCACCTCATCGAACATCAGGAGCGCGCCCCTGTCCTGCGTCCATTTGCGCAGCGCCCGGACAAAATCCTCCGCCACGGGCACCATGCCGATGCGATGGGGAATCGGATCGATCAGCACGCAGGCGACCTGGTCGGCCTGCTCTTCCAGAATGGCGATGGCTTTTTCCGCATCATTAAACGGCAGAATGATCATATCCTGGACGACGCCGGCCGGCGTCCCCCGGGCCAGCGGCACCGCATTGGGATGATCCTGGTCGCCCCAGTTTTCCGGCGTCGGCGACTGGCTGACCTCGGCATAATCATAGGCGCCGTGATAGCTGCCCTCGACCTTGGCGATCTTGGGACGGCCGGTGAAGGCGCGCGCCGCCTTCATCCCGGCCATCACCGCCTCGGTGCCGGAATTGACAAAGCGGATCTTGTCAAAGGACGGCGCCCGGCCGCACATATGTTCGGCGAAGAGCACTTCGGCCTCTGTCGCCATGGTGAAGGCGGTGCCCCGCTGCACCTGCTGCGTGACCGCCTCGACAATCGGGCCAAAGGCGTGGCCGTGGATATGCGACGCCATATTATTGGCGAAATCGATCCGCTCAACGCCGTCCACATCCGTCACCCGGCAGCCTTTGCCCTGCGCGACATAAAGCGGATGCGCCCCGCGCAGCAACGTGTTGCGGCTGACCCCGCCGGGCAGAACCTGCTCTGCCCGTTCAAACAGGGCGGCGCTTTTTTGGCAATTCACATTCGACATGACATTATTTCTCCTTGATCGGTAACAGAGGGGCGTCGGTTTTGGCGCAGACCTCGTCATAGGAAACCCCCGGCGCCAGCTCCCGCAGGCGGAAGCCCGAAGCCGTGACGTCAATGATCGCCAGATCCGTATAGACCCGCGTCACCACATTCTTACCGGTCAGGGGATAACTGCATTGCCGGACCAGCTTGGCCGCCCCGTCCCGGGTGGTATGCTGACTGATGACAAAGATGGTTTTCACCCCGGCCACCAGATCCATCGCGCCGCCGACCGCCGGGATCGCGTCGGTCGCGCCCGTCGACCAGTTCGCCAGGTCCCCGGCCGCGGAAACCTGCATCGCGCCCAGGACGCAGACATCAATATGCCCGCCGCGGATCATGGTGAAACTGTCGCCATGATGGAAATAGCTGGCCCCGGGAACCGCGGTCACCATTTTCTTTCCGGCATTGATCAATTCGGGGTCTTCCTCGCCCGGCGCGGGCGCCTGCCCCATGCCCAGCAGGCCATTTTCCGTGTGGTAAATGAATTCGCGCCCTTCGGGGACAAATTTCGCCACCAGTTCGGGAATGCCGATCCCCAGATTGACATAGGCGCCGTCGGGAATATCCCGCGCCGCCAGCTCGGCCATCTGTTCCCGGCTCCAGCCCCGGGCCTCTGCAACAACATCGGTCATGGATAACGCACCCCTTCCGCAATAAGCCGGGACTCGATCAAGGGATCAGACACCTCAACAACCCGGTCGACAAATATATTCGGCGTCACGACATGCTCCGGATCAATCGCGCCAACCTCGACAATTTTCCGGGTCTGGACAATCGTGGTTCGGGCGGCGGTGCACATGATCGGATTGAAGTTCCGCGCCGTCTTGTTATAGGTTAGATTTCCCAGCCGGTCGGCGGTTTCGCTCTTGATTAGGGCGAAATCCGCCGTCAGGCCATATTCCAGCACATAGTCGCGGCCGTCAATCGTGCGCAGCTCCTTGCCGTCCGCCAGCGGCGTGCCGACCGTGGTCGCGGTATAGAAGGCCGGCACCCCGGCGCCGCCGGCCCGGATGCGCTCGGCCAGCGTGCCCTGGGGAACAATTTCCAGCTCTATTTTTCCGGCCCGGTAAAGCTCGGGAAACACCTTGGAATGGCTCGACCGCGGATAGGAGCAGATCATTTTTCTAACCTGTCCCGCGCCAATCAGCGCCGCCAGCCCGACCTCGCCGTTGCCGGTGTTGTTGTTGATGACGGTCAGCCCCCCTGTTCCCTGGTCAATCAGGGCATGGATCAGTTCAGTGGGGCTGCCCGCCTCGCCAAAACCGCCAATCATGACCGTCGCCCCCTCGGGAATATCGGCGATTGCCGCGGCCGCTGTTGGCATTCTCTTGTCTATCATTATTAAAGTTTACCTTGTTCCGTGGTCCTTGAAAGATCGGTTCCGCAGACCGGCCTCCGGTGAAATATCCCGCCTTGCGAAACCGTCGCTGTCCAAAAGCCTCTGTCTAAAAGTCCCTGTCCAAAAGTCTCGGTCCAAAAGCTTCTGCTTAAAAGCCCGAGCCAGAAAGCCGCCCCCTTTTGCGCCTCCAGGCCACAGGGGGCATATTTTCCCAAACATCAAACAGGATTTATTCCCGGCTGGCAAACCACTATTGCTCAAGAGTGCATTACAAAAACTCATTAAAGATATTTCGAGCGAAACCCGCACCGATGGAAAGCCAGAGGTTATGTTAACTGGTAAATTATTTGACAGGTTATCTGGATTTTTCTGCTTTTTGCCGGCGGGAAAGCAAGCCTTAATCACACCCTAAACGTGATCATTGCTCACTAAACAGCGCCCACCCGCCATCGAAAAGGCCGCTTTCCGCCATATTGCCCGGCGGGGCCGGGACCGGCGAAAGCGATTCCGGCGAAAGCGGAAACAGAAACGACCCCGGCGAGATCGGCCAACCCCGCCGCAACAGAAGCGACCTTGCCTCGCCCCGACGGAAACGGCGCCAGCGATACAGATCCGCAAAACCGACGCGGACCCGGGCCAGTTTCGGAAAATCCACCGGGATCATGACCGGACAACCGATAAAATCAACCGGACGACATGCCAGACGAGTCACAAACCGGAGCCATTTAATTTTGTATACAATGATCTGAATATCCATTTGCCGCTTTATGTTACCTGTCCCCAAAAAAATTAGCCCGTATTTTATATTTCAAGAATCAACTAGCGAATTATAAACAAAGATTAATTTTTGATATTGATACTTAATTACTTTCAAAGTGAATAAAATACACCCGCTTGAGTGTCATTTTATAATTTGACAAACTTTTCAAACTGTATACAGTGTACAAATTATCGCGGCGGCAAGAGCCCGCCAGGGTATACTAGGAAGATCTGATTGGGTATTGATATTCAGGGTTTGAAAAAGATATAACACCCTTCTTCAAGCCGTCTGTAGAGCCGTTCTTTTCCGTCTTCAGAAATATTTATATCCGGCAGATGCTAAAATATAAATCTTAGGGAGACGTATGGAAATGTCTAACCACAACTACGACAACCAAAATAATTTGTTACACCCAAGTCCACAGTTCACAAGTCCACAGCCAAGTCCACAGATCGGCAGCAGAATAAATCGCGCTTTATTGATTCTTCTGGCGGGCACCGCGCTCAGCAGCTCCGTCGCGGCCGCCCAGGGCAACGCCGATGCAGAACCGGCAGGGGAAGCGGTCATTGAGGAAATCACCATTACCGGCTCCCGCCGGCCCGGCCGTTCTTCGGCCGATGTGCCGGTGCCCGTTGACATCCTTACCAGCGATAGCCTGAGGGGCCAGGGTGACGTCGATATCACCAATATGCTGCGCGCCGCTGTTCCCTCGCTAAATGTCAATGACAACCCGCTCAGCGGCACCTCCACCTTCATTCGCCCGGCCAGCATGCGCGGCCTGTCGCCGGATCACGTCCTGATTCTGGTCAATGGCAAGCGGCGTCATCGCGCGGCGGATATTGCGACCTTTTCCGGCGGCATTTCCGATGGCTCCCAAGGCCCCGATCTGTCGTCCATTCCCGCCATCGCCCTGAAACAGGTACAGGTTTTGCGCGACGGCGCCGCGGCCCAATATGGCTCGGACGCCATTGCCGGGGTGATGAATTTCATCATGAACGACAGCCCCGAGGGCGGCACGATCGAAGTCACCGCCGGCAGCACCTATAGCGGGGACGGCGACAGCTATCAGATTTCCGGCACCTGGGGCACCGCCCTCGGCGACAGCGGCTTTGTCCGCTTCAGCAGTGAATTTCGGGAAAGCGACCTCACGACCCGCGCCGTCCAGCGGGGCGACGCCCAGGCGCTGATTGACGCCGGCAATACGGCGGTGCCAGTGCCGGCAACCCGGTTTGGCAATCCGCAAATTGATGACGACCTGAAGCTTTTTGTCAATATGGCCGTTGAGGCCGGCGACACGAGCGAATTTTACTTCTTTGGCGGATATTCCCAGCGGCAGGCCTTCGGCGACTTTTTCTACCGTAACCCGACCGGCCGTTTTGGTGTTTTCACCGACAATGACGACGGGGGTAATTTCCTGATCGGCGACATGACCCCGGATGACGGCGTCACCTGTGACGGCGGGATTGATTTTGGCGGCACCGGCGTCGTCAATAATCCGATCGCCGTCGGCGCCGCAGATGCCGATGCGCGCCTGGCGGCGATTTTCGCCGACCCCAACTGCTATTCCGCCCTGGAGGATTTCCCCGGCGGCTATACCCCGTTCATGGGCGGCAGAGTGACGGACATGTCCGGCGCCTTTGGTCTGCGCGGCGCCTTTGACAGCGGCCTGACCTATGATGTCAGCCTGAGCGGCGGTCGCAACAAAATCAAATTCTCCGCCGATAATGTGCCGAACCCGAGCATGGGCTCCCAGTCCCCGACCACTTTTGAGCATATCGGCAGCCGGGTACAGAAGGAATCCAGCGTCAATGTCGATCTGGCCTATCCGGTCGAGATCGAGGGGCTCCAGTCGCCGTTGAATATCGCCGGCGGATTTGAATGGCATAAGGAAATCTTCTCAATCATCACCGGTGAACCCGCTTCCTTCGAGGCCGGCATTCTGGCGAATCAGGGATTCCTCATCGGGGAAGAAGCCCTGCCCGGCTTCTCACCAGCCATTGCCGGGGATTTTGACCGCAGCAATGTCGCCTTCTATCTCGACCTGGAGGCGGATGTAACGGAGGATCTGGTTCTCGGCGGGGCGTTGCGCTACGAGGATTTTACCGATATGGGCGACAAGGTCACCTTCAAGGTCACCGGCCTCTATCATATCACCGAAGAGCTCGGTATCCGCTCCAGCTATTCCACCGGCTTCCATGCCCCGACCCCGGGACAGCAGAATTTCAGCGCCCTGACCACGGAAATTTCACCGGGCGGATCCCTGATTGAAACCGGGGTTATTCCGGCGACCAGTCCGGTTGCTCTCGCTGTGGGCGGGCAGCAGTTGCGGCCGGAAACCTCCAAGAACTTCTCCATCGGCTTTACCTATAACAGCGACTTCCTTGATCTGACAGTTGACTATTACCGGATCACCATGGACGATCGCCTGACCCAGTCCGCCAGTATGTCCCTGTCAGATGCCCAAAGGGCGGCCCTGATTGCCGAGGGCTTCACCGCCGCGGGCGGGTTTGGCACTTTCCGCTTCTTCACCAATGATTTCAGCACAACCACACAGGGCGTCGACCTTGTCGCAACCGTTCCGCTGTCGATCACGGAATTTGGCGAAACGGACCTGGTGTTCACCGGCAACTGGACGGAAACGGAAGTCACCTCCTTTGACCCGACCGACCCCAACGAGCTGCTCAGTGAGGCGCGGGTCATCCAGTTGGAGGACAATCACCCCAAATTCAAGGGCAACGTCATGTTGAAGCATAGCGCATCAAACTGGCGCGCCCATATCCGGGCCAATTACTACGATTCCTTCACTGAACTTCATGTCAATGCCTTGGGGCTGAGAGTAGATTCCGGCGCCGAAGTTTTGATTGATGTCCAGGCCGCCTATAATGTCACCGATCAGGTCGAATTGATCGTCGGGGCGGACAATGTTTTCAACAACTTCCCCGACAGAAACCCGTTTGACTTTATCGTCGGGTCCAAATATCCGACCACGTCACCGGGCGGGATCAACGGCGGCTTTTATTACGGCAAGATCCGCTTCAATTTCTGATCTTCAGCGCCGCCGAAATGGCGGCAAAACAAACCAACCCGATAAAGAAGGGCCCTGTGCGGGCCCTTCTGCCTGCTGGCGAAGTCCTTAGGGGATCGCGCCCGCTGGCGTTCTCCCCTTCTGATAGAAGGATGGCGATAGAGGCGTCCGTTTTGACATCATGAACTCGCCCTGCCGGACGGGCGAGAGATAGGCGTTATCGTCGATTTCCGATCAGGGTCGGGAATGAGAGTGGCGAACCAAAGCCGGGGTCAGGGATTTTCGTCGGCGTCGATTACTTTCAATATTTCACTGCCCACCCGGCGGACATGGCGGGCGGCGAGCAGACCGGCAAGCTTTCGATCCGAGGATAATATCGCTTCCAGAACCGCCGTATGTTCATGCCAGGATTTAACGGCGTTGTCCCCGGCGATCCTTTCAAACAACCATAATGTCCTGTCCCGCAGCGTACGCATATAATCGGCCAGAAAGCGGTTTTTCCCCGAACTGGCGAGCAGCGCATGAAATTCGCTGTTATAGTGGCGGATTTTTTCCGAATCATTCTTTTCCGCCGCCTTGTTGCCCTGCTCCAAAAGCTTCTTGAGCTGGGCGCTGGTCTCATCCGTCAGCCGTCCGGTGGCGAATTGCGCGCTCAATCCCTCAAGCTCCGCCCGGAGTTCAATAATTTCCTCTATTTCCTCCGTGGAGAACAGGGCGACCCGGGCGCTTTTCCGCGGCGGGATTTCAACAATGCCTTCACTCTGCAGGCGCCGCAGCACTTCCCGGATCGGATTGCGCGACACGCCAAACAGCTTGGCCAGGCCGGGTTCGGTCAGCCGTTCGCCCGGCTTATAATCCCCCCGGAAAATGGCCTCGCGCAGGGCCGTATAAATCGTATCATTCAATGACTGGTGCTTTTGGCCCACATCCGCCCACATATTTTCTTTAATATCTTTCAAAACCAGATCACCTTCAATAATTTCAAATAAGTCTTGACTTTCCCCGTGATATATACTGTAAACTGCATATTGTATACAGTTTACAGATATGCGCAGACATCTGTCAACCATATCATAACAATTAAAAAATGAAAATAGATTAGCGGGTTACAGCAGATTACGGTCACGCCGAAGAGATGGCGCGATATCGAACAACTTCAGTAGTCCTTTTTTTCAGATACAGGCATGCAAATAACAGGACAAGAATTTTCAGAGGATTTTCTGATTTCGGAAGGCGCCTCAAGAAAACCATACTCAAACAACATAAAATTAAGAATCCGGGACAAATCTGCAGGAACTTCAGATCAAACCATATAAAACCGGTTCCGGCGTTGCGTAAAATATAGGGTCGCTTGCAAAGCTTCATCATCATGACTGCATCCGGCCACAGGGACAAAACAGTATTTAACAGCAAAATACGCAAATAAGGATGCATATGGAACAAGTTCAACTTACGGCTTCACACTGGATTTACTTATTGGTCGTCCTGTCGATTTTTATTTCCATCGGTTTTCGCAAAGGGGTCATTATTCCCTCCATTACCGGAATTTTCATTCTGGGCATATCGTCCTATGACAATGGGGACGGCATACTGAATATGATCATTGCCGCCGTTCAGGTGGTTTTCAAGGCCCTGCTCAACGCCGGCAACGAATTATTTGACATCATGCTGGTCATCGCCCTTATGGCCGCCATGCTGCGGGCCCTGCAGGCGCAGGGCGCAGCCCATATCATGGTTTCGCCCATGAAAAAGCTGATGGTCGGTCCCAAATCCGCCTTCTTCATCCTGGCGCTGACCATGTATATCGCGGCGGTGTTTTTCTGGCCGACGCCGGCGGTCGCCCTGGTGGGAACCGTGCTTATTCCGGTTGCCGTTCGCGTGGGGCTGCCGGCTATAGCTTCCGCCGTGGCGGTCAATCTGTCCGGTCACGGCATGGCGCTGTCGGCCGACCCGATCATCCAGGGCGCGACCCGCCTGACCGCGGGGTCTGCGGGCATCGAAACCAATGAACTGCTGCCCTATACCATATTATTTTCACTCGTCTGCGGCGTCGTCGCTTTTTCGGTGGCGATTTTCACCATCCGCCGCGACATGCGGTCCGGCAAAATCCAGAGCATCCCCAACGGCTCCGACATCGCCCTGCCCGGCGGCGGACCGGATATTGCGGCCGAGGAGGATGACGAACATATCCTGAGGCCCCACGCCCGCCTGTTCGCCATCGTCGTCCCCGTCATCCTGCTATCCATCGCCCTGCTGATGGTTTATCGCGGCATTTTCCTGCCGGAACAGGCGATCCGGGGCGGGGCGGCCACCGCCCTGCTCGGCGGGACGGCGACGGTTCTGCTGGTCTTTTCCACATTCGCCTCAAACGGCCATAACGCCCTGGACGAAATCAGCGTTCATATCCGGGATGGTTTTTTCTTCGCCATCCGGATCTTCGCCCCCATCATCCCCATCGCCGGATTTTTCCTGCTCGGCAATCCGGAATATACCGAAAAGGTTATTGGCGTCGGCACGCCGGGATTCCTGTTTGATGTCGGCAATTATATCGGTCAGCACCTGGCCCAGAAAGGCTGGATGGTGGGCCTCGGCATCACCATCATCGCCATGCTGACCGGCATGGACGGCTCCGGGTTTTCCGGCCTTCCCCTGGTCGGCTCCCTGGCGGGCGCGCTGGCCAGCGGCGCCAACCTCAATGTCGCCATTCTGGCGGCCCTCGGCCAGGTGGTGACCATCTTTACCGGCGGCGGCACCCTGGTCGCCTGGGCCTTTGGCGCCTGCGCCGACGCCGGGGTCGCCAACGTGCCGCCGGCGGAACTGGTCCGGCGAAATTTCTTCCCGGTCCTATCCGGGATTATCGTCATCACCATTCTGGCCGTCATATTGATGTAGTTCACCTTTTACCGTCCCGGCCGTTGGCGCCGAGACATCGGCCGATGGCCGGGATCATCAACATAACCCTGCGGAGAGGACGTGACATGGATATGAAATTAACCGGCAACAATGCTTTGGTGTTGGGCTCGACATCCGGCCTCGGCCGCGCCATTGCCCATCAATTAATCAGCGAAGGGGCGCATGTGGCGCTGTCCGGCCAGAACCCGGAACGGGCCCGGCAAGCGGTTGAAGCCTCCGGCGCCCGTCTCGCCGTGACCGGCGACCTCAGCCGGCCGGGGGAAGCAAGCCGCATGGTTGAACAGGCCGCGGAGGCGCTCGGCGGGCTCGATATTATCGTCATCAACACCGGCGGCGGCACGCCCGGAGGGATCGTCGAGGCCACGCCCGAAGGCCAGGACAGGGCCTATCAGGCGATGTTGCGCCCGGCGCTGGAGGCGGCAAGGGCGGCAACGCCATTTTTACGAAAATCCGCCGCCGCCCGGATGATATTCATCACCGCCCGCTCCATTGTCGAGGCGACGCCGGACCTCGCCCTGTCGTCGGTTTTCAGAAGCGGCGTCGCGGCGGCGGCCCGGTCCCTCGCCCTGGAACTGGCGCCGGATATTCTGGTCAATGTTGTCATTCCGGGACAGTTTGATACGCCCGCTTACGGCAAATTTTCCGGCTGGGTCGCGAAACGGGATAACCGGGACCCTGAGGATGTGCGCCGGGCCGATGCCCGGGCCAACCCCCTCGGCCGGCTGGGCCGGGCCGAAGAGCTGGCCGATGTCGTGACCTTCCTCTGCAGCCCGCGCGCAAGCTTTGTCAACGGCTCTGTCATTCGGGTCGATGGCGGCGCCGTCATCGGCTTTCATTAAGCCGTAAACGCATAAATATGATCCAATGGCCCTCACCGCTCAGATCAACGCCAATGAAGACCTGATGATCAGGGTGACCGCCGACAGGCCCGACATGACCAGCATCGAGATCCGCACGAAACGGGTGTTCAGTTTGGAGACGATCAGGCTCGACAGCCGAAAACCGATCAAAAGGGGCGGAATAAAGATCACGCTGACCAGAAGGTGATCGAGGGAAAATCCATCGAAAACAACCAGCGCAGCGATTGAAATTCCACCGCCAAACATGAAAAAAGACGCGAGAGTTGAGCGAATAACCGCCGCCGTATCATGCTGATAGGCCAGGGCGATGGGCGGCGCGCCGATGGAGGTCAGGGTCCCCATGAAGCCCGAGGCAAGGCCGGCCGTGAACAGATTGCGGTAGGATGAGACGAAACGCCATCTCGTCGCACTCAGGATCACCGCCGCCAGCACCAGCAGTCCAAAAATCATGCCGTATAAAGCCAGCGGAATGAGCGAAATGGTCAGCGCCGCCAGCACGGTGCCGGGGACGCGGCCGGCCAGGGCGACGCTCAGGCCCGGAATATCGACATATCTCCATTCCCGGACCATAATCAGCAGCGAGACCAGCATGGCCAGCAGCAGCAGCGGTCCCGGAACGAAGACAGGATCAATGATCATCAGCACCGGGGCGGCGATCATGCCAAGGCCAAGGCCCGTCGAGCCTTGGACGACCGCGCCGAGAAAAACAGCGATCATACCCAGAAGCAGGCTTGACCAGTGCATTTGATTGATAAAGTCAAATACAAAATGATCCATACAGGACACCTCTCTTAAATGGTCATCAAAATCGTTACTTCGACTTTAATTTCAATGTGTTGCTTAATTGCTTTCCGGCAGAGAGCAGGAGATTGATTAAACTGCGGTTCAGACGTTTCTTCATGAATTTTCATCATGAATATGGCGACGGTTCCCCGCCAATGTCAATGGCTGTCCTGCTTAGAAATAGCGTATTGACATCAAATTGTCTACAGTATACTGTTTTTTAAAAAGAATCTCCGGGCCCCCGGGCTTTGCCGGCGAAGGACGCAACGCTCGCCGGTCCGAAGGTCATCGCGCTTTTGGAAAAATATCCCGCTCCCCCCTTTGGCATGGGTGTTTTTCAGCTTGAGAAAAGGAAAATTCTGATGACGTCGAATATTGAGGAAACCCTCAGGGAACTGGGCTATATTTTGCCCGAAACAAATAAGCCGGCGGCCAATTATCTGGCCTACAAGCAAACGGGAAATATTTTGTTTGTCGCCGGTCAGATCTGCAAATGGAACGGGGAACTGCTCTATCGCGGCGCTGTCGGCCGGGATGTCTCCCCCGAGGATGCGGTCAAGGCCGCCGAAATCTGCGCCCTCAATCTTCTGTTGCAGATCAAAAACGCCTGTGACGGTTCCCTCGACAGCCTGAGCAACTGTCTCAGCTTGGCGGTTTATGTCAATTCAGACGCCAGCTTTCACGACCATGCCCGGGTGGCGAACGGCGCTTCGGATATTCTGATCAAATGCCTCGGCGAAAAGGGACGCCACACGCGGGTTTCCCTGGGCTGCAGTTCGCTGCCCAAGAATGCGACCGTCGAAATCAGCGGCATATTCGAACTGGGACAGGTCGCTTAAGATGGCTGATCGTTTCAACCTCAGGGCGTATCCGGTGGCCGCAAAAACGGAAATTCCATATCTGCGCCGCATGCCGGCGGGGGACGTTCGTCTCGCCTATACGGATCAGGGTGTCGGGGATGCGCGGGCGGCCAGATCCTATCCGGGTTAATTATGTCAAAAACCATCAGAAACCATCACCTCAACTGAGAGCGGAAATAATATTCCCAACAGGGCGATATATTTAAAGACATATATTGACTCAATATTGTATACTGTATACACTATTTACAAAACAGAAGGTGACCACCCCAACTTAACGATCGTGACTTTGGGAAATATGGATTGAGGCCTCTTCAGGGGAGGCAGGAAAGAACTTAGGTGTGAACAGATGAAACTCCAGACATCATTGCTGTTAAAGGATTACATGCGGACCGAGATGCTGCCCACCACCTGGTGCCCGGGCTGCGGTCTCGGCATCATCATGAGCTCCATTGTCCAGGCGATTCATTATCAGGGATTGAAAAAGGATGACGTCGCCATGGTGTCCGGCATTGGCTGCACCGGGCGCATGTCCGGCTATACCGATTTCAATTCCATTCACACCACCCATGGCCGGGCGCCGGCCTTCGCCACCGGATTGAAAATGGCGCGGCCGGAAATGACCGTGGTCACCGTCATGGGCGACGGCGACGCCATGTCCATCGGCGGCAACCACCTGATCAGCGCCATGCGGCGCAATATCGACATGGTCGCCATCGTGGTCAACAACAATATATATGGCCTGACCGGCGGCCAGTCCTCGCCAACGACACCCTCCGGCAGCCGGACCACGACCGCCAGGCACCGCACCATTGAACGCCCGATGAATCTTGAAGTCCTGGCGCGGGCCGCAGGGGCGCCTTTCTTCGCCCGGGCGACCGTCAATCATACCGCGTCCCTGACCAAGCTGGTCGAACGGGCGCTGAATATTTCCGGCTTCGCTCTGATCGAGATTGTCAGCAACTGTCATGTCCTGTACGGCAAGATGAACGACCGGCCGGAGGCGGCGGACATGATCGCCGATATGGACCGGACGACCCGGCGCAGCAACCCCGCCCTCAACAGGCGCGCCGCCCGGCCGCTCCGGCTTACCGCGACGGAATCGGAATATGGCCAGGCGGTCAACCCGGCGGCGCTCGACCATGTCATTCCGGAAGACCGGTCGGGCCGCGGGGTGATTTTTGAAAACAGGGGCTCCGTCGGCTTCAGCCGCAGATATTATTCCATGCTGCGCAAAATTCAGCTCGAAAAGAAAAAGGCCGGCCTCAAGGAAAAAGAAGGAACGTCCGATGATGGAAATTAGACGCGGCGTTTTCGAGATCAGAGTCAACAAGGATTATTGCAAGGCCTGCGGCCTCTGCGTCGCCTGGTGCCCGCAGAATGTCCTGGCCGAGGATGAGGAATTCTATCCCGTAACGCCGGGGCTGAAGAACTGCATTAACTGCAAATTATGCGAACGGCACTGCCCGGATTTCGCCATCGAAATTATTCCCCCGGAACATCCGCTCCACGCCAGATACAAGGAAATGAGCATATGACAAAATATGAAGTCATGCATGGCAATCAGGCCATCGCCGAAGGGGCGATTGCCGCGGGCTGCCGTTTTTATGCCGGCTATCCGATCACCCCATCGACAGAAGTCGCCGAAATTCTGTCGGATCGCCTGCCCGAGGAAAATGGCGTCTTTGTCCAGATGGAAGATGAAATCGCCAGCATGGCGGCGATCATCGGCGCCTCTCTTGGCGGCATGAAGGCGGCCACCGCCACCAGCGGCCCGGGCTTTTCCCTGATGCAGGAAAACCTTGGCTATGCCGTCGGCAGCGAAATTCCCTGCGTCGTGATCAATGTCCAGCGTGTCGGGCCCAGCACCGGCCTGCCGACCAAGGCGGCCCAGGGCGACATCATGCAGGCCCGCTGGGGAACCCACGGCGATCATCCGATTATCGCCCTGAGCCCGGGTTCGGTGCAGGATTGTTTTGACCTGACCGTCAAGGCGTTTAATTTCGCCGAAAAATACCGCACCCCGGTGATTTTCCTCGCCGACGCCCTCGTCTCCTCCCTGCAGGAGAAAATCGCCGTCCCCGACGCGGCGGAACTGGAGATCTATCACCGCCCCACCCCGGCGGAATCGCCGAAAGACTACAAGGCCTTCGCCTTCACCAAAGGCGAAGTCGCCCCGCTGGCCGCCTTTGGCGAAGGCTACCGCTATCATGTGACCGGCCTGCTTCATGATGAGAAAGGCTATCCGACCGAGGATTCCGAACTGGTGGCGCAATGGTGGGATCATATGCACAGCAAGATCGCCGATAACCTTGATGATATTCTGCTGTATGAGGAAGTGGCGCTGGACGATGCCGACATCGCCCTGGTCGCTTACGGCGGCACGGCCATGGCGGCGGATCATGCGGTGGCGCTCGCCCGGGAACAGGGCATCAGGCTCGGTCTGCTCAAACTGCAGACCATCTGGCCGTTTCCGGAACAGCGGGTCAAAAAACTGGCGCAGAATGTCCGGCGGATCATCGTTCCCGAATTGAATTTCGGCCAGATCAGGAGCGAGGTTGAGCGGGCCGGCGCCGGACAGGCCATCGTTGAAGGCATTCACAAGGCGGACGGCAATCAGATTACCCCGGCTGAAATCCTCTCTCTGGTCAAAAAACAGCAGGTGGCCGTGTCATGAGCATGACGGTGCAGAAAAATACCGTCCGGACGACGGACACCTGGCAAACCCTGATGAAGGTGATTTCCCGGGCGGCGGCCCTTGACGGCGACAGGCAACTGCCGCTGGTGCTGTCAAGTCTGGCGGAACTGCCGGAATATAATCTGGATGGCCCGCCCATATCCTTCATTCACGGCCCGCCCGGCCGCAATATCGCCCTGGCCATCGGTCTGCGGGCCGCCCTGCCGGATACGCCGCTGTTGCTGATCATGAATGCCGACGCGGTGACCCTGGGCATGAACCATCTGATTCATGCCGCGCGGCGCAATATGGGCATGACCCTGCTGATATTGCGCTCGGAAGTCACCGACGCCGTGTCCATGTCGCCCGTGAAACGCACCAAATGGGGCTCCTTCGGCATCCAGGAAAATATTGAAAACAAGGCCACCCCCCTCGAACTGGCGACCAGCCTCGAAGCCGCATCGGTCGCCCGCGGCTCGCTGGACGACCTGGACCAGCTCGCCCGGCTGATCAGTGACGCCATGGCGACCCCCGGCTTTTCCATGGTCGGCGTGACCGCAGCTCAGGGCCTGCCGCTTGGCGTGCTCAGCCGCGCCTATTGGCCGGAATATTTTGACTCTTACAAAAGCTGGGCCGCCGGCCTGCGGTCCTCCCTGAAACAGAATCAGGCGCCGCCCTCCCCGGCGATTACGGAAACAGAGCCGGACAGAGAGCGCACGGTTCCGCGCCATGAAGTCCGGATCGCCGGCATCGGCGGCCAGGGCGTCAAACTGGCCGGCGCCGTGCTCAATATCGCCGCCGGCGCCTATGAGGGGCTGTGGACGACTCAAAGAGGGGAATATGGCTCGGCAACCCGCGGCGGCCCCAGCCTGGTGGAGATCGTCGCCGGCAGTAAGCGCATCGGCTATCCCCGGACCGATAACCCGGACATTCTGGTGCTGTTGAGCAAAAATGCCGCCCTGCAGTTCGCCGATTCCGTCAAACCCGGCGGCTTTGTCATTGCCGACAGCGATCAGGTGACGGCGCCGCCGGCCCACGCGCTGTCCGTCCCGATCATTCGCATTTCCCTTGAGCATACGGGAAAACCGATTGCGGCCGGGGTCGTGTCGCTCGGCTGTATCGCGGCGGTGTCGGATGTCGTTTCACTGGACTCAATAAAGAAAGGCGTAGCGCAGAAACTGCCCGCCAAACTGGTGGAAAAAAACCTGGCGGCCCTCGTCGCCGGCTATCAGGCAACCTGTAAAATTTTAAAAGGAGAAGATCATGGGTAAACGTGTCGTAATCATCGGCGGCGGATGGGCAGGCTGCGCCGCCGCCCTGACCGCACGCCAGGCAGGGGCGGAAGAAGTCATCCTGCTCGAACGGACAGACAGTCTGCTGGGAACCGGGCTGGTCGGCGGCATCATGCGCAATAATGGCCGCTTCACCGCGACGGAGGAGATGTTCGCCATGGGCGCCGGCCATCTGTTCAAGGTCTGTGATGAAAACTCCCGCCATGTCAACATGGAATTCCCCGGCCATAAACACGCCTCGATCTATGATGTGTCAAAAATTGAGCCGGCGGTCAGACGCTGCCTGCTGGCCCACGGTGTTGAAATCTGGATGTTCAGCCGCATCGTCAAGGTTGAAAAAAGCAATGGGTCCCTGAGCGGCGTGATCCTGGAGAATGGCACCACGGTTGAAGGCGACGTCTTCCTGGACACCACGGGAAGCTGTGGCGCGCAAACCCTCTGTACCGACAACGGCAACGGCTGTGTCATGTGCGTCATCCGCTGCCCCACCTTTGGCCCGCGGGTCAGCGTCGTCGGCGCCTGCGGGATCAAGGAAAAAACCGGCAAAAAAATGGACGGCTCCCTCGGCGCCATGAGCGGATCCTGCAAGCTGAGCAAGGAATCGATCGCGCCGCATATCATCGAGGAACTGGAAAGGACCGGCCTCGCCATGATTCCGCTGCCGGAACATCTGATCCATACCTCGAAACTGGGCATGAAGGCCTGCGCCCAGTACGCGCTGAAGGAATTTGCCGAAAATATCATCCTGCTCGATACCGGCCATGTCAAGCTGATGACCCCCTTCACCCCGCTGCACGAGTTGCGGCAGCTGCCCGGCATGGAGGAGGCGCGCTATGTCGATCCTTACGCCGGCACCCTGGGCAATTCCATGCGCTTTTCCGACCTGGCGCCGCGCGATGACAGCATGCGGGTCACCGGCGATATCGACAATCTGTTCTGCGGCGGCGAAAAGGCCGGCCTGCTCGTCGGTCATACGGAGGCCATGGTCACCGGCGCCCTGGGCGGCCATAACGCGGTCCGTGCCCTCGCCGGGAAAAAGCCCATAGTCCTGCCCAAAAGCCTGACCATCGGCGACGCCATCACCCATGTCCGCGAGGAGATGGAGGAGGAGAAGAATATGGGCAACAAATATACCTTCTCCGGCTCGGTTTATTTCAACCGCATGAAGGACAGGGATCTGTACAGCACCGACATCGCCGCCATCAAACGGCGGGTTTCAAAAGCCGGCCTGACCGACATTTTCGAGCAAAAGGTGATTTAACCATGTCCCACATGATAACGGCGGAATGTGTCAATTGCAGCGCCTGCGAGATGGAATGCCCGGTGCGGGCGATCCATGCCGAGGCGGACCAATATGTCATTGATCCCGAAATTTGCGTTGATTGCGAAGGCTATTTTGAGGAAGCCCGCTGCAAATGGGCCTGTCCGGTCAACGCCTGCGTTCCGGAACGGAAAGATTATCAATATCGGGCGGCCATGATCGCCCACCGGGGCGGGAATCCGGTCATATTCAGAAACGACAAAAATCCTGCCGGGGAAGTCATCCCCGACAGGCAGTCATGAATATTGCCGCTGCGACAACAATGAAATGAGTTACCACGTGAAAAATTCAGGGAGAAAGAATGTGCTTGGTTCAGATATACTGGTGAAAATGTTAACGGATTACGGTGTCGAGACGATATTTGGCGTCCCCGGCGACACCAATGTGCCGCTCTATACGGCGCTGGTCCGGGCGGAGGGTAAAATCCGCCATGTCATGGCGCGGGACGAACGCAGCGCCGGCTATATGGCCGACGCCTATGCCCGCATCTCGAACCGGGTCGGCGTCTTTGAGGCCCCGTCCGGCGCCGGGGCCATGTATTCCCTGCCGCCGATCGCCGAATCCCATGCATCCTCCGTGCCGGTCATCCTGTTCACCATCGATGTCCCCCTCGCCGGGGAAGGCCGCGGCGTCATCACCGAACTGGACTGTAAAAAGCTTTTTGAGCCCGTGACCAAGGCGTCCATCCAGATCAAATCAGCCGATAAGATTCCGGAAATCATCCGCCGGGCCTTCCGCATCGCCACCACCGGCAAGCCCGGGGCGGTTCATGTCGTCGTGCCGGAGGATATGCTGCTGGCGGAAGTGTCCCTTGACCGGGTGTCGCTGCATGTGGAAAAGGAATGCTGTTCCTTCCCGGCGATCCCCACCGTCGCCCCGCCGAGCGAACTGAACAAGCTTTTGCAGCTGATTGCCGAGGCCAAACGGCCGCTTTACGTTGCCGGCGGCGGCGTCAACCGGTCCGGGGCCCAGGCGGAGCTGACCCATCTGGCGGAAAAGCAGAATATCCCGGTGGTCAATACGATCACCGGACAGGGCGCCATTCCCGACACTCATCCCCTGGCCATCGGGGTCATCGGCGACAATGGTTTCCACCCGCACGCCAACACGGCGCTGGAGGAGGCTGACCTGGTGATCTACCTTGGCTCGAAGGTTGGCTCGGTCGTGACCATCGGCTGGACCTTCCCGAGCCCGAATCCGGATCGCCGGGTGGTCCAGGTCGACATCGATTCCGAGGTGCTGGCCAATAACACCCAGAACAGCCTGTCAATCATGGGCGACGTCAAACTGGTGCTGAATGAACTGATCCGGCTTGATAATACCGATCCGGAAAAGAACCGGCCCTGGGTCGATGAACTCAATCAACTGCGGCAGATTTTCTGGCGGAATTCAGAACCACTTTTCGAGGATCAGGCCCTGCCGCTGCGCCCGGAACCCATCGTCAAGGCGCTCAATCAGCGCATCACGGCGCCGGTCAACATCCTGTCCGACGCCGGAACGCCAACCCCCTATATGACCCGCTTCCTGCGCCTCGGCGATTCCCGGTCACGCTTCATCATTCCCCGCGCCTTTGGCGGCCTGGGCTACGCCATCCCGGCGGTGGTCGGCGCCTGGGCGGCCGAACCCGACAAGCGGCCCATCGGCCTGTTTGGCGATGGCTCGCTCGGCATGACGGCCGGGGAACTGGAAACCCTGGTCCGGCTGAATTGTCCGGCCATCCTGCTGCATTTCAACAACGCCTGTTTCGGCTGGATCAAGGGTCTGCACCGTTTGCAGGGGACAAAGACCAATGACTGTTTCTCCGTCGATTTCAATGTCACCCGGGGCGACGCCGTCGCCGAAGCCTTCGGCCTGCGGGCCTGGCGGGTGGAAACCCTGGATGAACTGGAAAAGGCCCTTGACGCGGCCTTCGCCCATGACGGCCCCTGCATGATCGACATCATCGTTGAATCACTGGCCGAACGGGTGCCGCCGGTCTTCTCATGGCTGCGCAAACGGGGACAGGACCCCTTGAGCACGGAGGCCAAAAAAGTCGGTTACGACGAACCGGCCCTCTAGGGCGTAGACCGTCCGCCAGCCCTTCGCAGAAAGGGCGGCGGGCAGCGGCAAAAACCCAACAAAACAAGAGGCAAAAATGTACTCAGATATAAATCAGGGCAATCAACAATTTCAGAGCGGTGATCTGATCCGCGGCACTGTTCGCGTCGTTGCGATCCGCGACAGGGTGGCCTGGGTCGAAGCCGAATCCCAGGCCGCCTGTGGCGGCTGTGCGGCGGCGAAGGGTTGCGGCACGAAAACGCTTTCGAGCTATTTCAGCAAAAAAACCGCTCCCCTGCGGATGGTCAATGACTTCGGCGGCACTGTCGGCGACAGAATCGAGGTTGGCATCCGCAACAGCACCATCCTGAAGGTTTCCGCGTTGATTTACCTCCTGCCGCTGCTGGGGCTGATCGTCGGCGCCCTGATCGGCGACGCTTTGAACGGCAGCGATTTTGTCGCCATGTGTTTCAGTCTCGCCGGGCTGCTTTTCGGCTTTTATCTGTCGCGCCTGTTCTACAGGTCAGCACGGTTTGCCGCCTCGATCGTCCCGGTGTTCCTCAATAAACTGCCGCCCCTCAAGACAGCGGAAAGGATGAGCTTTGCCCGTCTCAGGGAGGAAAAGGCATGAGGTTTGCACGAATCTGCCTTACCTTTCTTCTGTTCGGTTTTTTGACGGGCTGCACGGCGTCCGAACCGGAAACCTATAAGGAGGAAGCCTATGTATTCGGCACCCTGGTCACCTTCACAATCGTCGGGGTCCCCGAAGAGACCGCCCGAAAGGCCGTTCGCGCGGTCGGCGCCGAATTCCAGCATATGCATGAAGACTGGCACGCCTGGAAACCGGGGGAACTGACCCGCCTCAATCAGGCGATCGCCCGGGGCGAAGCAAGGGAAATCAGCGACTTCCTGCTGCCCCTGATCAAACAGTCGAAGCAATTTTATCAGCTCAGCGGCGGTTTGTTCAACCCGGCCATTGGCGGCCTGGTTGAAACCTGGGGCTTCCACAGCGATGAGTTGCCCAAGGGATCGCTGCCGTCCTTTGAAAAGATACGCCGGCTTGTCGCCCGGGCGCCGTCCATGGATGACGTCCAGATCCGCGACCATGTTGTCTTCAGCAGCAATCCGGCGGTCCAGTTTGATTTCGGCGGTTTTGGCAAGGGCGCGGCCCTCGACCGGGCGGAGCAGATTCTAAAAGACCATGGCATTGACAATGCCGCAATAAACGCGGGCGGTGACCTCAACACAGTGGGCAATCCCGGCAACAGACCCTGGAAGGTCGGCATCCGACATCCGGTCCACTGGGGGGTCATCGCCTCCGTCGCGCTGGAGAAGGGGGAAAACCTCTATACCTCGGGCAATTATGAACGTTTCCGCGAACATGAGGGGCTGAAATACGCCCATATCATTGATCCGCGGGACGGCATGCCGGTAAAGCATATTGTCTCGGCCAGCGTCATTGACGGCTCCGGCGCCCTGGCCGATGCGGCGGCGACCGCCCTGACCGTCGCCGGGCCGGACCACTGGTATGAGGTCGCGCAGAAAATGGGCGTCCGCTTTGCCCTTCTGGTTGACGACAAGGGCAGGATTTACCTGAACCCGGCCATGAAGGCGCGCATTGCCTTTGAGCCGGGGGAAGCAAAGGAAATCATCGTCAGCGAGCCGCTCATTTAGGAAGTGCGGCATGAGATCCCATGAAGAACATACAAAAGAAGACCATAAAAAAATATTTAGCTCACAGGATAAGACCTCAGAAGTATAGGAAATAAAATGCAGGAATATATTTTACTCATCATAGCGACCGCCCTCGTCAATAATGTGGTGCTGGTCAAATTCCTCGGATTGTGCCCTTTCATGGGGGTGTCCAATAAAATCGACACCGCCATTGGCATGGGGTTCGCCACCACCTTCGTCCTGACCCTGTCCGCGGTCTCAAGCTGGGTGCTGGAACAATATGTCCTTGCGCCGCTGAATGTGGGCTTTTTGCGGATCCTGACCTTCATTCTGGTTATTGCCGCCGTGGTCCAGTTCACCGAAATGTTTGTCCGGAAAATATCCCCGGCCCTCTATCAGGTGCTGGGCATTTTCCTACCGCTGATCACGACCAATTGCGCGGTTCTGGGCGTCGCGCTGCTCAATACCCAGGAAGCCCACGGCTTTATCCAGAGCTTCCTTTACGGCATTGGCTCGGCGCTCGGTTTTACGTTGGTGATGGTGATTTTCGCCGGCCTTCGGGAGCGCCTGACCATGGCCGATGTTCCCGAAAGTTTCGCCGGCGCGCCCATCGGCTTTGTCACGGCCGGCATTCTGGCCCTGGGATTTCTGGGTTTTGCCGGATTAACAACGTCATAGGAGAAAGATTATGCTTGAAGCGGTTGTAAGTCTCACCGCACTGGGCGTTGGTTTGGGGGCCTTGCTCGGTGTCGCCTCGCGCTACCTGAAGGTTGAAGGAGATCCTCTTGTCGAGGAAATCGAAGCGATGATGCCCGGCACCCAATGCGGTCAATGCGGTTATCCGGGCTGCGCCCCGGCCGCGGCAGGCTTGGTCAAGGGCGAAGCCAAGGTAACCCTCTGCCCGCCCGGCGGAAAATCGCTGGCGGTGGCGCTGGCGGAAAAACTCGGCGTTGAGGCGGATTTATCCGAGATGGAGGACAAGGCCCCGACCGTCGCCTATGTCGACGAGAATCTGTGCATCGGATGCACCCGCTGTTATTCCGTCTGCCCGACAGACGCCCTGATCGGCGGTCCGCAGCAGCTTCATACCGTGATTCCCAATATCTGCACCTCCTGCGAGGAATGCATCGATATGTGTCCGACCAAGGCGCTGAGGATGGTTTCCATCGAGAAAACCGTACAGACATGGCACTGGCCGATGCCGGAAAAACCCAAACATCATGAGGGAATATTATAATGTCTATTTTCAATATTCAGGGCGGGGCGCGCCTCGACGGGCGCAAGACCCTGACCTCTGGCGAAAAGATTATTACCGTCCCCATTCCCGACATGTTGCATATTCCCCTGCAGCAGCATATCGGCGCGCCGGCCGAACCGATTGTCGCCTGTGGCGACCATGTCATGAAGGGTCAACTGATCGCAGAAGGCAAGGGCGTGGTCTCCGCCCCCATTCATGCCTCGACATCGGGCGTCGTCAAGCGGATCGGCGATTTTCTGGCGCCCCATCCTTCGGGGCTGCCGGTACTGACGCTCTCGCTGGAGCCGGATGGTCTGGATATGTGGGGCGACCTGCCGAAGCCGCTCGACCCTGAGGTCGCCAGCCCAAAGGAAATTGCCGACCGGGTCGCCGCGGCGGGCATCGTCGGCATGGGCGGCGCCACCTTCCCCTCCGCGGTCAAACTCAATCTTGGTCAGCGCTATGACCTTGACCTGCTGGTGATCAACGGGGCGGAATGCGAACCCTATCTCACCTGTGACGACCGCCTGATGCGCGAACGCGCCGAAAAAACCATCATGGGCATCAAGGTGATGATGAAGGCCCTGCAGGTCTCGAAAGCCTTTATCGCCATTGAAAACAACAAGCCCGACGCCTTCCAGTCGATGGAAAAGGCCACCGTCGATGATGAGAATATCAGCATTGTCGAGGTGCCGGCGCGCTATCCGATGGGCTCGGAAAAGCATCTGGTCCAGGCGATTACCGGCCGCGAGACCCCGGCCAAGGGCATGACCGCCGATCTCGGGGTCGTGGTGCATAATGTGGCGACGGCCTATGCGGTCTATGAAGCCATATACCTGGGGCGGCCGCTGATCTCGCGCGTCGTCACCGTCAGCGGCAGGGCGATCAAGAAACCGGCCAATTATGACACGCTGATCGGCACGCCGGTGTCCTGGCTGATCGATCAAAGCGGCGGCATGACGGAAATGCCCAAGCAGCTCCTGATGGGCGGCCCGATGATGGGCCAGCCCCTGCCGAAGCTGGATGTGCCGATCATCAAGGGATCCTCAGGGGTTCTGGCGCTCAACGGCACCGAGGTCAAGGACCAGAATGTCATGCCCTGCATCGGCTGCGGCAGTTGCGTCGCTGTCTGCCCCTGCGGGCTGCTGCCGCTGGACCTGGCGGCGCGCATTCAGCATGAAGACCTGGACGGCGCCGACACGATCGGCATCCGCGACTGCGTCAGCTGCGGCTCCTGCAATTATGTCTGCCCGTCCCATATTCCGCTGGTTCAGTATTTCAATTACGCCAAGGGCCGCCTGAAAGAGCAGGATATTGACAGACGCAACCAGGACCGGATGAAAAACCTGGCGGAAAAAAGAACCCGCCGGCTCGAAAAAGAACAACACGCCCGGGAAGCCCTGAAAGCAGCGCCGGCTGAACCCGAGGCGAAAGGACTGGAAACGCGATGACCCATATCCCCCCCATGAGCGGCCCTTATCTGCGCAAAAACAAAAGCGTTCGCAGAACCATGATGCTGGTTATGGCGGCCCTGAGTCCGGCCACCGCCTATGGCTTTTATCTTTATGGCTGGCCGTCAATCATTCTGTTCACCATCACCCTCGGCTCCGCGCTCCTGTTTGAAGTCATCGGGCTGTGGCTGGCCAGACGGACGGTTTCGACCTTTGCCCTTGACGGGTCGGCCCTGTTGACCGCCTGGCTGCTCGCCGTCAGCCTGCCGCCCTGGGCCCCCTGGTGGATTGGCGTTGTCGGCTCGGCCATCGCCATCGTGATCGGCAAGCAGATTTTCGGCGGCCTCGGTCAGAATGTGTTTAATCCGGCGATGGTCGCCCGGGTGGCCCTGTTGATTTCCTTTCCCCTGGAAATGACGACATTCATTGCGCCGATGCCGTTTTTCAGCCAGGGCGCGCCTTCCTTCAGCGACAGTATGGCGATTATTTTTCAGGTCGGTCAGTTTGACGCCGTCAGCAGCGCCTCGCTTCTCGACTCGATCAAAACCGGCCTTGGGCAGGGCGCGGCCCTGCCGGAGATCACCGAAGGCCGCTATCATCCCGGCCAATGGCTTGTCGGCAACAGCATCGGCAGTCTCGGCGAGGGATCGGCCCTGCTGTTGACAATCGGCGGCATCGCCCTGATGTTCGGCCGGATCATCCGCTGGCATATTCCGGTCAGCACCCTGCTGTCGCTGGCGGTCATCGCCACCTTCTTTAACCTGATTGACGGCCAGACCTATCCGGACGCCATGGTTCACCTGTTGACCGGCGCGACCGTGCTCGGGGCGTTTTTCATCGCCACCGATCCGGTGACCTCGCCCATGTCGCCCAAGGGGCAGATCGTCTTTGGCATCGGACTCGGCGCCCTGATTTACATCATTCGCACCTGGGCGGCATATCCCGAGGGCCTGTCCTTCGCCATATTGCTGATGAATGCGGCGACGCCCCTGATTGACCGCTATTTCAGACCAAGAATTTTCGGCCGCACCCGCAAAGGCGATCCCTTAAACTTAACGGACAGATCATGAGCTCACCTGACCCCAAAAAATCAAAATTTCGCATGAGCATTGCGTTTCAGGCCATTCTGCTGGGCAGTTTTACCCTCGCGGCGTCTGTTCTTCTGGGCACCAGTGACATTGAAACGCGGGACGCCATCAAGCTGCGGGCCGAGGAAGACCTCAAGGCCTCGATCGGACAGGTGGTCACCCACAACCTGTATGACAACGACCTGATCGCAAGCACGCTTTCCCTGCCTGATCCCGCGGGCGAACCGGTCACGGTTTACCAGGGGACCAGGGACGGGGTCGTGACCGCCCTCGCCTACACCATGAGCAGCGCGGGATACGGCGGCACCATTGTGATCATCATGGCCGTGAACCCGGACGGAAAAATTCTGGGCGTGCGCACCTTGTCCCATGCCGAAACCCCGGGCCTGGGCGACAAGATTGAGGTCGAGAAAGACGACTGGATTCTGGACTTCAGCGGGCTTTCCCTCGGCAGCCCGCCGCCCGGCCGGTGGGCGGTCAAAAAGGACGGCGGCGATTTTGACCAGTTCAGCGGCGCGACCATCACGCCGCGGGCCGTCGTCAGGGCCGTGAAACGGGGACTGGAATTTTTTGACCTCCAGAAGAAAAAACTGCTGATACCGGTCAAGATCGAACAAGAAAGGGTTGCATCATGAGTTTTGACTTTAAGGCCAACACCCGCGAGGGATTATGGACCAACAATATCGTTTTCAGCCAGATGCTGGCCTTATGCCCGCTTTTGGCGGTCACCGGCACCGCGACCAACGGCCTGGGCATGGGCATTGCGACAATGGCCGTGCTGCTGGCGTCGGGATTTACGATTTCCCTGCTGCGGAATGTGGTGACGCCGGACGTTCGCATCCCGTCCTTCGTCCTGATCATCGCGACCATTGTCACCATGGTCGACATGATGATGAACGCCTGGATGCATGAACTCTACAAGGTCCTGGGGCTGTTCATTCCCCTGATCGTCACCAACTGCGCCATTCTGGGCCGGGCGGAGGCTTTCGCCTCGAAAAACAATGTCGGCGCCTCGGTCTATGACGCCCTGATGATGGGCCTGGGCTTCACCTTTGTCCTGGTGCTGCTCGGCGCCATTCGGGAAATCATCGGCGGTGGCACGCTTTTCGCCAATGCGGCGCTTCTGCTGGGCGATCATTTCGCCTTTCTGGAAACGACGCTGATCCCCGATTACAAGGGATTTCTGCTGTTTGTCCTGCCCCCGGGCGGTTTCATCGCCCTCGGCTTTCTGATCGCCGGCAAGCGGCTGCTGGACGACCGCCTGAGCCGCAGCGATGAGGCCGAACCGGAAAGCGGCCCTGCCGTCATTGACAGCGCCGGCGCCAAACCGCTGGGCAGTTGAGCACAAAAGGAATGAGTAACATGATACAAATCGGCGTCGCCTATGCCACCCCCCTGGACCAGATCTGGCATGATTTATCGGTGCCGGAGGGATCGACCATCAAAGAGGCCATCGAGGCTTCCGGCATTTTGAACGAATTCCCGGAAATTGATCTGACGACCCAGAAAGTCGGCATTTTCGGCCATATCGCGACTCTCGACACACAGGTTGAAGAGGGAGACAGGGTGGAAATTTACCGGCCGATCATCACCAACCCCCAAACGGTGCAGAAAAGAAAATACAAGCTGCGCAGGATTGACCCCATTATTGAAAAGGCGGACAATGACGGCTGACAGGCCGGGGACAATACCTCCCTGCCCCCCCGGGTCACTGGCGAACGGGCTCCGGACCGCAGGCGCCGTCAAGACTGCAAGCGTCCGGCCTTTTTACATACAGGAGACTAAAATGAGCTTGAGAGATCTAATTGGCGACTTTGGCCTTGTGATCAAGATTGACGTTTCTGATCTGGACAAAAGCGCGAAATGGTATGCTGACAAATTGCAGCTTGAACTGGACGAAAGATATAATGCCGACACCTGGCGTCAGTTCAATATTCCCGACGCCCCCAACAGCGCCATCGGGCTGCATCTGAATCCGGACGGCAGCGGCCTCGGCGGCAAAAAAGCGACCTTTGTCGTCAATGATATCACCGCCGCCCGCGATGAACTGATCCGCAACAAGGTCGATGTCGGCGAAGTTATTGTCCTCGGCGACTGGATACGGCTGGCTTTTTTCAAGGACCCGGACGGCAATATCCTGGGGTTGCGGCAAAATCACGCCGATCTGCCGAAAGCCGGTAAAGTCGACGCATAAATTTTTCATTGCGCCGGATTGCCGGAAAGAGGAAAAGGCGGTGGATGTCTGCCGCCACCGGATGTCATCAAACCCCCGCCTGTGTAAAGCCGACGTTGAACAGGTCGCGCCCTTTGTCGAGCTGGACCTGCATGATGGGCCTTATGCGTTAACCGTGAAAGATCATATCATCAGGATTAAAAATAACGCACCGGCTCTGTCCCATCCCAATTCACGGCCGCCTCTTCGATCATAGCGAAAAACGCTTCCACCTTTGGATTGAATTCAATAATCTCGATCATGCTTTGCGTCTCTTCCGTGGCGTCCAGATAGACAAAACGGCCGCCGACGCCAACAGCGCCGGAAAAACAGATCTCGATCCCCTGGTCCTGATATTTTTTCACCTCATTATCAAAGTCTCTGGTCATATAGGCCCAATGGTGAAAACAGAATCCTTTTTCCATGGCGACTTCGCGAAACACGGAGGGCGTATCATCTATCTGTTCGATCAATTCTATGCATACGCCGCCGCTAAAGCCCAGGGCGACCCGGAATTTGATATCTCCCATGGGCCGCCCGCGATATTGCGGCTCAATCAGTTGAAAATCCTCAATAACAAAAAACGGCCCGATATCCAGAAAATTGATCCAATGATCCATGGCCTGTTCCAGGTTTTCCACAATATAGGCTATCTGCGCAATTGATCCGATTGGTTGTTTCATCTCGATTTTCTCCCTTTTATTGCTCTAACCATTGAGCTGCATGCCGCCATCGACAACAAATTGACCGCCGGTGACATGTTTTGATTCATCGGAGGCCAGAAACAGAACCATATAGGCGATGTCATCCGGCTCGCCGAATTCGGCCAGAGGAATTCTCTCCAGAAACTTCTGCTCCACGGCCGCCTGGGACACGCCCATCCGGTTTGCCGTTTCCTCAAACAGCGTTTCCAGCATCGGGGTTCTGATCTGGCCGGGATGGACACTGTTACAACGCACTCTGGAGCCGGTCGTCGCGCAATGCATCGCCACCGACATGGTCAACTGCCGCACGGCCGCCTTGCTGGCGCCGTAAGCCGTGATAAATGGCGTCGCCACAAGCGCCGCAATGGACGACAGGTTAATGATCGAGCCGCCGCCGCTTTGACGCATGTAGTCAATGGCGTATTTACAGCCGAGAAAAACGCTGTCGCCGTTCACTTTCTGAATTTTCCGCCATTCTTCGAGGGTTGTCGTTTCAGGGTTCGTTTCCTGAACATCGCCGCTTATTCCGGCATTGTTCACCAGAATATCCAGCCGGCCGTATTTTTCAAAAACATGGCCGAGAACCGCTTTCCAGCCGGCTTCATCCGCGACATCCTGCCGGATGAAATCCGCGCCGATATTTTTCGCCTCCTGCCAGCCGCGGTCTTGCTGAATATCCGTGATGATGGTGATGGCGCCCTCCCGCACCAGCAGCGCGGCAATAGCCAGCCCGAGCCCCGAGGCCCCTCCGGTGACCAAGGCCACCTTTCCGGAAACGCGGCGATTGTTTTCCGTCATAACACCCCTCGCTTGGTTGAATGTTGGGCGGGCATTCCCGCCATCTGTCCGCCATCAATAACCATTTGATGACCTGTGACCATGCTGGCCTCTGCCGAGCAAAGATATAAAATCGCCGAAGCGATATCTTCTGGCTTGGCCACACGACCAATTGGCACCTGCGACGCCATGCCGTCAAGCATAACTTTGCGGCTGCCAAAGGCATCGGCAACGGGATCGAGCATTTCCGTGTCCACATAGGTCGGGTGAATGCTGTTGCAGCGAATATTATAGCCCTTGCCGGCGCAATATAAGGCCACGGACTTCGTCAGCAATGTCACGCCGCCCTTTGAGGCGCAATATCCGGCAATATCCTCGCCGCCGACCAACCCGCCCAATGAGGAGATATTGGCAATGGCGGCGGGTTTTCCCGATTTCTTCATCAGTTTTATGGCTTTCTGGCAGCCCAGAAAGGTGCCGGTCAGATTAACCGAAATCATCGCATTCCAGTGACCCAGCGCCATATCCTCAAAATCACCGGTAAAACCGATCCCGGCGCTGTTGACCAAAATATCAAGACCGCCAAAGGTTTCTTCGGCGCATTTCATAACATCCGTCCAGGCTTCTGCCGAACTGACATCGAGCCGGAAGCCAATGGAATCGGTTGACAGCTCCTTGGCGACCTCTTCTGCTTGATCAAAATTGATGTCCGCGACAATCACATGACAGCCCTGATCCGACAATTGCCGGGCGGTTTCACGACCGATCCCGGACGCGCCCCCGGTGACGATCGCCGTTTTTCCGCTGAATTGCGCCATTTTCGTCTCTCCCTGCAAGGTCATGTCAATAGCGGACAATGAACTGCGCCCCAAACCATCTTGGCGGCAAATAGACATTCTCGGCGAAGCCCAGGTTTGAAATATCATAGGCATAAACCCGGATATCGCTGTCGAAAACATTCTTGGCGAACAGGGCGACCTCGAACCGATCGTCGGCATCGACGTAACTGATCCGGGCATTACCGAGAAAATAACTGTCAATGGCCGTAATCTCGGCATTGGCGACGCCGACCTGATAATCACCGACATAAGAAAAATCAAACTGGGTCCGGATCAGCCCTGTACCCATGTCCCAGTCCTTGGCGATCAGGCCATTGGCGGAAAAGCTCGGGGCCTGCGGCGGTTCGGTATCCGTGGTGCGGCCTGACGGCAGCGGCGTATCCTTGACCGTGGCGTCCAGCAGACTGATCCCCGCCATCAGGGAAACGCCATGCCCCGGCTGAATAACAAGTTCCGCATCCAGACCATAAATTTCCGCATCGCTGTTGGCGATCACCTGGGTAAAGCCGCGCATGTCGAAGGATTGATAATTCCCGTAGTCATAATAGAAAGCGGCGGCATTGAACCGGGCCTTGCCGTCCCAGAAAGTGGATTTGATGCCGGTTTCATAGGAGGTCAGAATTTCACTGTCAAAGGCCATCTGGTCCGCGGTCAGCAACCCGTCGAGCGGGGCGTTGAAGCCGCCCGCCTTGGTGCCGCGGGTGATGCCGGCATAGATCAGCATATCCTCATTGGGGCGCCAGTCCAGTTGCGCCTTGCCGGACCAGTCGCCCTTGTCAATCTTGCCGTTATAGGTGCCGATGTCATTGATCGTACCCGGAAGGGCCGGGAAAGCGCCGGCACAGCCGACCGGAACAAGAGTCGGAACCCCGTCGGTACAGGCCGAACTGAAGGTATAATCCTTGTCTTCTTCCGACCAGCGGAAACCGCCGGTCACCGAAAGGGTTGGCGACAGTTCATATTCAACCTGGCCGAACAAAGCCCAGGATGAGGTGGACAGCGCAAAACTGTTGTTCTGGTCGGCGCCAAAGGCCAACAGATTAAATTCGCTTGTGTTATCGCTGTCGATGCTCAGGTAATAGGCGCCGATGACCCATTCCAGTTTTTCACCTTCGCCGCTGAGCCGCACTTCCTGGGAAAACTGTTCCGATTCCTGCGCCATGCCATACATGGAAATCGGATCCGGCGTCAGGTCGTTATCTTCCGAATAGCTGAACTCAAAATCCGTGTAGCTGGTGATCGACGTCAGCTCTATATCCCCGAAACCGTATGTAACCTTGCCCGTAAAAGTATAGCTTTCCTTGTTCATCAGGCCGTCAATATCGTAGGCGCCCTTGTGGTTGTCGCCATCGGTATCAAGATAGCCGAACAGGCTGGGCTGGCCCGGAATCCTGACCCCCAGGCCGTCCGCATCCTTGCCGGCGCCCATAAACTGCCCGCCACCGACGACAATATCACCGGTCTTGCTGCCGGATCCGATCAACAGGATCTCCAGATCTTCATTGGGTTCGAACAGGAGTTGCAGACGGCCCGCACCGGTATCATCCTCATAATTGTCCTGGCCAATCGCATTGCGGACATAACCATCATATTTGTTATAAAAACCGGCAGCCCGGAAACCGACCTTGTCCGACAGCGGCCCGCCCGCCGCCGCCTCGACACGGACCTGGTCATAGGAGCCGATCGTCAGGTCCGCATAGCCCTCGAACGTCTCGCCGGGCTTGCGGGAAATCACATGGATCAGGCCGCCGGTCGCATTGCGGCCGAAAAGCGTTCCCTGCGGTCCTTTCAACACCTCGACCCGCTCGACATCGAACATATATTGCGAATTGCCGGCGACAAAACTAACATAGGCCTCATCCACATACAACGCATTGGGGGTCTCCTGATGGGGGGCGAAATCATTTTGCGACACGCCCCGAATGGCGGGCAGGCCGATCAACTGGGACCCGCCGGGCTGGGTAAAGAGCAACCCCGGTGTCTGGGTCGCGATATCGGCGGTATCAACCATGCCCAGTGATTTGAGCTGGTCCCCGGAAAAAGCGCTCACCGCGATGCCCACATCCTGAAGGTTCTGGGACCGCTTCTGGGCGGTGACCGTAATTTCCTCCAGCAGCATGATGGTTTTGTCCGCCGCATTTTCCGCAGCGGCAGCCGGCAACGCCGCAATCACCAGGGCCATGCCCGCGCCCCGCGCCATGCCCGAATACAAATGATATTTTCCGTTCATCTTTTTCTCCCTTGATGCTATGCGCGTGCCCGGCCGGTATCGTTATATGACCTTGTACAAGCGCGCCCTAATATTCTGATCTTGCAACGTCGTTATCATGGGGCAGGTCACCCAAGCGACCAATAGCGGAAAACACCTATTTTATTAATGACTGAAAGATTGTATAGTTTGCGGGAAGTATAGGCGCGGAATTTTGACTGTTATCACATCAAAAATATAAAGCATGATCAGAATACCGCTATTTCGGGAGAGTATGCATGAATTCCTCAGGCAAGCTGACGGTTTCAGACTATTACGAAATTAATGACAAATTATCGGACACGGCAAGTTTTTATGACATCAGCCATAAAATACTTTCCCCGCTCGCCCAGTTGATTGGCGCCGAGACCAGCATTTTCGCCATTCTCAAGAAAAACCGGCAGGAAATGAACGCCTACAACTTTATCAGCAACAGCGTCGACCATCAAAGTTTCTCAAATTATGAAAATTACTTTCAGAGTGCAGACCCTGTCCTCCCTCATGCCTTTCATTCAACCCGGCTGTGCCATAAAATGGGTCAATCAAAGGGCTTTACCTTCACCCTGGACAATATCATCGATCCCCATAAATTCTCGCGCGGCGAATATTATAATGAATTCCTGCGGCCCAATTCAATTCGGCAAATTCTGGTTATGGGCGTGCCGTCCAACATTGACAGTTCGCTGATCTATGTGTTGGGTTTTCATCGCTATTGCGATCACTCTTTCGGCGAACAGGACACTCAGGCCACGTCCTATTTCGGGCCCGCCCTGTTCAATATATTCAATGGTCTGGAACTCAGAAGCCAGCTCCATGACCGCAATATCATTGTCGCCCAGTTACAGGATCAGCTTTCCGAAACCGGCCTGGTTATTCTCAATAAAAACCACCAGGTAATTTTCGCCAACCGGACCGGACAAAAACATTTGAATATCACGGTGGCGAAAAAGAATTATTATTCAAACCCCGAAAACAGCTTGATGACTGAAACCCAGTCGCGCCTGCCCCTGACCGGCGATCCGTCGGGCCGGCCAATCGAATTTATCCATGGGGGAATCAGTATCAGCGCCCGGACCATCACCTCCGACACCAATAACCAGGAACAGCGTATAGTTCTGCACACCCGGCGCGCCGCCTGCAAAACCATCCGCGCCCTGGAAATCGAAAAATTTGACCTGACCCATCGGGAAACGGATATCGCCAGCCTGATTGTCAAAGGACTGACGAATCCCGAAATTGCGGAAAAGCTGTGCATCAGCATCCGCACGGTCGAAAACCATCTCAGGTCCATCTTCAGCAAGGTGAACGTCAAGAACCGGACCAGTCTGGCGTTTAAACTGGCTCCGGCACACCATTAATTAATATGCAAAATAAGTATTTTCCGTCATAGGGAAGCCAGCCCTAAGCCCGTAACATTTCCTTTCAGAACAAATTAAAGGAGATGTTACATGTCGGATACGGTATTAAGCCTGAAAAACACAGTGAAAGCCAACAGTCCCCATCGGCCGGCTTTTTTTGACCCCGGCGCCTTGCCGTGGACGGACTGGGTTATGCCGGGGACCTATTTCAAGCTGTTGAATATCAATGAACTGACCGGCGGCTTCACCATGATTTTAAAAGTTGATCCGGATATTACGGCCCCTGTTCACCATCATATCGGCGGCATTGAAGCCTATATTACGGAAGGTGAATTCGGGTACGGCGCCCATGACCGCGGCGGGGTTGGCAGTTACGTTCTGGAAGCGGGCGGCTCGATCCATGAGCCGGATTCGCCCGGCGGCGTCACCATGTTCGCCATCGCCCACGGCCCTCTGGTCGGCTATGACGAAGATGGCGGCATCGGCGCTGTTGTTGACGGCCGTTTTATGTATGAACTGGCGAAACGAAACAATGTCGCCGACCATATTACGGTGACAAATACCTTCACCAACGATTGACCGTTCATCTTAAGGCGCCGGAAAGCCCGCCTTTCAACGGTGGGCTTTTTTCATTTCTGCGCCCAAATATTCTCCCCGCCAAATCGCCGCAAAATAGGTATATTCCGTCATTGCCGGCCTGCCCTGTGCAGAAGATACTATATGATATCCAGTCTGCTCTTGCGTAAAAGCTGTCAGATTGGAAGACCCCGAAAACGCCAAATAACAGAATATTTTTCAGAGAATAGGATGAGGAGATCACCATGACAGACACCGTAAGCAGTATTTTACTTAAAATCCTCAAAAAGCATGGGATTAAAAATATCTTCTGTCTGCCGGCAGCGCAATTGGGCATGGTGATGGACGGGGCCTCGCGCGACCCCTATTTCAATTACGTCACGACGCGTCATGAAGAAGCCGCCGGACATATGGCTCACGCCATTGGAAAACTGACGGATTCCATGGGGGTTTGTTTCGGCACCGTCGGCCCCGGCGCCACCAATATGCTGCCGGGGGTCGCCGCCGCCTGGGCCGATAATATTCCGCTGCTGGTATTGACGCCGAACAATCCGTCCCGCGCCATTGATCCGGGCAAGGATCAGCTTCAGGGGGCCGATCATATCGCCCTTTACAAATCCATCACCAAATGGAGCGCGACCATAAGATACCCGGAACGGGCAGCGGAACTGATCGAGCGGGCCATCCATATCGCCCGTTCCGGCCGGCCGGGTCCGGTGCATCTTGATATTCCGGTCGATGTCGGCGCAAGCGCCGTTGAACATGACATCAACAGCATCCCGGCCATCACGGTCCCAAGACCCGTCCCCAATGCCCAGGATATGGAGGATGTGGCGACGTTGCTCGCCAATGCCCGCAGGCCGGTCCTGATCGCCGGCGGCGGCGTTGCCCGCTCAGACGGCGTGGAAGAATTTCGCGAACTGATCAAAATTACAGGATTCCCGGCCACGGGAACCGTGAATGGTCGTGGCATTATTCCCGAAAACAGCGAAACATTCATTGGCTGCGGCGGGATCCTGGCGGGTCATGGCGCCGTCCGGGCGCTACGGGAAGCCGATGTCATTCTATCCGTGGGCTGCAAATTTTCCACCTGGATGCCGGTCAACAAGCCGCCCGCCTATCCCGCCATAAAAGGACAGAAAATCATACAGGTCGACATTGATAACGAAGTTCTGGGACGATCTGTCCCGGCCACCCTTGGCCTGGCGGCGGATGCCCGCGAATTTCTCAGGCTTTTGAATGACGCCTTACGACAGAAAACATTCAAGGCCGATACATCCTGGATCCAGGATGTCTTGAGAAGATATTACGAATACCGTCAAGAGCTCAATGGCATCGCGGACCAGATCACGACGCCCAACACCAATATCCTCAATGAAGCCGCGGCGGCCCGTGCAATCTCCACATTAATTCCCGAGGACGCCATCGTCGTCTTTGACGGCGGCCAGACCATGGAATGGACGAACAGTTTCATTCATCCGTCCCATCCCAGGAATTACCTGTTTACGCCGGGCATGGGACATCTGGGCGTGGGAACGCCCTTTGCCAATGCCGCCAAACTTTTAAATCCCGATCGACCTGTGGTGCTTATTACCGGTGACGGCGCCATGTGCTGTACGGGTCAGGAACTGGAAACCGCGGCGCGTTGCGGGCTGAATATCATCACAATCGTCTTTAATGATTCCTGTTGGGGCATGTACCGGCCCTTCGGCGAAGGTTTGTTTGAAAATCAGAAATTCGGCATGCATCTCAGCAATGTCAAATTCGCCGCCCTGGCGGAAAGTTATGGCTGTATCGGTGAAGAGGTGACGCTGGAGAGCCTCCCCGACGCCTTCCGGCGGGCGCAAAAAGCCAACCGGCCGGTGGTTCTCGACCTTCAGGTTGACTTTACGGCGCATCCGATGGATGGCTTCTGGCCCGAAGTCGTCTTTGAAAATGTCGAATTCAGTCCCGTGCTTCCCTGAGACGTTACCGGCGTGAAGGTATTTCTCAGAGCCTGTATGGCAAATGGTCCAAAGCGTTTTTGAAGGCTGGCAAGAAACGGTTTTCCGGTGATATGGAATGGGCCGCAACAGTAGATGAGGGAAAGAACTTGCGAACGAAAAACAGCCAAATGCAAGAGGCGCTGGCTGAACAAAAATGCCTGAAGTGAATGACACTACGGCGCATTCCGCACCTCGCCAGTGATAAAATGTGGGCCGCCAACGCCCTGACCTTAATTGTCCACAGACCCTAGAGCTGGTCCTGGATTTTTCAACAATCCGTTAAGTATTTTGCGAAAATATTCGGATTGAGTAAGCCCGTAACGCTTCAGTTCGCTAAGATCAGTGTGGTCTGTCACTGAATATTATGATTTTTGATCTGTTTATGGTAGCATCGGTCCTTCTACGGCAACAGATAGAGCATGTAATCTGGCCAATGGGGAGCTCAAAGCGCTTAAACAATAGACTTGCTATTGGGGGACATCGTGTTTTATGCACATTCAACAGACGACGACAGCAGACAGAACTGGCACCTTCTGCGTGATCATTTGACAGCAACCGGCACCGCCGCGGCGCAGTTCGCCGGAGCGTTCGGCGCGGGCCGGGCCGGACGCCTTGCGGGGCTGCTGCATGACCTTGGCAAATACAGCGCCCCGTTCCAGAAAAGACTGTCCGGCAGCCCGGTCAAGGTCGATCACGCCACCGCCGGCGCCGTCGAGGTCAAAAATCTGCTGCCTGACGGGTCGGATGCGGCGATGGCGGAGCTGGTCGCCTTCGCCATCGCCGGCCATCATGCGGGGCTCGCGGATCGCCACCAGGGCGGCGGCGCCCTCGCCGACCGGCTGAAAAAGACGCTGGAGCCGCTTGATCCCGTCTGGCGGGAGGAGATCACCCCGGACGCCGCCGGCCTCATGCCGCCCTTCGACTGGAACAAAGACAAGCTGCCGTTTCAGTTCGGCCTTCTCGGACGGATGATTTTTTCCTGCCTGGTCGATGCGGATTATCGCGATACGGAATCTTTTTATAGCCAGGTCAGGGGGGAGGCGAAGGACCGGGACTGGCCGGCGCTTGACGCCATTATCGATGAATTGCGCGCCGATTTTGACGGTCATATGGCCGGGCTGCAGACCACCTCGCCCCTGTCGGACGTGAACCGCCTGCGCCGCGACATCCTCGCCCATGTGCGGGCCCGGGCGGATCAGCCCCCGGGCCTCTTCACCCTCACCGTGCCCACGGGCGGCGGCAAGACGCTGACCTCGCTCGGCTTCGCCCTCGATCACGCCAAACGGCATGGTCTCCGCCGCATCATCTATGCCATCCCTTTCACCACGGTCATCGACCAGACCGCCGGCGAGTTTCGGAAGGTCTTGGGCGAAGAGCATATCCTGGAACATCATTCTGCCTTTGAGGAGGAGAAAATCAAGGAGCGCCAACAACGGGACAAGCTGCGTCTCGCCATGGAGGACTGGGCGGCGCCGATCGTGGTCACCACCAATGTCCAGCTTTTTGAAAGCCTGTTTTCCAACCGGCCGTCGCGCTGCCGCAAACTGCATAACCTGGCGGGCAGCGTCATCGTGCTGGACGAGGCGCAGACCCTTCCGCTGAACCTGCTGCGGCCCTGCATGGAAACTTTGCGGGAACTGACCGCGAATTACGGCGTCTCGGTGGTCCTGTGCACGGCGACGCAACCGGCGCTGGACGCAAACGACCTCAAGGGCGGCCTGCCGCTTGCGGGCCGGGAACTCGCCCCCGATCCGCAAGGCTTGGCGGCAAAGTTCAAACGCGCCACGATCGAACTGGGCCCCGAAATCTGCGATGAAGAACTGGTCCAGGCGCTGGCGCGTGAACCCCAAGCCCTGGTCATCGTCAACAGCCGCGGCCACGCCCTGTCTCTCTACAAGCGCGCCCGGGACGCCGGGCTTGACGGCCTGATTCACCTCACCACCCGCCAATATGCCGCCCATCGACAGGAAATTCTGAAAAACGTGCGCGAGCGTCTGCAACAGGGACAGCCCTGCCGCCTGATCGCCACCTCGCTGGTGGAGGCGGGCGTGGATCTTGATTTTCCCCGCGTGTGGCGGGCGGAAGCCGGGCTGGACCAGATCACCCAGGCGGCCGGCCGCTGCAACCGCGAAGGCAAGCGGCCGCTGGATGCGAGCCTCGTCACCGTCTTCAAAGCGCGGGACAATCCGCCGCCCTTTGATATCCGCCAGTTTGTCGGGGACCTTGACCGCATGAAGGACGGGTTTGACGATCTGTCGTCGCCGGCGGCGATAAAGGACTATTTCGGCGAGGTTTATTGGCGCAAGGGCGACGGCCTTGATGCCGAGAAGATCCTCGATAAATTCAAAATCAGCGGCATGGAAGCGAATTTCAGCTATCGCACTGTGGCGGAAAAATTCCGCATGATCCAAAGCGGCCTCGCGCCGGTGATCATCGCCCGGGACGCGGACGCCCGGAAGGCCCTGGACCGGCTCAAAAATCCCGACACCCGCCCCGGTGCCATAGCCCGGGCGTTGCAGCGTTATATCGTGCAGGTGCCGCCAAGGGCCCGCCATCTGCTGCTCGCCAACGGCCATGTGAAATTCGAGCAGGAAGCGATCTTTGGCGATCAGTTCTGCGTGCTGCAAACCGCCAGCCTTTATACGGAGAAGGCCGGCCTGATCTGGGAAAATGCGGATTATCTGGGACTGGAAAATTCTGTTTTGTAGGAAGGGAAGAACGACTTATGGCTTATGGCATTAAATTACGGGTTTCGGGCAAGCATGCCTGTTTCACCCGGCCGGAAATGAAGGTGGAGCGAGTATCCTATGACGTCATGACGCCGTCGGCGGCGCGCGGCATACTGGAGGCGATCCACTGGAAGCCCGCCATCCGCTGGATCATTGACCGCATTCATGTGTTGCGGCCCATCCGTTTTCAGTCCATCCGGCGCAACGAAGTCGGCCACAAGGCGTCTGCGCGCAACATCAAAACCGCCATGAATCGCGAAAGCCTCGACGGCCTGCATCTCCTGGTCGATGAGGACCGCCAGCAGCGGGCGGCGACGGTGCTGGTCGATGTGGATTATATCATCGAGGCCCATTTCGAAATGACCGACAAGGCGGGTCCCGACGACAATGACGGCAAGCATCTGGACATCTTCAACCGCCGCGCCGCCCGGGGACAGTGTTTTCACCAGCCCTGCCTCGGCACCCGGGAATTTGACGCCCGGTTCGCACTGATCGCCCCCGACGCCCCCCTGCCCCGGGCCATAGGGGAAAGCCGCGACCTGGGCTTCATGCTGTGGGACATCGACCATGAGACGGACCGCGCGGCGCTGTTTTTCCGCGCCGCCCTCAAGGACGGCATTCTCGACGTGCCGCAACCCCATTTGCCGGAGATCCGCCGATGAGCATCCTCAGCGCCCTGAACAACGCCTATGACCGTCTGGCCGACCGGGGCGAAGTCCCCCCTTTCGGCTATTCCAGCGAAAAAATCGGTTTTGTCATTTCCTTGAACGAGGATGGCGTACCGGTTTCCGCCACGGATCTTAGGAGCGGAGACGGAAAAAAGAAGATTGCCCCGTTGATGGCCGTGCCAGCCTCTTTCAAACGTCCGGGAGTTACACCGAAGTCATTCTTTTTATGGGATAACACGGGGTATGTACTTGGAGTCACAGAAAGAGCAAATGAAGAAAAGGAGCGCAAAAAAGCATTCGACAAACTTCTGTCCTTCCGCAAAAAACATACAGAAGCGTTAGCCGATACAGAAGATACCGGGTTACGCGCGTTTTTGCGTTTTCTGCAACGCTGGAAGCCGGAAGATTTTGTTCGCTTCAGCTGGCCCGAAGACATGAAAGACCAGAATGTGGTTTTTGCGCTTGAGAGCGAGCGGCGAAATCATATCTATCTTCACGACCGCCCGGCGGCGAGAGAGCTTTGGGCCCGGCTTGCTTCGGAAGGCGAGAAAACCAAGGGGATTTGCCTCGTCAATGGCGGCAAAGCGCCGATCGCCCGCCTGCATCCGGCAATCAAGGGGGTCTGGGGCGCCCAGTCCTCCGGCGCCTCCATCGTGTCTTTTAACCTGGACGCCTTCAGTTCCTATGGTCACGACCAGGGCGGCAATGCGCCGGTGTCGGAACGGGCGACCTTCGCCTATACCACGGTGCTGAATAAATTCCTTGAAAAAGGCAGCGCCCACCGCGTGCAGATCGGCGACGCCTCAACCGTCTTCTGGGCCGACGGGTCAGGGGCCCCGCTGGCCGAAAGTATTTTTTCGATCCTGACCGAAGGGCCGCCGGACAAGATTGACGAAGGATCGGAGGCCGAAAAGGTCGGGGCCATTCTTGATAAAATGCGCGCAGGGATACCGCTTGAGACGTTCGAGCCCGACCTCGCCCGCGGCGTGCGCTTTTATGTGCTGGGGCTCGCGCCCAATGCGGCGCGGCTTTCCGTGCGCTTCTGGTTCGAGGATGACTTTGGCCGCTTGGCGGAAAATTATCAGAAGTTCCTCATCGACATGGCCATTGATCCGCCGCCGAAGGATGACATTCCGCCGCTGTGGAAATATCTACTGGAGATGGCCGTACAGCACAAGCGCGAAAATGTCCCGCCCAATTTGGCCGGGGACTGGCTGCGCGCAATCCTCGCCGGCGCGCCTTATCCACTCACCCTGATGTCGACCGTTTTGATGCGGCTTCGCGCCGACAAGACCATCAACGCCTTGCGCGCCGCCCTGCTCAAGGCCGTGCTTATTCGCAACTATAAAAAGGAGGTTCCCGTGGCCCTTGACCCGGAAAATACCAATAAAGGCTATCTGCTCGGCCGGCTGTTCGCCGTCTATGAACAGATTCAGACGGCGGCGTTGGGCCGCAACGTCAACGCCACCATCAAGGATAAATTCTATGGTTCGGCCTCCGCCCAGCCGCGCAAGGTTTTCGCGCTGCTGGAAAGTGGATCGGCCAACCACCTGTCCAAGGTCGGCAAACAGAAACGGGGATATAAGGTCACGCTCGAAAAAACGCTGGGCGGCATCATGGACCTGATGTCGCCGGCGGATGATCCATTCCCGGCCTCGCTTTCCGCCGAGCAACAGGCCCTGTTCGGCCTTGGCTATTATCACCAGCACAACGCATTTTTCAGATCAAAGACAGATGAAACATCCACTGAAGGGGGAACCCAGCAATGACCACACTCGACAACCGTTATGAATTCGTTCTTATGTTTGAGGTAAAAAACGGCAATCCGAACGGCGATCCGGACGCCGGCAACCTGCCCCGGATCGACCCCGAAACCAACCACGGCCTCGTCAGCGACGTCAGCCTGAAACGCAAAATCCGCAACTATACGGAATTCGCCAAGGACGGCGACCCCGGTTTCGCCATTTATGTTCGCGAAGGCGCGATCCTGAATGATCAGCACCGCAAAGCCTATAAAGCCTTGCGCCCGGACAATGACAAAATAGAAAAGGAAAAAAAGCTGAACCCGCAGAATGACGAAGAAGCGCTTAGGCTGCGCAATTTCATGTGTGAAAACTTCTTCGACGTGCGCAGCTTCGGCGCGGTGATGAGTACCGGCATCAATTGCGGTCAGGTGCGCGGGCCGGTACAGGTCACCTTCGCCCAGTCCGTCGAACCGATTGTCCCGGTGGAGATTACCATTACCCGCATGGCGGCGACCAATGAAAAGGAGAAGGAAGCCCAGAAAGACGGCAGCGACAGCAACGACCGGACCGACAACCGCACCATGGGCCGCAAGCATATCGTACCCTATGGCCTCTATCGCGCCCACGGCTTTATTTCCGCCAAGCTCGCCGAGCGCACCGGCTTTGGCGCGGGCGACCTCGACCTTCTGTTCGAGGCGCTGGAGAACATGTTCGAACATGACCGCTCCGCCGCCCGCGGGGAAATGGCGTCGCGTAAGCTTATCGTCTTCAAACATGACAACGCGCTGGGCAAAGCCCATGCGCATGCCCTGTTTGACCGGGTGCAGGTGGGCCGCAATGTCGATGGCGAATTTCGCGCCCTGGAGGATAAGGGCATCGACAATCTGCCGCCGGCGCGGAAATTTTCTGATTATCAGGTGACGATCGACCGCGACGGCCTGCCGGACGGTATCGAAATCATCGAACGGCTGTAAGGCCCGGTCATGTGCGCCGCCGACAACTTTTCCGATGAACGGGATGGGGCTCCCATCCCCCTCTCCGCCCTGCAGCATGCGGTCTATTGCCTGCGTCAAGCGGCGCTTATTCATCTGGAGCGGATGTGGGCGGAGAACCGCTTCACGGCCGAAGGACATGTGATGCATCTCGCCTCCGCCATCCCGGGGGAGCGCCGGGGGCGCGGCGTGCGCCGGGTCACCGCCCTGCCGCTCGCCTGCCGGCGACTGAATCTCGTGGGCGTCGCCGATCTGGTCGAATTCCGGCCCGCGAAGGAGGGCGAAATCCCCTATCCGGTGGAATATAAGCGCGGCAAGGCCAAGCTGCACCGCGCCGACGAGGTGCAGCTTTGCGCGCAAGGCTTATGTCTCGAGGAAATGACGGGGCAAATCGTGCCGGAAGGGGCGCTCTATTACGGCGAGACGAAACGGCGCGTCGTTGTGCCCTTCGATGCGGATCTGCGCCGCCTGACCGAGGAGACGGTCGCCGCCCTGCAAGATGTCTTCACCTCCCTCCAGACGCCGCCGGCCACCTACAAGGCCAGCCGCTGCCGCGCCTGTTCGCTGATTGATCTGTGCCGCCCCCGGGCCGCCGCGAAACCGGCCCGCAAATGGCGGGACCGGATGCTGGCCTCCCTGCTGCAGGATGGGAAGGAGGCCTCATGAAAAAACTCCTGAACACCATGTATATCACCACCGCAGGGGCGGGGTTGCGCAAGGACGGCGAAAATCTCGTGGTCGAGATCGAGGGCGAGGAACGGGCCCGCGCGCCGCTGCATATGCTGACCTCGGTCGTGCTGTTCGGCGGCATCTATATCTCGCCGCCGCTGATCGGGGCCTGTGCGGAGGCCGGCATCGCGATCATCCTGCTCAGCCGCTTCGGGCGGTTTGAGGCGCGCATCGAAGGCCCGGTCGCCGGCAATGTGTTGCTGCGCCGGGCGCAATATCGCCGGTCCGACGCGCCGGAAGACATCGTGCGCGGCCTGCTCCTCGGCAAAATCTCCAACCAGCGGGCCGTCTTGATGCGTTCTCTGCGCGATTATGGCGATACGATGGACCCCGCGCACAAGGCGGCGATTTCCGCCGCGACCGGCCGCATGGCGCATATTCTCCGTCGAATCGGTTCGGGAAATGACGACATGGACAGCCTGCGCGGGGCGGAAGGCGACGCCGCCCGGCTTTATTTCAGGGTTTTCGATCACCTGGTCCGTTCCCCCGATGACGAACTCCGGTTTCAGGGCCGCTCCCGCCGGCCGCCGCTCGACCCGGTCAATGCGCTTTTGTCCTTTCTCTATACGCTTCTGACCCATGATTGCCGCAGCGCCGCCGAAAGCGTCGGGCTTGACCCGGCGGTGGGTTTCCTGCACCGGGACCGGCCGGGCCGGCCCAGTCTGGCGCTCGATCTGATGGAGGAACTGCGGCCGGTGCTCGCGGACCGGCTGGCGCTGTCTCTGATCAACCGCCGCCAGCTGCGCGCCCGGGATTTTGAGGCGCGCGACGGCGGTGCCGTGCTGCTCACCGACGAGGCGCGCAAGACGGTGCTCACCGCCTGGCAGGAGCGCAAAAAGCAGGAACGCCGCCATCCCTTTCTCGAAGAAAGCGCGCCGCTCGGCCTTGCGCCTTATCTTCAGGCGCAGCTTCTCGCCCGGCATCTGCGCGGCGATCTTGACGCCTATCCCCCCTGGTTCTGGAAATGAGGCAATTCCCATGATGATGCTCGTCACCTATGATGTGAAGGTCAGCGAAGATGGCGGGGCGCGCCGCCTGCGCCGGGTGGCCAAAAGATGCCGGGATTACGGCCAGCGGGTGCAATATTCCGTGTTCGAGATCGAGGTGAGTCCCGCCCAATGGGCGCTGCTCAAGGCCGAACTTGAGGCGATCATCGACCCCGATCACGACAGCCTGCGCTATTATCATCTGGGCAAAAACTGGCGGCGCCGGGTCGAGCATGTGGGGGCCAAGCCCGCCGTCGATCTGGGCGGCACCTTGATTGTATAACGGCGTGAAGACCTGCACCCTCCCCCGGACCAGCGGGGCCTCGAATAAAGGGCCGTGCGAACCCCAAGCGTGCCTCAAAATCCTGACCCTTTCGCACCGGCTGCAGCTCTTTGATATTGTGAATAAAATCCGTTTTCTGATAAATTATGTCTCCCGCAATGCGACCCGTCCCCGCCGGTTCGCGCCAGGAAACAGCTTTCCTTTTCCATCTCAATGTATTAGAGAAGATCAGTCGCCCCTCCCGCAGGGGCGTGGATTGAAACTGTCAGAATTTGGAGCTTGCAGAGGCGCTAACGGGTCGCCCCTCCCGCAGGGGCGTGGATTGAAACGTATACGTATACGGCTTCAAGATATTGCGGCCATGTCGCCCCTCCCGCAGGGGCGTGGATTGAAACATTTTCTCGATTAATTTTGTGTCGTCTTAATCTCGTCGCCCCTCCCGCAGGGGCGTGGATTGAAACGGTCAATATGATGATATGAAGGTGAGGGTGCCACGTCGCCCCTCCCGCAGGGGCGTGGATTGAAACCGCTTGAGCGAGGCCCGGTCGCTGTGCCAACCGCGTCGCCCCTCCCGCAGGGGCGTGGATTGAAACCTGTCCATATAAGCAATAAAGGCGATCAATGCAGGTCGCCCCTCCCGCAGGGGCGTGGATTGAAACCCCGATCGAGCGCTACAATCTCCATCATTTCCAGGTCGCCCCTCCCGCAGGGGCGTGGATTGAAACGCCTCGAGCGTGAGCGGGTCAACGGTCATGCCGCGTCGCCCCTCCCGCAGGGGCGTGGATTGAAACGTCGTATAGCCAGCGGCCCAACTTCAGGCCGAGCGTCGCCCCTCCCGCAGGGGCGTGGATTGAAACCGTCGCCGTCGGTGGATATGCCGTAGCGGGTCACGTCGCCCCTCCCGCAGGGGCGTGGATTGAAACCGCTCATTGGGCGACGTCATCAAAAGCATCGGCAGTCGCCCCTCCCGCAGGGGCGTGGATTGAAACTAGATGGGATCAAGCGCAAGCTCGAAAATAAAGAGTCGCCCCTCCCGCAGGGGCGTGGATTGAAACTTGATGTGATCTCACAGCCTGGAATCGATCGCTTGTCGCCCCTCCCGCAGGGGCGTGGATTGAAACCTCACTGAGTCGTTCTGCGTTTGTTTGCTCTTGCGTCGCCCCTCCCGCAGGGGCGTGGATTGAAACGCCGCAGCCGGGCATACGGTACACGCGCTGGACTGTCGCCCCTCCCGCAGGGGCGTGGATTGAAACCCGCGAGTCCAGATAAAGCTGGTGCGCCTCGTCGTCGCCCCTCCCGCAGGGGCGTGGATTGAAACGTCGATAGCCGGGGCGGTCGCTTTATCAAATATCGTCGCCCCTCCCGCAGGGGCGTGGATTGAAACAGCGCCGCGATGGTGTGGATTTTTGGCTACTACAGTCGCCCCTCCCGCAGGGGCGTGGATTGAAACACGATGAAAGGAAAGCGGCATGACTGAAAAATGGGTCGCCCCTCCCGCAGGGGCGTGGATTGAAACCAGTCTGGCGATCTCTCGCCGCTGGTTTTGTATGGTCGCCCCTCCCGCAGGGGCGTGGATTGAAACCTGCTCGGCTTGTGCAGTCAAAAGGCGACTGATTGTCGCCCCTCCCGCAGGGGCGTGGATTGAAACATCCGGCGCAGTCCAGCAGCCGACAATCATGTCGCGTCGCCCCTCCCGCAGGGGCGTGGATTGAAACTCCGAGGACGCGGCCGGGGTGACGCAGCTTGCCTGTCGCCCCTCCCGCAGGGGCGTGGATTGAAACGTCGCCTTCAGCGTCGATATCCGCCGCACCCGACGTCGCCCCTCCCGCAGGGGCGTGGATTGAAACACCTGATTGATAATCTCGATCGGCCTGTCCCCGGGTCGCCCCTCCCGCAGGGGCGTGGATTGAAACGTCTTCAAAATTGTATAACCTCGATTGATCATGTCGCCCCTCCCGCAGGGGCGTGGATTGAAACGGTGAAGTCCTGCGGCGGCAACAGGCTCTTGATGGTCGCCCCTCCCGCAGGGGCGTGGATTGAAACCGGGATCGCCGAGGTCACGGAAACATTGACCGCCGTCGCCCCTCCCGCAGGGGCGTGGATTGAAACAAAAATGGTCTTGCCGTCTTTATCTTGAAAATAGAGTCGCCCCTCCCGCAGGGGCGTGGATTGAAACACATCCAATCGTGGGAAAGTTGCTTGAATGGGCGGTCGCCCCTCCCGCAGGGGCGTGGATTGAAACCAGGTCCCGCGCCGACCATTGCAGGACCGTGCAGTCGCCCCTCCCGCAGGGGCGTGGATTGAAACTTGAACAGGCCGACAATTGCGCCAATGATGCCGCGTCGCCCCTCCCGCAGGGGCGTGGATTGAAACTCGTTTTGTGGCCCGACTGGCCGACAGGATCACCGTCGCCCCTCCCGCAGGGGCGTGGATTGAAACATGACCTCCTGGAGGCTGGCCGTATAAATAAAATGTCGCCCCTCCCGCAGGGGCGTGGATTGAAACATTGGCGATCGTCACCCGGAAGGCGTGCGGCATTGTCGCCCCTCCCGCAGGGGCGTGGATTGAAACATGGTTTTGCGCCCGGCCACCACCCCATTTTGACGTCGCCCCTCCCGCAGGGGCGTGGATTGAAACCCGCGATACCACCGGTGGCTGACGCGACCACCGCGTCGCCCCTCCCGCAGGGGCGTGGATTGAAACTTATACTGGTCGGTGATCGGCGTACCTCTGGCCAGTCGCCCCTCCCGCAGGGGCGTGGATTGAAACGCTCGATCCTACCGATAGCCCTAAGGCTGGTCGCGTCGCCCCTCCCGCAGGGGCGTGGATTGAAACTTTCCCCCCTCGAATATATCGGGGAAGGCCTCGGTCGCCCCTCCCGCAGGGGCGTGGATTGAAACACAGAAACAGCCCTCCCTTTATGTAAAAATCAGGTCGCCCCTCCCGCAGGGGCGTGGATTGAAACTGGGCTTTGGCACGGAGGCATACGCCCGCCTGACGTCGCCCCTCCCGCAGGGGCGTGGATTGAAACCATGATGAACTGGATGAAGTTTTGAAGGCGGCGAGTCGCCCCTCCCGCAGGGGCGTGGATTGAAACCCCGGAATCCTACATCATTGATCCGATATTTAACGTCGCCCCTCCCGCAGGGGCGTGGATTGAAACCGGCCGACGGCGAAGATGTCGCCCGGCTGATCGCGTCGCCCCTCCCGCAGGGGCGTGGATTGAAACTTATCCCAAAACTGGCGGAAGCGTTAGGAATAACGTCGCCCCTCCCGCAGGGGCGTGGATTGAAACAATGTAGGTATTCATGAAAAGACGGTTGCGAAGAGTCGCCCCTCCCGCAGGGGCGTGGATTGAAACGATACTCGCCCCGCATTTTCGGACGGACGCCAAGGTCGCCCCTCCCGCAGGGGCGTGGATTGAAACCGCCGCCCCCTCGCTCACCACGCCGTCATCCGGGTCGCCCCTCCCGCAGGGGCGTGGATTGAAACGCCGTCCGCCCACAAAATTGTGGTATCCCGCGGGTCGCCCCTCCCGCAGGGGCGTGGATTGAAACCGCCGATATATCCTATACATTCGTTTATAACGCCTGTCGCCCCTCCCGCAGGGGCGTGGATTGAAACCTGTACACGGCCGATTTCGACCGGTCGGCGACAGGTCGCCCCTCCCGCAGGGGCGTGGATTGAAACCCGTCGCCGGGATTTACACGACCAGCCATATTGGCGTCGCCCCTCCCGCAGGGGCGTGGATTGAAACCGCGACAGGTAATAATATTCGCGGTAGACGAACGGTCGCCCCTCCCGCAGGGGCGTGGATTGAAACTGTTGTAAACATATCCACCATAACAATAATTGAATGTCGCCCCTCCTGCAGGGGCGTGGATTGAAACTATATGAGATGGGCGAAACCACAGGCCGCGCCGCAGTCAGCCCGCCCGGCCAGTTTGGTGTTTTGCCGCATGGCGTGGATATTTTTTATTCCGGCGTTGACACTTTGGCAATCGCCTGAGCCAGAGGACCGTAGGGCAAGGCCGCTTTGATTTGCTCTCTGCTCAATATTCTCATTGTGATTTTCTCAGAATTTCTCCAGCCAACTCGCCGAGGCTGAAACATTTGAAGCCCTCGGCGCCCGGCCATCAACAAGGTCAGCGATCAGGCGCCCTGAACCGGCAGCCATGGTCCAGCCGAGTTGGCCATGTCCGGCATTGATCCACAGATTTTCAGCCACTTTAAGACGACCCAGATAAGGAAGGCTTGAGGGTGTGGCGGGGCGCAACCCCGCCCAATAAGTAGCGTTATCTGTATCGACGGCATCGCCAAATGTCCGGTGCGCATAGGCATCAAGCGCATCCAGGCGTTCCTGCCGCAGGGACAGATCGGTTCCGGCCATCTCGGCAAAACCGGTCAGCCTGAGCCGATCCCCGAAACGGGAAAACGCCACCAGTTCTGTTTCATCGACCGCAGAATATTCCGGTACCGCCGCAGAGCTGACGATGTCATACGTGGCCGAATATCCTTTCACCGGATAAATGAGCGAATTGACACCAAGGTTGCTGAGTAACTGGCGCGAGCCGGTTCCCGCCGCAATGACAACGCCCTGGCAATCAATGCGGCCGGTATCGGTCGTCACCGCCGTGATCCGCTTGTTGGTCACGGTGAAGCCGCTTACAATGGCGTTATACTTGAACATGGCGCGGCCGGAAGCGCTCAATGCATATGCGAGCCTGGACGTGAAAAGCGCGCAATCGCCGCTCGAATCCGATTTCGAAATCAGTCCACCGGCAAGTTTGCTCTTAACACGGGTCAGGGCCGGCTCCAATTCGAGCAAGTCCTCGACCGATAGCGGTTCAAATAACTGGCGCGCCACGGGGTCCGTTCTGATCGCCGCAATGCGGTTGCGATATTGGCGCTCGTCTGAGTAGAGGTAAAGGGATCCTGTGCGCCGCTGATGATAGCTCAGGCCTTCCTGTAACTCAATTTGGTGTAGCGCCCTGGCGCTAAATTGACTGAGCTGAAGGAGTTTTCGACTATTCTCATTGTGGGCGCGGGATGTGCAATTGGCCAAAAAATTCAAGCCCCAAAGCCACAGGAAAGGATCCCAAGGTTTTGACATTTTCACCGTCGGGTTGAGGCCGAAAAGCGCGCGGGCCATTGCTTTGGGGACTTCAGGGCCGGCCCATGCCTCGGCATGTCCCAGCGCAATTAAGCCCGCATTGCCAAAACTGCATCCTCCGGCCGGGGCGGATTCCCGGTCAATGACGGTGACGCTATGGCCCCGTTCCGCCAAATGCCAGGCGGTGAGCGTACCCACAACGCCGGCTCCAATGACAACAATCATGTTAAAGGTCCTTATGGGCGCTGTTCATAAATTCACTCATCCCAGACGGCTTCGTATACGCGCAACAGATTAAGACCGAGAATTTTCTGCACGTCCTCCGGCTTATATCCGCGACCGAGCAAGGCTTCGGTGAGAGCCGGCAGTTTTTCCGGTGTTTCAATGCCCCTGGGATAATAATGAGGCGGCGGCGGATAATCACCAACCTTCCAATGCCCTTCGCTGACCAGTTGATCATAGTTGGCCTGGGCGTCTTTGGGGTCTGCAATGGGATGCTGCCCCAAATAATAATCGATGCCGAGAGAGACATGGTCAATCCCGCCAACTTGCACGAGATGCTCTATATGGTCGAGAAACAGATTGAGTGACGGCTGGCTTTCGTCCGAAAGAAAACCCGGGAAACCCGTGACTCCGATCAGGCCCCCTGTCTGGGCAATGGCCTTGATTTGATCGTCTTCAATATTTCTGGCGGTCGCGGTACGATAGGCGCCCATCGGGTTCGCATGTGAGAAAATAACGGGTTTTTCAGAGCATTCGATGGCTTCCATTGTGGTGCGATAACCGGTATGAGAACAGTCGACGATAACCTTGGCGTCGTTGCACCGCTTGATCAATTTACGGCCAAATTTCTTTAAACCATTGTCTTCGACCTGGGCCCCGAAGCCAACCTTGTTTTCAGTGTTATAGGTGAGCTGCATGATGCCGACGCCGAGTTTCTTGAACGCATTGACATGGTCCGCATTTCCATCAATAGGGTCGGTGCCCTGAAAATGCAGAACAACGCCGGTCTTCCCGCTTTGTTTCGCTTCACGCACATGGGAGGCGAATTCAACCAAAATCAAATCGTCGCGACTGCGAATAAATTCGAGCCAGGCCGCGATGAAGGTAAAGGAGATTATTGTCGGGTAGAAACCGCCGACGGTCGGCGTTACGACCGTACACCCGCCCTCTTTATACCAATCAATATAGTTCATATTGACGAGCAAGGGGCAACAGCCGTCGATGACAATAGAGTCCGCGTGAAGTTTTTGGGCATCAATGTGTGGCATAGGATTTTCCAATTGTTTTAGATTAAAGTTTGCCAGGTGTGACCGTTGATCTGATATTATACCTGTCCCATTACATATACATTATACTTGTAATGTATTATGATTGTGATGTAAATCCTATTTATGAGCGTAAAATCAAAATCACGACCAAGTCGCACCCAGGCAGAGCGCCGCGCAACCACGCGGCGAATGCTCCTTGATGCGACGATAGAAACCTTGCAGGAGATGGGGTACAAAGGCTGCACAATCGCGGCAGTCGCCCGGAATGCCGGCATGACAACCGGCGCGGTACAGCATCATTTCAAATCCAAATCGGCCCTCATGCAGGCGGTTATCGCCGAGCGTATTTATAATACTGACGCGCCCTCGTCTTTGGCCGGCGCGGAGAATAAAACGATCAAGGAAAGAACCCGCTTAATCATAGATGAGATGTGGCGATATTACGGGAATCCCAACTACTCGGTCATTTGGGAAATTATTTTAGGCGCAAGAGACGATTCAGCGTTGCTTGCGGCGATTTCGCAGTTTTACAATGAGTTGAGCGATCATACAGAAAAACAAATCGGGAAATTTTTTGCTGACCTCGCCATAACCCCTGGCCAGGCCCGCGCCTTAAATCTTTTTCTGAACTCACAGTTGCGCGGATTATCTCTGTCGAGAGTTTTGATCAACGAAGAAGAAATATCAGATCAACTGGACATCCTCGAAAGCCTGATTACAATGCGGCTTGGCGGCTAGAATTTCGACATTTAAGATTGTAGAATCTATCACATTCGCATTGTAATAGATGTTGGGATTTTACGCCCGAACCCTCCCTATCCGATACAGGTCGAGTAGAGCCAACTAAATTTCTCCCCCTTCGTGAGACCTGAAGCAATTTTCCGGCGATTATTCTTACCGCTCATTCAGGGATAATGGCAGCAGGCCCCGCCAAAGCGCCATCACATTTTCCGCTTGACATAAACATTATGATCATAATGTAAAATAATATGATTTCTGATAAACTGAAAAGCAGACCGGATATGTTCAAAAAAATGCATGGGCCGGGTTCACTGAGTTGAGTGCTCAAGGAGGAGGAAAAATGAACGCAAATTTAAAACCATGGCTGTCTTTAACATCCGGAACAGCTGTTTTATCAATATTGCTGAGTGGGGGCGGGGGCGCCTGGGCTCAGGACAATGACCAGCGGGACAAAACCCTCCGCACGCTTGATGAAATTGTTGTCACGGCGACCCGGCGTTCCGGCGTGACGGTTCAGGATGTCCCCATTGCCGTATCGGCCTATAATGAGGATCTGCTGAATGATACCGGATTTAAAAGGCTGGACGATATAGAGCAGATTTCGCCCTCCGTTCAGATAAGCCCCGGCGAATCCGCCGCGACAGGCACGCAACTTTCCATACGCGGCGTCGGCACCTCGTCAAATAACCCGGGCTTCGAGCCAGCCGTGGGCGTTATTATCGACGGTGTATTCAGAACCCGCACCGGCATTGCCATGTCAGAACTGCCGGAATTGCAAAGTATTGAGGTATTGAGGGGCCCTCAGGGAACGCTTTTTGGACGGAATACCTCTGCCGGAGCGATTTCGATCAACACGAAAAAACCTCAATTCGAGAGTGAGGTCGTGGTCGGCGCCACGGTGGCGAATTTTAACGGCGTCACGACGGAATTTAGCGCTACCGGGGCGCTTTCGGAAAACTGGGCGGGCAGAATTGACACCAAGCATCGCGAACGTGACGGATATGTTACGGATATCAACTCGGGCCGCGATTACAATAATGTCAATCGGCAATCTCTCCGGGGGCAGCTTTTATACACAGGGGATAATTCAGAATTCAGATTGATTGCGGATTGGGCGCAAATAGATGAAAACTGCTGTATCGCGTCTCATATTGCAGGCGGATCGACAGAGCCGATTGTTGAAGCGGCTGCGGGAATTCTGGGTATCGACGGAATATATAATGGGGATCCATTTGATTATAATGTGGCGATATCGCCCAACAGGGACTATCGGGAAGACGTCGAGGAATGGGGAATTTCAGCCCAATATGATCACGAATTTGACTTTGGTAATTTGACCGCAATATCGGCCTATCGTGATTGGGGCGTTGTTCGCGATCAGGACGTGGATTTTTCCGGGATTGACCGCGTTTTTAGAAAAGGCCTTACCTCAAGCGACAAGACGTTCACGCAGGAAGTGCGGCTGCAAGGGGTGAGGGGAAATATCGACTGGATCGTCGGCGGCTTTTACATGCACCAGAAAACGGAGTTGTTCGAGCCGCTTGCGACGGGTACGCAGGGTCAATTTTATGTGGATGCGTTATACAACGCGTCATTGAACGCGGCGTTTCAGGATCCGACAAGTCCTTTCTTTGGCGCAGATGCGTTTTTCCCCAACGGCGTACAGGTTTTCGGATCTTTGGGGCCGGCGAGCGCAGTACCCTCTTTTCTGGCTCTGGTGAACCCCTCACTTGCCGGGACATTTATTCCGGATACGCCGGGCGGCGCGGCGGCGCGCAATATCTACAAAACCACGACCAACGCCTTTGCGCTTTTCACCCATAATGAAATCACCCTGTCCGAGAAGACGACATTGACCGTGGGCTTGCGGTTTAATCATGAAACGAAAAACTTGACAGAGAATTTGAACCAAAGCAGTGCCGCATGCGACTTTATCAATAACGACCCATTGGGCCCAACGGCTGTTCAGTTATTGTCCACTGCCGGACTATTGGTTTGCAGCCCCATGATCAACAACGAAGTCAACGGAACTTTGACGGATAAACATTCCGAAGATGAATTCACCGGAACCTTGAAGCTTTCACATGACATTACGCCGGACCTCATGACATATGGCGCATATTCGCGCGGCTATAAGTCAGGCGGCTTTAATTTGGATCAATCTGCGCTTAGCTTTTCCGCCTTTGGCGGCGCCGGGCCAAGCACAAGTGATCAGGAATTTGACGCGGAAATAGTCGACGCTTTCGAGATCGGCGTAAAATCAACCTGGCTGGACGGTTTGTTGACGATTAACGGCGCAGTTTTTTATCAACAAATTTCCGGTTTTCAGGAAAATGTATTTACTGGGGCTAATTTCCGCGTCTTCAATGTCGATGTGGAAGCAAAGGGTGTTGAAATTGATGTCCTCGCCTCGCCGGCGGCGGGCCTGGTCTTGCAGGGCGGGTTTGCTTATACGGATACCTCCAAAGAGCATAATATAGAAATTCCCGATGGCGTCGGCGGCGCAACAGTCCTGGCTGAAGCCGGCGCGCAACTTCGAACAATTCCGAAATATGTATTCACCGGATCCGGAACCTATACATTCGATATCCTGCCTGGGCTGGAGGGAATTCTGCATCTCAATATTCGTTATAACAGTTCAACGGCGGTCACCGATCTGCCCTCGATACGGCCGTTCCTGGTGAATGATGCTTACGCCGTGATTGGCGCCAGGGTGGGCGTAATCGGCGATGACGGTCGTTGGGAGCTATCCGTTTTTGGCGAAAATATTACCCAGCAGGAATATCTGATCTCGGGCTTTACGGCGCCGGAACAAACGGCGATTATCGCCTATCCCGGCACACCCAGATTTTATGGAATTGAAGGAAAAGTCCGGTTTTAAAATTATGGCGGAGGAAGGGTTGCAGGAGTCAAACTTTCCTCTCAGCCCTGCGCCGGCGGTTTACCGCCGGTCATTTTTTGTGAATTCCGGCAAACCGCTGTAGCCTCCAGTAGCCAAATATTACAACATTCTGTCCCCTCATATTTCCCGGCAATAATAAGAAAAACGTCAAGCAAAGTCAGAAATGCCGTCATCCATTTTTTCCGCCGACCGAACCAGATAATGAGCCATAATAAGGTCTAAATGAGCCCCGCCTCCATTTTTGAACAGGGTTATCTTCCTCGAATCAAAGGCCCCTGCCCTCTCCTTCACCAGCATATAAAGATCACCGATAATATCCTGTCGTGTAAGAACACCCTGACTTATAGGAATTTTAAACTCTCCAATATGGTCAATCGTCGTTTCCTTATCATCCACATAAAGGCGCGCTCTTTGAAGCAGGCGGTCATCCGCTTCCCGCATATCGGGCCCATGGGCTCCAATAAGATCAACATGCGCCCCCGCCGTAATCCACTCCCCCTTTATAATCGGGGTTTTAGACGCCGTAGCACAGGTAATTATATGAGCATCCTGAACGGCTGTTTTAAGGTTGCCGTATATGCTCACCTGTCGCGACGCCTTTTCGGAAAGCCCGTCTCTCAAACGCACTGCAGAAGCCTCCGTCCGGCCCCAGAGCCTGACTTCCTTTAAGGAAGGGTAGTAATCCTGATAACCTTCAATGAGCCCCGCCGCAATTGCTCCTGTGCCGCAAACAGTGAGAATTTCCGGTTCCGGTCGCGCCAACAAAGACGCGCCCAGCAATGAATCCGCTATCGTTTTCCACTTGGTCAGAAAAGCGCCGTCAATCAGGGCCAAAGGCCGACCGTCACCCTCATCAAACAGAATGAATAATCCCTGTATTGTGGGGACAGAAGGGGTTCTGGTCTTATTCTCCGGTATAATGGTAACTGATTTAATTCCACTGCCGAGGTCTTCTATAGAGGCCGCCCGCGTAAGTATCTCACCGTTTCTTATGGTGGTCAGCATATCCATCGTTGATATTTTATTCTTTAAGTGCCCCGCGCGTAATGCGTCCACCGCCCCGCGCCAACTTAAGCAAGCTTCAACCTTTTTATCAATATAGATCATTTTTACCTCTTGATATCGACCTTAGCCATCGGCCATGTATCTGCAACCTTGTATCCCCCGGGCCAGGGGTCTTGCGGGTCCAACATTAATTGCCTGGTTTCAGTGAGCCATGCCCGCCCCTTGATCGAAGGAATGATGGCAGGTTGAGATCCAATCGATGTAATTTGTTCAATCCGCCCGGTAAATTCCGAGTTAATAAGAGACCGGGCCTTTAGAGAATATCCAATACCGGCAAGACCGCGGGCCTGCAGCAGGGCAAGCCGCGCGGAAATGCTTGTGCCGGTTGGGGAACGGTCTATCTTGCCGGGCCTGATCGCCACCGCATGGCGGGTTTCTCCGCCATGCCCGGTTTCCTTGATCTCAGTCGCAAAAAGACAAAAGGAGATATGCCGCCAATCAGGGTTTGCCGGATGTATAAAGCCGAGCTGTTCCGTTGCCGCGTTACTGATCTTTACCCCCAGTTCGGCAAGGTCCTTCGCTTCATCAGGGCATAGAGTAAAGCCAAGGGCCTTAGCATCGACAACAACAAAACTATCCCCGCCATAAGCTGTATCGACGGCGAGAGATCCAATGCCGCCCACCTCAATCATGGCATCCAGCTGACCGGCAAAAGAAGGATGGTTGACAATTTTTATCGCCTTGACATGACCTGCCTCACAGTCGGCATATACTTCCAGAATGCCGCCCGGCGCCTCCAGGGTGATATGCGTAACGGGCTCCTGCATCTCCACCAGCCCGGTTTCCAACAGAACCGTCGCGACACAAATTGAATTTGAGCCTGACATGGGCGGCGTATCTTCCGGCTCCATAATAATGAAGGCCGCCTGCGCCCTCGGATCAACGGGTGGCACAAGTAAGTTAACATGCCTGAATACCCCGCCGCGTGGTTCATTCAGCACAAAATTACGGAGTTTATTGTCTTGCGCAATCCACCGGGATTTTTCCCACAAGGTCTCTCCCGGCGGCGGCGCAACGCCACCGACGATTACATCGCCAACCTCTCCTTCAGCATGACAGCCGACAATATGGATTAACCCCTTGCTACGCATTGTCCTCTTCCGTTACTTATGACCGTTAAATGGCCCTGCTTCATAAACGGTTCATCATAATATAAAGCTTATCCTGTTTTAAAGTGACCTTCCTTCAAATGTCAACATGAGTTGCCCCTGGTTTTGTTGACAGCTTGCGGTTTAAAATTGGCGGAAGTGAAAGAACGCAGGTCATTCCGGGGAAGGGTAAACTGAAAAAATACTCCCGAACAGGGTTTTATATTTACGGCCCGGCATCATATAGTTATGTAAAGGAAATGAAGAATGGGGGGATATGCTGCAACTCCAGACGGGATGACCGATCGTGGGCGAGAACAATGAAACAGTAAGCAATGTCGGTAACTGGCTGATTCCAACCAAATGGATGCCGCCCCGGCATCATGTTTCAGTCATCAGCAGATCACGCCTGATTAACGCCCTCGATTCCGGGATCGCGCAAAATCTGTGCGTGATTACGGCGCCGGCCGGTTTTGGCAAGACGACCCTGCTCAGCCAGTGGCGGCAACGATTGCTGTCGAAAAATATCAAGGTGGCCTGGCTGACCCTTGATGAATCCGACGGCGACATCAACAATCTGCTTTGCTATATGATTTTTTCCCTGATTGCGGCGGGGCTGGATCTAGGAAGGTTGGAAATGCTGGCCGAACAGGGGTTGTCCGACACCTCGCCCCGGTCCTGCCTCGGCCTGCTGCTGACAAAAATCTCTGAATCAGGGGAGAGAATCGTTCTTATCCTGGATGATTACCACCGGGTGAGGACTCCTGAGGTTGACCAGTTCATGGACGGCCTGCTGGACAATATGCCGGATAATTTTCATCTGGTGATCAACAGCCGCGAACGGCCGGGTCTCGATCTGGCGAAATTGCGCGCCATGGGCCGGCTGCAGGAATTCTGCCCGGAAGAACTGCGCTTTGACGCTCTTGAACTGCGGGAAGCGGTCGCCCTTGATTTAAGTGAAGATCAATATGCCCGGCTGCTGGACAAAACGGAAGGCTGGCCGGTGACGATACAACTGGCCCGCCAGTTGATCACCTCCGGTGAAAACAGGGAGCAGGTCCTGAACTCCTTTTCCGGAAAATCCGATCATCTGGCGGAATATCTGTCGGAACAGATCATGAGCAAATTTCCGCAAAAGATACAGGAATTCCTGATCAAGACATCGGTGCTGGAACGGGTGAACAACAGCCTGGCCTTTGCCGTCTGTGGCATTGACGGGGGCTTTGAAAAGCTTGAAAGGATCGGCAGCATCAATGCCTTGTTCGTGCCGCTGGATGAGGAAAAGAAATGGATGAGATACCATCATCTCTTCTCCGAATTTTTGAAACAGCTGCTTCATCAACGGTATCCGGGTGAAGTCCGGTCCCTGAACCTTAAGGCGTCACAATGGTTTGAAGGGGACAATAACCTCAATGAAGCGGTGCGTCATGCCTGCCTGGCCGAGGATTACGACCGGGCGGCGGATTTGATTGAAAAAGCCGGCGGTTGGGAGCTTATTCTTTACGGCGGAATAGGCTTCCTGCGCAATCTTCTGCGTCACATCCCGGAAGAACATTTCACGCAATATCCCCGCCTGCAGGTTGCCCGGGCCTATCTTTTTCAGAAAAAAGGCCGTATTCGGGAGGCGCGTAATTACACCGAATTCGCCCGCTGCAACCCCAGGCTCAAGGCCGGGGAATATCAGCCGCATTTACCGGCTTTTCACCGCGACTTTGATGTGATTGAAGTCCTGCAGAACACCTATGAGGATGATGTCGCGGCCAACAACCTTCAGTCCCTGAACCGGCGCATTCAAAAAGTCGATCCGGATGACGGCATTTCGACCGGCGTGATTTATTGCGCCCTGACTTTGTCAATGATGGCTTACGGAAAATTTGAGAAAGCGGTGGATTACATTCAGGACGGCATGCGGTCCATGCGCCAGGCCAACAGCGTATTGGGTCTGAATTATTGTTATCTGCATTTGGGACAGTTGGCCCACTATCAGGGAAATTTCAGGCAGGCGGAGGCCTATTTCCGCGAAGCCCAGAATATGGCCGATGAAAATTTCGGTTCGGACAGCGGCTTGAAATTTATTTCCGATGTATCCCTGTTGTCGCTGCAGGACTGGCGGGGGGAAGTGGGAGACGACCTGAACCAGTTTAACGCCGCTCTGGATCACATTGAAGGCTATGACGGCTGGTTCGAGGTCTATGTCTCGGCCTATGAAATGCTGCTCGCCCGGGCCTGCCGCGAGAAAAAAAGCGCCCTGATCACAGTGTTACGGGATCGCTGCCAGCGGGTTGTCACCGAAAGAGGCATTGACCGTTTGGATGTCTTTGTCCAATGTTGCGACCTGGTGATGGCCACATTGGGCAATAATGGCCCCGATGCCGACCGCATCCTGTTCCAGGTCCGCCATTATCTGGAGCCGGAAACCTGGAAAAGAGATCCGGTTTCCTGGCGGCCTCTGCAATATATCGGCAAGGCGGCGGCGCTTTGGTATATGACGATACAGGACTATCCGACGGCGGATGCGATTCTGGCGGACATGGAAGCCTGCTGTCGTCACCTGGGAGCGAAAGCTTTCCTGCTGAATATACTGGTGATGCGGGCCGAACTGGAACACCGGCGCCAGAATATGGAACGGGCGTCTGATTTTCTGTTTGACGCGGCGGCGATGGCCTGGCCGGAAAATATCATCCGGCCCTTTATAGAGAATGACAATATCGTCACCCTGGTATCCGAAGCCTATGCGGTGCGGCGAAACAAGAATGTTGATCGCCTCGCATTGAATTTTCTGCAGGAATGTGCGGCTCAGGCGAGAAAAATCAAAAAAATCGCTCTGTCGCAGCAGGATCTGCTGAGTAGCCGGGAAATGGAGGTCCTGATCGAGCTTCAGGGCGGGCTGTCCAACAAGGAAATCGCCCGCGCCCTGGAGATGACGGAGCATACGGTCAAATTTCACCTGAAAAATATATTCGCCAAACTGGATGTGGATAAGCGGGCCAAAGCCATTATCGCCGCCCGGCAGAAAGGCCTGCTTGGCTGAGGATAGGCAAGGGCGCTATCCTTTAGGGTAGGTTTCGGACGACAGCCGAAAAACCTATCCTGATTTAGCCGGTTTCTACCCTTCCCCGGCCTTGTCCTCCTGTCCCGAACTATAAATAATTATACCATCAGAAATTATTCTGGTGCGTAGGATTTCTTATGGAGAGAGCTAATGAATAAAATGAAAGGGAGGATAGGAGCAGTATCGCTTTTCGCGCTTATGGCTTCAAATCCACAGGTTTCCATGGCGCAGGAAAGCGACCAGGTTTCCATGACGACGCTTGAAGAGATTGTTGTTACGGCGCGGATGCGTTCTGAAAGCCTGCAGGACGTGCCCCTCAGTGAAACAGCCTTCTCAGCGCAGACGATCGAAGATTCCCGGATTGACACCGCAGATGACTTTCTGCAGTTGACGCCAAATGTGACGCTGGCCAACGCCCAGAGCGCCGGGGTGTCCTTCATGACCATCCGCGGCATATCACAGGTGCGCAACGGGGAAGCGCCCGTCGCCGTCGTGGTCGACGGCGTGCTGCAGATCAATAACCGGCAGCTGACCCAGGCCATGTTCGATACCCAGTCGATCGAAGTGTTGCGCGGCCCCCAGGGCGCGCTTTATGGCCGCAATGCCGCGGGGGGCGCGATTCTGATCAACTCCAACATGCCGACAGATGAATTCGAAGGTTACGCCCGGGCGACTGTCGGAAGCGGAAATGAATATACCATTCAGGCCGCCGTCGGCGGGCCGATTATCGAAGACAAGCTGAAATTCCGTATCGCGGCCAAATATCAGGATATTGGCGGTTATCTCGATAATATCCAGCTGAATGAAAAGGCCGATGGCGTCGAGGATCTTACCCTACGGGCCATTCTGCAATGGGATATATCCGAGAATCTGACGGCGACCCTGCGCGGCAGCATGGTGCGCACCGAAGGCGGCGGCTTGAATTATCAGTATCAGCCGGTGGTCTTTGACGGCGACAGCTGTAACACGTCCAACCCGTTTGGCGGCCCGGCGCCGGATGCGGATAATGTGGTGCGGGATATATGCGCCAATAACCCGGGCTTTAACGAACGGGATATTGACGAGCTTTCCCTGAAGCTGGTTTATGATACCGATGGTGTGACCTTCACCAACATTTTTTCCTATAACCGGGTGATGGAATATGGCGCCGGGGATCAGTTCCCCTACACCAACGAGGTTGATGTCTTCGGGATCTTTGACGGCACGCAGACCCAGTTTGTCGATATTGACGCCTGGAGTGAGGAATTCCGCATCGCCTCCAACACGGACGCACCGCTGCAATGGATGGTCGGGGCCTATTATCTGGAAACCAACCGTTTTATCTCCAGCACCACCGGCGATGACAACCGTCAGGGCATTGAGCGCATTGAGAGACTGCCAAAGTTCGGCAGCATAACCAACCCAACCCTGTCTTTCATTGCCGATGACAATGATAATCGGGCCTGGGCCCTGTTCGGCAACGCGTCCTATGATCTGACTGAGGATTTGGAAGTGGCGGTGGCGCTGCGCTATGACGAAGACAAAAGGGTGCAGAATATTTCGCCCTTCAATACGGCGGGATTACCTGCGGGCTGCGCGACAAATGCGCTGGATAATTGCCGGCAGGAAGCGACCTATAACAAATTGCAACCAAAAATTTCCCTGAAATATACTGTGTCCGAGGACGCCAATGTCTACGCCTCATACGGGGAAGGCTTCCGCAGTGGTCAGTATAACCAGTTCGGGGTCGGCGCGGCGGCGGCTGGCGCCGGTGTCGCCGGGGTGAAAGACACGGTTGATGCGGAAATCACCAAGACCTATGAAATCGGCTTTAAAAGCGAACTTCTGAATAACCGCCTGCGTCTCAATGCGGCCGCCTTCCATACCAAAACCAATCCGCTGTATTTTGTTTTCATCGGGGCGGTCGGGGCCCAGGCCCTGGTCAATATTGATGAAGTTCGCCTGATGGGCGGCGAAATCGAAGCGGTCGCCAATGTGGGCGACGGTCTGGATATCTATGCCGCCTTTGGCTATACGGACAGTGAAATTCTGGCCAATACCCTGAGCCCGGCAACGGTCGGAAATCAGGCCCCTTATGTGGCGAAAACCACGTTGAACCTCGGGGCGCAATATCGCACGGAAATCACGGAAGACTTTGGGCTGATCGCGCGGGTTGATTATGAACGGCGCGGGGCGCAGTTTTGGGATCCGGAAAATTCCACGGATCGCAGCGCGCTCAATCTGATCAATGCCCGGATCGGGATTGAGGATCCGGACGGCATCTGGTCGGTCACGGGATCGGTGCGCAACCTGACGGATGAAGCCTATAATTCCGAATGGGTGCTGGGGGGATTCTCTCATCCGGCCATACCGCGGACCTGGCATCTTGATGTCAGGGTGAACTTCTAAGTTCAAATCGCGTTTCGGGAAGGGGAATTCTCTTCCCGAACCACCGGTTATCTGCAGAGGAGATTTCTCTGCGCAGCAAAAAGGATGGAAAAATGTCGCAAGATGCATTGCGTATTTTATGGATCAACCCGCTTGGTTTTCCCGACTATGATCAGCCCATGGGGGATTATATCAACAGCATCAAGTCGCCTGGCGTAGAGGTGGAAGTGGTATCCTTCATATCGGACGCCCGGATGAATAACCTTGAATATCGGACCTATGAGGCGCTGATTGTCGGCGACACGGTTAAAGTTACCCGCTATGCCGCCGAACAGGAGTTTGATGCGGTGATCATCGGCTGTTTTTATGATCCGGCGCTGGAAGACGCCCGGGAAATATCCGGTGAGGCGATCGTCGTCGCCCCCTGTCAGGCAAGTGTGCAGATTGCGGCCAATCTGGCCAATAATTTCTCCGTCATCATCGGTCAGGAAAAATGGCGCGCCCAGATGACCGAACGGGTTCGCCATTATGGCTATGGGGCGCGGCTGGCGTCCATGCGGTCGATAGATATTGCCGCTCATGATCTGCAACAGGATTGCGGACTGACCGCGTCCCGCATTATTGAGGCCGGTCGCCGGGCGGTGGAGGAAGATCGGGCGGAGGCCCTGATTCTGGGCTGTACCTGTAGCTTTGGCCTGGCGGAAAAAGTTCAGGAAGAGCTCGGGGTGCCGGTCATCGATCCGATTATTGCGGCCTATAAGGCGGCGGAATATCTCGGCGGATTGAAACGCCAGTTCGGCTGGGTGCCGAGCCGCAAATGGGGCAGTGAGGCGCCACCGGAAGATCAGATCCGGGCCTTCGGTCTGTTTCAGGCCGCGCCGCCCATCGGAAACAAGCGTCATTATCCGGCAGGAGGGTTGAACCAATGAAACTCTATCCGACAAAATTCACCCCCGGCATATTGGAGATCAGCGAATTGTTCGAACTGATCGGTGAAGAATCCTCCCGCCGCGACGCCACGACAAACCTGAAGGTGGGCGTCGCCGGCTTCCAGGACGGGGTGCGCCATCCGCTCGAAGGAATGGCCGCTCACGATCAGGATGAAATTTCGATCATTCTGGAGGGAGATTTCCTGCTGGAAACGCCGGAAGGAAAATGCAAATGCCGGACCGGGGATGTGGTCCATATCCCGGCCGGGGAGGAACATGCCTCGACGGCCTTTGAAAATGGCCGGGTTTTTTATGTTCTGTTTGGATAAGGCTCAGGGCTCGGGCCCTAACTATTACAAGGATTGATTATGCGTGCAGCAAGCGATGTCGGGGGAACTTTCACGGATCTGGTCTATTACGACTATGATGAAACAACGGGCAAATGCGGGCCGGTAAAAATCGCCAAGGCCGATACCACCCCGCCCGATTTCGAGCAGGGCGTGATGAACGCCATTGATAAGATGGGTTTGAACCCGCAAGACATGACCTTCTTCGCCCATGGCTCGACGGTAATTATCAACGCCCTGACCGAACGCAAAGGCGTCAAGACCGCCCTGATCACGACCAAGGGTTTCCGCGACGTGCTGGAGATTGCCCGCGGCAACCGGCCGGACCTGTTCAATTTCAACTTTCGCAAGCCAAAGCCTTTCGTCGATCGTTATCTGCGGCTGGAACTGGACGAGAGGGTCAATTACAAGGGCGAAATGGAGAGGCCGGTTGATCTGTCGCCGCTCGCCGGTCAGCTTGAATATCTCAAATCGGAAGGGGTGGAAGCCATCGCCATCAGCTTCCTGCATTCCTATGTCAATCCGGATAACGAGACTGTGGTGGTGCGGGAGATCAAGAAACTCTGGCCCGAAGTCTCCGTACTCGCCTCCAGTGAAATCAGTCGGGAATGGCGCGAATATGAACGGACCAACACCACGGTCCTCTCGGCCTATGTCCATCCGATAGCCCAGAAATATATTGAATCCCTGGAACGGAAGTTAGCGGAAGGCGGCTTCAGGGAACATCCCTATATGATGCAGTCCAACGGCGGTATCGCCACCGTGCAAAGCGCCAAGGACAATCCGATCACTATGGTTGAGTCCGGTCCCGCCAGCGGGATTTTCGCCGCGGCCTATCTGGGAAAAATGATCGGCGAGGAAAATCTTGTAGTGCTGGATATTGGCGGCACGACGGCGAAATGCGCCCTGATCGAAGCGGGCGACGTCAAGGTCACCACCGAATATTACATCGAAAAGGATTCGAAATCCCCCGGCTATCCGATCCAGACGCCGGTATCTGAAATTGTCGAAATCGGCAACGGCGGCGGCAGTATCGCCTGGACGGATCAGGGCGGCAAGCTTCATGTCGGTCCGCAGTCCGCCGGCGCCATGCCGGGACCGGCGGCTTACGGGCGCGGCGGCGACAAGCCGACAACGACGGATTCAAATCTTATTCTGGGCCGTATCGATAAAAACTGCTTTGTCGGCGGTGAAGTGGAGCCGGATATGGCGGCGGTCAAAAAGGCCTTCGCCCCGATCATGGCGGATCTTGATGTCTCCCTTGAAGAAGCGGCCCGCGGCGTGGTCAGGATCGCCAACGCCAATATGACCAACGCCCTGCGCCTGGTGTCGACCAACAAGGGTTATGACCCCCGTGATTTCGCCCTGATCGCCTTTGGCGGCGGTGGGGCCATGCATGCGGTGGCGCTGGCCGAGGAACTGAAGGTTCCCAAAGTGATTGTGCCGGTGAACTCATCGGTCTTTTCGGCCTGGGGGATGTTGCTGACCGACCTGCGGCGGGATTATCTGCAGACCCATCCGATTTTTGTGACCGAACAGAATGCCCCGGAAATAGCCAAGGTCTTTCAATCGCTAAAGGCCAAGGCGGCGCTCGATTATCGCCAGGATGGGGTTGACCGGAACAAAAAGATGATATTCGAATATCTGGCCGATCTTCGCTATACCGGGCAGGAACATACGGTGAAGGTGCCCTTGCCGGTTGATGATCAAGGGCAGGTGGATATTGAAAAAACCATCGCCGATTTTCATGAGGCTCATGAGAAGCGGTATACCTATCGCCTGGATGCGGTGGTGCAACTGGTGAATTTTCATCTGGTGGCGAAAATTGAAGTGCCGAAGCCTGAAATTGTCCGCAAAGAAGTGACCGGGTGTGCTCTCGGCGACACGATTCTGCATGAGCGGCAGGTGGATTTCGATCAGCATGGCGTCCACCAGACGGTGGTTTATGACGGCCTGAAGCTGGAGCCGGGGATGTCCTTTACCGGGCCGGCGATCATTCAGGAACCTTCGGCCACCCTTGTCATTTCCCCGGGCCACAGGGCCAGCGTCGATGACTTCGGGAATTATGTCATTCATCTGAATTTTGCGGAAAAAGGAGCCTGATCATGGATATTTTTACAACTGAAATTATTAAGGACTCCCTCGTGGCGCTTGGTGATGAAATGTTCAACGCCATGGTCCGGACCAGCATGAGCCCGATTATTTATGAAACCACCGATTTCGCCGTTGGCGCCACCGACGCCCGGGGCAATCTGCTGGCGCAGGGCAATGGGGTGACGGCTTTTCTCGCGACCCTGGATACGGCGGTGCAAAGTACGCTGGAGCATTATCCGAACCCGGGCGATATCAAACCCGGCGACGTGATTATCACCAATTCCCCCTATCACGGCGGCGGGACGCATTTGTCTGATGTGGTGATCATTCTGCCGGTATTCCATGAGGATACCCTGGTCGCCTTTACCGTCAACAAGGCCCACTGGACCGAGGTAGGCGGCGCCCAGCCGGGCAGCGTGTCGACCTGCGCCACGGAAATTTATCAGGAAGGGCTGCATTTCAAATTCTTGAAACTCTATAATGAAGGTAAAATCAATGACGCTCTTGTCGGGATCATCGAAGCCAACGTCCGTTTGCCGGACAGCACGCTCGGCGATATGCACGCCGGCGTCGCGGCGGCGCGGGTCGGGGCCAAGAGAATATTGGAACTGATCGAAAAATATGACCGCCCGTCGGTCCTGTTCGCCATGGATGAGCTGCTGGATTATGGCGAGCGGATGACCGAGGCGGAGCTTAAAAAACTTCCTCAGGGCGTTTATGAGGCCGAGAGCATCGTAGAGGATGACGGTCTGGGCAATGGTCCCTTTACGATCAAGGTTAAAGTCACGATTGAAGGCGGGCGGATGGTTGCCGATTATACCGGCACTGATCCGCAGGTGATGGGGCCGATCAACTGTTCCTATACCGGGCTTGTCACCGGCGCGCGCTGTCTGTTCAAGGCGGTGACGGACTCGGAAATTCCGGCCAATGGCGGCTGTTTCCGGGCCCTTGAGATCATCTGTCCGCCGGGAACCATCATCAGCGCCCAGTCGCCGGCGCCGGTCTCGCTCTATTACGAGCCGTTGATTACGGCGATTGACGTGATGTGGAAGGCGCTGGCGCCGGTGATGCCGGATCGCTTGCCGGCCGGTCATCAGCGCAGTGTCGGGGCAACCTTCCTCAGCGGCATGCATCCCGATACGGGTGATCTTTTCGTCATGGGAGAACCTTTGGTCGGCGGCTGGGGCGCCAGTCAGGGCATGGACGGCGACAGCGGCCAGTTCTGCTGCGCCAACGGTGAAACCTTCAATATCCCGACCGAATTATTTGAAAGTCGATACGGGGTTCAGATCGAGCAATATGCCTTTCATGACGAAGACGGCGGCGCCGGCGAATATCGCGGCGGCAAGGGGGTCGTGCTCGATTACCGGGTGACGTCCGATGTCGCCTATCTGACTTATGCGGCGTCGCAAACGATTTCCCGACCGTGGCCGATGAACGGCGGTCAGGAAGGCTCCAACAATTATGCCCTGATCCTGCGCAAGGATGGCTCGGAGGAAAGGCATCATATGTGCACGACGGTTCCGGTTGAGAAAGGCGAGGTCATTCGCCTGATGACCGGCACCGGCGGCGGTTATGGCGATCCCCTGAAACGGCCCAAGGAAAAAATCCTGAGTGACATCAAGAATGGCTATGTCACCAGGGATCAGGCGCGTAAATTCTATAACATGGAATGGATTTAATCGGGTGGCAAGACAGGAGAGCAGGACACTCAGCGCGGAACAAGTCATTCCGCAAAATCCGGAAACCAGTATGGCGCAGGATGATTATTCCCGTAATCCGGTACCCCAGGCGAAAACCCTGTCCGGCATTCATATCGCCATGGTGGTGATCGGCGGTACGATCGGCATTCCGGTTTACCTGATGTCGGCCAATATCGGCGGCAGTCTCGGCCTGTCGAAGGCCATTCCGGCCTTTGCCATCGGTTGTTTCATCTTGGGGGTTATGGGAGCGCTGACCAGCCTGTCCGGCGCCCGCAGTCACCTGTCCACCTATATGCTGGTGGAGTTTGCTTTCGGGCGGGTCGGCGCCCGGGTGGTGAATTTTGTTATCGCCCTGGCGCTGATTGGCTGGTACGGGGTGACCATGAATGTCTTCGCTCAGGCGATGGACCTGACGGTGATGGACCTGAGCGGCCGGTCCTATCCCGTGAGCCTGTATATTATCGGAGGCAGTTTTCTGATGTGTGCGGTGACCATTTCCGGTTTCAAGGGCATCGATAAACTCGCCATGATACTGGTGCCCTTCATGATGTTTTTCCTCGTCTATGCCGCCCAGTTGGCGGCGGGACAGATCGTCGCCTGGGATATGACCAGTGCGGCGGGAGAGGGGATCAGCTTTGCCGAGGCTGTCTCCGCCGTCATCGGCAGCTATATCGTCGGAGTGGTCATTCAACCGGATTACAGCCGTTTCGCCAAAAGCAACCGCCATGCCCTGTGGTCGGTGTTTTTCGCCCTGGGGATTTCCTTCCCCGTCGTCATGATATTGTCCGCCATTCCGGGAATCGCCACGGGAGAGCAGGATCTGGTGAAAATCATGATCCTGCTGGGGATCGGTATTCCGGCTTTTCTGTTGCTGTTGCTGGGATCCTGGTCGAGCAATGTGTTGTCGCTTTATTCATCGGCCCTGTCTCTGGCGACCATCTTCACGCGGGTTCATCTGTGGCAGATCATCGTCAGTATCGGTGTGATCGGCACGGCGATGGCCTTCCTGGATATTCAGGAGCATCTGGTGAATTTTCTGCTGCTTCTGGGTATCGCCATCCCGCCGGTGGCGAGTATTTATGTGATTGAAACCCTTGTGATACGCAAATCACGATGTGATGTGGAGACATTGGCCAAAGAGGCTCCGATAAATCTGGCCGCCTTCCTGGCCTGGGGGTTGGCGATCGGCATGGGGCTCCTGGCCCAGAATGATATTTTCAGCATAAGCTCCATCGCCGCGATCGATACGATCATTGTCTCGTCCGTTTGTTATAGAATATTTGCGAAGGGCTTGATACATTAACTTTACCAACAGACTATGCTACTAAATCAACATGAAAACAATATCATACCATTGTCATCGCTTCCCACCTGAAATCATAAAACAAGCTATATGACCCTATTTTCGATTTACAATGAGTTATCGGACCGTTAACCCCGCATATCTCACCAGTTTTTGACGTTATCCCTGTTTTATGTTTATAACCAATGAGATAGTATCATTTCTGGTTGAGGGTAAAAAACAGGGTGTATTTGAGATGCGGTTTTCAGATTTTGGATCAAGGACAGTGTTAGCCGCTTTTTGCTGCGCCGCGCCGCCCTTCGGAAAATGGGGACATAATTGACCACGACACTTTACGTCATGACCCAGTCCTAAAATTCTGGCGCGTTCGGTTGGCGATTGCGACAAGGGAAAGCATGACAGGTACTTCAACCAAAACGCCTACCACAGTTGCAAGAGCTGCACCGGAGTTCAGGCCAAACAGGCTGATTGCAACCGCGACGGCCAGCTCAAAAAAATTCGACGTGCCAATGAGAGCCGCCGGAGCGGCTGTATTGAATGGCACACGCCATAGATACCCCCAACCATACGCGATGACGAAAATCCCATAGCTTTGGATCAGCAGCGGGATGGCGATTAAAGCAATGACCATAGGCTTATCCAAGATGGTCTGGGCCTGAAAGCCGAACAACAAAACCACTGTGGCCAGTAGTCCCATGATAGAAAACGGCTTGACCTTAGCCGTAAAACTGTTGATTCGCGCATCATTGCCGGAGCCATCCAGTATCTTGCGGGTCATGTAACCAGCCGCGAGAGGAATGACGACGTAGAGCACAACGGAAAGCAATAGGGTTTCCCAAGGCACAACAATGTCCGTGACGCCTAGCAGAAATGCCGCTATCGGGGCAAAAGCGAACACCATGATGATGTCGTTGATGGAGACTTGAACCAATGTATAATTAGAATCGCCACGGACAAGCTGGCTCCACACAAAAACCATTGCAGTACAGGGAGCAACGCCAAGCAAGATCATTCCGGCGATGTATTCCTTGGCCGTTTGCGGGTCAACCAATCCGGTAAATATATATTCGAAGAAAAAAATCCCGAGCGCCGCCATGGTAAAGGGCTTGATCAGCCAGTTTACGACGAGGGTTATGCATAAGCCTTTGGGCTTTTTGCCAACATCTTTCAGAGAAGCAAAATCGACGTTGACCATCATGGGATAGATCATCACCCAGATGAATACAGCAACTACCAGATTGACACTGGCGTATTCAATTCCCGCGATGGCCTCAAAAAAGTTCGGCAACGCAACGCCCAAACCGACGCCAGCCGCAATGCAAAGTGCAACCCACAATGACAGATAGCGCTCAAACAATCCCATCGGCGATGTCGTATCAGTACTCATAACAGTTCTTTCTCTATCCGGTCTTTCAGCATCTGAAACGCATCATCAAATGCCTTATCTATTTCTCCGTCCATGCCTTCTGCTTGAGCGGGGTCAGGCGTGCTCCAGTGTTTCTTTTCGCATTTACCCAAGAATATCGGACAGCTTTCACTGGCAGCCTGATCGCAGACTGTTATGACCAGATCGAAGTTCCGGTTTTTGAATTCGTCCCACGATTTACTCCGAGGTTCGCCTGCATTGACGCCATGACGCTCCAGCGTCTCGATAGACTTGGGGTGGACATAGCCAGCAGGAAAGCTGCCTGCACTCACGGCTTTGTATCGTCCTTCACCCAAATAATTAATGAGCGCTTCGGCCATGACCGAGCGACAGGAATTCCCCGTGCATAGAACAAGAACACTTTTCATCAGGGGCAACAGCCTGTAGTTTCGGGTGCGCAGCACGCCCCCTCCTCTGATGCAGAAGACGCAGAGAATAACTGAACGTCTTCCATCGTTTTGTAGGCTTCCCATGCAATGCCGGAGGGGTCTTCTACCCAGGACTTGTCGGAACGGGCGTAGCAGCAAACTGTCTCACCTTCATCAAAAACGGACATATCAGCGCTTTTGAGCCGATCGCGCAGGGCTTCGAGTTCATTGTCTTCGTCTACCTGTAAACCAAGGTGATCCACACCTGTTTTACCTGAGCGAGTCGATATGGCGAAATTAATGCGGGATTCGTCCAACATCCACTTGGCATAATCCGTTTTGGTTTTAACAGGCTGCGCACCAAAGAGTACGTTGTAAAACTTAATGCTTTGTTCGAGGTTTTCGACGCCAACATGAATATGCATTCGTTTCATTAAATTGCCCTTTTTTTAATCTTTGGTATTCGTTCTGGGTTCACAGCAATTCGCAAGCTCGATAATCGAACATCCGGCTTTTTTATCTTCACGGATGTTGGCAAATTCGACGCTACAGCAATCCTTGACCATGAAAACGATCAGATCGCGAGTCATATCAAAATTCGCGGAGTAAATTACCGAACGCCCCTCTTTACGTGAGGAAATAATCCCAGTATTCGATAAGTGGCTAAGGTGAAATGACATGGTGTTGTGCGGCGTGCCCAGTTCGTCGCTCAGCACGCCAGCGGCCAGACCATCGGGACCAGCCTGCACGAGCAGACGGAACGCTCTCAGTCGGGTTTCCTGAGAGAGTGCATCGAACATGGTAATTGCTTCTTGTATATCCATATGTCCAGACTAATGGATATATAAAATTATGTCAATATTTATCGACATATTTAGTTCTTGAATACAATTGTTTCTTCAGCCAAAGAATGAATACTGACGGGTATCACGTTTTCGCGATTGCCAAGTATATTGAGTGGCTTCGTGAGCAAGCCAGCAACAGACATATGGAGCTACTCCACCGTATTCATCCAGTTTTTCTTTTGCCAGAAAGAGCGATTTGTATCCCGTTTCCGTTATCCCGCATATCTCACCAGGTTTTAACGTTATCCCTGTTTTGTTTTTATAACCAATAGGATAGTATCAATTTTGATTGAGAATAAAAAACAGGGTGTTCTTGATATGAGCTTTCAAATTTTGGATCAAGGACAGTGTTTGCGGCATTGGATGTGGCAACCGGCTATGTGATCGGCAAATGCTACAAGCGACATCGCTCAAAGGAATTTTTATCCTTCCTCAAAGAGATAGATGCAAATGCGGAGTCTGATCTGGATGTCCATTTGATCATGGATAATTATGCGACGCATAAAACCAAATAGGTCCGGGCCTGGTTGGCGCGGCGACCCCGTTACCACATCCATTTCACCCCCGCCTCGGCAAGCTGGCTCAACCAGGTCGAGCGCTGGTTTGCGGAACTGGCGAATAAGCAGATCAGGCGCGGGCTACACAGCTCGGTCAAGGCGCCGGAAGACGATATTCGGGCTTTCATTGATATCCATAACGAAAACCCGAAACCCTGCAAATGGGTCAAGTCAGCCGATCAAATCCTTGCTTCCGTCAAACGTTTCCGCCAAAAGGGGCGCAAAACACACCGGATTATGTCAGAAATTCCGGAAGCGGGTGACCAGGATCTGTTGGGCATTTAGCGTAATTCTATGATTATCGCGGCGATATCCCAGGTGGCCTCATAGCTTGTGTCAGTCTTGTTATACCGGGTGTTGATGCCCCGGAACTCTTGTCATCACCGCGTATAAAACACTCTCATAAATCTTTGGAAACAGTGAATCACAATATGCCATAAATGGCGAGATTTTTTCAGCACCCTGTTAGCGTTCGCGAAACGCGTTATCCTTCAATTTGAGGACTGGATTCATCAAATAGCGCAATATGGATTTTTTACCATTCAGGATGTCCACTTCAGCCACCATTCCCGGTAATATCGGCAGTGCGCCATCCGTCGAGGGAAGGGTATTCTTGGCGGTTCTAATCTGAATGATATAAGTATATTGTTTTTGTTCATTCATGATGGCGTCGGCACTGATCTTTTCCACATGTCCGTCAAGCGAACCGTATCGGGAATAATCATAGGCGGTAAGCTTCACCCGCGCAGGTTGCCCGGGATAGAGAAAAGCAATATCCGCCGGTTGAACTTCAGCCTCAACAAGCAAGGTGTCATCCGAGGGGACGAGCTCCACAATCGGCATTCCCGGCTTGACAACTCCGCCAATGGTGGTAATGAGCACGCGGTTGACAATGCCATTTGTCGGGGCGACAATGTTTGTCCGGTTAACCTTATCGGACAACGCAGGCATGGCGTCAGTCAGCTTGTTCTGACGCGTCTGGGAATCATTGAGCTCCGTCAAGGCGTCCGCCCGAAATTTCTGTCGCGCCGCCTCAATCTGAAGATGGACTTCCTCCACGGACTTCCCGGCCTTCTCAATGCCTAATTTGGCTTTCTTATGATCCCCTTCCGCCTGTGTCAGGCGTTGTTTTGCACGGATAAGCTCCATGCGGGGCTCGATCCCCTTTTTAACCAAGGGCGCGAGTAACTCAACCTCGTCCCGGGCCAACCGTTCCCCGGATTCTGCACCAACAAGGCTAACCTCCGCTTCTATTTTTTCCTGTTCTATTTTCTTCAATCGCGCCTTGAGGCTATTGAGAGAAGCCTCAAACTCCGCCCGGCGGGCATTAAACAAATTTATTTCCCGCCTTACCGTATTTGCATGAGTTTTTGCAAATTGCGGCGGGAATAGCAATTGCCTAAACTGGCTTTCGGCCTCAAGCCGGATAATCATCGCCATCAGCGAAAAATATTCTTCTTCATTTCTGTTGAAGTCCGCATTAAATTGGGTCTGGTCAAGTTTGACCAGGACATCCCCCTTCTTCACCGTATCCCCCTGATGAAATAAAATTTCCTTGACGATGCCTCCTTCCAAATTTTGAACGACCTGGATTTGCTTGCTGGGAACGATGCGGCCCGTCGCCCGCGTAACCTCGTCCAACTCCGCAAGGGAAGCCCAAAGAAGAAAAAAGATAAAAAAACCAAATATGCTGAGCAGCAGAATATTGGCGGCAATTTTTGGCTTCAACATCCCCTACCCCTTCCTGACAATATTGGGAATGGTTTTGTCCCCTTTTGGCGTCAGGATTTTCAAAATATCCTCCTTTGGCCCATCTGCAACAATTTTACCGTGATCGAGTATGACAATTCGATCCACAAGCTGCAACATGTTTGGTCGATGGGTAACAACCAGTAGCGTTCGTCCATCCAGTTCCTTTTTGAGCCGGGAAATCAGTTGATTTTCCGAATTCGTATCCATCGCACTGGTCGGCTCATCCATCATAATAACAGGCGCCTGCCGCACCAAAGCGCGGGTAATGGCGAGAGCCTGTTTTTGTCCTCCGGAAAGACCCTCCCCCCTGTCCCGCAACTTCATATCATAGCCGTTCGGCAACGCGCCGAGAAAATCCTGCAAGCCACTGACTGTTGCCGCATGGAGAATATCCTCATCCCTTATTTCCGCATGGCCCATGGTGATATTTTCCTTGATGCTTCCTGAAAAAAGGAAGATATCCTGAAGCACCACGGCCATGTTTTTTCGAACATCATCGGGGGTGATTTGTCGAATATCGGTATCATCCATCAGAACGGCGCCATCATCCGGGCTATATAATCCCGCCGCCAATCGCAGAATAGTGCTTTTTCCCGAGCCGATTTTTCCCAAAAGAGCTATTTTCTCGCCCGCCTTGACCGTAAACGAAATATCATCAAGAACACGCATCGGCTGCCCCGGATATTTAAAAGTCACATTTTTAAATTCAATTTTCCCTTTCAGCTTCCGCCGCCGAATGAAGTCGCGGTCGCCAACATCCTCATTTGGTTCCCGCATCAGTTTATCAAGAGCCCCATAGGCGGTTTTCGCATGATTATAGCGCGTCAACAGATTGGCCAATTGACCAAGCGGCGCAAGGCATCTTCCGGAGATGATGACACAGGCAATCAGGCCACCAATGGACAACTCCCCTTCCATAATCAAAACAAAGCCAAAGGCGACAATGCCAATCTGGGTTAATTGCTGCGCAGAGGCTGCGCTATTGATTGCGATCTGGCTAAACATTCGGGATTTCAAGCTTATGTTGGAATGGTTTTCCACCGCTTGCTTCCAGCGCTCATGAAATAATTTATCCGACCCCAAACTTTTCAAGGTTTCCAGACCGGACACCATTTCCGTCAACGTCCCTTGCTTGCTGTGCCCCTGTTGCAGGCCTTCCCTGGAAAAACGCGAGAGAAAGGGCTGGATCACAAAACCGACAATCAAAACAAGCGGCACCGCCAGGGCCGGCACGATCGCAAGCGGCCCGCCAATTATATAGATGACAAATATAAACAGCAAAATGAACGGAATATCGACCACCGTCGCCAAAGTCGCCGAGGTGCAAAAATCACGCAGGGACTCAAATTCCCGCACCGTGTTAACCAACCCTCCCGTTGACCCCCTCAGGGTGGCCAGCTTCAATTTCATAATCCGGTCAAAGATGCCCTTCGCGGCTTTCAGGTCGACTTTTTGACCCGCGGCATCAATGAAATAAGCCCGCAAAAATTTAAGCAGGAAATCAAAGCCGATCACAATGATCATGCCAATACAAAGAGCAATCAGACTGTCAACTGCATTATTGGGAATAACCCGGTCATACACCGTCATGATGAAAATCGAACTGGCCAGCGAAAAGAAATTGATCATCACCGCCGCCAGGATGATCTGGCCATAGGTCCACCCATTCTGCCTGAAGGCGCTCCAGAACCAATGGTCCTGTATTATTTTCCCCGTATAATCCGTCATAAGGCGCCTTTCTTCAGCCGGATATTTAATATGGGCAGGAGCATTCCCATGGCATCCAGTGCGCGGTAATTGAATATGTCATTTTCAATGATGCTGCCGAGATATTTTTCCCGGGACAGATGATAGTCTCTTTCCGCTTCAAGCAGAGACAAAAGATTACCCCCGGTCGCCTCAAATTGTTCCTGAAACTGGTCTCTGTTACGTTTGTGCGCATCGCGGGCTTTTTTCAGGGCGCTCACCCGGCGCTTTTGAGTGAGCATATTCTGGTAGGCGATTTTAATGGCGCGTGTGATCTCCCTCTGGACGTTGGCTTCGTCGTGCCGGCTGCGTTCATAATTTTTCAGGGACCGCGAGATGCGGGCCGATCGCGCGCCGCCACTGTAAAGATTATAATTCATCACCAGCCTGCCGGTCACATCATAATCATTATTTCCCCTTTCAAGGTCATATTTCGTCGCGGCGAGCTCCATGGACAGACGGGGCAGGCGCGTCTGCTTTTCCGCCATCATAGTTTCCTTTGCGGCCATGGTGCGCGATGTGGCGACGGAAAGGGCCGGGTTGTTCAACAGACCCTGTTGCAACGCCTTGACCTCACTGTCGGGAATATTCAGTGAAAATTCCGGTCGTTGCAGGTTCTCCGGAAAAAAACCGTATATCTCTTCATATTGACTGGTTGAGGTCTCCATATCCTTTCTGGCCCCGATGGCGTCGGCTTCTGCGCTGGCAAGACGAGCCTCCATCAGGGCGACATCCCGGTTGGAGCCGCGACCGCTTGTATAGCGTAATTTCACCTTTTGCAGTATATTCAGGTGGCGATCCACATTCTGTTGATGCAACCTGACCCGCTGGCGGTGGTAAAGCACTTGATAATGGGCTTCAATGGCGATCAGGGCAACGGAGGAGGTCTCCAGGGTATACTCGCCATGAGCGGCGCCAAAGGCATGGCGCGCGCTGTTGATGCGGCTGAAGGTTTCCCCTCCGTCATAAAGCAGTTGGCTGCCCGTTATACTCGCATTGGCGGATGTTTTGCGCCGGCTTCTTTCGGTTATATTGTCGAATCTGTCCTCAAAACTTTCCAGCATACGATGCCGGCCGGACAGTCCCACATCCAGTTGCGGGTAAAGGGCGGCTTCAGCTTCTTTTTGCTGATATTTAAGACTGTCGCGCGCCGCAATCGCAGAGGCGATGCGCGGGTGATTAGCAACAGCAACGCGAATATTTTCCTTAAATATCTGAGCATAGGTTGGTTTGGAAGCAATATGGACATGGATGTCACCGGACCCATCACCTGACTGCGCATTCACAGCAACAGAGGCCAACAATAGCCCACCGGTCATGATTGTGGCTCTATATATGGTTCTATATAATGTGATTTTCATCATTTATTCCCCTAAAAACGACAGATCATGCGGCCGCCCAATCCAATTTGATGGACCCTGAGGCGGGAAGAAACATCTATAACCCATTTGTTTGAAAAATTATAGCTCCGTCCCCTAAAAATTGTGCCGCACAGCGGACACCGAGATCACGCTGGCGGTTAACCAGGCTCTGTCAAAGGAACCCGAAACAATACAAAATAGTGCCGGAATGTCGTAGTTTTAAGCAACAAGCGCGTGCCGCCCATATATAAAAGATACTCTCGGCAATCCCGCGACGGCGGCAAATATCCCCCGTGCGCACGCCACCTTCTTGCTCCTTCAGTATCCTGATAATCTGCTCTTCGGTAAATTGACGGTGTTTCATTGTCTGTTACCTGTTGACAGATTCTACTCAAAACTGGAAGAAATTAAAGGGTGCAGGTCATGAGGTTTCCATTAAAGAAGCGTTTTTATACGAACGCAATCGGCGCTGGGCTGGTAAAATAGACGATTATTTCTCTAAAGGGTTGAATAGTCCCGCTGACTGCGGCGACGCCTGATCTGCTCGCGTTCCTTCATCATAAGCCTCCTCACTGTCAACTTATTTCAGGACGGGTCATGCTTAAGAAATAAGCCTAGCCCCGGCCGCGATACGTCGGCACGCCCTGATCCGGGATCCAGACATTCTCCGGCGGCTTGCCACTCTGGTAAAAGACGTCGATCGGGATGCCGCCGCGCGGATACCAGTAGCCGCCGATGCGCAGCCATTTGGGCTTCAGCTCCTCAACCAGCCGCTCACCGATGCCGACCGTGCAATCCTCATGAAAAGCCGCGTGATTGCGGAAAGACTGCAGATAAAGTTTCAGCGACTTGCTTTCCACCAGATGACCCCCCGGCACATAGTCAATCACGATATGGGCGAAGTCGGGCTGGCCGGTCACCGGACAGAGCGAGGTGAATTCCGGGCAGGTAAAACGGACAAAATAGTCTGAATCCGGCCGCGGGTTGGGCACCCGGTCCAGCCGGGCCTCTTGCGGGCTGGCCGGCGCCTTGACGTCCTTGCCGAGCTGCGACAAGCCCTGGTATATTTCCTTGGTCATAATGATCCCGCAATATTCTATAACTTCCTATGCGCTTCACTATAGCATTTTTTGTCCTTTGTCATTATTGACTTTTCCGCTCATAGCGGGTAAAGCTGATCCTTATGAAACAGATTACCTCTATACGAATGCGAATGCCTCGAATTATGACCCCGGTCTTTAATTAAGGCCGGGCGACAGTCGTCTGCTGACGATTTCCAATTTGATCCATTCATATTTGTCTAGAGGAGCGCGCCATGTCGACGCTTATCAGTTTATCATCCACCACCGTCCATTACGCCGTCACCGCCGACGCCCATCCGGGGGCGCTGCCCCGCGTGCTGGAGCTGTTCGCCCTGCGCAACATCACCCCTGACCTGGTGCGGGTCAGCAAATACAGGACCGCCGCCTTTCGCGAAGGCAATCTGAGCATTGACGTCCATGTCAGCGGCCTGAGCCCCGATGAACAGGCGATCATCCTGCAGAAGCTCTCCGCCCAGGTGTCGGTGCAGAATGTCCGGGAAGAAGTTTTATTCCAAAAAAAACGCGCCAAACTTGTATCTTAATTTGGCCTCCCCTATATTTAATTCCATAATAATGCAGGGAATTTTTTATGGATATTAAAGACGGTTTTGTGGGCGTCATCGGCAATACGCCCCTGATCAAACTTGAAAAAGCTTCCCGGGAGACCGGCTGCGCCATATTGGGCAAGGCGGAATTCCTTAATCCCGGCGGCTCGGTCAAGGACCGGGCGGCGCTCTATATCATCCGCGACGCCGAGCAAAAAGGTCTGCTCAAACCGGGCGGCGTCATTGTCGAAGGCACCGCCGGTAATACCGGTATCGGCCTCGGCCTGGTCGCCAACGCCCTGGGTTACAGAACCATCATCGTCATGCCGGAAACCCAGTCCCGGGAAAAAAAGGATATGCTGCGGCTCTGCGGCTGTGACCTGCGCCTGGTGCCGGCCAAGCCCTATAAGGATCCGGACAATTATGTCCGCTATTCCGGCCGGCTGGCCGCGGAGATCGCCCAAACGGAGCCCAACGGCGCCATCTGGGCCAATCAGTTCGACAATATCGCCAACCGTCAGGCCCATTATGAGACCACCGGCCCGGAAATCTGGCGTCAGACCGACGGCAAGGTCGACGCCTTCACCTGCGCCGTCGGCAGCGGCGGCTCTCTTGGCGGCGTCTCGATGGCGCTCAAGGAGAAAAACCGGGACGTTAAAATCGTCCTCGCCGATCCCATGGGCGCGGCGCTCTATCATTATTACAAGCACGGCGAACTGAAAGCCGAAGGTAGTTCGATCACCGAAGGCATCGGTCAGGGCCGGATCACCGCCAATCTGGAGGATGTGATGATCGACGACGCCTGCCAGATCCCCGACGCCGAAGCGCTGGAGGTCATTTTTGACCTGTTGAAATATGAGGGGCTGTGCCTGGGCGGCTCCTCCGGCATCAATGTGGCGGCGGCCATTCGCCTGGCGAAAGAAATGGGGCCCGGTCATACCATTGTCACCCTGTTGTGTGATTATGGCACCCGTTACCAAAGCAAGATATTCAATCCGGAATTTTTAAAACAACAGGGGCTACCCTATCCGGACTGGTTGTAATATATTGAAGTGATCGTGATATAAAACGCTGCCTTGAAGGAAACTCACCATGTCTGACACTGCGCCCGCTCTCGTCACCACCGAATGGCTGGAAACCCATCTGTCCGCCCCGGATATCCGGATTGTCGACGCCACCTGGCATATGCCGGGCAGTGACCGCAATGCCGGCAATGAATATAAGGCGGCCCATATCCCCGGCGCCGTATTTTTTGATATTGACGAGGTGTGCGATCTGGACAGTTCGCTGCCCCATATGCTGCCAAGCTCTGCAAAGATGTCGAGCCGGATGCGCAAGCTGGGCATTGGCGACGGCAACCGGGTGATCATCTATGACAACAGCGATGTTCGCAGCGCCGCCCGCGTCTGGTTCATGCTCAAGGCGTATGGCCTGTGGGATGTCGCCATTCTGGACGGTGGTTTCCAGAAATGGAAAAAGGAACATCGCCCGATCGAGGATATTCCGCCGATCCCCCGCCTGCGCCATTTCACCGCCCGTTTTAACACCACCAGGGTTCGCGACCTCGAGCATATGCTGGAAAACCTCAACCATCAGCGGGAACAGGTCGTCGACGCCCGGGCGCCGGGACGATTTCAGGGCACGGAGCCCGAACCGCGGGAAGGCATGAAAAGCGGTTCCATCCCCGGCAGCTACAACATCTGTTTCAAGCTGCTTCTGAATGAAGAGGACGGCACGTTTAAATCACCGCAGGAAATCCGCCGGATTTTCGAATCCGCCGGAATCAATCTGAAAAAACCCATTGTCACCAGTTGCGGGTCCGGCATTACCGCCTCCGTGCTGTCGCTCGGCCTCTATCTGATCGGCCATAAGGACAACGCGCTTTATGACGGCTCCTGGAGCGAATGGGGCAGCCACCCGGACACGCCGGTCAGTTAGGAGTACGATGAAAGAAGACACCAGAATTGCCGCCACCGGGCGCGATAAGACCTATACCCACGGCGCGGTGAACACGCCGGTCTATCATACGTCGACCATCACCTTTGATACGGTCCGCGAGTTGAAGCGCGCCGTCGCCCGGCGTCACGACGGCGTGCCCTATTACGGCCGGCGGGGCAACCCGACCACCTTCGCCCTCGAACAGGCCATGTGCGAGCTGGAAGGGGCGGACGCCTGCTATCTTTATCCGTCGGGCCTGGCGGCGATCACCGGGGCGATCCTGTCCTTTGCTGAAGCCGGCGACCATATCCTGATGGCGGACGGCGTATATGAGCCGTCCCGCGGACTGGCCGGCAAACTGCTGAAAAAAATGGGGATCGAGACGACATTCTACGACCCGATGATCGGCGCCGGCATCGCCGGCCTGATCCGGGACAATACGCGGATCATATTCGTCGAGTCCCCCTGTTCGATCACCATGGAGGTTCAGGATATTCCGGCCATCGCCAAGGCCGCCCATGACAAGGGCGCGCTGGTGATGATGGACAACACCTGGGCGACCCCGCTCCATTTCAGGCCCTTTGACCACGGGGTCGATTTCTCCATCCACGCCGCCACCAAATATATCGTCGGCCATTCCGACGCCATGCTGGGCACGGTCTCGACCCACCAGCAATATAAGGAACAGCTGTGCGATATGTCCTACCAGATGGGCTACTGCGCGGCGCCCGATGACGTCTATCTTGCGCTCCGGGGCATCCGGACCCTGAAACTGCGCCTGAGACAGCATGAACAAAGCGCTCTCAAGGTCGCCAAATGGCTGGAGACCAGACCGGAAGTCGATCATGTGCGCCACCCGGCGCTCGCAAGCTGCCCGGGGCATGAATTCTGGAAGCGGGATTTCACCGGCGCCAACGGCCTGTTTTCCTTTGTCCTCAAACAGGCCTCCGAGCCGGCCACCACCGCCCTGATGGAAGGCATGGATCATTTCAAGATGGGATTCAGCTGGGGCGGCTATGAAAGTCTGATCCTGACCTATTACGGCATGAACAGGAACCGCACCGCCACCGGCTGGGACGCGCGCCGCCCCGTGATCCGGCTCCATATCGGTCTGGAGGACGCCGATGACCTGATCGCCGACCTGGAGCGGGGTTTTGCGCGGTTCAACGCCGCCCTGTAAATCGGCGGCGGCCGCTATAGCTATAGATGGCTATATCCGGACGCTGCCGGGCAACAGCCGGCCGATCAGGAACAGAATCAGGGCCGCGAGCACGATCGACGGCCCGGCGGGCAGATCCCACAGGCTTGACGTCATAATACCCATGATCACCGACAACATGCCGACCCCCATTGAATAGAGCGCCATCTGAACCGGCGACCGGGCGATGTTGCGCGCCGCCGCCGCCGGGATAATCATCAGCGAAGTGATCAACAGCGCGCCGATCACCTTCATGGCGAAGGCGACGAGCAGCGCGATCAGCAGCATATAGATGATCTTGGTTTGCAGGACATTGACCCCTTCCACCCGGGCCAGATCCTCATGCACCGTGATCGACAACAGCGATTTCCAGATATAGACCAGCCCGCCAAGGGCGACGACCGTCATAAGTCCGATGCCCATGATCGCCTCGTCATCAATGGCCAGAATATCGCCGATCAGGAAAAACATCATGTCCTGACGCAGGGATTCCTGCAGGGCGATGACAATCAATCCGACGGACAGGGCGCTGTGGGCCAGAATGCCGAGCAGGGTATCCGTCGAGAATTTCCCGCCGCGCTGCAACAGCAGCAGCACCCAGGAAACGATGGCGCAGGTGATGACGATCACCCACGGACTGGCGGTGCCGAAGGCCACGCCGAGCCCGACGCCCATCAGGGCGGAATGGGAAATGGTGTCGCCGAAATAGGCCATTCTGCGCCAGACCAGAAAACAGCCGAGCGGCCCGGCCGCCATCGCGACCAGAATTCCCGCCAGCAGGGCGTTGAGGATAAATTCGTCAATCATGGTCGCAGGCCTCCCCATGGTCGCCACGGACCACATTGCCGTGGCTGTCATGATGGTGATCATGCTGATGGCTATAAAGGGCGATGGCGTCGCCCCGATGGCCGAGCAGCGCATGATATTCCGGATGGTCCAGAATACTCTCTGGCGCGCCGCTGCAACATATATGCCGGTTCAGGCAGACCACCTTGTCGGTGCCCGCCATCACCATATGAAGGTCATGGGAAATCAACAGCACGCCACAGTTTTTTTCGTCACGGATCAGGCTGATCAACCGGTAAAGCTCCTCCTGTCCGGTAATATCCACCCCCTGCACCGGCTCATCAAGGACAATCAAATCCGGATTGCCCAGAAGCGCCCGGGCCATCAGCACCCGCTGCATCTCGCCGCCAGACACCCGCTGAACCGGGCTGTTCGCCACATGAGCGATGCGCACCAGCGCCATGACGTCGGCCACCTGGGCGTCCGTCGTGCCGGGGCGCAGTTTGAGAAACTGCCGCACCGTCAAGGGCAGGATGTCCTCAATCATGATTTTCTGCGGCATATAGCCAATGGAGATGCCCACCGTCCGCCGCACCTGCCCCCTGTCCGGCTCCATCAGGCCGAGGGCGATTTTCATCACCGTGCTTTTACCGGCGCCATTGGGCCCGATCAGGGTCACGATCTCGCCGCGGTTGACCGAAAAGCTGACATCCTCCAGGACGGAACTTCCCGAAAAGGACAAGCTGACTTTTTCCAGGTCAATCAGAAGAGATGTATTTTCGAGCATGATAAATTCGCTATGAAATTAGGTCGGAAAATGGCGTGAAATGCTTGAACCCCCGATCATTGCGGGTCATTCCTAACAGTTCTGGCAGTCCTGGCACAGGCCCATGATTTCCAGCATGCTGTTTTCACAGCTATAGCCCTGACAGTCGGCGGCCTTGGCGATATGGGCGGCCAGTCTGGCGTCGTTGATTTCGGTCACTGTCCGGCACTCCCGGCAAATCAGGAAATGCCCCTGATGTTTATGGGCCGGATCCGGACAGCCGATAAAGGCGTTCAGCGATTCCAGCCGATGGACAAACCCTTCCTCCATCAGGAAATCCAGCGCCCGGTAAACGGTCGGCGGCGCCACCCGTTTCTTGCCGTCATGGCTGAGCATATCAAGCAGTTCATAGGCGGTCACCGGCCGGTGACCGGTCCAGACCAGTTCAAGAACCTTTCTGCGCAGCGGCGTAAAGCGCGTATCACGGGATTCGCATATCTCCCGGGCGGCGCCCAACGCATCCTCTATGCATTTATCATGGTTATGGGCGTGTATAGATATTACCATTTTGCCTTTTTCTTGATATGTTATAGCTTCCCTCTTGAACATAATATTGACCTGAATTGCAGAATTTTACAAGCCCCGTGAGCCAGATGCCATGAAAAACCAGACTTTTAAGCCGATTCCCGACGCCATAATCGCCGAAACCCTGCAAAATTTAACCTTCACCGAGAACGGCCTGATTCCGGCCATCGCCCAGCAGCAGGACACGGGCGAAATCCTGATGATGGCCTGGATGAATGCGGATTCCATCCGGGAAACGCTGACCAGCGGCATTGTCTGTTACTGGTCCCGGTCACGCGGCGCCCTGTGGCGCAAGGGCGAAAGGTCGGGCCAGATGCAATCCCTGAAGGCCTTCCGCTATGACTGCGACCGGGATGCCGTGCTTTTGCTCGTTGATCAAAAGGGGGTCGCCTGCCACACCGGGCGGCGCAACTGTTTCTTTCACGAGGTCACCGCGGACGGCATTGACATCATCAGCGATGTTGAAATAGATCCGGACCGCCTCTATTCCGGCTCATAATTCATAATTCCGTCAAACCAACGTCTTATTTTGACCAATAAGGCCGTTATACTATACCCTCACTTCACCAAATTTCATTTTTTCCTGCCGGGGAGCCAAAATGTCCAAAATGCTGAGAAGCCTTTTCATTCTGTTGATTTTCACGCCCCTTTACGCCGATGCGGCGCAATATGTCACGCCGCCGGAAATCGACAAGGATTACCAGGTCCCCGACCTGACGGCGGACGGCGATATAATGCTGCGGAAATTCAAGCTTCTGGCGGCGCGGGCGGAAAAGCTGAAACGCGATCAGGATAACAGCGACATCGACGATCTGCTCAAGGATCTGTTCCTGCCCGAAAGCAGCAAACAGTTCCAGCGTTACTATTACCGTGAATTGACCCTTGCGAAGACTCCGAAACGGGCGCCGCTGTGGCTTAACCTGGCCGGTCACTATCTCAATCAGGGCAGATTGCAGGATGCGGCGACAGCGGCCTATATGGCCTACCGGCGCGGCGCGGGCCGGCCGCAACAGGCCGACGCCCTGCGGCTGATGGGCGAATCCTATGTGGAACAGGGCGAGTTGCGGCAAGGATTCAATCTACTCGCCCTGAGCCTGCGTCTCAACGACAATGAGGAGACGAAAAGACGGTTGAAAGTGATCCGCGAACGTTTCTTCCTCACCGTCCGCGACATAGCGCTCAATGTGGAGCAGGTCGCGCCCAACGCCTGCATCGTCTTCAGCAAAAAGCTGAAACCCGGCCAGCATGCGGAGGATTATGTCGCCGTCAGCCGGAAAAACCGGCCCCTTGCCGACATTGACGTCAGCCTCAGCGGCGACCGGATCTGCCTCAACGGCCTTGAGTATGGCGCGACCTATGAGGTTGAGGTCAAACCGGGCCTGAAGGGGGCCAACAACACCCTGCTTGACCAGGGAACGCGGCGCAGCTTCACCATCCATGACCGGCAAAGCCGCGCCTCTTTTGACAAGGCGGGCTATGTCATCAGCCGCACCAAAGACAATCTGGCGCCCCTGACAACGGTCAACGTCGAAAAACTGAAGCTGGAGCTTTATCTGATCCATGACCGGAATCTGGTTCACGGCGCGCAAAACAATCTTTTTCAAAATCTCAACAGTTATGAAGCCAACGCCATCCGGCAGCAGAGCGGCGCCCTGGTCTGGCAGGGGGAAATCGACATCGCCGGGGAGCGGAACCGGGAGATCAAAACCCTGCTGCCCATAAGCGATATGATGACGAAAAAGGAAAATGGCGTCTATGTCCTGATCGCCCGCGAACCGAAGAAAGAAGGCGAGAACGACTGGCGGTATCGGCAGCAAAATCAGGCCAGCCAGTGGCTTCTGGTTTCCGATATGGGCCTGATGTCCTTTAAGGGCAAGGACGGACTGCATGTCATGGTCCGCTCCCTGAATTCGGCCGAACCGCTGAAAAATGTTACGGTCCATCTGATCGCCCGCAACAATAAAATCCTCGGCGCCGCCACCAGCGACCGGCGCGGCATCGCCCATTTTCCCGATAACCTGATCCGCGGCAAGGGCGGCGATGAACCGGTGCTGATCACCGCCGAGGGCGGCGCTGACGATTACAACTTCCTGAAGCTCGCCAACAATTATCTCGACCTCAGCGAACGCGGCGTCGCGGGACGCCCGGCGCCGGGCAAGCAGGACGCCTTCCTCTATACGGACCGCGGCGTCTATCGGCCGGGGGAGAATATCAAACTCAGCGCCCTGCTGCGTGATCCGGAAAGCCGGGCGATCGGCAGCCTTCCCCTCACTTTCAGGGTGCGCAAGCCCGACGGCGGCATTTTGCTTGAGAAGACGCTCACCGGCGATGATCTCGGCGGTTACGCCCTGGAAATTCCCCTTTCCGCCGCCGCCCTTCCCGGCCATTACGCCGTCACGGCCTTTCTCACCAAATCATCGGCGGCCCTCGGTCATGTCGCCTTCCAGGTCGAGGATTTTGTCCCCCAGCGCATTCGCGCCCGCCTGACAACCGGTGAAAAATGGCTCGAACCATCCAAAAAAGCCGAACTCGGCCTGAAAGCCACGTTCCTTTACGGCCCGCCGGCGGCCGGTCTGAAAACCGAAACCCATATCACGCTGCGCCGAAATCCCCGGCCCTATGACGCCTATCAGGATTATCATTTCGGCCTGGTTGAAGAAGATTTCTACAGCAAGCCCCTGGCGCCGGTGGAAGGCGTCACCGATGATCTGGGCCGGTCCGTTATCTCCCTCGACCTGAAGGATATTCCCGATACGACCCAGCCCATGCTGGCCTATATCCAGTCCTATGTCATGGATGTCAGCGGTCGGCCGGTCGACGCCAAAACGGCCCTCGCCCTGCGGCCCCGCGATGTGGAAGTGGGCCTGAAGCCCGCCTTTGCCGGCAGCCTGAGCGCCGGCGAGGACGCGGCCTTTGACGTCATCGCCCTCGACCGCTCCGGCAAACCAGTCGCCGGCCGCGCCGTTGCTTATGAACTGGTCAGGGAAGATTATTACTATAGCTGGTACCGCACCGGCGACCAGTGGAACAGCCGGCGCAACATATCCGATACGGTGGTTGAGACCGGCGATGTGACAACCGGCGCAGAGGGCATGGCCCATATTCAGCACAGGACGCAGGACGGCCGCTATCGCCTCAATATCCTCGACAAACACGGCGCCTCCGCCGCCAGCAGCCGCTATTATGTCGGCTGGTGGTCGAGCGGCGCCCTGCCCAATGTGCCCGATGAACTGGAACTATCGCTGAAAGACAATGCCGTCGATGACGGCGAGGTCATCAGGGCCTTTGTCAAGGCGCCGTTTTCCGGCCGGGCGACGGTAATGATCGTCAATGACCGGCTGCGCCTGACCCGTGAAATATCCCTGCCCGCCGAAGGCCGCGAAATTTCCGTCAAGGCCGATCGCGACTGGGGCCCGGGGGCCTACCTGATGATTACCGCCTTCCGGCCCGGGGCAGGCGAAGTCTCGAAACTGCCCGTGCGCGCCATGAATCTCGCCTGGTTCAGCATCGACCGGGAAAGACGCAGCGCTACGATCAAAATTGACGTTCCCGACAGCGTCATGCCCCGGCAGACCATAACCCTTCCCATAACGCTCAAGGACAGCGCCGTCGGCGACCGGAAAATGCGCCTTACCCTTGCCGCCGTTGACGAAGGGATTCTGGGCCTGACGAACTTCCAGAGCCCCGACCCACTGGCGCATTATCTGTCCCGGCGGCGGCTCGGCATGGAACTGGCCGATCTCTACGGCCGCCTGATCCGGCCGGTGGAAGGCGTCCGCGGACAATTGCGCACCGGCGGGGACATGGCCATGATGGCGACGGAAGCAAAACTCAGGGAAGCCGCCGATATGGCCGCTGATGAAAATGTCGCCGGCGTTCAGACCAAGACCGTCAAAACGGTGGCGCTCTACCAGCGGGATATTGAATTTGATGCGAATGGCAAGGGCGAAGTCACCCTGGAACTGCCCGATTTCAACGGCCGTTTGCGGTTGATGGCCGTCGCCTATGGACGGGAGATTGTCGGACAGGGCGACCAGCAGTTGATCGTCCGCGATCCGGTGGTCGCCGACCTGCTGCTGCCGCGGTTCCTCGCCCCCGGTGATCAGGCGGAAACCACCCTCAGCCTGCATAACCTCAGCGGCCGGGAAAGGCGCTTCACCATCGCGCTTGAACATGACGCCGGACTGGCGGTCAGCGGCGAGACAGCAATGTCCGTCACCCTCGCCGACGGGCAGCGCCTTGAAAGGATTATTTCCCTTCAGGCCGACAGACTCGGCGACAGCCGGCTCGCCCTGGTGGTTAAAACCGACGGCCTACCCGACGTTCGCCGCCAGTGGGACATCGCGGTGCGCCCGGCCCAGCCGTTTGTCACCCGCCGCGCGGTCAACTATCTCGCCAGCGGTGATCATGCGGCGCTCTCCCGTGAGGACATTGCCGGCGCGCTCGACGGCGCCCTCTCCGCCAATGTCACCCTGACCGACCGGCCGGATTATAACGTTCCGGACCTGCTCGACAGTCTGTATCTTTATCCCTATGGCTGCGGCGAACAGACCGCATCGCGGGTTCTGCCGCTGCTCTATTACGGCGATGCGGCGGCCCGCTGGAAGAAGGAATATGATCCCCTGACAATACGCCGGACCATCGACAAGGCGATCCGCCATCTGCTCGACCTGCAGAAACATGACGGCTCCTTCGCCCTCTGGCGCGCCACCGGCCAAACCCATCCTTGGCTGACCGCCTATATCTTTGAGTTCCTCAGCCGGGCCCGGGAACGGGATATCGAGGTCCCGGCCGCCGCCTATGATCATGCCCGGCGGTGGCTGATGACCTATGCCGGACGTCGCGCGACCTCGGACCCTCATGTGATGGCCTATATCCATTATGTCCTGGCGCGGATTGGCGACATCAACCCGAGCGACGTGCGTTATTTCGCCGATACCCTGGGGGTCAAGATCGAAACAAAGATCGGCCTCGGCCATCTCGCCGCCGCCCTGAAGCTGGTTGGTGAAAACCACATCTCCGAGGAATTCTTCCTGCGGGCCCTGTCGACAAACCGGCCGGACGGCCGGAAAGGGCGCTGGTTCAAGGACTTTGGCTCCGACCTGCGGGACGGCGCCGCCCTCGCCGCCCTGATCGCCGAGGCCGCCCCCGGCGAGACCCGCCAGTTGCGCATCGCCGAAGCGCTGGACCGGGAATTTGACCGGCGGAAATACTTCAGCACCCAGGAACAGGCCTGGCTGCTGCTCGCCAGTCACGCCATGAGCCGGGCCGCCAGTGACGGCTTTCAGGTCGCCGTCAACCAAAAAGCCCTGCCCCGCAGCAACGCCCCGCTGCGCTACAGCCTGAAAGCGCCGGCGATCGAGGCCGGATTTGACGTTAAAAATATCGGCAAAACGCCGGTGCGGCTGATCCGGTCGATCCGCGCCGTGCCGTCAGAGCCGCTGAAGCCCGCCTCTCAAGGCTTTGACATCACCCGCAGTTTCCATACCCTTGACGGGGAAGCGGCCGACCTGGGCAACATCAAACAAAATGACATGCTGGTGGTGGTTTTACAGGGGAGGTCGGAAAACAACATTGATCATGAGGCGCTGATTGTCGATCTCCTGCCCGCCGGTTTTGAGATCGAAAATGCGGCGATTGGCGGATTTGAGGGCGGCGACCGGTTGAAATTCCTGCCGCGGAAATCCGCCTTCCTCTATGAGGCCGCCCGGGATGACCGCTATATCGCGGCCCTCAATCTGGGGTCCTCTTCCCGGACTTTCGCCACCTCCTATATCGTGCGGGCGGTGACGCCGGGGACCTATAAACTGCCCGGCGTTTTCGTCGAGGATATGTATAAGCCGCAATATCACGCCCGGGGGGCGAGCGCAAGCGTGACCATCCGGAAATGATCGTCATGCGGAAATGGCCCATCAGAAAATTGACCAGAGGAACATGGAGAAGCCGCTTGATCAGCGGGACGCTGGCGCTGGTCAGCCCCGTCCTGCTTTATCTGGTCCTGACCATCGCCTTTCCGCTGGATCTGAGCCGGACGCAGCATCTGTCAACAGAAATTCTTGATGACCGGGGGCGACCGCTGCGGATCTACCTGTCGGAGGATGGCTATCTGCGGCTGCCGGTGACGCCCGATCAGGTTGACCCCCATTACCTGAAAATGCTGATCGCCTATGAGGACAAGCGCTTTTATCGCCATATCGGCATTGATCCCCTGGCCATGGTCCGGGCGATCACCCAGGCTGTGACCAACGGCAGGATCGTCTCCGGCGGCTCGACCCTGACCATGCAGGTGGCGAGGCTGCTCGAACCCCGCGAGCGGACGGTCGCCGCCAAAATCATCGAAATGTTCCGCGCCCTGCAACTGGAACAGAAATTCACCAAGGACGAGATTCTGTCCATCTACCTGACGCTGGCGCCCTTTGGCGGCAACCGGGAAGGGATTCGGGCCGCGGCGCTGACCTATTTCAACCGGTCGCCGGATCATATGACCGCCGGGGAAGCCGCCCTGTTGGTCGCCCTGCCCCAGTCGCCAAGCCGCACCCGCCCCGACCGCCACCCCGAACGCGCCAAAGCCGCCCGCGACAAGATCCTGCACCGCGTCCGGAGCGGCGGCGCCTTTGCCCCCGATGTGATCGACATCGCCCTCAGGGAAGATATTACCGCGACAGCCGCCACCCTGCCCATGTTCGCCCCTCATCTGGCCGATCGTCTGAAAGCCCGCATTGATCACCTTCCCCAGGCGCAACCCGCAAAGGTCAAGGCCCGACAAAGCTGGATCCGGGCCGACCTGCAACGCTGGAGCGAACGTCATATCCGCCAATATGTCGCCCGTCGCGCCCCCGGCGCCTCGGCCGCGCTGCTGATTGTCGAGAATAAAAGCCGCCGCGTCATCGGCTATGTCGGCGCGGCCGATTTTCAGGATGCTCAGAGTGACGGCTATGTGGACATGGTGACGGCGATCCGCTCCCCCGGTTCGACCCTGAAACCGCTGATCTACGGCCTGGCGATGGATCAGGGCATGGCGCACCCCGACAGCCGGATCAATGACGTGCCCACCGCCTTCGGCGCTTACAGTCCGAAGAATTTCAGGGACCGGCATTACGGCGACGTTTCCCTGCGGGACGCCCTGCAACTGTCACTCAACGTGCCGGCGGTGATCGCCCTCGAACGGCTCGGCCCAACATCCTTCATCGAAAAAATGCGCCGCCACGGGCTCGACCTGCGCCTGCCGGACTCCGCATCCGGCCCGGGCCTCGCCATCGCCCTCGGCGGGGTCGGCACCAGCCTGCAAAGCCTGGTCGGGGCCTATGCCGCCCTCGCCGATGACGGCGTCCTGCGGCCGCTCGCCCTGAGCCAGTCGGACCAGAGCGCCGCCCCTGCCCCGGAACAAGCACTGCTCAATCGCGAAAGCCGGTGGCGTCTGGCGGATATGTTGCGCGGGGTGCGGGCCCCGGTCGGCATGCTCGACGAAAGCCGTCAGCCGGAAAGACGCGACATATCCTATAAAACCGGCACCTCATACGGTTTCCGGGACGCCTGGGCGATTGGTTACAACCGGGATTACACCGTCGGCGTCTGGATCGGCCGGCCCGACGGCGCGCCCAATCCCGGCCATTTTGGCGCCAGCACGGCGGCGCCGCTGCTGTTTCAGGCCTTTGACCGGCTGCCCGACGCCCCGGGGGCCCACCTGGCCCGGCCGGCGCATCTTCGTGAAGCCCGCCATCATGACCTGCCGCCGGCCCTGAAACGGTTTGATCGCCGGATCAGCAAAAGCAACTGGGTGCACAATAGCGCCCCGCCGCAAATCACTTTTCCGGTTTCCGGTTCGTTGCTGGAACGCCCCGGCGAAGGCCGGAAACTGGTGCTGGAGGCCGAAGGCGGCAAACGGCCCTTCACCTGGGTCATCAATGGCGATCCGGTAAAATCGGGCCGCTGGTCAAAAAATATTCACTGGCGGCCGCCAGGACCGGGCTTTGCCGAAATCATCCTGATCGATGCCCTCGGCCGTCGGGCGACCGCCGATATACAGATTCAATAATCCCGCCGCGGAAAATTATTTGCGGACCGGGCAAGGAGTCTCTTGCCATTTTCCCGGGAACAGACTAATTATCTTAACGCGTCACGCCATGGCCCGGCGGGTGTAGTTCAATGGTAGAACGAAAGCTTCCCAAGCTTTAGACGAGGGTTCGATTCCCTTCACCCGCTCCAGGCCGGATTTTAAATTTTCCTTAATAGTCTGCGGCTAATATATCCCCGTCGCTCATATTTTTGAATCAGAACAGTCAAAAAGCCTCAACAGAAAATGCATAGCGTTCGCAGGAAAAAATCCGCTGAAATGAACTTCAGGAACAAAAAAATTCTTCTTGTCGACAGCGATCTTTATATCGCCAATATCATGAAATCCATCCTTGAGGCTTTTGAGGTCAGTTCGGTAAAGATCACCCCGTCCAATAAAGACGGCCTGAACCTGCTGAAAAGATACCGTTATGACTGTGTTTTTATCGACAATCTGCTGCAGGAAAACAGCGGCCTGGAGCTCGTCGAACAAATTCGCCAATCCGTTGCTGAAAATATTCAGGAAACCCCGGTTATTCTCTGTACCGCCTACACGGGACTTAACACCCTCCTCAAGGCGAGAGACGTCGGCGTGACCGAAATCCTCGCCAAGCCGGTATCCCCGGAACAAATCATGCAAAAGCTGGGCAATGCGCTGTTCAAACCCCGGGAGTTCATCGTCTCGGAACAGTTTCTGGGCCCGGACCGACGGCGGCGAACCCGGAAAGCCGACGGCATTCAGGAGCGACGGGGCGCCGCAGCGGAAAATACGGCGTCAGAGAAAAGCGGCGGCGATCACCGGAGAGCGCAAACCGATGCCTGAAGATAAATTCACGTTCCGGCAGCGACAATTGCTTATCCAGGCGCAAAAAATTGTTGATCAGGCCAGCACCGGCTATAGCGACATCCTGAAACAGCATGTCCATAATCTGACGAGCGCCTTGGCTTCGCAGAATTTAGCAGAGGCCATGCAAACCTGCTACCTGATCCAGAGTCAGGCGGGCGCCTTTGGCTGGCCGCTGGCGACCGAAATCGCCGGATGGTTCAACAGGCTGCTGCAGAAACAGCAGGACAGCGGCCTGAACAACTCCGTCAATGAATTGTTTCTCGGCAGCCTGCAACAGGTTCTGAATGAGGAACTGCGGACAGAATCCGAAACGACGATCCGCCTGCTGGAGCATATTGAGGCGGCGTTAAAGATCGAAAAGATCGCCTGAACAGGATACTCGGTAAGTATATCATTGAAAATATGGGGGAAAATGGCGGAGAGGAAGGGATTCGAACCCTCGATACCGTTGCCAGTATACTCCCTTAGCAGGGGAGCGCTTTCGACCACTCAGCCACCTCTCCGCCGCCGTTTTTAGTGGAAAGCCATTCCCGCGTCAACAATTGTTTGGCAAAAGAAAGATTTTATTCGTCATTTAAATGAGACAACCCTGCCGGAGGCGACATCCCGCCGGGAAAAAGCCGGAGCAATCCGAAAAAATCAAGCGACGCTATAGCCTTATCCTGTCTATCAAACCGGTTCTCTTGCGCCATGATGACGCCGGATGACTCTGACCGCTTGCCCTGAAGGAGCGCCCCGCCGCCGCTTAATGAGTCGCCAGCCATTCCCGCGCCATGCGCTGGGCCAGGGCGATGTCATTATTGGACAGTTCCTCGGCGATTTCAGCCCGGTCGATCTGGGCGCTCTTCATGCCTCTGATCGCCGCCAGGTTAAACCATTTGTGGGCCTCGATATAATTCTGGTCCACGCCCTGTCCCAGAGAATAGAGCAGTCCAAGATCATAGAGCGCCTCTGCGGTTCCGGTCTCAGCCTGCATCATGCGGTCTTCCACATATGAATGATCAATTTGTCCCATTTTATATCTCCAGATTCCCTATTTATGTGCGGCCTTAACGGCCTTGCGATTTCTGTATGATCAACAGGGTGCATCAGTTTGGGTAAATTTTAGGTTAACGGGAATTAAAATGATTTAAAATATTGATTTTACTTGATAAAACATACCAATAAGCAGAAATGTTAACACAAGAAAAACAAGGCAATTAACCATATGATGCTGACATCAGTCCGGCCGCCGGCTGAGCCGTCGAAATCAACCGCCCGCATCGGTTAGAGCAATATCCGACCAGATTGAACCGCTTCTGTTTCTCGGCCAGCGCGGTGATCCGGCAGGAAAGACGTGAAGCGCGATGCGGCGCATCGGTCAAGCGGCTTGACGCAGCGGGCGCCTGCTGGACGGAAACCCGCCGGGCCGGTGTGGTTTGGCCCAATTCCGGCGGTTATCGGCTTGGCCGTACGTTCGGTACGTCCCGCGCCAAAAACCTCGATCTTGAACCAAACCACAACCGGCAGAATGATTCAATCTGGTCGGATATTGCTCTAACCGCCCGCGCCGCGGCGGATGACAGCAAAACGGTTTTTGCAGCCTGCGCACGACTCAAAAAAAGCGGACCCCTACCAGGACCCGCCTTTTCCAAAGCTGGGAGCGCATATCGCTCAGTCCGGCATTTTTTTCTTCAGTTCTTCGGCCTTCTTTTTGGCTTCGTCCATGGCTTCATCGGCCTTTTGCTCAATATCTTCTTCGGCCTCATCCATCATTTCACCGGCTTCTTCCTCGACGTCGTCGATCATTTCGCCGGCTTCTTCTTCGGCGTCATCCATGGCGGAAGAAGCCTCGCCAGCAGATTCGCCGGCTGATTCTTCGGTTGCAGCAGGCGCCTTGCCTTTGTCATCATCGCCACAGGCTGAAAGCCCGAAAGCAGCAATAACGGATACAGAAGAGACAAGAAGAACTTTCTTTAGATCAGTAATCGTCATGGTTTTTCCCCTACCATATGAGTTGCATATTCAAGCTATAATGTGAGTCTCGCGCTATAGAGATTACATTATATGGTTAATTATGGCAACTCTATGGAAAAAGGCCGGAAATCCCGTCCGGAAATCCGACCTTCTTGGAGATAATTTAACCTGCCGCAGGTCAGCCGTCGAGTTTTGGCCGCAACAGCTCATTGACCATCTGCGGATTGGCCTTGCCTTGGGTTTTTTTCATCACCTGGCCGACGAAAAAGCCGAACAGCTTGTCCTTGCCGCCGCGATATTGTTCGACCTTGTCCTGGTTATCGGCCAGGACCTCATCGATGACCGCTTCGATCGCCCCGGTATCCGACATCTGTTTCAGGCCCTTCTCCGCGACGATCTGTTCCGGACTCTGGCCCGTTTCCAGCATCAGTTCAAACACATCCTTGGCGATGCGGCCGGAAATCGTGCCGTCAATCTGCAGGCCCAGCAGCTCCGCGCCATGTTGCGTCGATACCGGGCTGTTGCTGATCGACTTGCCAGCCCTTTTCAAGGCGCCGAACAGGTCGACAATCACCCAGTTGGCGGCCTGGGTCGCCAGTTCACTTTTTTTCTTGCCGGTCTTTTTGACCAGTTCGGCCAGCAGATCTTCGAAATAATCGGCGTTTTCCTTTTCAGCGACCAGAACCCCGGCATTATATTCCGAGACGCCCAATTCTGAAATCAGCCGCTTCTTTTTGGCGTCCGGCAGTTCGGGAAGCCCCTTCGCCAGATCATCGACAAACGCCTGGCTGAATTCCAGCGGCAGCAGATCAGGATCCGGAAAATAGCGGTAGTCATGAGCCTCTTCCTTGGACCGCAGGGCGCTTGTCGTGCCGCTCGCCGGGTCAAACTGGCGGGTTTCCTGAACGACTTCGCCGCCGTCTTCCAATATGTCAATCTGGCGCCGGGTTTCAAAATCAATCACCTGCATCATGAAGCGGATCGAATTGACATTCTTGGTTTCTGTCCGGGTGCCCAACTCTTCGCCCGGCCGGCGGACGGAGACATTGACGTCGGCCCGCATCGACCCCTGCTCCATATTGCCGTCACAGGTCCCCGCATAACGCACCAAAGTGCGGATCTTGCGAAAGTAAGCCCCGGCTTCCTCGGCGCTGCGCATATCCGGCTTGGAAACGATTTCCATCAGCGCGACCCCCGAGCGGTTCAAATCGACATAGGTCTGGCTCGGATGCTGGTCATGCATGGATTTCCCGGCATCCTGTTCCAGATGCAGCCGTTCAACCCCGATGGTTTTCGTCGAGCCATCCTCAAGATCGACAATCACCTCCCCTTCGCCGACGATCGGGTCCTTAAACTGGGAAATCTGATAGCCCTGGGGCAGATCGGCGTAGAAATAATTCTTGCGGTCGAATACGGAGCGCAGATTGATCCTGCAGCCCATGGCGAGCCCGGTCCGGACTGCCTGACGCACGCATTCCTCATTGATCACCGGCAACATGCCGGGCATGGCGCTGCAGACGAAACTGACCTGGGTATTGGGCTCGGCGCCATATTTTGTCGCGGCGCCGGAAAACAGTTTTGATTCCGAAATCACCTGGGCGTGAATCTCGAGCCCGATGACCACTTCCCAATCGCCGGTGGCCCCCTGAATATATTTGGGTTTTATATTTTCCGTCATTATTTTGCTCCCCACCAGACTTTGGGTTTCGCCGTGAAATCGGCCGCATGCTCCAGCACCTGAGCGGCCCTGAGCACGGTTTCCTCGTCAAAGGCCCGGCCGATAATCTGCAAGCCCAGCGGCAGGCCGTCACTGCTCAGGCCGGCCGGAATTGACACCGCCGGCAGTCCGGCGAGGCTGGCGGGCACCGTGAAGACGTCATTGAGATACATGGCGATCGGATCATCCATTTTGTCCCCAAGGGCGAAGGCGGCGCTCGGCGCGGTTGGCGTCAGGATCACATCCACCTGCCCATAGGCCCTGGCGAAGTCCTCGGCGATCAGGGTCCGCAGCTTCTGCGCCTTCAGGTAATAGGCGTCATAATAGCCGGCCGACAAAACATAGGTCCCGATCAGAATCCGGCGCTTGACCTCATCGCCAAAGCCCTCGGCGCGGGTATTTTTATACATGCCCTCAAGGCTGTCCCCCTCGACCCGAAGGCCGTATTTAACCCCGTCATAGCGGGCCAGGTTGGACGACGCCTCGGCCGGCGCGACAATATAATAGGTCGGCAGGGCGTATTTGGTGTGCGGCAGGCTGATGTCGATGATCTCGGCCCCGGCGGCTTTCATCCACTCAACGCCCTGCCGCCAGAGCTTTTCGATCTCCTCCGGCATGCCGTCCATGCGATATTCTTTTGGAATGCCGATCTTCATGCCGCGAATATCGCCGGTCAGGGCGTGCTCGTAATTGGGCACATTGCGTTCAACGGAGGTGCTGTCCCTGCGGTCGAAACCGGCCATGCTTTCCATCATGATCGCCGCGTCGCGCACGGTCTTGGTGATCGGCCCGGCCTGATCGAGCGACGAGGCGAAGGCGATCATGCCCCAGCGCGAACAGCGGCCATAGGTCGGTTTCAGGCCGACAAGCCCGGTAAAGGCCGCCGGCTGGCGGATCGAACCGCCGGTGTCGGTGCCCGTCGCCGCCAGGGCCATATCGGCGGCCACCGCCGCCACCGACCCGCCCGAGGAACCGCCCGGAACATAGTCCTGATTCATCAGGCCGCCGTCGGCGGCGGTCGCCCGCCACGGATTTTTCACCGGCCCGTAATAGCTGGTTTCATTGGACGATCCCATGGCGAATTCATCCATGTTGGTCTTGCCGAGCATCACCGCGCCGTCCCGCCACAGGTTGGCGGTCACGGTCGATTCATATTTCGGCCTGAAACCGTTGAGAATATGGCTGGCGGAACAGCTGTGGACATCCCGGGTGCAAAACAGGTCCTTGACCGCGATCGGAATGCCGGTCATGCCGGTGGCGTTGCCGGCCCGCAGGCGTTCATCGGCCTGATCCGCCATCCCGAGCGCCTTATCGGCAGTCTCCACGATATAGCTGTTCAGTTCCCGGCCCTTTTCCATGGCGGCGAGATGCTGTTCGGTCAGTTCGCGGGCGGTAAAGTCGCCTTTGGCCAGGCCGTCACGGGCCGCCGCAAGCGTTAGTTTCGTTAAATCCGTCATAAGTTCCGCCCCCTATTCAATGACTTTTGGCACGGCGAAGAACCCATGCTCGGTCTGCGGCGCATTGGCCAGAATTTCGTCCCGATAGCCGCCATCGGTAACCTTGTCATCACGCCAGGGCAGGCTGACGTCAACCGCGCTGGTCATCGGCGCGACACCGTCGGTATCGACTTCCGATAATTGTTCAATCCAGTCCAGAATATTGTTCAGTTCCCCGACCAGGGGTTCCAGTTCATCTTCCTTAACCGCAATACGGGCCAAATTCGCGATTCGCGCGACCGTCGCTTTATCTACGGACATTTCGTTCCTGTCTTTCCTGTCTCGCCAGCGCCCCGGGATCATGCGGGACGCTTTTCCGACGTTATTTAAGAGAATATTCGGAAGGGAAATTAACACCGGCTCCCCGCTTCTGCAAGCAGAATGAACAGCCAACCCGCCTGCGCCGCCGACCCGCCCCGTGAAATCAGGCCATCCCTGGAACGGCGGATTATTCGACCAGACTTTCCAGCGCGTAGCCCTTGAAGCTTTTGGTGGTGGCGAGCGCTACATGGCTGCTGATGTTGGCGACGCCCTCCATGCTTTCGATCAGCTTGTCATTCAGTTCCAGATAGCGGTCCATATCCGGACAGACCACCCTCAGGAAATAATCAAAATTACCGCTGACCGTATAACATTCGACGATTTCCGGAAATTCATTAATCACCGTCTCAAAAGTCTTGAAATTGGTATTGGTGTGATCATGCAGGCTGACCGTCAGCAAGACCGTCACCGTCCGGCAGATCTTGTTCAGGTTGATCATCGCCATATAGGATTCAAGATAACCCTCCTCCTCCAGCCGCCGCACCCGCTGCAGGCAGGAACTTGGCGACAGATTGACCTTGCTGGACAGGTCATGATTGGTCATGCGGGCGTTGTTTTGCAGTATCGAAAGAATCTTCAGGTCAAGTTTGTCGATGGCTCTTTTTTTGGTCATCAGTTGTGGCTCCGTAAGATGTATTATTATTGTAACTTATTATTTTCCAATAATTTAAAACAATATACCGTGAATTTCAACCCGTCCGAATAATATTCGGAACCTTTTCTGAAAATAAAAATTTCATTTTCCCAAATCCATGCAAGACTATTCGAAAGGTACAGATTCACCGTAAAATAGGGTTATTTTATTTCATGAACAAGAATATATCGCTGATCGGCATTCCCAGTGACATCGGCGCCGGCGACCGGGGCGCCACCATGGGACCGGAAGCCCTGCGGGTTGCCGGCATTGCAAAGGAACTGGCGAAACTCGGGTATGCCATCAAGGATACCGGTAATCTTTACGGGCCGAAGAATCCGGAACAGCCGCCGGTAAAAGGCTATCGGCACCTGAAGGAAAATGTCATTTGGTGCAAGAATGTCCAGGAAGCGGTATTTAACGAGATCAGTGAAGGCAACCTGCCGGTCATGCTCGGCGGGGATCACGCCATGTCGATCGGCTCCATCGCCGCCATTGCCCGTCACTGCGCCGATCAGAAGAAAAAACTCTGTGTCATCTGGGTTGATGCCCATTCCGATTTCAACACCGCCGCGACCAGCCCTTCCGGCAATATTCACGGCATGCCCGTCGCCATCGCCGCCGGTCACGGGCCGCAGGATCTGCTCGCCATCGGCCATAAGGTTCCGATGGTTGAAGCCTCCGACATATATCAGGTCGGCATCCGGTCCGTGGACCCGCACGAAAAACAACTGGTGATGGACGCCGGCGTCATCACCTATGACATGCGCTGCATCGACGAGATCGGCATGCGCGAAGCCATGCATCAGATCCTGCAGGATGTCGAGGCCAAGGACGCCTATATTCATGTCAGTTTTGATGTCGACAGCCTCGACCCGACCATCGCCCCGGGCGTCGGCACGACCATTCCCGGCGGGCTGACCTATCGCGAGGCCCAGCTGTGCATGGAAATGATCCATGATTCCGGCCGGATGATCTCCCTGGATATTATGGAAATCAACCCGGCCCTCGATTCGCGGAACAGTACCGCCAAGCTCGCCATTGAACTGACGGCCAGCCTCTTCGGGCGGCAAATCTTTCCGCCACAAAAATCAGAAGCGAAATAAGCAAATCCATGACCAGCCAGCAACAAATCATCGAACAGACCGACCGGCGCAGCGCCCATAATTACAATCCCCTGCCGCTTGTCCTTGAAAAAGGCGACGGCATCTGGGTCTGGGACACGGACGGCAAAAAATATCTTGATTGCCTGAGCGCCTATTCCGCGGTCAACCAGGGCCACCGGCACCCTAAAATCATCAACGCCATGATCGAACAGGCGCAGAAAATCACCCTGACCTCGCGGGCGTTTCACAATGACCGGATGGGACCGTTCCTGCAAAAGCTGTGTCAGATGGCGAGAATGGACCGGGCGCTGCCGATGAATACCGGGGCCGAAGCCGTGGAGACCGCCATCAAGGCGGTGCGCAAATGGGGCTACGAGGTCAAGGGCGTCGAGGATGACAAGGCGGACATCATCGTCGTCCGCGATAATTTTCATGGCCGGACCATCGCCACCGTCAGCATGTCTTCCGAAACCGAATACCGGAAAAATTTCGGCCCCTTCACCCCCGGCTTCACCCTGGTTGACTATAACGACCTGGCGGCGCTGGAGCAGGCGATTACCCCCAATACCGTCGCCGTAATCATGGAGCCCATTCAGGGCGAAGCCGGCATCATCATCCCCGAGGAAGGCTATCTGAGCCGGGCGCGTAAAATCTGCAAGCAGAATAACGTCCTGTTTGTCCTCGATGAAATTCAGACCGGGCTCGGCCGGACCGGCAAATTATTCTGTTTCCAGCATGAAGAAAACGCGACGCCCGACGTTCTGATTGTCGGCAAGGCGCTGAGCGGCGGCGTCTATCCGGTTTCGGCCATCCTCGCCTCCGACGAGATCATGCAGGTCTTCACGCCCGGCATCCACGGCAGCACCTTTGGCGGCAACCCGCTGGGGGCGGCGATCGCTCTGGCGGCGCTCGAAGTGATTGAGGATGAAAATCTGGCGGAACGCTCCCGCCTTCTGGGCGATTACCTGATCCGCAAGCTGCAGAATATCAAAACCAACAAGATTGCCGACATTCGCGGCAAGGGACTTTTTGTCGGCATTGAACTGGATCATTCCCTCGGCGGCGCCCGCGCCTATTGCGAGGCGCTGATGGAACGCGGCATGTTGTGCAAGGAAACCCATGAACATGTGATCCGCCTCGCCCCGCCGCTGGTGATCGAAAAGGAGAATATCGACTGGATGGTCGATGAAATCGCCGCCGTGCTCCAGGATTAAATTCGAGAACACCGTCCACTAGAGCAAAATCATATCAAATAGATTTATATCCTGCATGAGCGAAATAATTCCGGCATTCGTCTGGGGGAAATTCATCGAGCAGGTTGGCTATGGTCCTCCATAATCCCTCAATTGTTCGTTCA
>JBLWZH010000006.1:0-121426 GCA_048266545.1 Paremcibacter sp. | reverse complement strand
GTGATTGAATCACTAATCACAACCCACTGCAACCCCCAAAGATATAACTTAACAATTTAAATGGTGCGCACTACTAGAGGCTTGCACGCCGGTCATGGCCACCTGATTCCTTCGCTCAGCCCTAAGGGCTTCCCTCCAGAAGCAGGTGGCAAATCGTTCCTTCCGTATATGCTATGGTAGCGAGTTCCAGGCCAAGTTTCACTGGCATGTGGAGGATCTGGGCATGATCCATGTGTATATCAAGCCCGCCAGCCCCAACTTAAATGGCAAAGTCGAACGATCACACCTTACTGACAAGCAGGAATTTTACCAATTCATCGACTATAAGGGGGATGTGGATTTACGGGCCAAATTGGATGCGTGGGAAGCCTTTTATAACCTGCAAAGACCACATGCCGCCTTGAAAGGAAAAACACCCTATGAGATACTGCGCGAGAAAATGAGAGCTTGAATTTTACGTGTCAGCCGAGGTATTGGAGCACACAACTTACATAATCAACAAGGACGTACTCAATTCTTATCCACCAGCAGGGAAATCACCAGCGCCAGGGCCAATAGAAAGCACAGACCGCGCCAGAATAACAGCGGATTTCTTTCCAGAAGTGGAGAGAATTCTTTTTTACCCTGCATCGCAGGCGGCAGGGTAAAATCCCGTTCAAACTGGGAAAAACTCTGATATCTCTCGCGCGGATCTTTTTCAACGGCTTTTTTCAGAACCGCATCAATCCATGGCGGAATGTCGGGATTAACAATCGTTGCCGGAATATAATCCAGCCGGCGCGCAAGGCGAATAGAAGAAAAACCTTTCCCATACGGCAGCCTATGAGTCAGAATCTCATAGATAACCACCCCCAGCGCATAAAGGTCGGAGAGATGATCACCGTCACCATAAAGCAAATACTCCGGCGCCGTATACTCAACTGCGCCCGCGGGCATTTGAGGCCGGTTCATATCCGCCCCCTCAGCTATACTGGCCACTTTAACAGACCCAAAATCAATTATTTTAACGGTTCCCGCCTGATCAATCATGATGTTTTCAGGCTTCAAATCCTGATGCACCATATCAAGGCGATGCAGGGACCGTAATCCCCGTATCAGTTGACGAAGAATATCCCGCACCTTAGCCATATCGGGCTCGGGATGATCAGCGATCCATTCCCGCAGTGTCTGCCCTTCAATATATTCCGTAACATAATACAGAAATCGCCTCTTGGCCTTCGGCGGGATTATTTTCAAGATATGCGGCGACTTAACCTGGGCGCCAATCCATTCTTCCCGGTGGAATAATTCCATATATCGGGCATCATCATCAAAATTAGCCGACGGCGTCTTCAGGCCCACCAAGTCCCCTGTCGATATATCTTCGGCCAGGTAGACCTGACTTCGCGCATTGGCATGCAGCTCCCGCAACACCCTATACCCCTCCAGCACCATTCCTATTTCAAGAGGCGGCGGGAAAGACAGGCCGGCGCGATTGATCAAACTCCGCGTTTTCTGAAAGTCGGATATGTTATCCATACTGATGATCTGACAGGTAAGATTATCAGTACCGCCATTATCCAAAGCCTTGTCACAGATACACTGAGCCGCGATATCCAGATCATCTTTATTCTGTATAATCAAATGCTTCATTTCACTATTTAGAATAAATTCATGAACCCCATCCGTGGTCAGGATGAAAATATCATTTTCCTGCACATCAATAACCCGATAATCAATTTCGAGAGTCTTACCCGTTCCCATAGCCCGGGCCAGATAATTGCTTTTACCATACCTGTGATCTGTTGTGAGTTGCTCAACGGCATCATCCCGCAGAAGGCTGATACGGCTGTCGCCAATGTGGAAAATATAAGCGCTTCCAGACTTGATTATCATGGCGCTGAGCGTACTTACCATGCCCAGGTCAGACCCATAAACCGATTGCCCCTGGCCAAACATCCAACTATTTGTCGCCAATAAAATTTTACTAACCGATTTTTTAACACTCCAGCTGTCGGGTGTCGCGAAATAATCCTGCAGCAGGCATTTAACACAGGTTTCACTGGCCGCTTTACCGGCCTGACTTCCGCTCATTCCATCGGCAAGAGCTATTGCAATTCCCTTGGTCAACTCCTGTTCTCTTTCCGGGAACATGACGCCGTAGGAATCTTCATTCTCCTCTTTGACGCCCTTGTCGGAATAGGCGCCGATGGTGATATCCGTCATCAGTTCATCCTAACTGACCTTGATCATCTCAATGGTCCCGTCGGGCAGAATTTCCGCGATCTCGCCTTCCGGCTCATCCATAAATAGTGCGACCAGCAGAAAAGTGACAATAGCGGCCCCGCCGATCACCAGGAAAAAGACCTGGGGCGAGACAAAAGACAGAACCATAAGGAAACATACCCCGCCCACATTGCCGTACGCCCCGACCATGCCTGCAATCTGTCCCGTCATGCGTCTTTTAATCAGCGGCACCGTGGCGAAAACCGCCCCTTCACCCGCCTGGACAAAGAAAGAACAGCACATACAGGCTACTACAGCCAGCGGCAAAAACCAATCCGACGTGATCTGGGACATCAGAATATAGCCTAACGTCAAACCGACAAGCAGAAACATCAAAGACTTTTTGCGGCCGAATTTATCACTGAAATATCCGCCGCTGGGCCGCGCAACCAGATTCATGAAGGCGAAGCTGGAAGCGACCATCCCCGCCGCGACGGGCGACAGACCAAAAACATCCATAAAAAATAAAGGCAGCATGGACACCACGGCCAATTCAGAGCCAAAGGTCACCAGATAGGCCAGATTGAGGATCGCGACCTGCTTGAATTTATAACGGTGAAGCTCATCCACCCCGGATTCAAGAGCCTCTGCATTGACCTTGAAGATATGGTAAACCTGATACAGATACACCGCAACCAGCGCGACATAGACGGACATCTCCGCCGCGGCCCCGAGAATATTCAGATTTTGCGGCCCGAGCTTCCAGGTCAACAGCGCCAGGGCCAGAAAGAGCGGCGCTTTCATAATGATATAAAGCACCAAATCCTGAGGCGTGCAGATTTCCATGGCGCCTGCTTTATTGGGCTTGAAATAGGTCGCCCCCCGGGGGGTGTTCCTCACCGTCAGGAAGAAGACCGCGGAATAGATCACTGCGATCACACCGGTCAATCCGATGGCGTAACGCCAGCCGTCGTCGCCCCCGAACATTAAGGCCAAAGTCGGCAATGACAGGGCCGCCGCAGCTGACCCAAAATTGCCCCAGCCGCCATAAATTCCTTCGGCCAACCCCACCGTGCGGGCCGGAAACCATTCGCTGATCAGGCGAATGCCGATGACAAAACCCGCCCCGACGAAGCCCATCAGAAACCGCGCCAGCGCCATGGTTTCAAAGCTGTCGGCCAGCGCGAAAAAGAAACAGAGAAAACCGGAAATGAACAACAAGAACGAATAAACCGCCCGCGGCCCGAATTTATCGACAAACATGCCGATAATCACCCGCGCCGGGATCGTCAAGGCCACATTCAATATCAATATCGCCGTCACCTGCTGCTTGTTGAGCCCAAGATCCTCGCGAATGATCGCCATCAGCGGGGCATGGTTGAACCAGACGACAAATGTGATAAAAAACGCCATCCATGACAGATGCAATATCCTGGTTTTCCCCTTGAAGGAGAAAATATCTATTTTCCGGGAAGTTGATTTTGACATTACACAGTCCTTCATATGTTTATCAACATAAACCAGGAAAGTCCGGTTTATTCTGTCTGCCCTATAGATCAAGCAAAGAACATGCCAAAAATATTGCGCCGCAACATATGCCATCCATTTTCTATGTTACTCCCTGAATTCTTTTAAAGTTTCCATCTGGGGATAGACTAGGGCTTCAGATTTTTCTTTCTTTAACCTGAGGATTTCAGCCCTTTTCCTTTGGCCAAATCGGCAATATTGCCTAATAATTAGCCTGATATTAAAATCGCTTAATTATTAGGCAATATTGTTAGCGTCCGCACAATAATTAGAGCAACCGCACCCAGATTTATCTTGGGGAAAGTGATTTTTATTGAAAACAAAGGGGAAAATCGGGTTGGCATAAGGCTTGCTTATATGAAGGTCATGATACTGAAGAATGTTGTTTAACAATGGGCACAACACCTGATAACAGGAAAATCCCAGCACTAACGACACGCTGCATTCCCAACAGCAAGTGAGATCATCATGAAAAAGAAACTCGTCATTATTGGTAACGGCATGGCTGGCATGAGAGCGCTGGAGGAGCTATTGCAACTGGCTGCTAAAGAATATGACATCACTGTTTTTGGCGCCGAACCTCATGTCAATTATAACAGAATTATGCTGTCACCGGTTCTTGCCGGGGAACAGGCGTTTGATGACATCATCATCAATGACCAAGCCTGGTATGACAACAATGACATCACCCTGTTTTCGGGTGAGAAAGTCATCGCCATCAATCGGTCCAACAAAACGATTGTGAGCGACAATGACCGGATCATACCTTACGACACCTTGTGGATCGCGACAGGTTCAGATCCCTTTATCATACCGGTACCGGGAAAGGATCTCGACGGCATTGTCACCTTCCGGGATATAAAAGATGTCGATGACATGATTGAGGCATCAAAAACCTATAAAAATGCCGTCGTGATCGGCGGCGGGCTTCTGGGGTTGGAAGCCGCTTATGGCCTCAAACGAAACGGCATGAATGTTACGGTCATCCATCTGGCCGATACCTTAATGGAACGACAGCTTGACGAAGCAGCGGGGTATCTCCTGAAATCTGACCTCGAAAGCCGTGGCATCAGCATTTTGACAGAAGCCAACACCAAAGAACTCATTGGTGACGGTCGTGTTCAGGCTGTAAAATTATCCGACGGCGCTGAAATCCCTGCAGACCTTGTTGTCATGGCCGTCGGCATTCGTCCCAACATAGCCTTGGCCAGGGACGCAGGTCTGGACTGTAATCGAGGCGTTGTTGTCAATGATCACCTTCAAACATCTGACCCCGATATTTTCGCCGTCGGTGAATGTGTGGAACACAGGGGCGAGGTATACGGCCTGGTATCGCCATTGTATGAGATGGGCCGTGCGCTGGCAGGATTTATGGCGGGTTATAACAGCCATTACAAAGGATCTGTCACCAGCACAAAATTGAAAGTAACCGGGGTAGAACTATTTTCTGCCGGTGACTTCAGTGGGGGCGAAGGGGCTGAAGACATTGTCCTTCGGGATGCCCGGCAAGGTATCTATAAACGATTGATCATCAAGGACGATCGTATTGTCGGCACTGTATTATACGGCGATGTTACCGATGGCCCGTGGTATTTCCAGCTTTTGAAGGACAAGGATAGGATCGGTGACATACGTGACCATCTGATATTTGGACAATCTCTTGCCATGGGAGACACCGCCGTGGACCCCCTGGCGGCCGTTACAGCATTGCCTCTTGAGGCGGAGATTTGCGGCTGTAACGGCGTATCAAAAGGCGCGATCACCTCCGCTATCAGCGAGAAAGGTCTCTCAAGTCTCGATGAGGTCCGCGCCCATACCAAGGCGTCCGCCAGCTGTGGCTCCTGTACCCATCTGGTGGAACAGGTCATGGCGCTGACCCTTGGCGAGGACTATGAGACCCCGGCAGCCACCCCCATGTGCGGCTGCACCGATCATACGCACGATGATGCAAGACATCTCATTCAACTGCACAATTTAAAGGAAATTCCTGCAGTAATGCAAATGCTGCACTGGAAAACGCCCAATGGCTGCTCCAAATGCCGGCCGGCCCTGAATTACTACCTGATTGCAGCCTGGCCCGGCGAATATAAGGACGATTCCCAATCCCGCTATATCAACGAACGGGTTCATGCCAATATCCAGAAGGACGGCACCTATAGCGTCGTGCCACGCATGTGGGGCGGCCTGACAAATCCTAAAGAACTGCGGGCGATCGCTGACGTGGCGGATAAATTCGACATTCCCACCGTCAAGGTTACAGGCGGCCAGCGCATTGACCTTCTGGGCATCCGAAAAGAAGACCTGCCCGGTGTCTGGGCAGACCTGAATGCAGCCGGCATGGTCTCCGGCCATGCTTACGGCAAATCCCTGCGGACAGTAAAAACCTGCGTCGGTCAGGAATGGTGCCGCTTCGGCACCCAGATGTCCATGGGCATGGGGGTCGCGTTGGAAAAGATGACCTGGGGCAGCTGGACCCCGCATAAATTTAAGATGGCGGTCAGCGGCTGTCCCAGAAACTGCGCCGAAGCCACCATCAAGGATTTCGGGGTTGTCGCCGTGGACAGCGGATGGGAACTTCATGTGGGCGGCAACGGCGGCATGCATGTCAGGGCCTGCGACTTGTTGTGCAAGGTCACAACGGATGAAGAAGTCAAGGAATATGCCGCGGCCTTTATGCAGCTCTATCGCGAAGAGGGCCATTACCTTGAACGCACGGCCCCGTGGGTGGAGCGCGTCGGGCTGGACAGTATTAAAAAGCGTATTGTTGACAATCCCGAGAACCGTAAAAGACTGGTGGCGCGTTTCCATCTTTCCCAGAAGGACAACCAGGAAGACCCCTGGGCTGAGCGGGTAGAGAACAACGTCCATGCCCATGAATTTAAACCTCTCGCAGATGTAGGATAAGACCATGACACAGAACTGGATTGAAGTAGGTCAATTGGAGGACATTCCCTATCTCGGCTCCCGGGTTGTTAAAACGGGTGGGACAGATATTGCTATTTTCAAAACGGCGACCGGCGCGGTCTTTGCCCTTGAAGATAAATGTCCCCACAAAGGGGGCCCTCTGTCCCAGGGCATCATCCATGGCAAAAGCGTCTCCTGCCCACTGCACAACTGGAATATTTCTCTGGAGAACGGTGAAGCGCTTGGCCCGGACAACGGATGCAGCCATGTCATCCCCACCCGAATAAAAGGAGATAAAGTATTTATGGCGTTACCTGCTAACCTAAAAGCCACCGGTACTGATGACTGAGGAAACCCGAACCACCTGCCCTTACTGTGGCGTCGGTTGCGGCGTCATCGCCCGCACGCAGGAAGACGGCGCGGTCACCGTCAAAGGCGACCCGGATCATCCGGCCAACTTTGGCAAACTATGCTCTAAAGGCGGCGCGCTGGCCGAAACGCTCGGCCTGGAAGACCGGCTTCTAACCCCGGAGATTTACGGCCAGAAAGTCAGTTGGAACGTCGCTTCCCAGGTCGTTGCATCAGGGTTGAACAAAATCAAAAAGCAGCATGGTCCCGACGCCATCGGCTTTTATGTCTCCGGCCAGTTGCTGACCGAAGATTATTATGTCGCCAACAAGCTGATGAAAGGTTTCATTGGGTCCGCCAATATCGACACCAATTCCCGTCTGTGCATGTCCTCCGCCGTTGCCGGCCATAAAAGGGCCTTTGGCAGCGACACCGTTCCCGGGTGCTATGAAGACTGGGATCAGGCTGATCTTGTGGTTCTGGTGGGATCCAATGCGGCCTGGTGTCACCCCATTCTGTTTCAGCGCCTTATCAGCACACAAGAGAACCGGGGAACCCGGCTTGTAGTCATTGACCCCAGGCGCACGCCGACCTGCGACAGCGCCAATCTGCATCTGGCCCTAAAACCCGGCAGTGATGTCAGGTTATTCAACGGCCTGCTGGTCCATCTAGCAAACGAGGGGCTCACGGACACGGACTTCGTAACCAACCATACCACCGGATTGGAGGCAGCCTTGACTGAAGCGCTAAAAGACGCGCCCGACATGGCGACACTTGCTCAAAGTTGCGGCCTTTCCGAGGATAACCTTGCCGCATTTTTTGACCTTTTCGCCAATACAGAGAAAGTCCTCACGGTTTATTCCCAGGGCGTCAACCAATCTTCTCAGGGCACGGACAAGGTCAACGCCATTATCAATTGCCACCTGCTTACCGGACGTATCGGCAAGACGGGCGCGGGGCCTTTTTCAATCACCGGCCAACCCAACGCCATGGGCGGTCGTGAGGTCGGGGGTCTCGCAAACATGCTGGCGGCCCATATGGATTTTGAGGAAAAGTCACATGATCGCGTCAGCCGATTTTGGCAGACGGATAACCTCGCCAGAAAACCCGGTCTGAAAGCGGTGGATATGTTCCGCGCGGTTCACGAGGGTCGGATCAAAGCCATCTGGATCATGGCGACCAATCCGGCCGTCAGCATGCCCGATGCGAATTATGTCCGTGAAGCCCTGGAAAAATGTGAATTGGTTATTGTTTCTGATGTCATGCAAAATACAGACACGATGAAATACGCCCATATCGCCCTGCCCGCCCTGGCCTGGGGTGAAAAAGACGGGACGGTGACCAACAGCGAACGCCGCATATCCCGGCAACGCCGCTTTTTAAAAGCCCCTAAAGAAGCGCGACCCGACTGGTGGATCATAACGAACGTCGCCAAGCGCATGGGATTTGCCGAGCATTTTGATTATACCTCTCCCGATGAGATTTTCGCGGAACATGCCACCCTTTCAGCCTTCGAGAACAACGGCGCCCGTGACTTTGACCTTTCGGGTCTTAGTAACGGTTATGATGACCTTTTCCCTATTCAATGGCCGGTAGATGCCGCGAATCCCACGGGGAAAAGCCGCTTCTTTGACCAAGGTAATTTTTATACCGAAGACAAACGCGCCCGTTTTGTCGCTGTCCACACGCAGAATCCGGTTAACAGCCCCGACATATCATACCCCCTGATCCTCAATAGCGGCCGTATTCGCGATCAATGGCATACCATGACAAGGACCGGGAAATCCCCCCGGCTGAATGCCCACCGGGAAGAACCCTATATAAATATTCATCCTCAGGATGCGGAAAATTATAAACTTGTGAATAAAGGTTTCGTCAAAATAACTAGCCGCTGGGGGGACGCTCTGGTGCGCGTCCACATTACCACTGAACAGCAAATAAGGCAGATATTCATGCCCCTGCACTGGACAGACGCCTTTGCGGCCAATGCCGTGACAGGACGTCTGGTCAATCCGGCTGCCGATCCCCACTCCGGCCAGCCCGAACTGAAACATACCCCGGTTCGCCTGGAAAAATGGTCGCCCAGATGGCATGGCTTTTTGCTGTCGCGGGAAAAAATCACGCCCAAGCATTTGGACTACTGGTGCTACAGCTATCAGAAAAATTGCCATATTCTGGAGATTGCCGGCACGGATGAAATAAAGAGCAACCCTTTTCTCGCCCCCTTCCTGGCCCAGGAGGGCGATGCTGACACCCTTAGTTTCAGCAACCCGGCATCGGGTCAAATGCGCCTTGCCAGAATCACAGACAACAAGTTGGATATCTGCCTGTTCGCCACCTCAAAGGGGGCGCTGCCGGACAGAAGCTGGCTGGAATCATTATTTAAAAAAGACAGTTTGCCCCCCCACAGCCGCCCGATCCTGCTGTCAGGACAATCACATGACTTGTCTCCCATGGCAGGACCCATTGTTTGCGCCTGTTACGGCGTCAGCCAACAGGCTATTCTTACGGCATTTGAAGAAAAACCGGCCATGACAGTGGAGGATATAGGCACCCTGCTGAATGCCGGGCGCAATTGTGGATCCTGCAAACCGGAAATAAAGGAACTTATAGGACGCAGCCACAGACCCTAGGAACCAGATTATGAAAAGCAGGTCTCGCCATTAGGATTACCCATGGTGACCGAACGGTGAAATGTAATGTAACCCGGCTTAAGTATCAAAAAGTTGCACTTACACCGAGATAAAGTGATCGCGGCCGGGCCGGGAAATATCGCGGGCCGGAAAAGACCGTGTAATCAGCCCGTTCGGCATATTTGCGATTGGTCAGATTCATCAAGCGGAAGGAAAACCTGATGTGATCCGAAATATCAACAAAGCCGCGCATATTGAAATAATCATGGCCGCCATATTGGTACAGGTTTTCCGGGTCGAGGAAATAACGTCCCATATGAACCCATTCCATTTCCATTGTAATGTTTTTTGCCGGGCGCCAGGTGACCTGTAAACTGCCAAATTCATTGGGGGCGGTGTCAATCTCCCTACCCTTTAGGTTGATGCCGTTGCTGACATAATCAAAATTATAACGATGCCGGGCAAAGCTGACATTACCGCTTAAAGACACCTGCTGCGTAACGTCAAAGCCAAGGGTGAGGTCAGCCCCGATATGATCCGACTCGCCATTGTTAACATTGAAATAGGATGAATCGCGGAAGATGTAATTTGTTTTATCCATAACATAGAAGGCGATATCATAGCGCCAGCGTGTCCCTTCGCCCCGCAGGCCGATCTCGGCATTCTTAAGACTGACCTTGTCCAGATCTGCGACCTGCTGCTCGCGCTGCAGTCGATAGAGTTCGGTGGCCTGCGGCGCCCTGAAGCCATGGCTCAGATTCAGGTAGAGATGATGGTTCTGGTGATATTTATACAACAGACCGACTTTGGGGGAAAAGACGGTGAAATCGTCCCGGCGGTCTTCCGGCCGGCTGTAGCGGCAGCCCCCGAAACCGCAGGCTGTTCCGTCATCGCGGGTTCGCCCGGATAACATGTTATTCCGATAATCATAGCGGATATATTCCAGGCGCGCCCCCGCCAGCAGGCTTAATTTCTCGCCAAGGGCCATATCGCCCTGAAGGAATGCCGCCGCCATGAAACTGTCGACATCATAATCATATTGCTTGCCCGCCGGAACGGTCGCCTGTAAAAAGGCCGACCCTGTCGTTGGGGCGGCCTGTGTCTGTTTTAATGCGCCGCGGGTATATTCCAGATCAAAGCCTGTGACCAGTTCAATGTCATGACCGGGGTATAGGTAAAAACCGTTTTGCAGCCCGAAGCTGGCCTGACTGTTTTCCTCCAGAGGTTGGCCAGGCAGGAAATGCATCAGGAACTCCATTTCCAGCAAGCGCATATACGGGGTGATCCGCCATTGCGCATTTTCGGTCAGAGCAGTCGAAAATTGCGTCCAGTAGCGCAATGACCGGGCCTTGCGGAAAGCTTCCGGATTGGGGTTGGTCCTGATTTTCGCCGCGTCCTGATACGCATCCCGGCCGGTGATGTAACCCGCAGTTTCCTGATCCAGATTGGTCAGATACAGGCTTGACTCAATCTCCCAGGCGTCGCCCTGATAACGATGACGTAAATTGATTTTCTGCTGGTCGTAACCGGACTGGTCGCGAAAACCGCCGTCATGGGTGAGGCTGGCGCTTAACCGCAGCCCCTGCTTCTCCCCTGAAAAACCCTTTGAAAAATTCAGGCGGATAAAATCATCCGCCCCGGTTTCGACGCTGGCCTTCCCCTCATCCGTGTCCGCTTTGGCCGTAATGATATTGATCATGCCATGGAGCGCATTGGAGCCGTAGAGGGCTGACCCCGGGCCTTTGACGACCTCAACCCGTTCGGCCTGTTCGGTAAACCCTTCGAAGAGTTCGTTGGCATTACAAAAACCGGCCGCCCGGAGCGGAATGTTATCCTGGGCCATGAGAAAAGCGCCGCAGGCGCCCGAACCGGTAAATATCGGGGAGCGTATCGCCGCCAGATATTCCTGACCGCTGTTTCGGGAGAGATTGACCCCTGACAGCCGGACGGCCAACTCATTAAAATGCGTGGGTTTCACCAAGTCCAATTCACTGGCGCTGACGGCGGTTATATTGCCACTGAGATCCGAAAGCGGCTTTTCATGACGAGACTGGCTGGTGATGATTTCTTCCAGCGACGCCTGATCGTCGGCGGCTGTCGCCAAGGCGATCAGGTGACTGACCAGAGGCAAGAATGCAACTTTTATCAGAACAGTTTTTTTACCCATAATAAAATTACTTAACGTCCGTTGTTGTCGCCTTCAGCAGGTGAGCGCGGGCAATGACATAGTGGCGAATATTTTCCAGCTCATCCCGACCCAATTGATTTTTGAAGGACACCATTCCATTACTTTTCAAGATCCCATCCAGGGTTATCTTAAACCACATGTCATCCTGAAGCGCCAGGCTGTATCTCAGGTCAGGCAAGACCCCGGCGCTGACCGCCGTATCGCCATGGCAACTGCTGCAATACCGATGGTAGAGCGCATTGCCATCGGAGACCTGTTTTTCACGCGCGGTTTCCTGTGGCGGTTCCGGCAGTTCCGGCTCCACATACTTCCAGTCCGGTAACTTATCCTTACCACCGAGCTTAAAGGTCAGGATGCGGCTGTTATTTACGACTTTACCGGATTTTTGAGCCGCCTCCCCTGCGAGGAGAGGGAATACGCCCCCCCATCCCGCCAAAATCGTGACATATTGCTCTCCATTGACGCTAAAGGTCACGGGCGACGCTACAATCCCGGTTTGCGCCGGGAAAGACCATAATTTCTCACCATTGTCCGAATTATAGGCCACGAAATATCCGGCGGCATTGCCCTGAAACAACAGCTTGCCGCCCGTATTCAACAGCCCGCCATTCCACGGTCCCGGATGCTGCACGCGCCACAGTTCTTTCTGGTTGACCGGATCCCAGGCGGAAATATGACCCTTGATCATCGCCTTGATCTGCTTTTTTGCGGCTTCATCGTCGGGCATGGACGCCGCGGCCATGTCAATACCCAGGTTTATCCCGGGACGGATTGATTTGAAATCCTTATCCGGCGCATAAAGAAAAGGAACTTCCTGAGCCGGAATATAAACAATCCCGCTGTTCGGGTTATAGGACATCGGATGCCAGTTATGGGCCCCCAGCGGATTGGGAAACGCAAGCCACGGGCTTGTAAAATAGCGGGCATTTGGGTTTTCCACCGGGCGTCCGGTCTTCATATCGATATGATCCGCCCAATTGACAGGAACAAAATTTTTCGCCGAGATCAATTCGCCTGTTTCCCGGTCAAGAACGTAGAAGAAGCCATTCTTCGGCGCTTGCATAATGGTCTTGCGCTGACGGCCCTCAATCTCCATGTCGGCCAAAATCATATGTTGGGTTGCGGTATAGTCCCACATTTCACCGGGTGTTGTCTGATAATGCCAGACATATTCACCGCTGTCGGGGCGGAGGGCGACGATGGAGGACAAAAACAGGTTATCACCGCCTTGTGGGCTGCGAATGGCCTGATTCCACGGTGAGCCATTACCTGTACCAATATAGAGAAGGTCCAGTTCAGGGTCGTACGCCATGCTGTCCCATACCGTGCCGCCCCCGCCAAGTTTCCACCATTGGCCGGTCCAGGTTTCGGCCGCTTTCGCCATGACTTCATTTTCAAATCCCTCGGCAGGATTGCCGGGCACCGTATAAAACCGCCAGAGCTGCTCACCCGTTTCGGCATCATAGGCGCCGACATAGCCCCGAACGCCAAATTCGGCGCCACCATTGCCGATGATAACCTTATCTTTGATGACCCGGGGCGCTCCGGTAATGGAATAGGGGTATCTCTTGTCAATGGTGAGCGCATCCCAGACGGGCTTTCCGGTCGCTGCGTCCAGCGCAATCAGCCGCCCGTCAAGGGTTCCGGCATAGACTTTGCCCTTCCATACCGCGACCCCGCGGTTCACCACATCGCAACAGGCATTGACGGCCCATTCACCCGGTACTTCCGGATCAAATTCCCATAATAATTCCCCACTTACTGCCTTAAAGGCATAAACGCGACTCCAGGACCCGGTGACATACATGACGCCATCGACAACAATTGGCGTCGCTTCCAGCCCCCTGTGGGTATCAAAATCATAATGCCAGGCAAGCCCCAGTTCCTTGATGTTATCCCGGGTAATCTTTTTCAACGGGCTGTAGCGCTGCTCATCATAGGTCCTGCCATGGGCCAGCCAGTTTTGCGGCTCCTGATCCGCATTCATAATACGGGGCTGGTCTACGTCTCCCGCAGAGGGGGGCGTTTGAGTGTTTTTGTCACAGGCTGCGATAGAAAAAAGTGCCGCAATCAGGATAAATCTGCTCATTATCTTCATGATGATATTACTTCCACAGGTGCGTTAATGGAGGAAAAAGAGCCCCGGGCAGGGCGGGAACCCGCCCGGAGCATGCCGCCTGAATTTAATAGCTCAGACGAAGTGTCAGATACCATTCCCGGGGGCGGGCATAGGTGCCCTCGGTAAAACCGACCCCCGGCTGATCAAAGCCGGATATGATATATCTTTCATCGCTCAGGTTGCGGCCGCCAAAGGCAAGTTGCCAACGCTCACTGGAATGGGAATAGGTCACGGAAGCGTTGAACAAATGCACCGCCGGCTGAGTCAACTCGGGCGTGTTTTCTGCGTTGTTATAAATCTTGCTGTTATAGTTCCAGTCGCCATGCAACATGATGGATCCGCCGCCTTCGAGATCATGGGTATAATCCAGTCCGGCAGTGGAGGAGAACTCCGGCGTATTGGCAAACTTGCTGTTGATATTAATGGTGGCAAAAGGATCGGTGATTTCACTATATTTGGCATCGGTATAGGAAAGGCCGACATTCAGCACCAGATCATCTGTCACCAGGGCCTGCAGTTCTATTTCCCCGCCCTTGATTTCCGCCTTGCCGGCGTTGACGGTAATCGGGGTAATGCCTTCCTGATTGACAACCTGGAGGTTGGTGTAATCGGTGTAATAAGCGGCCCCGTTCAGGCGTATGCGCCCATCCGCCAGGTCGGATTTAAAGCCAACTTCATACGCCCAGACCTTTTCTGGTTTAAAGGGCCGCGCCGCAGGTTGCGGGTCGACAGTCCTGCCGGTAAAGCCGCCTGACTTAAACCCCTTGGATACGGAGGCATAGGTGAAGAAACTCTCGTTCCAGCGGTATTCGACCCCGAAACGGGGGGATGTATCGGTGATGTCTAGCTCCGCCACATCGTCCGGCACCAGCAGGACGCCGGACACCAGATCCCTATGGACCGGGCGGTAATCCTTGTTCTCCTTGGTATAGCGCAGGCCGGCCGTGACGCTCAGGTCTTCGGTGATGTTATAGCTGGCCTGGCTGAAGGCGGCATAGCTGACATTCTCAACAATATTCAGTTCATCCAGATTCAGGAACGGCAGTCCCCCCAAAGGCACGAAGACATTATCGCGGCCGCTTTCTTCGAAATAATACAGGCCGGCGAGCCATTTTAATTTACCGTCCAGGGCAAGCCCCGTAAACTGGATTTCCTGAGTGAATTGTTCATGCTCATAGAGGTTTGAGGTATGATCCATGGTCAGCGGCGAATTATCACCGTCACGACCAAACTCTGCATCCAATTTGCGGTAAGCGGTAATGGATTTCAAATCAACGGTCTCAGCCAGCGCATAGTCGAGCGTCAGACTGACGCCAAACAGGTCCAGATTAGAGAAATTGGGGCCCGTGGCGTATGTCGTGTAAGGATCATCGGTCAGAAAACGATTGTCATAGGGCGTACGGTCATTGTCGGGGTCGCCATCCCCATTCAGATTATGAGCCGGCCCACAGGCGGCCAGGGGAATCGCGCCGGCAATGCAGCCATTATACAGACCGGAAAGTTGCGCCGCGCCCGGATAGGCCTTCAGGAGTTTTGACGCCGCCGAATGTTCGCGGGAACGGGTCGCATCAACAATCAATGTTGCCTGCAGGTCTTCCGTGGCATTTAACAGGAAAATCCCTTTAACCGTATCAGTATTCTCGTCACCAAGTTCCGTATTTTGGCCGATGGCCTGCGGCGGGTAGGAAATATCCGGGCCATGGGCGCCGGTGAAGGGAATTCTTTCGGCATAGCCATCGCGGTTTTTCATCGAAAAACTCAATGAGGAATATAATTTATCCTGAATCAAAGGTATATCAGCCGACATCCTCAGGTCACGGCGGTTAAAGTTGCCAATGGTGGCCTCCGCCTGCAGGGCGAATTCCTCTCCCGGTTTGGCCGATACGATATTGATTGCGCCACCAATGGTGTTTCGGCCAAACAATGTTCCCTGAGGGCCTTTCAGCACTTCAACGCGTTCAAGGTTCAGCAGGTCGACAATGCCGCCCACAGAACGCGCCACATAGACGCCGTCGACATAAATCCCGACGCCCGGGTCAATGGTCAACAGAAAGTCCGACTGGCCGATGCCCCGGATAAAAGTCGTTGCGGAGGCGGAACTGCCTGTCAAGGCGGAGGTAAAATCCATGATCAGGCTCGGGGTGTAATCTCCGATCTGTGAAATATTGCTCAGCCCCTTGTTCTGCATCGAAGCCGCCGTGAATGCCGATACGGCAATTGGCACGTCCTGCAGGCTTTCGGATATTTTCCGGGATGTGACGACCACTTCCTCCAAAGTCATGCTGTTTTCGACATCGGCAGCCGTGGCGTTCGGGGCGAAACCGGTGGCCAGCAGGCTTGAGCCGAGAATGAGATGCGAGACCGTTTTTAACGGATTAAAAATTTGTTTATTCATCTGGTGGATACTCCCTATATATTGCAAGCTCGGGCTTTTTTGTCCTGGCTGAAGCCCGTTTTTAATCGCATTGCACAGTGGCATAGGGTCGGGCGGCCTGCTCCACCGAGAGCGATGAAAAACTTATCTCACAGGGAACTTGTCAGATGTTAAAGGGAGATATATTGATTTAAACGGCGATATAAACGGGGGGAGGCGCCGAATTTTTCCTTAAAAACGCGCGAGAAATGGGTCATGCTGTTAAAGCCCCAGGAAAAGGCGATGTCGGTGATTTTCAGGTGAGAAATATCCGAGCTGCGAAATTGGCCGGCGCAACCCTTCAGGCGTTTGTTGAGGATATACTGGCCGACCGTTTCTGATCCGCTGCCGAATTCGGCGAATATCTGATGCAAATAACGCGGGGTTATTTTAAAGGTTTCGGCGATCCTGGTCGGGCTTAATTCCGGATCGGACAGGTTATAATCAATATATTTTCTGATTTGCATGAACCGTACACGGCGTACAGAACCGGCGGAAATTGCTTTTTTGGTATCCTTTAAATAGGATGTCGCGAGCAGGTCAAGAATGCTATCGGCCATTTGGCGATTGGCGACTTCATCATCGGTCAGGCTGTTCTGTTGCCAGAATCCCTGCAGCATAAGGGATAACATGCCACTGACATCCCGGGCGCCGGAAAATTTATGTCCCACCATATCTTCCGGGTTCGCCACCTTTTGAGACAGAGAACGATAAGGAATGCGCATAACCCCCATGGAGATAGGGTCGTTAAATTCGACGCTATAGGGGGTGGTGCTGTCGACAAGGGTAAATTCACCAGCTTTAAGAAATACGTTGTTTCCTCTCTGGCTGTTCAGGCTGCTGTTTTTTAACTGCAGGTGGAGCAGGAACACATTCTCGCGGGTTTTTGACGCGTGGTGGTGGGTGTGGGAAACCCTGGAACTGGTGGTGTCCACCCTCGCATAGGTCATATTGCCAAGGGCGTGAGATCGAAGCTCGGCATTGAATTCATCCAGTTCGCAAACATCCGTCACCAGTTCGGTGAAGGTTTCACAAATCACATCATTCCAATATTCCCGCCGCATGCGCGGGGACATTCCCTTTGTCGAATAAATTTTCATATTTTAGTTGTTCCCGACGAAAACAGCTTCTGTCGGCTTGGCGCCGTTTTTCTTGAGCTGTCTTGACCCTATATTAAATCAGTCACGCAACTGATCATCACATATATAGCCTATAATATGTCAAATATTTGGAAAAACTTATCTGAGAGGGAAGTGGCCATTCAAACGACGGGCCTTATTTCTTAAAGTTTTCCTGAACCGGGGTAACATTGGCCTCAAACTTGGGCCATCAGAATTGAGCAAATTCCGATGTATGAAGCAACCCGGCAAAAAACGCTTCCGCAATACCGGAAAATCAATGCTCTGCACAATTATAAATTTAACTGCTTCATATTCCAATAAAAACCAGAACAATTGAGTCAAATCAATTTTTCATAGGTTTAATATATTATTGCCAGATTTGTTTGCTCCAAAAACTTGACCCGGATCAATTACTAATAATTGAGCCGGTCTACCGTTTCCATAATACAATTTGTTTCGGTTGATACAGTTTGCTTTCTGAGGAGGGTAAGTGATATGCCGTTGGGATAGTAACCAGACGGGAGTTATTTAGGCGCCAGTCGAATTGCGGCTCCGCGATATTGCCTCCCTGGGCGCATCAAGCTGATGTATTTTTTGGTCTTTGTGACGGTTGCGCGAAATGCGTGACGGCCTGTCCTCAGGAAATGCTCAGCATAAACCATGATCACGCCGTCGCCAGTTTCAAGAATGGGTCTTGTGACTTTTGCGGCGAGTGTGAAACAGTTTGCCCCTCCCAAGCCTTGAACCGGGAACTGAACCCCGCCTGGACGCATAAAGCTAAAATAGACGCCAAATGCCTTTCCTTTAAAGGGGTCGCCTGTCGCCTGTGCGCGGAAAACTGCGAAGCGCAGGCCATCCGGTTCAGGCTTGTTCTGGACGGACGTTCAGTCCCTTTAATTGATACAGACATATGCGATGGATGTGGTGGATGCCGAACGGTTTGTCCGGCAGACGCGGTGCATTTCACCCAACCCAAAAAGGATCCACAATCATGAATGCTGCAAGAATAAATATTTCAGGTGTCCTGGTCAGCGTCAATCCTGAAAAAATAACCCAGGTAAAAAAGGCTTTTGAAGAAATAGGTGGAATTGAAGTTCATCTGCAAACCGATAACGATCGACTGATCGTCACAGTCGAAGAAGAGCAAGGCGGCGACACCATGCTTGCCCTTCATCGAACGGAAGGCGTGATAGCCGCAAGTCTGGTTTATCACAATTTTGAATTATACGAAGATGCCGGCCCCGAGAGTGAAGCGAGAAAACAATCCGGTCTGGTGATTTAATTTTAACATTGGAAACATGAAACAAGCTCAGGAACCCAGGAGTTCAGCCATGAAACATTCACGTCGTGATTTTATAAAAACCAGCGCCATTGCAGCAACTGCCGCCGCAGCTGGGGTATCTGTGAAAGGTGGGGTGGCCTTGGCCGCATCGCCAGATGGAATAAGGTGGGATAAAGCGCCCTGTCGATTTTGTGGAACGGGATGTTCCGTATTGGTTGGCACCAAGGCCGGGCGGGTCGTCGCAACCCAGGGGGATCCGGATGCTCCCGTGAACCGGGGTCTTAACTGCATCAAGGGATATTTCCTGTCGAAAATTCTCTATGGTGAAGACCGCCTCACCACGCCGTTGCTGCGCAAAACAAATGGCGTATATGACAAAGAAGGCGAATTTACACCCGTAAGCTGGGATGAAGCATTCGATGTCATGGCCGACAAATTCAAAACCGCCCTTAAGGAAAAGGGACCAGAATCCGTAGGCATGTTTGGCTCTGGCCAATGGACCGTCTGGGAAGGCTATGCGGCGGCCAAATTGATGAAAGCGGGCTTCCGAAGCAACAATATCGACCCCAACGCCCGGCATTGCATGGCCTCCGCCGTGGCGGGATTCATCCGCGGCTTCGGCATTGATGAACCCATGGGATGTTATGACGACCTGGAGGAGGCCGACGCCTTCGTCCTATGGGGGTCAAACATGGCGGAAATGCATCCCATTTTATGGTCACGCCTGACCAATACCCGTCTGACCAAACCCGGTTGTGAAGTCCATGTTCTGTCCACATTCGAGCATCGCTGTTTCGAGCTCTCCGATAACTCCCTTGTTTTTAAACCGCAGACTGATTTGGCGATTTTGAATTATATCGCCAACTATATCATTCAGAATGGGGCGGTGAACAAGGACTTTGTGCAGAAGCATGTCAATATCACCAAGACAGCAACCGACATTGGCTATGGTCTGCGACCAAACGATCCAAGGGAACAGGCCGCGGCCAATCCGTCCCATAAAGGCAACCACGGCAAGCTCAGTAAAATAACTTTTGATGAATACGCCAGGGCCGTGTCCGAATATACCGTTGAAAAGGCCAGTGAAATTTCCGGCGTTCCGGTCGAGAAACTGGAGCGGCTGGCCAAGCTCTATGCTGATCCGAAGAAAAAAATCACCTCGCTCTGGACGATGGGCTTCAATCAGCATAGCCGCGGAACATGGGTCAACGGCTTGATGTATAATGTACATTTGCTGACGGGCAAGATTTCCGAACCCGGCAATGGTCCTTTCTCCCTGACGGGACAACCTTCTGCTTGCGGCACCGCCCGCGAGGTGGGAACTTTCGCGCATCGTCTGCCGGCCGACATGGTCGTAATGAACGAAGGTCATCGCGATATAGCCGAGCAAATCTGGAAACTGCCAAAGGGCACTATCCCCGGCAAACCCGGCTACCATGCCGTGTTACAGAACCGGATGCTGAAAGATGGCAAGCTCAATGCCTATTGGGTCATGTGCAACAACAATATGCAGGCTGCGCCCAATATGAATGAGGAAACCTACCCCGGTTATCGGAATCCGGATAATTTCATCGTGGTATCCGATCCCTATCCGACCGTGACGGCCACCGCCGCTGACCTTATTCTGCCAACCGCCATGTGGGTGGAGAAAGAAGGCGCATATGGTAATGCGGAACGCCGCACCCAATTCTGGCGTGAGCAGGTGCCCGCGCCGGGGGAGGCCAAATCCGACCTGTGGCAGTTAATGGAATTCTCCAAACGCTTCAAGGTGGAGGACGTCTGGACGGAAGAACTGATCGCCCAAATGCCGGAATACAGGGGTAAGAGCCTGTTTGACATTCTGTTCAAAAACGGCCAGGTGGATAAATTTCCCAACAGCCAGCTGCAAAAAGGCCATGACAACCACGAATCCGAAGAATTCGGCTTCTATGCTCAAAAGGGATTGTTCGAAGAATATGCGAGTTTCGGCCGCGGCCGCAAACATGATCTGGCGTCCTTTGAAGCCTATCATCAGTCCCGCGGATTACGGTGGCCTGTGGTCGGTGGCAAAGAAACCCTGTGGCGGTTCCGGGAAGGCTATGATCCCTATGTCAAGAAAGGCAAGGACATCGAGTTTTATGGCAAGAAAGACGGTCGGGCCAACATCATTTTCGCCCCCTATGAAGATCCGGCGGAGATTCCTGATGATGAATATAACCTCTGGCTGATCACGGGCCGTGTGCTGGAGCATTGGCATTCAGGCTCCATGACGCGCCGCGTGCCGGAACTTCATCGCGCCTTCCCGAATGCTGTTGTCTTCATGCATCCGGAAGACGCCCGTGAACGCGGTCTGCGGCGCGGACAGGCGATCAAATTGATGACCCGCCGCGGCGTTGTGGAATCCACTGTGGAAACACGAGGCCGGAACAAACCGCCCAAAGGCGCCGTCTTCATGCCATGGTTTGATGCGAGCCAGTTGACCAACAAGCTCACATTGGACGCCACTTGCCCGATTTCGAAAGAAACCGATTTCAAGAAATGCGCCTGTAAAGTTGAACGCGCATAACGCGTATTTTACGGTGGAGGGCCCTGGCCTTCCACCGTAGAGGCGGAAGTTGAACAATGAATGATACACAGCAAAAATCCTATCACCCAAATCGCCGGCGGTTTCTGACTGATACCGCAAAAACAGCGGGCGGCGTGGCGGTATGTGGATTGTCATTGGCCATGTTGACCAATACGAGCCGGGCGAAGCCTGCGACTTTTTTGCGCCCGCCCGGCGCCTTGCATGAGGATGACTTTCTGAGCGCCTGTGTTGGGTGCGGTTTATGTGTCAGATCCTGCCCTTATGATACGTTGAAACTGGCGAAATTCGGTGATCCGGTCAAAATAGGAACACCTTATTTCAAAGCGCGGGAAATCGCCTGTGAAATGTGTGAGGATATTCCCTGCGTCGACGCCTGCCCGACCGGCGCCCTGGACAAGGGGCTTTCCAATATTGATGACGCCCGCATGGGGGTTGCGACCCTGATTGGTCATGAAACCTGTTTGAATTATCTGGGATTGCGCTGTGATGTCTGTTACCGGGTGTGCCCGGCCATAGACAAGGCCATTACCCTGGATATGGTGCCTAACCAGCGAACCGGATCCCATGCGAAATTCATTCCGGTTGTCCATTCCGATTATTGCACGGGATGCGGCAAATGCGAAAAATCCTGCGTGTTGGACGAAACGGCGATTCGCGTGCTGCCCCGTGATCTGGCCGTGGGCAGAAAAGACCATCATTATCGTCTGGGCTGGGAAGAAAAAGCCGACAGGGGGGCGCCGCTGGTGCCGGATGTAATCGACTTGCCAGACAGAGTTCCGGAGGGGGCGCAATGAGCATTAAGCATCCCGGGCGCAAGGCCATCCAGACCAAAGGCTGGTTCAAAGCTCATTTCTGGTTAATCCTGCGGCGCTTGTCTCAAGTCGGCATTTTGGGGCTGTTCCTGCTGGGACCGGTCGCAGGCATCTGGATTGTCGAGGGGAATCTGAACTCCAGCATGACTTTGGACGTCTTGCCCCTGACCGATCCGTTCGTCGCGTTACAGTCCTTTGTCGCCGGTCATATTTTGGAAACCCAGGTCTTGATCGGGGCTGCAATAGTGATCCTTTTTTACGCCATCGTGGGCGGCAGGGTCTATTGTTCCTGGGTTTGCCCGGTGAATTTAATAACGGACGCCGCTCATCACGCCCGCCTCAAGCTGAATATTGGCAAAGGGTGGCGGCCAAAGCGGAATCTGCGGTACTGGATCATGGCCATGGCCCTGGCGGTGTCCGCCGTGACAGCTACGGTCGCATGGGAAGTGGTGAACCCGGTCTCCATGCTCCATCGGGGTGTTATCTTCACAATGGGACTGGCCTGGCTGGTCGTGGCGGCGGTATTCCTGTTCGACCTTTTCGTCAGCCGAAGAGGCTGGTGCGGACATGTTTGTCCGGTTGGGGCCTTCTATGGGATCCTGGGACAGAAAAGACTGCTTAACATTAGCGCCCGGCACAGGGAACGCTGTGATGACTGTATGGATTGTTTTTCCGTATGTCCTGAACCTCACGTGATCACACCGGCCCTTGACCGGGCGGGCAAGGGAACATCCCCCGTTGTATCATCCATTGATTGCAGTAATTGTGGGCGATGCATTGATGTGTGTAGCGTAAATGTATTTCGATTTGCCGCCCGAGGAGGAGATGAGGCGACAGAAAAGAACAGGCTGATTCCTTCAGACGACCCCGGAGGAGATCAGAAAACCAACGCGCCTTCCGAGGCGGCATGAACAGTGGATTTTGGGAAAACTCTATTCCTTTCCCTACATTAATTAAGGAGCAATGCGATGAAAGTAAAATTCAAAACTGCGGTATTGGGGATGGCTGTGGCTTTATTCATGATGCCTTTGCAATCCGCCCTTTCCGACGACGATCAAAAAACCGAATCTCTGCGCGGCGCTACGGCGATTGATGAAAAAAACAAGGCGCCTGCAGTGCCCAAACTGGATAACAGCGGACGTTTTGAGCGCGCCTATCGTCAGCAACCCCCCCTGGTTCCCCATAAGGTTTCGGGCTATCAAATTGACCTGAGGGTGAACCAGTGCATCGCCTGCCATGACTGGCCGAAGAATGTGGAATACGAGGCGCCAAAGATTTCCGAAACCCACTATGTGGATCGCAACAACATCAGACTGGACCATGTCTCGCGGGAGAGGTGGAACTGTAATCAGTGTCACGTCCCTCAAGCCAATGCGAAGGAACTGATCGAAAATAACTTTAAATCCGCTCTTGAAGTCGAAAAAGAGTGACGTGGAACAAGATGAAAGGTTAGGGGTCTACCCATGAGTGATGACAACACATTAAAAACCGGTGGCGTTGTAAGGAAATGCTGGCGGTTTCTCCGCCGGCCAAGCGCCAAATATTCCCTGCTTACTCTGTTGGCGGCAGGATTTATTGCCGGGATTATCTTCTGGGGCGGGTTTAATACCGCTATGGAAATGACAAATACCGAGGAATTCTGTATCAGTTGCCACGAAATGAAGGATAATGTCTATGCGGAATACCAGCAAACAGAACATTACACCAATAGTTCGGGGGTGAGGGCCACATGCCCGGATTGCCATGTGCCGAAACCCTGGCTGCACAAAGTGGTGCGGAAAATCAAAGCCAGTAATGAACTGGTGCATAAAGCCCTGGGCACGATTGACACCCCGGAAAAATTTGACGCCAAACGTCTACAAATGGCGCAAGCCGTCTGGAAGACCATGAAGGAATCAGATTCACGGGAATGCCGCAACTGCCATGAATTTAACTCGATGGACTTTACCCTGCAAGCCACCAGGGCGTCCAAGAACCACCAGAAAGGGCTGGATAAGGACATGACCTGTATTGATTGTCATAAGGGCATCGCCCATGATCTGCCCCGCGGCGCTTATGATGGACAGGACATCCCTTGAAGAATTCCTGACTTGCCGGATGACGTCGCCACAGGAACCGGGACAGGATAAAACTGATCCTGTTCCATATTCCAGCGCCGGCCACGGCGATGTCATCGGGGACGCGGGTGTCCCTGCGATCCTTGATCGCCGTAAAGCCCGGCGCAATTTCCCCGCCAACGCCCGCCGTCGTTATTGCGCCTCGGTTGCTGCTGCCCCCAGGGCCGCCTCGGGGCTGTCCTGAAAGGTGATATATTGCTCCATTTCGTGACCCCTGATTTTCCGGCGGATTTTTTCTTTCACCGCCGGACTGGCGCAGATGATCGCCACGGCGCGTTTTTCATGGGCGATGGCGCCGAGCATTGATTTCAGCGCCACCAGGCCGGTCATGTCGATAAAGGGCACATCGCGGATGTCCAGCAGCAGATAGTCCATGAAGTCATGGGTGAACTGATAACGGTCGAACGCCCTTTCAATGGTGCCGAAAAACAGCGGCCCGCGAATACGATACAGCATGGTCCCCCGGGGCAGGTTGCGCGATGCCGCCGCCGGGTCCTCATATTCGCCCGCCTTCTCATCCCCGGCATTGGCGCTGCCTTCCACTTCAATACTGGTCAGTTCGGTGACCCGCTTGATCAGCAGCAGGGTCGCACAGATCATGCCAACCCCGACACCGGCGACCATATCAATAAACACCGTCAGGGTGAAACAGACCAGCAGCACGATGACGTCGCTGCGCGGGGCGATCTGCAGCGTGCGGACGAACTGCCGGAAATGGGACATGCGATAGGCGGTATGAATCAGCAGCGCCGCCAGCGCCGCCATCGGGATATAGCCGATATAGGGGGCAAGCAGCAGCACATAGATCATGATCAGCAGGGCATGAATGCTGGAAGCCAGCGGCGTCCGCGCCCCGTTGTTGACCGCGGTCGCCGTCCGCGCGATGGCGCCGGTCGCCGGAATGCCGGCCGCCAGCGCCGACAGGATATTGCCGATCCCGATCCCGTTCAGTTCCGCATTGGGGTCGTGTCTGGTGCCGGCCATGCTGTCGGCCACCGTCGCCGACAAAAGGGATTCGATCGCCGCCAGAATGGCGATGGCGACAGCCGGAAACAGCAGGCTGCGAAATTCCGCCAGCGACGGAATGGTGAACAGGCCGCCCTCGGCGAAGGTCGGCCAACTGAACAGCGGCGGATAGGGCGGAATGCCGGCCCGGACCTCGCCGCCGGCGGTCATGAAGCTGAACTGGCTGCCGATGGTCGCCACTTCATAGCCCATCCCCGACAGCAGCAGCGCCAGCAGCGTCCCGGCGAGAATGGCGATGATCGCGCTCGGCACAACCCGGATGATCCGCTGGGCGGTGAACATCAGCAGCAGGGTGACGAGGCCCACCGCCAACGTCGCCGGCTGCATTCCCGACAGATGAGAACCGATCAACATCAGTTTTTCAACGAATTCGCCGTCAAGGTGATCAATGCCGAGGCCCATGAAGTCATTGAGCGACAGAACGGCCAGCACCACGGCGATCCCGGCGGTAAAGCCGGTGGTCACCGGATAAGGGACATAATTAATCAGACGACCCAGCCGGCCAAACCCCATGCCCAGCAGAATGACGCCGGCGAGAATACCCGCCCAGACAATGCCCCGCAGCCCCTGTTCGCTGACAATCGGCGCCAGAATGACGACGAAGGCGGCGGTCGGGCCGCTGACCTGCCAAATCGACCCGCCGAGCAGCGGCACGACGACGCCGGCGACAATGGCGGTATATATCCCGTGCTGCGGCGGCAGGCCGACGGCGATCGACAACGCCATCGACAGCGGCAACGCCACCAGCGACACCACGAAAGCCGCCAGCAGATCCTGGCGAAAGACCGACAGATTGTAACCGCCAATCGTCTGACGCAGCGCCGACGCGACGGGGAACAGGCTTTTCTTTTTCATGTGAACTGCAAACTCAACTTTTGATCCGATTGGCTTCCTCAGCGGATAATTTTCCGGCCATGCGCCACAAGACTATGACATATCGCCCCGTCGCACAATTCATTTGATTTATAATCCGCGGTATCGGATCATGGCGGGAATCAGGTCATAAACTCATAAATACAGAGGCAGATCATGAGCCAGGTCTTTTACCGCGCCCCCCGTCACACCTATCCGATAGCGGTACGGGCGGAGGGGGTTTATTTATATGACAAAGGGGGCAAGCAATATCTGGACGGCAGCGGCGGCGCCGCCGTATCCTGCCTGGGCCATGGCAACCGACATGTCATCGAAGCAATAAAATCCCAACTCGATCAGGTCGCTTTCGCCCATACGACTTTTTTCACCAACGAACCGCAGGAAGAGCTGGCCGCCCGGCTTTCCCGGCGCTTTGGCGAAGAAAACGCCCGGGTCTATTTCCTGTCCGGCGGTTCGGAAGCCAATGAAACCGCTGTCAAGCTGGCGCGAAGTTACTGGCGCGCCACGGGCAGGACGGACAAGCATCTGATCATCAGCCGCCATCAGAGCTATCACGGCAACACCCTGGCCACCCTGTCGTTAAGCGGCAATCCCGGGCGCCGGAAGAACTATGCCCCGATGCTGATCGACTGGCCCAAAATCGCCCCCTGCCATGCCTACCGCGATCAAGCGCCGGAGGAAACCGCCGAAGAATATGCTGCAAGATGCGCCCGGGCGCTCGAAGCGGAAATTATGCGCCGCGGCCCGGAAAATGTCGCCGCCTTTATCGCCGAAACCGTCGTCGGCGCCACCCTCGGCTGCGTTGCCGCCGCCCCCGGCTATTTCAAGCGCATCCGGGCGATTTGCGACAAATATCAAATACTGCTGATCCTCGATGAGGTCATGGCCGGCAGCGGCCGCACCGGCAGCTATTTCGCCTTTGAACAGGAAGACGTCCGTCCGGATATCGTCACCCTCGCCAAGGGGATCGGCGGCGGTTACCTGCCGTTGGCCGCCACCCTGTGTCGCGGCTTTATCCATGACCGGATTGTCGAAAGTCACGGCGCCTTCGAACATGGCCATACCTATGTCGGCCATGCCACGGCCTGCGCCGCGGGGCTCGCGGTGATGACGGTGCTGGATCGGGAAAAGCTGCTGCCGAATGTCCGCGCCATGGGCGAAAAACTGAAGAACCGCCTCCAGGACGCCTTCCGGGATCACCCCCATGTCGGTGACATCCGGGGCCGCGGCCTGTTCATCGGTCTTGAATTTGTCGCGGACCGGGACAGCAAGGCGCCGCCGGACCCGGCGCTTCACCTGCCGCAGAAAATAAAGCAGGCGGCGATGGATCACGGCCTGATCTGCTATCCCGGCGGCGGCACAGTCGACGGGGTGCGCGGCGCCCATGTCCTGCTCGCCCCGCCCTTTATTTATCAGGACAGGCATATTGACGAGCTGGTTGACAAATTATCCCGCACCATAAAGGAGCAGAAATTCACGTGAGCATGACGACGCCGATGACCGGGACACCGCCATTTCACCGCAAAATGATGATCATGGTCGCCCCCAATGGCGCGCGCAAAACCCGGGACGACCACCCGGCCCTGCCGCTGTCGCCCGGGGAGCTCGCCATATGCGCGGCGGAAATTGTCGAAGCCGGCGCCGCGGCGCTGCATCTGCATGTCCGCGACGCCAATGGCCGTCACAGCCTGTGCCCGGACCGTTACCGACAGGCGATTGCCGCCATCCGCGACGAGGTCGGCGACAAGCTGGTTCTGCAGGTCACCAGTGAAGCGGTCGGCCAATATACGGCGGATCAGCAAATGGACATGGTGCGACAGGTGCGGCCCGAAGCGGTTTCTCTGGCCCTGAAGGAACTTTGCCCCACGGCGCAGGATGTTGCCGCGGCGGCGCGCTTTTTTGGCTGGCTCAGACAGGAAAGCATCTGGCCGCAATATATTCTCTATACCCCGGCGGAAGTCGCCCGGTTCGAAAAGCTGAGAAAGCAGGGGGTCTTCGGCGAGGAACATCCCGCGGTTTTATACGTCCTCGGCCGCTATCAGGCGGACCTGACCGGCAATCCCGCCCTTCTGGACCTCTTTCTGGCGGAAAGTGACGCGCATACCCCATGGGCCGCCTGCTGCTTTGGCGGGACGGAACTGGACTGCATGCTCAAGGCCGCAGAGCTCGGCGGTCACGCCCGGGTCGGCTTTGAAAATAATCTTTATCTGAAAGACGGCCGTCTGGCGGAAAATAACGCCGGTCTGGTGACCCAGCTTGTCGCGGAAATCGCCGCCTTCGGCCGGACCGCCGCCACCGCCGATGACATCCGGAATATATTTTTCTAACCGGAAAAACGGCCTTTATCGCCCCTCATATAAAGACCAAATTTTAGAGGCCCTTGGAGCCGATCGCCAATGTCGCTGAAAAGGCCCCGCCGGATTGGTCTTTAATCCTCGTCCATGGCCAGGCTGACCCCGATCATCCGCGCCGCCCCCGCCCCGGCATTGACATACAGGTGGCCCATGGAACTGTCAAAATAGGCGCTGTCGCCTTCCTCCAGGTAAACCGGCTCATAATGTTCCAGCACCAATTTCACCCGGCCCTCAAGGACATAGGCGAATTCCTCGCCCTGATGGCGGATCAATTCGACGCCGTCCTCCTCGCCGTCCCTGACCTTCAGGTCGACGATCAGCGGAATCATGATTTTTTTCGAGATGCTGGAACAGACATAATTGCTCAGGTAATTATCGGTGATGATCGACGTCACATCCCCCTTTCGGGTGACCGCCAGCCGGGCGGCGGGCTGTTGATCACCACGGTCCGGTTTATTTGCCGACTGAAGCAGGTCGGTAATGTCAATTTCAAGACTGTGACAAATCGCCATCACCTTGTCGAAACCGGGGGAAATAATGTCATTTTCAATCTTGGACAGGGTGGACTGGGCGATGGCGGTCCTGTCCGCCATGGTCTTGAGGCTCATGCGCCGAGCCTTGCGGAACTGGCGGATTTTTGAACCGAGTTTTATTTTTTTGGCATTCATTTGTGCTGGTCGTCGTCCTGTTCTCAAAAACGGAGCGAGTATAATCCGGAAATATTCCTATAGTAAAGATGCAATATTTTCCGACACTATCCTGACCCGGTCAGGAGTTCGAAATTGCCCCGCAGCGCGCAACGGACACCCCTCAAGACGATGGATAGCGACCTATCCCGCTATCCCAATGAGGCGTTTTGAGGCCGCCGCTGGCCACCGCCGCCGCCTTTGCCGCCGGGCTTGCCCATGCGTCTTTTACCGGCGTTTTTCATCCTGCCGTCAGACAGGAACATCACGATTTCCCTGTCGGAGACGCTGCAATCGCCGTTGCTGTCCAACAGTTGGAATTGGCCGTCGGGCCGCTGATCAAATTCCTGCCGCGATATGATCCGGTCATGATTGAGGTCATACAGGCCGAGATGCTCGGCGGCGAAGGCCCGGTTGCTCCACGGCGCTTCGGCAAATTCCGTCACATCAAGCAACCCGTCCCCGTTCAGGTCCGCCTTGACAAATTTCTGCGCATGTTTTTGGGTCGCATCGTCACAGGTGATCTCACCGTCCCGATTCAGATCCCAACGTTCCATGATCCGGCTTTTGGCCATCTCAAACCGTTCGCCTCCCATAGGGCCGGACCGACCGGCGCAGGAAGATAACAGGGCCGTCATGACGACTAACAAAAGCATCATGACGATGGTGAATATATCAGATTTCGACTTCTGGAGCATGGCGCATCTCTCTTGGTAATTAATTGCTTACTTCTTCTTGATACGCCGCCAAAATGGAAATCCTGCGCAAATGGCCCTGCGATGCGGAAAAACGGCGGTTCGGCCCAGTAAACCCGCATAGAATGATGATTGAATGATTTCCTCCCCTTCAAATTGCGCTATCTTGACGTTACGGTTATTTTAGCTTATCCTTATGCCAATCATAAATATCGCGACCATAGGGTTTTAAACGCGAAGCTGCATCCTATACCGTATCACTACTCTGGGGGAGGAAATGTCGATGCAGGGACAATTCAACTGCATGCACCGGACCAATGACGATATTCATCATGTCTATCAGGGTTTCCTGACGGATATTTGTGATTCGCCCGATCGTCCTGAAATTATTTTGTCCGACAACCCGCCGCTCAGCCATCACAAGGCCTATCGCCTTAATTTTGATCATCATGGCGGCCATGGATATTGGGCGGTAGACCGTCTCGACCGGGATCTGATATCCTGTATCGCCAAATCCGGTTACTGCGATGATTTTAACATAACCTACCGGGCGCTGCGCGATCATTTCACCATACGTTTTATGGCATCCGGCGCGATTGACGTGAATGTGCGGGGGAAACAGTCCTATCGGGTTCCCGCAGGAAAAATATCCCTCCACCACGTTCATAAGAACGAAATCGTCGATGTGACCTACCCGCGGGGAACGGTGCTGTCCTGTGTCACCCTGTATGTCTCCGCCGGCTATATCCAAACGCTGCGCCGGTTGCTGCCCCGGGAAAGCCGACAGAATTTTCAGGAAATCCTGAACGACAGTTTTGGTCTCGCCGGCCGCGAACTGGCGCTGGAGCCCTATGACAAAAACCTGATCTGCCAGTTGCAGAATCTGACCGCTTCCGGCGAATTGAAGCGCTATTTCATCAAATCAAAAACAAGGGAGCTTTTATGCGCTTTGCTGAAAAACTACGCGTCGCCTGCCGGCCAGACGGATCGTACAGACAGCATCCCGCAAACGGAGAAATTCAAACGCGTCTTCGATCTTCTGGAGCAAAATTATATTTCCCCGCCCAGCACCCAGGAACTCTCCCGCAAAATCGGCCTCAACCGGACCATGCTGCGGCGGGGCTTTCGCGCCACCTATGGCAAAAGCATATCGCAGCACTGCCTGGAAAGGCGCATGAGCCGGGCCTGTGAGCTGCTGAGTGACAAGCAACGCAACATCACCCAGATCGCCGAGGAACTCGGCTATGGCCATTCGACAAATTTCACCGCCTCTTTCAAACGCTATTTCGGCATCCTGCCCAAGGATTACCGCAGCCATTACAGCATGTGATTGTGAATGCGGCAAAGGCGGCGCAAGGCCGCCTTTGTCAATCATCTCAGGCTTTGATCAGTTCTTGAAGGTCACCCGCAGGTAGCCAAACTGGCCCGGCACATCATGCAGGGAGCCATCAAAGCCGTTCAGGGCGCAGGACGTACACAGGGCCGGATCCTTGTCAAAGATATTGTTGACCCCGACCGTGACGCCAAAACCGCTGCCCTCCGGCGTCCAGGTCACCTGAAGGTCATTATAGAGGATGGCGCTCATTTCATTATCACCGGCATTGACCTCGGTCACGCCGCCGATATAACGGCCGGTCCAGGAAACCGTCCAGTCATCCTTGTACCAGCTGAGAATGCCCGTCGATTTCCATTCCGGGAAACCCTGTTCCGGATCGCCGCGCTCCGTGCCTTCCAGTCTTTCGGAAATCAGGCCGGACGCGCCCTCAGTCAGCCGTTCGTATTTGAACAGCAGCGTATTGGTCCAGACCAGGCCGAACTGGCCGATATCCGTATCAGGGCTCAGGTAATTGAGCGAGAAATCAAATCCGGAAGTGCGGATCCCGCCAATATTCTGCAACGTCGTGTCAAAGCCGTTGATCACCCCGCCCGGGGTCCGGCTGATCCCCTGACAGGCCACGCTGTCGCCGTCATCGAAACAACGGCTGAGCTTGATCTGGGCGTCGGGCGGCGAAATGGCGTTATCCAGTTTGATGTCATAATAATTGACTTCGACCGTCAGGCTGCCCTCGCCGATATCCGGGCTCCAGACGCCGCCGACGCTCCAGCTTTCGGATTCTTCCGGCTCCAGGTTGGTATTGCCGCCGGTGATCACGGAGATCTGCGGGTTGAACTGGGCATAGCTGCCATCGGCCGGCACGCCGCCGGCGATACAATTGGCGATTGTCGCCGCCGAGGCGCCGGTGTTGTTAAAGTCCGAACAGGGGTCGGTCAGCGTCTGGTCAAAGCGCGAGAAGGTGCCGAACAGCTCACCGATATTCGGCGCGCGGAAACCTTCCGACCAGGACGCCCGGATCAAAAGCCGCTCCATGGGCCGCCATTTGCCGCCAAACTTGAAGGTGCTGTTGCTGCCGAAGGTGTTATAATCGGAAAACCGCACGGCGGCGTTCAGGTCCAGCAGGTCGGCAAAGGGCGTATCGCGGATAATCGGCAGGTTTATCTCGGCATAGAATTCCTTGGAATCAAAGCTGCCGTCGGTCGGGCCGGACGGCACCCCGGCGCTTTCCCCGGCGGTGACGATGGAATCGGGAATGAAGAAACCGGATTGTTCACGATATTCCACTCCGACGGCAAAGCCGATGGGCCCCGCCGGCAAGTCGATAATTTCACCCGACAGGTTGGCGGTGACGTCAAACAGCGTCTGTTCACTCAGGTCTTTTTGAATGAAGGTGACCCAGTCGAGCATTTCCTGGGTGATGGTGCCATCGCCGGAACCCTGGCCGCCAAAGAAATTGAACGGCACACAGCCCGGCGTCGCGGCGCAGACAGCCGGATCATCGAGGGCGACTTTCAGATGACGGGAATTAAAGGCGCCATGCTTGACCTGATCGGCGCGGTTCTTGGAATAGGCCGCCGTCACATCCCAGTAGAAATTCCGGTCTCCCGCCTCAAACGCGCCGTCAAAACCGCCGGAGAAATACCAGGTGTTGACCGTCTGCTCGAAGATGCGCGGCCCGGCTTCCAGCGGTCGTCGGCCAAAGAAAAAGGAATTGGTCGTCGCATCAACCGTGAAACCAAACGGGTTGAAGGGATTATCCTCATGGACCGAAATGGTGTCGAGCAGATTTCCGTTACCGGCTTCCGGCCCGATGAACAAGGGCTCGGGCGCCGCCTGGTTGGTCGATTGACGGTTGTTGAACAGGGCCTTGAAATTCATGTTGATATTGTCATCAATGGCGTAGGACACCTGGGAATAGACCCCGACCCGCTCCGACGGCGTCAGCACCAGGTTGAAGGGGGCGAAATTGAACCTGTCGGCGGTCGCGAACGGATGGAAATCATCGCCCGGCCCGCCGGGGTCAAGCGGATCATAGCTTGGAATCCCCGTCACCCCGTCATTGATGGTCAGATCCAGTCCGGTCCCCGTATTGGGATCGGTGAGGAAAAACCGCCCCTGCGGCGTGCCCGAGCTGCAGCCGCCGGCCTCACAGCTTGTCGCGCCGGCGGTCGGAAACTGGGAAATGGGAATATCCGCCGCACTGACCCGATCCTGCTTGGTATAGCTCAGACTGACGAATATATTCATTTTGTCGGTCTGCTGGCCCCAGGAAACCTGATATTCCTGGGTTTCGCCGTCGCCACGGTCATAGGCTCCGACATAGGCCGAAGCGTCAAAGCCGTCCTGGGACTTTTTGGTGATGATATTGACCACGCCGGCGATCGCGTCCGAGCCATATATGGCCGACGCGCCGTCCTGCAACACTTCGATCCGTTCAATGACGCTGGTCGGAATGGTGTTGAGGTCGGTGGCCCCGGATACCCCGGAAGCGGATGACCCGTGAACCCAGCGCACCCCGTCAACCAGAACCAGAACCCGCTTTGACCCGAGGTTGCGCAGATCGACCTGGGCCGCGCCGGCGCCAATCCCGCCGCCATCGGGCGGAAAGCCAAAGTTGCCGGAACTGTTGAATTTGGTGTTCAGGGCGCTGCCGGACCCCGGCAGGCGCTGCAGAAAATCTCCCAGCGACGTCAGGCCCGATTTATCAATATCCTCCGCCGTCACATTCAACACCGGCGCCCCTTTATCCAGCGGATTGGTCCGGATGCGGGAACCGGTGACCAGAATTTCCTCGAAAACCGCATCTTCCTCTTCCGCCGCCAAAGCGGCCGGCGGCGCCAAAAGCGCCAGGCCAAGGATCAGGGCGGAAGCGCCGCCCAGATATTTATTGCCCCAATATTTATCCTTATGAAGATCACTGTTGATTGTCTTAGACATAAGCGTTTCCTCTTGTTAGATCAAATTGTTAGATCAAAAACACGCCGGCTGTTTTCATAACAGCCTTGCCCCAAGAGGATACGCAAATCGGGCCCGGAAAAATGATTGTCAACCGTTAAAAAATGATGGTAAACGCATTTTTTAACCACATGACCGGCAAAATGGCTGAAGTGCGGGGTTTTGGCGATGATTTCAAGAGAATTCTGATCATTTCCCCGGCGACGACAACGGCCTGCCACCGCGCTTCAGAGCTTCAGAATATCCGCCCCGACCCTGGTCGCCAGCCCGTTCTGGCTCGCCACCATGCCCTGCCGGCCGATCACCGGATGATGCAGCGCATCATATTGAATGATCACCGGTTTTGATTTTTCGGCCGCCTGAAGCGAAATGACCGGCAATGAGATCATCACCAGCCAGTTCACGATAATATGTCGAACTTTGGCGGCGTGTTTATTCATTCATTTTCACCTTTATTTTTACCTGTTCCTGTTCCCGCCGTCGGCGGTTCTGGCGCCAATACAGCAAACTGATCCCGATCAGAATATTTTTGCCCGACCCACAGCGTTTTGACATCACCCTCACCCTCCCCATAACGCCCGGTCGGACGCCACGATCCGGCCCTGATCAAATGTCAGGCCATTCTCCCGGTCGCGCCGCATCCACAACGGCCCGTCCAGATCGACAAAGCGCGCGCCCGCCGCCAGAAGCAGCGCCGGCGCCATGGCGAGCGACGTCGCCACCATGCAGCCAATCATAATCTCAAAACCCATTTCCCGCGCCTGCTGTTTCAGCTTTACCGCCTCGGTCAGGCCGCCGGTCTTGTCGAGCTTGATATTGACCAACTGATATTTGCCCAGAAGACCGTCGAGGTCCCGCCGGGTATGGCAGGATTCATCGGCGCAAATCGGTATCTTGCCGCGAAAATCCCGCAGGCCCTCGTCCGCACCGGCGGCCAGCGGTTGCTCCAGCAGGTCAATCCTCATCTCCGCCAGGAAATCATCCAGCGCCGCGAGGTCATCCAGCGTCCAGCTTTCATTGGGGTCAATGATGATGCGCGGCCGGGGCGCCTGTTGGCGAATGGCCGTGATTTTGCCCCGGACATCCTGCCGGTCGAGCTTGATTTTCAGCAGCGGATATTCCTTGTACAACCGGGCCTTGTCCGCCATCGCCGCCGCGTCATCAATGCCAATGGTGACCGCGGTTTCAACCCCCTTTGGCCGGGGAAAATGCAGCAGGTCGGAAACCGTCACCCCCTTCCAGCGCGCCATCAGGTCCCACAGGGCGCAATCCACCGCATTGCGCGCCGCACCGGCGGGCAGCAGCCCCTGCAACGCTTGCGGGTCTGTCCCCTCTTCAAGAGCGTCCCGCATGGCTTCGATCTGATCCATGACGCTGTCGATGGTTTCTCCATAGCGGGCGTAGGGCGTCGCCTCGCCGCGGCCGCGGATGGCGCAATGCTCGAGCTCCACCTTGACCACATGGGCGTCGGTCTTAAGCCCCCGCGAAATGTGAAACGGTTCCTTCAGGGGCCATTTTTCATGGCTGACATGCAGGCGGCGCTGGATCACGGCTCACCCCCACGGGACAGGATGAAATCAAGGATCTGCGATATGCCGTGGCGCATCGGATCAACGCAGGGCACCGCATATCTTTCGGTCATTTCCCGACAATATCCGCGAGCTTCCTCTTCGCCAAGGGCCGAACTGTTGACGGCGATCCCGCCGAGGAAGGCCCCGGGATTGGTCAGGTGCGCCGCCCCCAGGTTGGCGTTGATGCATTTCTGAATATCCGGCGTCTGCAAATGCGGCAGGCCGCGCATATGGGGCCGGCCCACCTCATGACACAATACCAGCGCATCCGGCTGGGCGCCGTGCAACAGGCCGAGGCTCACCCCGGCGAAGGACGGATTGAACAACGATCCCTGGCCTTCGATCACGTCCCAGTGGTCCGGGCTGTTGGCCGGCGCCAGTTCCTCGACCGCGCCGGAAATAAAATCGGCGACCACCGCATCAACCGAAATGCCGCCGCCCGCAATCAATATGCCGGTCTGGCCGGTGGCGCGGAAATCCACATTGAGGCCGCGCTCTTTCATTTCCCTTTCAAGGGCGAGCGCCGTATACATCTTGCCGACGGAACAGTCGGTGCCGACCGCCAGAATCCGCCTGCCCGGCCGCTTTTTCCCCGTGCCGACCGAAAGCGCCCGCCCGGGGTGGCGCACATCAAAAATCCGCCGCCCCAGCCGGTCCGCCAGTTCCCTGATCTCGGCAATGTCGCCAACCTTCTGATGCAGGCCGCTGGCGATGTCCATGCCATGCTCCAGCGCCTGGCGGATATAGGGCAGCCACCCGTCGGCAATCCGCCCGCCGCTGTTGGCGAGCCCGAGGATAAAGGTTTTCGCCCCTTGATCGGCCGCTTCCTTCATCGTCAGCTCCGGCAGGCCGAGGCTCGTCCGACAACCGGGCATGCTGAGCTGTCCGAGGCATTTCTCCGGTCGCCACTGGGCAATGCCCCGCGATGTCTTGGCGCTCAACGGGTCCTCAATGTCCCCCAGAAACAAAAGATAAGGCGGCGAAATTTCCATGGTCATCATCCTGTTTAATCATCCTGTTAGAGTAACGCATTACCGCTGGTTTTAAAACTCAATCCGGCAGAGACGCCCCGCGCTTTGATGCGCGAACCCCCTGTCCGTCGAAAACAGGTCATCTTAACAGACCGCCGCGTCCCGTCCAGATTCTTCGCCGCACAATATCGCCGCAAGCGGCTATAATGCCGGCCTGCGCCAGAACGAACAAGCGGCGCGATTGGATAGACTCTGGTGACTAAAAAGGCCATGGTGTTTGTTATATTTTCACCATGGCCTTCCAGATTACATAGAAAATCAACGTCTTATTGTTTTACCAACTCTTCTGGTCGGGAAAACACCCTGGCTATTTTCTTCACGCTTCTCTTACGCCACAGGTAATAGACAGCGGGGAGGACGAGCAGGGTCAGCAGCACGGCGCTCATCATGCCGCCAACCATCGGCGCGGCGATGCGGCTCATGACTTCTGAACCGGTGCCGGTGCCGTATAAAATGGGCAGCAAACCGGCAATGATAGCGGCTGCGGTCATCATGACGGGGCGGACGCGCAACACAGCGCCATGCAGAACGGCATGCACCAAAGTTTCCTCATCGGGAATTTTACCGGTTTTGTCGCACTCTTCCAGCATGGCTTTATAAGCCTGATCAAGATAGACCAGCATAATGACGCCGATTTCGACCGCGACCCCGGCAAGGGCGATAAAGCCGACCCCGACCGCAATCGAGAAGTTATAGCCCTCGAGATACATCAGCCAGATACTGCCGACCATGGCCAGCGGCAGGGTGCCCATGATGATCGCGACCTCAATAAAGTTACGGAAGTTGATATATAGCAGGATCACAATGATGAAGAGTGTCAGAGGCACCACATAGGATAGTTTTTCCTTGGCGCGCAGCATATATTCATACTGGCCCGACCATTGTATTGAATAGCCGGCCGGCAGGACAAGTTGCTGGTCCACGACCTTCTGTGCAGCAACCACATAGGTTCCCACATCAATGCCTTCAATATCAACGAAAGACCAGCCGTTAAGGCGGGCATTCTCACTCTTGATGGCCGGCGGGCCATCCTCGACGATAATGTCCGCCACATCGGCCAGCGCGATCCGCTGATTGTTAGGCGTTACGATTGGCATCAGGGCAAGCTGTTCCGGAGAATTGCGGTAATCCTGCGGATAGCGGATATTAACCGGGTAACGTTCCAGCCCCTCGACAGTCTGTGTCACATTCATTCCGCCAATGGCAGTCGCGACAACCTGTTGTACATCAGCAATATTCAGCCCGTATCTGGCGGCTTTATCCCGGTCAATATCGACCTTGATATAACGCCCGCCAGCCACACGTTCGGAATAGACCGACGCCGTACCGGGAACATCTTTAAGGATAGTCTCCAGCTGCTGGCCGATTTTCTGGATTTCCGACAATTCCGGACCGGCAATTTTAATGCCGACCGGGGTTTTGATGCCGGTCGCCAGCATGTCGATGCGGGTTATGATCGGCATGACCCAGGCGTTGGTCACCCCGGGCAGCTTGACCAGCGCATCCAGTTCCTGTTTCAGGCTTTCTGTCGTCACCCCCTCGCGCCACTCTTCACGCGGTTTCAACTGGATGAAAGTCTCGACCATGGTCAGCGGCGCGGGATCGGTGGCGGTTTCCGCCCGTCCCATTTTGCCAAACACGGTTTTTACTTCCGGAACGGTATAGATCAGCTTGTCCGTTTGCTGGATCAGCTCACGCGCCTTGCCAATGGAAATGCCAGGGTAAGTCGTCGGCATATACATCAGGTCACCTTCATCCAGCGGCGGGATAAATTCACTACCGATCTTGTCGATGGGCCACATGCCTATCACGAGTACTGCCAGGGCTCCAAGAAGGGTTATCTTGGGGAACCGCAATACCTTTGTGAGTACCGGCATATAGGCTGCCGTCAATAATCGGTTGACGGGATTTTTATGTTCCGGGAGGATTTTTCCCCGAATAAAATATCCCATCAAAACCGGCACCAACGTGATCGCCAATGCCGCCGAAGCCGCCATGGCATAGGTCTTGGTAAAGGCGAGCGGTGAGAACATGCGTCCCTCCTGCGCCTCCAGGGTAAAGACCGGCACGAAGCTGACTGTGATGATCAGCAGGCTGAAGAACAGCGCCGGACCGACCTCACTGGCCGATTCCGCGACAATTTTCCAGCGGTTTTCCTTGGTGATTGGCGTTCGCTCCATATGCTTGTGCATATTTTCAATCATCACGATCGCCCCGTCAATCATGGCGCCGATGGCGATGGCGATGCCGCCGAGCGACATGATATTGGCGTTCAGGCCCTGCAGATGCATGACGACGAAAGCGGTCAATATACCGACCGGCAGGCTGATGATCGCCACCAGAGAGGACCTTACATGGAATAGAAATACCATACAGACCAGGGCGACAACCCCGAATTCTTCAAGTAATTTAATCCAGAGATTTTTAACCGCTCGCTCGATCAGACCGCTGCGGTCATAAACCGTGACAATTTCGACCCCTTCGGGCAGACCTTTTTTCAACTGTTCCAGCTTGGCTTTAACCCCGTCAATGACTTTCTGGGCATTCTCGCCAAACCGCATGACGATGATGCCGCCGACGACTTCGCCTTCCCCGTTCAGTTCGGCAACGCCGCGTCGCATTTGCGGGCCAATGCCGATTTCGGCGACATCCTTCAGGAGCAAGGGGGTCCCGTTCTGATTAACCCCCAGAGGGATATTTCGGAGATTATCGACGCTTTGAATATAGCCGGTGGCGCGGACCATATATTCCGCCTCGGCCATCTCCACCACGGAGGCGCCAATTTCCTGATTGCCCTGTTTGATGGCATTCTGGATATGGGTCAGCGGTATACCAAAGGCCCGTAATTTATCCGGGTCGACTTTCACCTGATACTGTTTGACCATCCCTCCAAGTGCACTGACCTCGGATACGCCGGGGACCGTCTGCAATTCATATTTCAAAAACCAATCTTGTATGCTGCGCATCTGGCTGATGTCATTTTTGCCGGTCTTGTCAACCAGCGCATAGAGATATACCCAGCCGACACCGGTGGCGTCCGGGCCCAGTTGGGGTCTGGCGCTATCGGGCAGGAACGGAGCCACCTGACTGAGATATTCAAGCACCCGGCTACGGGCCCAGTAAAGATCTGTTTCCTCATTGAAAATAATATAAACGTAACTGTCCCCGAAGAAGGAATAGCCGCGTACAATTTCGGCCCCCGGTACGGAGAGCATGGCGGTGGTCAGGGGATAGGTCACTTGATCTTCCACCACTTGAGGGGCCTGTCCCGGAAATGAAGTTTTAATAATTACCTGAACATCTGACAGATCAGGTAGCGCATCAACCGGTGTCTGCTTCAGGGATACTAACCCCACACCAACGATAATGAAGGTGGCCAGCAAAACGAAAAATCTGTTGCCGATCGACCAGCGAATAATTGATTCAATCATGGTCTGATCCCCCTATTGATTATGCTGGCTATGGTCCATATTTCCATGGTCCATAGGTTGAGGTTTGCTGTGATCCATATTTTCATGATCCATATTTTCAGGGGCCATTTTCTGCTCCGGATCCGGATCGGAAGGAATATGGACGTTAGAGATCAGATATTGATCATCATCTTTTCTGGTGATTTCCACATGCAGGGTCATGCCCTGTTTCAGATCGGAAAATTCGACGGAATCCGCCACCATAAAATCCATCGTCATTTCAGGCCATTGCCATTCCGCTATCGCCTGATGGGTCACATTGATCATCCTGTGGCCGGCCATCAGGCTGTTGATCTTTGCTTCCACCCAGACTGAGGTGGGCATGGCAGAGGGTTGCGCGGCATCCTGATCACTGTCATGGTTCATTCGTTTGAAGTCCGATGACTTGCTGGATTCAGAATCAAGCAGGAATTGTGCCGATGCGACAACTTTATCGCCTTCTTCGATACCGGACAGGATTTCGGCATATTGTTCGTCAATACGACCGACCTTTACCTTTACGGATTTAAAGCGACCCTCGCCCAGCGCCAGGACGATCCGGTCAAACGTCCCGGAACGTATAACGGCCTCATTAGGGACCAGCAAGCTGTCCTCATTATTTTCGGCGTGAATGATGACTTGGGCGAACATATTGGGCTTCAGTTCATCATCTTTATTTTCAAAACGCAGGCGTACCTTGACGGTTCGCGTTTTGGCATTCAGGGAAGGGTAGATATAATCTACAGTGCCTTTCCATTTCCGGCCGGGCAGATAGTCCAGCGTCATGGTCACCGGCAAACCCTCTTTGACTTGAAAGGCCTGACGTTCGAAGACCTCGGCCTCGACCCAAACCTGCTCAAGTACGCCGATGGACATAAGAGAATTTCCGGGTTTTACGAAAAAGCCTTCCCTTATATTGAGATTGTCAAGTACGCCACTTTGCGGGGCATAAATTGTAACATTCTGCTGCACTTTTTTGGTTTTTCTTAAAAGTGCTATGGCGTCTTTGGGAAGCCGTAGAGCCTTTAGCCTGTCTTCAGCAGCGCGGATGAGCCGGTTGTTGGCGCGGCCAAGGGCGATGATCAACTCTTCTTGCGCATTGACCAGTTCCGGCGAATATATCTCGTAAAGCGGCTGGCCTTTCTTAACCGGATCGCCGGCGGCTTTGACATAGAGCTTTTCGATCCAGCCTTCTACCCTTGGGTGAATATGAAGCAACTGATCCTCGTCATATTGCACATAACCCACGGTCTTTATTTCCGCATGGAGCGGCTTGCGTTCAACTATGGCGGTTCTTACGCCCAAATTATTGATGACTTCGTGAGAGATTTTTATCGTACCCGGCCCGCTGTCCGCCCCGGATGCGCCATCCGCATAGACCGGAATCAAGTCCATCCCCATCGGCGACTTACCCGGCTTGTCTCGCTTATAATTCGGGTCCATGGGGGCGACCCAATATAACGGCTTCTTTTCGCTGCTTGCGCCGCTCCTGTCTTGTGTGTCACCGGAAGGTTGGAACAGGCTGGCGTAGAGGGCCACTGAGATGACAGAACCCAATACGGCTCCGGCAATCAATGGTTTTACAATTGTCATTTTTTTTGTCATTTTGACTCTCCTGAGTGGCTCGCGCCTGCGATGATTTCATCGGCATTTGTCATAAATAAATAATTCAGTTGAAGAATGGTTTTCTGACGTTCCACATTAATGCTTAACGCATCAACTTCGGCATCCATTTCCGCAATCCGGGCGCGCATGACTTCGGCAAAATCCCCATCGTCATTGGTATAGGCCGTAAGGGAAGCTTCCGCCTGCTCATGCATCTGTGGAAGCAAAAGGGTGTCATATAGTTTTTGTCTTTCATTCAGGCGTAACAGTTCGGCTTTGGCTGTTTCAAAAGACGCCATCAGCTTTCTGAGAAGTTGCCATTTCTCGGTCTTGACCGCCGATGTTCTGGATCTTGCGGATTGAACTTCCTTGTCCTGCCGGTTGCCTGTGAACAGGGGAATGCTCAGGGTCACGCCGACGGAAAAAAGATCGGACCGGCCATTGCCCATGGCATCACTCGCCCGGTACCCATAACCCGCATTGACGCCCCATTCAGGCTTGTATTTTTGTTGTGCAAGATCAATGCCCGCCTCACTCGCCCTGATTTTCTGTTCGAGACTTTGCAGGGACGGATGGCCGGACAATTTCTCGAAAAGAGTTTCCGGATTGGTCGGCCCTGTCGGGCCAAAGAACTGTAGATTAATCAGATTAATGTCAGGTATTTCACGAACCAGCGAAAATTGACTTGTTTCGATCTGTTTTATATCTTGTTGATCATATGAATATTTGTCCATGAAATAACCATTCAGCCATTCTGAAAGCCGTTCCTGAAACATTTCCTGTCTTTGACGCAATATGGTCAGGCGGTCATCCAGCCGGGTCAGCTCCAGTTGGGCGCGAATAACATCCTGCTGTCGGCTTTTGCCCAGAGCAGTGGAATAGCTGGATTCTGCAACATCAGTCAGTTGATCAAACAAGATTCTATTTTTTTCAATAATGACGATGCTTTCCTGTGCTTTATAGGCATCGAGCCAGAGTTTCCCTACCGTGACAGCTATTTTGGCCCTGCGGTCTTCCCGCTGATAGGGATATTGGCTGCTCTCCAGTTCAAGTTGCCGTTTCTTGATATCCAGCGTGTCACCGGCGGGAAACATTTGCGATATTCCGATTTGGGCCTGTGTCATGGCCTCCTGCCCGAAGTTCAGGCTATCGGTCGGCAGGTTTGCCATACCAATAGACATTTTCGGATCCGGCAATTCTCCGGCGGCGACGCTCTGCGACAGCAACGCATCCTCGGAATGTCTGTTGCCCGCCAGCCACGGGTCATTGAGAACTGCTGTTCTAACGGCCATCCGCAGATCCAGCATTTTGGCTGGATTTCGTGGTTTTTCCATTGCATTGGCGGAGAAAACCACAGAAAGGGCAAGCGTCACCGCGACGGTCGCCTTCATATAATGTTTCATTGATATTGTTCCTTCCGGGAATTAATCTCGACATAGGGGCTGTGGGAGCCATCAGATTTCAGAAGCAGAACCGTATAGGGCGTGAAATGGTCACCCATTTCCATACCGGGGCTGCCCATAGGCATCGCCGGCACGGAAAGTCCAATCACCCCTTCCGGTTTTTCCCTGAGAAATTTCTGAATAACCCTGGCCGGGATATGGCCTTCAAAAACATAGCCGTCTTTTGAAACGGCCGTGTGACAGGATTGGTAACGGGGCTGGATCTGCTTGTCCCGTTTTAATGCAGATAAATCATTCATATTATGCGCGGTGGCCTGAAAGCCATTGTCTTCCAAATGCGTTATCCATTTCTTGCAACAGCCGCATGTCGGGCTTTTATAGACATGCAGAACAGGTGAATTTGAGTGTTCTGATGTCGCCTCTTCGGAGTTTGCTTCATTACCGGCATCGGAACATGCGGTCAAAAATACCGCCATCAGCACGACGAATAGCCGTTTGGATAATAGGGGAGAATAAAACATATAACACTTCCTTTGAATGCTGTCTGGCCTGTCCATTGGGCGACAGGATTTGCAGCGGGTTTAATATGGTCAAGAGATCAAGGAAGGCTCTTCCGTCAGAAGAAAAACAGACCGGCGCAAGCGGGATGCCGTTTAAGTCAGACGGATTTGCCCTGTGTTATAGGGAAATGGGAGGGCGATAAAGAGAAGTCGCGGACCGCGCCAGAACAAGGCGGGACAAATGGCTGTTTTTCTGCAGCAGGGCAACAGACCAGTTCTGCACGGGCGCCGGCAACAGCACCGCAGAGGCGCAATCCCCCGGCGGGCAATTACAGGTTGTCTGGTTGCTGCAACATTCGTCGGGATCGCCATTGATGTCCGCGGCAGGTTGGGTATCCGCTTCCGACCAACAGCATTCCACGTCATGATTCATGTTGATTTCGGATGATGTCAAAGTCGCCATAGCCTCTGCAGTCATAAGCTCAACGGCCGGATTATGGGTCATTTGTCCGGAATGCAACGTCACGGCGCCGGTCTGCCCCATAAGGACCAGAACCATCAAGATCGCCGTCACTATCCTGTTTTTAACAAATGTCACCGAATATCCATTCTTTGCATTGCACTCTCTTTATCTACGAATTAATATGAAAAAATCAATTAATTTCTTTTATTTTTTCCAAAAATATTTGTGAACCGGCTGAATATTGCGCTTTTTAAGGCAATCAATTGACACTTCACAGGTCCGGTGCTAGGTAGGCGCATCGCGCAACAGGCCGCGTGGAACTTGAAAGTAGACGAAATGAGCAAATTTGCGGAACTCGGCCTGCGCGCCGCCCTTCTTCGCGCTGTGGAAGAAGGCGGTTATCAGAATATGACCCCGATCCAGAAGCAGGCGATCCCCACCGTCCTCAACGGCAGGGATCTGATTGGCGTCGCCCAGACCGGCACCGGAAAGACGGCGGCTTTTTCCCTGCCGATCATCCAGATGCTGCTCAAGGCTGAAGGCAAGCGCCGGGCGCGCGCCGCCCGTTCCCTGATCCTGGCGCCGACCCGCGAACTGGCGATTCAGATTGCCGACAATATCCGCGCCTATACCAAATATCTCCATCTGCGCACGGCCATTGTCTATGGCGGCGCATCCGCCCGGCCGCAGATCAAGGACCTGCTGCCCGGCGTCGATATATTGATCGCCACCCCGGGCCGCCTGCTGGATCTGGTCAATCAGAAGCATATCCTGCTGAGCGAGGTTGAATATCTGGTGCTCGATGAAGCGGACCGCATGCTCGACATGGGATTTATCCGCGACATTCAGAAGATCATCGCCTGCCTGCCTAAAAAGCGGCAAACCGTGCTTTTTTCCGCCACCATGCCGAAAAGCGTCGAAAAATTCGCCGCCGGCATCCTGCATCGCCCCGACCGGATTGACGTCGCCCCGGCCGCGACCACGGCGGAAAAAGTCAGGCAGCATGTGCTGATGGTGCCCAAAAGCCGCAAGCGGGATCTGCTGGCCCATGTGCTCAAGGATCAGGCTATCAGCCGCGTGCTGGTCTTTACCCGCACCAAGCACGGCGCCAACCGGGTGTCAAAATATCTCGACAAGCTCGGCATCGCGTCCGGCGCCATTCACGGCAACAAGTCCCAGAACGCCCGCCAGAAAGCCCTGGATGAATTTCGTTCCGGCCATATCCGGGCGCTGGTCGCCACCGATGTCGCCGCCCGCGGCATCGACGTTGACGGCGTCACCCATGTCATCAATTTCGAACTGCCCAACGAGCCGGAAAGCTATGTCCACCGCATCGGCCGCACCGCCCGGGCGGGGGCGTCCGGCATCTCCCTGTCCTTTTGTGATCATGACGAACGGGCCTACCTGAAGGATATTGAAAAAATCATCCGCCAGCAGGTGCCGATGATGGCGGATCATCCTTTCCACCTTGAGGGACTGGCCCCGGCGGACGGCAAGGAACCGCCCGCCGCACAAAGACGGCCGGACGGGGCGAAACGCCATCCCAATGCCCGGAAAAATTCCGGCAAGCATAAACCGAACCGCCGCCTCAATCAGCCCCAGCCCCATCAGGCGAAACCGCCTAAGGCCAAAACCGCAGGCGACGCCCCGGGCGCCACCCCGGCCGGGACAAAATCCGCCCCCGGGAAACCGGGCGACAGGCGCCGGAAAAGCCGGCCGTCCAACCGGCGTCGCCGACCGGCGGCGTCTTAATGCCTGCAAACTTAAAGATCTAGCAGGTTGCTGAAAGGCGCTTTCCCGGGCCGGAATAACGTGGAAACAACCAACCCTCATTCCCACGCAGGTGGGAATCCATAATATATTTCAACATATTAGTTATATTTAAACATGGATTCCGTTCCCTCGCGGCTCATCGCCGCTCGCCCGGAATGACCCCGGAATGACGATGAAAATAGCTTTTTTCAGCAGCCTGCTAAAGCGTCCCCTTGAGCTTATTTCGGCGGACCATCCGGCGCGCCGCTTTTATGCGAGGGAAACAGACGTCAGGACGCTATAGACCGCGCCTGTGGGCTGCGTATCGCTTTGATAGAGATTGAGCCGGTCAACCGGAAAGGCCCCCACCGGCCCGCTATCCGCCACCGGCGACTGCGGTTTTGCCGGTCCTTTCAGGCGCGCCACCGTAATATGGGGGCGGAATTTTCGGCTCTCCAGATCATGGCCCGCCGCGGCGAGCGCCTCGGCCAGCCGCCGCTGAAGTTCGCCGAGCCGCGCATCGTCAGTGATCCGGGCCGCCAGCAGCCGCGGCTTTTTGCGGTTCGGAAAGAAATCAATCGGCCCGATATGCAGCGAAAAGGGCAACATCCCGCGCGCACCGTCTTTCATGATAGCCGCAAGATTGGGGATTTCCGTTGCCGCCACGCCGCCGAGAAACGCCAGCGTCAGGTGATAATTCCGCGCGGGCGTCCAGCGCACATCATCCACCGCCGCCCATTGCTTCTTCAGGGGGATCACGGCCGCCGTCAACCGCTCAAGCCCCTCATCCGCCAGCGGAATGGCGATGAAAAGCCGTGTTTTTCTTGATTTTTGCGCATCTTCGCTCATCCCCGAAGTATAGCGCGGATGACGGCAAAGCACAAAAGGCCCCGGGGGGACCGGCCGGGGCTGGCGATTTTGTTAAAAATAATCTAAAGTTGTTACCAGGCATCCTCTACTATTGATAGATAATGTGGGAGATCACAGTGACCTTACGGCCCGGATTGACATTGACCCTGCTCGCCGGAGCGCTGCTCGCGACAATTGTCGCCGACGGCGTGATGCGCCGTGACTTCGCCGCGGCCGCGCGGGATATTCTCCCGGCAAGGAGCGGATCCAACACCCGGACCGTCAAGACAGAATCATACGACCTGACCGTCGAAATTTTCGACCTTGACCTGGATACGCCGTGGTCGATCGCCTTCCTTGACGACAGGCGGGCGCTGGTGACCGACAAATCAGGCGCATTATATCACCTGCTGGACGGCAGGCTGCTGAAAATTCCGGTTCAGGGCCTGCCCGAGGATATGATCGCCCAGGGACAGGGCGGCCTGCTCGATGTTGTTCCGGACCCCGATTACGCCTTGAACGGCTGGATTTATCTTTCCTATAGCCAGGCCCTCCCCTTTCAGGGGAACCCCCGCCGCGCCCGGGCCATGACCCGGATCATCCGCGGCCGGATAAATGATAATCACTGGATCGATCAGCAGGTCATTTTCCAGGCCGCGCCGCAATCCTACAGCCTCACGCGCCACCATTACGGTTCGCGGATTGTTTTTGACAAGGCGGGTTTGCTTTATTTTTCCGTCGGCGACCGGGGCGAGCGATACCAGGCCCAGGATATGACCCGGCCCAACGGCAAGATCCACCGCCTGCGCCGGGATGGTTCGATACCGCCGGACAACCCTTTTTTGAAGCAGCCGGACGCTCTGCCGTCGATCTTCAGTTACGGCCACCGCAACCCCCAGGGGCTGGCGACCCACCCGCAAAGCGGCGAGATCTGGTCGACCGAACATGGCCCCATGGGCGGTGATGAGCTTAATCTGATCCGCAGGGGGCGCAATTACGGCTGGCCGGTGATCACTCACGGCCGGAACTACGACGGAACGATCATTTCAAAATTCACCGCAAAGCCCGGCATGGAGCAGCCGGTCGTCCACTGGACGCCATCAACCGCCGTCAGCGATATTGATTTCTATCACGGCGACCTCTTTCATGACTGGCGGAACAACCTTTTGGTGACATCGCTGAAATATCAGGACCTGCGCCGTCTGGTGATCGAAAAGGACCGGGTCATCCATCAGGAAATCCTGCTGAAGGACCTCGGCCGGTTGCGGGCGATCACCATTGGCCCCGATGAGGCGGTCTATATCCTGATCAATCGGCCGTCGCAGCTGTTGCGCCTCGCCCCGCGGCAAAAGACCGCCCTTATGGATTAGCGGATCACCGCATCGACACGCCCCGGATAGTCAAAGGAAGAGAGCAGTTTATCCGCCTGATCCGGCTGATTTGTAAGAATATTTTCCGGAATATAGATCACACCGGCGGGGAAATCCCGGTTGATTTTCAGCGGCGCCGTCAGGGTCGCGCCCCGGCGCGTCACCGTCACAGTATAACCGCCGGCGTCCGGGCTGAAACTGCCGCCGGGGTTCATTTCCACATAGGGACCGTCACCAAGGGACGACAATATTTCCGACCGGGTCGAAAGCCGGCCGGAATGAAACAGGCTGTCCCCGGTAATCAGCCAATACCCCTGTTCGTTCTGGCCAGACATTACGGCCGGCAGGTTTGGCATCGGATGCGGCTCATGTTGTTCCGCTACATCGCCGGGCAGATCTTCAAGTGTATCTTCTGGCGCAATTTCGACCCCCAATGCGGCGGCAATCCGCTGCATGACCTCTATCGCGGGCGGAACGCTATGGGCCGGCGGCCGGATGGGGCGCAGCTTTTGCAGCCGTCCCTCATTATTGGTATAGGTCCCCTCCTCTTCACCATAAGACGGCATCGGCAGGACGACATGGGCCCGTTCCGCCACCTTTGTCAGATGCGAATCCTGCACCACCAGGCAGCCGGCGGCGCGAACCGCCGTTACCCGGGGATCGTCCCGGGCGCCATGACTCAGCGGATCGGCGCCCAGCACATATATTAAATCCGGCGTCATTGAGGCCGGCAGTGCTTCATCTTCCGCCAGCCGCCATCCCGGGGCCATGCCGGCAAGACATCCCCGGTCCCAGACTCCGAGCTGATTGGGCCGGTCAAAGAGGAATTGCAGGAAAACCCGCCTGCCCCGCTGTTCCAGCGACCCGATCGCCTGATCAATCCAGTGCAGAACCTCACCCGCCCCGGACGTTCGCATGAATTCCGTCCCGATCAGCAAAGTGACGCTGTCCGCTTGGGCGACGGCCTCGCGCGCGGCAAGGACAAAATCCGTCATCTGATCCGCCTCTGCCGACGCATCCGCCGCCGTCAGCCGGGACAGGATATGACCCTCCGTCCCCGGCAGCAGGCGCAGGCGCGCCCGGGCAATATCATCAAGGCCGCAGGGCCGCGAACTGGCGACGAATAATTGCCGTCCCGCCGCCCGCGTCCGCCCCCACAGGGCTTCGCGGATCAGATAGCCGGTGACCGGATTTTCCTCGGTCACGTTGGACCCCATCAGCAGGATGCAATCAGCCCGAAGAACCGCATCCAGCGGCAGGCGGCTGTAGCGATCACGCATCACCCGGCGCAGGGCCTGCCGCATCGCGCGCGACGGCCGGTAAAGTCCGTCAAAGCGGCAGCCGGCCTCAATATCCGGGGAACCGAAGGCCCGGCGCATCATCTTCTGGAACATGTCGGCCGTTTCATTGGTCTGGCGTGGCGAAATCAGGCCCGCAAAATGGCCGCCGGCCTTTTTGACGCTGCGGGTCATATTGACGATATAGCCGATCGCCTCGTCCCAGCTTACCGGCGTCAGCACGCCCCCTTTGCGGATCATGGGCACCGAAAGCCGCTCGCCGCCATCGATGCTGTCGAAACCGAAGCGGCCCTTGGCGCAGAGAAGCTCGCCATTCAGGCCCGTGTCATAGCGGCTTTTGACCCGCATCAGCCGGCCATCCCGGGTTTCAATGGTTCGGCTGCATCCGGTGCCGCACATATTGCAGATCGTCTCGGTCCGCGCCATGTCCCACGGCCGCGCGCGATAACGATAGGGCGTGCTCATCAGGGCGCCGACCGGGCAGACCTCGATACAGTTGCCGCAATGGCTGCAGCCGGACAGGCTGTCGCCGACGCCGGTGATTTCGGAATCCAGCCCCCGTTCCGCCGTGCCGAGGGCGACTTCGCCAACCACTTCCTCGCAGACGCGAACACAGCGCTGACACTGGATACAGCGGTCCGCATTGAAGATGATCACCTTGTTCAGTTCAATATCGCGGGTCCGGAAAACCCGTTTCTGGTCATAGAAGCGCGACTCGCCCCGGCCATATTCATAGACCGTATCCTGCAATTCGCATTCCCCGCCCTTGTCGCAGATCGGGCAGTCCAGCGGATGATTGGCGAGCAGGATTTCCAGCATATCCTCCCGCGCGGCGACCACCTTTGCGGACCGGCTGTGAACCACCATGCCGTCGGCCGCAACGGTCGCGCAGGCCGGCTCCAGCTTCGGGCGGCCCTCAACCTCCACCAGGCACATGCGGCAGGAGGCCAGGATCGACAGCCGGTCCTGATAGCAGAAGGTCGGAATATCAATCGCCCTGTCCCGCGCCGCCGTCAGGATGGTCGTGCCGGGCGCGACTTCGACCGCCTGGCCGTCCAGGGTGAAGGTCACATTTGTTTCCGCCTGCTTGTCCATCTGTTGATCCATTTTTTCACCCCGTCGCCGCCCGCTGGCCGATCAGGGCCTCATATTCGCCCCGGAAATGTTTCAAGGTCGCCCGCAGCGCCCAGGCCGCGCCATCGCCCAGCGCGCAGAAGGTCGTGCCGAAGATGCCGTTGCACAGCATTTCGAGCTGATCCAGATCCTCCGCCCGCCCACCGCCGGCCTCAATCCGGCGCAATATCTTGACCGCCCAGGTCAGCCCCTCGCGGCAGGGGGCGCATTTGCCGCAGCTTTCATGGCTGAAAAATTCAGTGATCCGCCGGGCGACCGCCGGGATCGAGGCCGTGTCATCGAGCGCAATCACCCCGGCCGAACCCAGCATGCTGTCCGCCGCGGCGAGCGAGGAAAAATCCATCTTCACGTCCAGGCCGTCCCTTGGGATCATCGGCGCCGACACCCCGCCCGGGATCACCGCCTTGAAATCGCCGTTCAGAGCGCCGCCGCCATAGTCCTCCACCAGCTCGCGCAGGGGAATCCCCATCGCCATTTCATAAACGCCGGGCCTTTTCAACTGGCCGCTGAGTCCGAACAGCTTCGGCCCCGGCGCATCCAGCGGCCCGATCGAGGTGAACCAGCCGACTCCGCGGCGGAAAAGATGGGGCAGGCAGGCGAAGGTCTCGACATTATTGACCACGGTCGGACATTCATAGAGCCCGGCGACCGCCGGAAAAGGCGGCTTCAGCTTGGGCTGGCCGCGCCGGCCCTCGATGGATTCGAGCAGGGCGGTTTCCTCGCCGCAGATATATGCGCCGGCCCCCCGGTGAATATACATGTCGAGCGAAAAGCCGGAACCCAGGATATTGCGCCCGAGATAGCCTTTGTCATAGGCTTCGGCGATCGCCGCCGTCACCGTCCGGATCGACAGGCCGTATTCGCCGCGAATATAGACATAGGCCGTTTTCGCCGCGATGGCGTAGGCGGCGATGATCATCCCTTCGATCATCTGGTGCGGGTCGCGCTCCATCAAAACCCGGTCCTTGAAGGTTCCCGGCTCGCCCTCATCCGCATTGCAGCACAGATAATGCGGCTTGTCGCTGTCTTTTGGCACGAAGCTCCATTTCAGGCCGGTCGGAAAGCCGGCTCCGCCGCGACCGCGCAGGTTGGACGCCTTGACCATGTCGATAACCTCCGACGGCGCAAAATCCTTCAGCACCTTTCTCAGCCCCTGGTAGCCGCCGGATTTCTCATAAACCGACAGTTTGACCGCGTCCGGGTCATTAATGTTTTTCAGCAGAACCTGCTCCGTCATGACGCCGTCTCCTTCGCCGAGGCCGCCAGCCGGTCGAGCAACGCGTCAAGGCCCTGCGCCGTGATATTGTGATGATAGCGATCATTGACCATCAGCACCGGCGCATAATCGCAGGAGCCGATACATTCCACGACCGATAGCGTGAACAGGCCGTCGGCCGTCGTCTGACCGTCGCCGACGCCAAGCCGCCGCTCCAGATGGCCCAGCGCATCATACGCCCCGCGCAGCATGCAGGAGACATTGGTGCACAGTTGAAGATGAAACCGGCCGACTTTTTCCCGGTTATACATGGTGTAGAAACTGGCGACCTCAAAGACCCATATTTCCGGAACATCAAGAATCTCCGCAATCGCCCGGTAGATCACTTCGTCAACCGCGCCGTATTTGTCCTGGGCCAGATAAAGCGCCGGCATGATGGCGCTGCGGCTTGTCGGATAACGGCCGGTGATGTCCCTGATCGCTTGCCCGAGGTCGGCCTTTACGGTTTCTGTGGTGTACTCAGGGGTCATTTGTCCACCTCCGCCATCACCGGGTCGAGGCTGCCGAGCATGGCGATGACATCGGCGAGATATTTCATATTGGTCGTCCGCTCGGTCAGGGCCTGTAAATTGACGAAGGACGGCGCCCGGACCTTCAGGCGGAACGGTTTTTCGCTGCCGTCGGAAATAATGTAATAGCCCAGTTCACCCTTCGGGGCCTCGATCGCCGTATAGACTTCGCCCGCCGGCACCTTGAAGCCATAGGCGGCCAGCTCGAAATGATGGATATGAGCCTCCATGGAGCGGGCCAGCAGGTCCTTGTCCACCGGAAAGGCGATTTTGGGATCATCGACCAGGAAGGGGCCGTCGGGCATCTGCTCGACGCACTGACGGACCATGCGGACGCTTTCGCGCATCTCATCGACCCGGCATTTCCAGCGGTCGTAACAATCGCCGTCCTGGCGGGTGATGACCTTGAAATCCAGCTTGTCATATATTTCATAGGGCGCATCGCGGCGAATGTCCCAATCGACGCCCGACGCCCGCAGGTTCGGCCCGCTCAGGCCCAGCGCGATGGCGTCCTCGGCGGCGATGACGCCGATATGCTCCACCCGGGCGAGGAAGACCCGGTTATGTTCGACAAGCTGCTCATAATCGGCGATCCGCTCCGAAAAAATATCGCAGAATTCAAGAATCCGCTCCGCGCAGCCCTCCGGCAGGTCCTCCCGCACGCCGCCGACCCGGCAGAAGGAGGTATGCATTCTGACCCCGCTGATCATCTCCATCAGGTCCATGACCATTTCCCGCTCCCGCATGGTATAGAGAAGCGTCGTCATCGCCCCCACATCCATCGGCAGGGCGCCGGTAATCAGCAGATGGCCGGAGATGCGCGCGAGCTCCGCCATCATCACCCGGATATATTGCGCCCGCTCCGGCGCTTCGATGCCGAGCAGCGCCTCCACCGCCAGGGCGTAGCCCAGGTTGTTGGACGGCGGACAGAGGTAATCCAGCCGGTCGGTCAGGGGAAAAATCTGGGTATAGGTGAAATTCTCCGCCAGCTTTTCCGTTCCCCGGTGCAAGAGCCCGATATGCGGTTCAACCCGCTCGATAATCTCGCCGTCCATCTGCAGGAGCAGCCGCAAGACGCCGTGGGTGCTCGGGTGCTGCGGCCCGAGGTTCATCAGAACCTCGCGGGTCAGGCCGCTGTCCTGCCGGGGGGCTTCGTCAACGACGGTGACATGGGTCATGGAATGTCCCCCTTCCGGCCCGGCGCCCCGTCATCGCGCGCCGCGCCCAGCGGGTTATATTTATCCTTGTACCCCCGCAGCGGAAAATCCTTCCGCATGGGGAAGCCCTCGAACTCCGCCCACATATAAATCCGCCTGGGGTCGGGATGGCCTTCAAAAACAATGCCGTACATGTCATAGGCTTCCCGTTCATGCCAGTTGGCGGTCGGCCAGACGCCGGTGATCGTTGGCGCCGCCGGCGGCTCGCCAAGGCGGCATTTCAGCCTGATCCGCCAGCCAAAGGGGATCGAAAACAGGTGGTAGACCACTTCAAAGCGGGGGTTTTGCGGATAAAAATCCACCCCGCAAATATCCGACATGAAATTGAACTTCAGCCCCGCCTCGTCCCGCAGATAGCGGCAGAGCGCCACCAGATCATCGGGAGCGACCTTGAGACAGGGCATGTCCGTGACCGCCTCATCCACCACGACCCGCCCGCCGAAACGGTCAAGGATCTGCTGCAGGGGAAAGCTTTCCGCCATGATTATCCTCCCTCTTGCGCAACAGGCGCATCGCCTGGCGCCGCCGCCCGCAGGACCCGGGTTCCGGTGATTTTTTCCTGCAGTTCGATAAAGCCGTGCAGCAAGGCGTCAGGCCGCGGCGGACAGCCCGCCACATGAACATCGACCGGCACGATCAGTTCCGAGCCCTGGACCACGGCATAGGTATTATAGACCCCGCCGGAAATGGCGCAGGTCCCCATGGCGATGACATAGCGGGGTTCCGGCATCTGGTCATACAGCCGGCGCACGATCGGGGCCATTTTCTTGGTCACGGTGCCGGCGATGATCATCACATCCGACTGCCGCGGCGACGGCCGGAAGACAACGCCGAACCGGTCGAGGTCATAGCGCGCGCAGCCCGCCGAAATCATTTCAATCGCGCAGCAGGCGATGCCGAATGTCTCGGGCCACAGCGAGGACTTGCGGCTCCAGTTGATGATATTGTCCGCCGACGCGAAAAATATATTGTCCTGGAATTGGTTGTTCAGGATTCCCATTCCAAGGCTCCTTTCACCCAGGCGTAAATAAATCCGACCAGCAGCAGCAGGATAAAGACAAACATTTCGATATAGCCGAACAGGCCCATATCCGCGAGCACCACCGCCCAGGGAAACAGGAACATGGTCTCGACGTCAAAGACGACAAATAAAATCGCAATCACGAAATACTGGACCTTGAACAGGCCGACCGCCGCCTCGCCGATATGATCGACGCCGCATTCATAGGGCCGGTTTTTTTCCGCATAGGGATTGTCGGGCCGGACCAGCCAGGACACGGTCAGGATAAATCCCGCCAGTCCGACAATGACGGCAACCATCAGAAACACCGGTAAGAAATCCATGGGCATCAGCAGCTATCCTTTATCTTGGGGTCTGGTTCCCCTCTCCCAGGCGCGCAGTTTTTATTCGCACTCAGCACAGACGCTACATATGAAACATACTACACCATTCGCCCCTGCAAGCCAAGTTCAACCAAAGCCGACGCCATTGACGAAACCGTCCAAAAGGCCCAAAAACCAAGCCGGTACCAGCCCGGTCAGAATGGTTCCAAGAAACGTCACCAGCAAGACCAGCTTTAAAGGCAAATCAGTTCCTATCCGCCGCGGCGTCGCTGGCGGCCGGACATACATCACCATGATGATGCGGATATAGAACCAGGCCGCAACAGCGCTGAGCAGCACGGCGATCACCGCCAGCGCCACATATCCGGCCTCAATCAGGGCGGCGAGAATATAAAATTTGGCGAAGAAGCCGCCGGTTGGCGGAATTCCGGCCAGCGACAACAGAAAGATCATCGCCATAAAGGCGAGGCCGGCGTTCTTTTTCGCCAGACCGGCGAAATCCTCGATCGGCTCGCCGCGGGCCGCCCCCCGGTTCAGGATGACGATAATCGCGAAAATCCCCAGATTCATCAGAGTATAGACCAGCAGGTAAAACATGATGCCGGCGGCCCCGTCCCGACCGCCCGCCAGCAGGCCGAGCAACAAAAAGCCCGCATGGGCGATGCTGGAATAGGCCAGCAGCCGTTTGATATTGTCCTGCACCAGCGCGACAAAACTGCCCAGTCCCATGGTCAGAATGGCGATCGCCGCCAGATTGGCGAACCAGATCGGCTGCAACATCCCAAGATGGCCGATGAAGATGCGCAGGATCACCGCGAAAGCCGCCGCCTTGGCCGCCACCGACATAAAACCGGTCACCGGCGACGGCGCCCCCTCGTAGATATCGGGCGCCCACATGTGAAAGGGCACAGCCCCGACCTTGAACAACAGCCCGACCAGCATAAACAGGGTCGCCAGAATCAACATCGGGTCCGTCACATCGGCCATGCTGAATATTTCCGCCATCCCGGCAAGCTGCGTCGTGCCGGTCAGGCCATAGAACAGCGACAGGCCATAGAGGAAAATGCCCGAGGAAAAGGCCCCCAGGATGACATATTTCAGCGCCGCCTCGTTGGACCGGGCGCTGGCTTTCAAAAAGCCGGTCAGGATATAAATCGACAGGGCCTGCAACTCGAGCCCGACATAGATGATCAGCAGATCGACGCCGGACGCCATAATCATCATGCCGCAGAGCGCGAAGAGCAGCAGGACATGATATTCGCCGCGCAGGCTGTGTTCCTGAATCAGATATTTTCCCGACATCAAAATTGTCAGGCCGGCGCCCAGATACAGCACCAGCTTGAAAAAGGTCGAAAATTCATCGACGACAAACATGCCGGCATAAACCGTTTGCGGGGCGTCGCCCGTGAGCAGCCGGGGCAGCATATAGCTCATGATCGCCGCCAGAATAATCACCGCCAGGGAAAACAGACCGAGGATCACATCGAGACGCGCCTGGGGAACCAAAGACAGCATCAGGGCGACGCAGGCCCCGGTGATGATGATGATCTCCGGGGCGGACGCCGTTACCGACTGCAGAATGAGGGTCATATCCATATCATTCTCCTCATCCGCCACCCGCCGCCGGGACCGTCTGGCTCAGCAAATGGCGCAGGGTCGGCTCCAGGATCTTCAGAAACGGTTTCGGATAGAGCCCGATCCAGAAGACGAAAAGCAGCAGCGGCAGCGCACAGAGAATCTCCCGCGGCCCCAGATCCCACAGCCGGGCGTCGCCCGGCGTCGCCACCGGCCCCAACAGCATCTGCCGATAGAGCCCCAGAAGATAGGCCGCCCCGATCAGGGCGCCAACCACCCCGGCTGCGACCGCCCAGCCGCTGACGGCGAAGGCCCCGGACAGCACCAGAATCTCGCCGATAAAACCGTTGGTCCCCGGCACCGCCATCGACGACAGCAGGAAGACGGCGAACATGATCCCATAATGCGGCGCCGCCCGGATTATTCCGCCATGGGCCGGAATATCCCGCGAATGGGTCCGCTCGTAAATCAGGCCGACAAACAGGAACAGGGCTCCGGTGGTGATCCCGTGATTGAACATCTGGATCACCGCCCCGGACAGGCCGTTCAGGGTAAAGGTGAACAGGCCGAGCGTGATAAAGCCCATATGGCTGACGCTGGAATAGGCCACCAGCTTCTTGATGTCCGTCTGGGCCAGGGCCAGCAGGCCGCCGTAGACGATCGCCACCGCCGACAGGATGATCATCAACGGCGCGAAAGAGTGCGACGCCTCCGGCAGCATCGGCAGGGAAAAGCGGATAAAGCCGTAGGCCCCCATCTTGAGCAGCACCCCGGCGAGGATGATGCTGCCCGCCGTCGGCGCCTGGACATGGGCGTCGGGCAGCCAGGTATGGACCGGCACCATCGGCACCTTGACCGCGAAGGCGACCAGAAAGGCGATGAAGACCCCGGCCTGCACCGTAAAGCCATAATCGCCCGCCATCAGACGCAGCATGTCAAAGGTCCGCCCGCCTTCAAAATACAACACCAGAATGCCGACCAGAAACAGCAGGCTGCCGGCGAGAGTATAGAGGAAGAACTTGAAGGCGGCGTAAATCCTGTTTTTCCCGCCCCAGATGCCGATAATCAGATACATCGGCACCAGCATCGCCTCCCACAGCACATAGAATAAAAACAGGTCCAGGGCACAGAACACGCCGATCATCAACCCCTGCATCACCAGCAGATTGATCATAAATTCCCGGACCCGCTGGCGGATCGCCGTCCAGGAGGCCAGCACGCAGATCCAGCCCAGCAGGGCGGTCAGGAAGACAAACAGGACGCTGACCCCGTCAACCCCGAGCCGGTAGGCGATACCCAGCGACGGCACCCAGGCGACGGTTTCCCGGAATTGCATCTCCGCCGTCGCGCCGTCAAAGCGGATCAGCAATCCGCCGGCGATCAGGAAATCGGCGAATAATATGACAAAGGCCGCCCACCGCACCATGGCGTCACCGCGCAGCAGCGGCAACAGCACAGCCCCCAGCAGCGGCAGGAAAATCACAATGCTCAGCAGGGGCAGATCCGTCATATGACCCCCTCCATCAGCAGCAGACCGGCGGCGATCACCATCAGCAGGCCGAGGGCGATGCCATAACCGTAGTGGGAAACAATGCCGGTCTGAATTCGCCGCATCAGGCCACCGCTGAGCCAGGCCGCCCGGGCCACCGCATTGACCAGCGCATCAACCCCCCGCATATCCGCCTGCAGGCTCTGGCGCGACAGGCGGTGCGTCGTCCTGAGGCCAAAACCGTCGCCGAGGGTGATCAGCATCTGCTCCCAGATCAGCACCGGCTTGTTGGCGAACCACATGAAGAGCCGCGCCCCCCGCCGGTAAAACCAGTCGGTGTCCAGGCTGATGGTCTCCTCAGGGTCGAGATGTTTCAAAAACAGCACGAAGGCCAGCAGGGTGAACATCAGGACGCCCATGGTTTCCGTAATATGCAGGCCGCTATAAGGCACGAAATCGACCGGATAGGGCAACAGGTCATATAACAGGCCGGGAAAGACGCCGATGCCGATGCAGAAGGCGGCGGCAATCGCCATCGCCAGCAGCATGTTGAGCGGCGGCTCACCGGGCCGGAGGCCGCTGTCCCGGCCAAAAAACATATAATAGGGCAGTTTGAGCCCGGTTTGCAGGAAGGTTCCCGAGGACGCCACCGTCAGCAGCAGCGCGGCCCCCGCCCGGTGATCGCCGGCGGCGGCGGCGATAACCATGCTCTTGCTGACAAAGCCGCTGAAAAAGGGGAAAGCCGAAATGGCGAAGGCGCCCACCATGTAAAGCGCCACCGTCCACGGCATGGTGCGATAGAGCCCGCCGAGCTCGGTCAGCTTGCGCCGGCCGGTCATATGGATCACCGCCCCCGCCCCCATGAACAGCAGCCCCTTGTAGAGGATATGGGCGAAGGCGTGGGACGAGGCGCCGTTGAGGGCCATCTCCGTGCCGATGCCGACCCCGGCGACCATATAGCCGACCTGGCTGACGATATGATAGGCCAGCAGGCGGCGGCAATCATTCTCCAGCACGGCGAAAACCACGCCGTAAAGCGCCATGACCACGCCGAGCCAGACCAGGATTTCCGCCCCCGGATAGGTCCGGATCAGGACATATACCGCGGTCTTGGTGGTAAAGGCGCTTAAATATACCGCCCCGGTCACCGTCGCTTCCGGGTAGGCGTCGGTCAGCCAGGCGTTGAGCGGCGGAACCGCCGCATTCAGCAGGAAAGACAGCAGGATCAGATTGTAGGCGAGCCCGCCCTCCTGCCCGCCGGTCAACGGCCCAAACAGGAATGAGCCGCTCTCCAGCCCGTGCAGGACAATGCCGCCGAGCAGCACGACCCCGCCGGCCACATGGACCATCAGATAGCGGAAACCGGCGCGCACCGCCGGCCCCTCCCGGGTGGCGAAGATCAGATAGGCCGAGGCGAAGGCCATGACTTCCCAACCGACGATCAGGGTAAACCAGTCGCCGGCAAAGACCACGCCGAAAGCGCTGCCGACATAAAATGCCGCCGCCACCCGCTGGCCGGGCCGCGTCAGATGCAGGCTGTACAGGGCGCCGATGAACGCCATAATCGCAAAGACCCAACCAAAGACCAGGCTGAGCTTGTCGACCTTGAACAGGACGAGGGAAAGGTTGGCGAAATCAAGCGCGCCATATGTGCCGGGTGACAGGCGGGCCATCGCCGCAATCGCCAAAGCCGGAAGCAACAGGGAGAAGCCCTTCTGCGCCCGCCCGCGCAACAGCGGCAGCAGCAAACCGCCGGCGATCATCAGCAGGGCGGGATGGAACCATTCAGTCATAATAGTCCTCCTTCCGCATGATGCCGCCTTTATGGCCGATAAACTTGCTGACAAAGATGATCGCGACACAGCTGACAAAGCCGAAAAAGGCGCCCCAGCCGGGAATCGCGTCCCAGAAATTTTCCCCGTGATGGCGTTCAACCAGAAAATCGGCAAGCACGACAACCCCCAGCACAAAAATCAGCAGCCGCCAGCGCCAGGTGCGGTATTTTTCATCGCCGAAGAAATTAACCAACCTGCCGATCATGATAGCCCCGCCCCCGTCATTACCGTCCGCGCCAGACTGAGAAAATAATCCGGATAGATTCCCAGCAGCAGCGACAGCAGCGCCGTCACCAGCAGCGGAATCGACAGCAGGGGAATTTCCCGCACTTCCTCCATGACGATCAGGCCGCCGTCCCCCGCCGGGCCCGGCCGCTCAAAAAAGGCTGTGTAGACCACCGGCAGGAAATAGGCCGCATTGAGCAGGGCGCTGACCAGCAGCACCACCAGAAACGCCATCTGCTGCGCCTCGACCGCCCCGGCGACCAGATACCATTTGCTGATAAAGCCGCCCGCCGGCGGAATGCCGATCATGCCGAGTGCGCCGATGAAAAAGGCCGCCATGGTCAGCGGCAACCGCCGGCCGATCCCCGCCATATCGCTGATGTTTTTCCGCCGGGAGGCGCAGTAGATCGACCCAGCGCAGAAAAACAGAGTGATTTTCGAGAAGGCGTGGGCGGCAATATGGCTGACCCCGCCGATAGCCGCCATCGGCGTCAGCATCACCGCGCCCAGAATAATATAGGACAGCTGGCTCACCGTGGAATAGGCGAGCCGCGCCTTCAGGTCATCCCGGGTCAGGGCGTAGATCGACGCCATCACAATGGTGAAAGACACAAGGTAAGCGGTGACGAGGCCCAGGTTCAGCCGGTCCATCAGGCCGACCCCCATGACATGAAAGATCACCCGCAACATGCAGAAAACGCCCATTTTGACCACTGCCACCGCATGGAGCAGGGCGCTGACCGGCGTCGGGGCGACCATCGCCGCCGGCAGCCAGGCGTGAAACGGCATGATCGCCGCCTTGGCGAAGCCCGCCAGATAACAGAAGTAAACGATTATCAGAATATTGTCCGGCGCGGCGACGCCCTCGAACAGGCCATGCGGCTTGAAATCGAACGTCCCGGCAAGCTGATAGGTCAGCGCCAGCGCCGCCAGCAGAAAGGATTTCGACGCCCCGACCAGATACACCATATAGCGCCGCCCCCCGGCCCAGGATTCGGCATCTTCCTTATGATAGACCAGGGGATAGGTCACCAGGCTGAGCGCCTCGTAAAAAATCACCAGCGTGAACAGGTTGGCGGCGAAGGCGCCGCCCACCGCCGCCGACAGGGACACGGCGAAGGCGGCGAAAAAACGGCTCTGGGCGTGTTCCTGCAGGCTTCGCATATAGCCGATCGAATAGAGGGCGGCCAAAATCCACAACAGGCTGGATACGGTGGCGAAGACCATGCCGAGGGCGTCGACCCGGAAGGCGAAATCGACGCCGGGCAGGATCTCGAACAGGGTCAGTTGATGCGTGTCGCCGGCCAGAACCGCCGGCGCCAGCGAAATGACGATGATGAATTTCACCAGGGCGGCGATGACGGATATGCTGTCCCGCAGGTCGGGCCGCCGGGCGAGGCACAATATGGCCCCCGCAGCCAGAAGCGACACCGCGACCGCCAGAACCGGTCTTATGGACAGTATGAATTCCACGCCTTACCCCTTCATTATTGTTATCTCATCCACTTCCAATGTATGTTTATTGCGCAACAGCGTCACCAGCACCCCGAGGGCGACGGCGACCTCCGCCGCGGTAATCGCAATGATGAAAATCGCCATGATCTGGCCCCGCAGGTCATCCTGCTGATGACCAAAGGCGATCAGGTTGATATTGACGCTGTTCAGCATCAGCTCCAGCGACATCAGGACGATCAGCACATTGCGCCGCAACAACACGCCGCCGGCCCCGATGACAAACAGGACAGCGCCCAAAATCAGATACCAGGAGAGCGGAATCATCGGCCGCCCCCGTGCGTTATATTCCTTTTTGTCGCCGGCCGCGGCTGATTTTCCTCGCCCCGCGCCAGCACAACCGCCCCGATAAGCGCCACCAGCAGAATGACCGAAGCCACCTCGAACGGCAGCAGGAAATCGCGAAACAGAACCAGGCTCAGGTCGGAGATCGGCGCCGGGGCGGCCGCCTGGAGCTCACCCCGCGCCGGGGCCATCATGTCATGCAGGCGGCGGCTTTGCAGCAGCAGGAACAGGATCTCCGCCGCCAGGGCGCCGAGGACGACAAGGCTGGGGACCGCCCCGCGGCCGAGGAATCTGGTCCGGGCTTCCTTGCGCACATCCAGCATCATGATGACGAATAAAAAAAGCACCATCACGGCGCCGACATATACGAAGATCTGGATCACCGCGAGAAAGGGCGACCCCAGAAGCACGAAAAGCGCCGCGATCTGAACGAAGCAGGCCACCAGCGACAGGGCGCTGTGAATCGGGTTTTTCGCCACCACAACCATCAGCCCCGTCCCGACGGCGACAGTCGCAAGCAACAGAAAGAATTCATGCTCCATCAGCGCTCCCTCGCTTTCTCGCTTCTCTTGTTTTCTGGCCGCCATCCGGCCCCGCACCGCTTGTCTTTCTTTGTTAACTGCCGTTCCACACGCCCCGTCAATAGGGATACCGATAGCCCGTGCCGGCGATATAACGGCGCAATTCCACCTCATCCTGCAGGCTTTCATCCAGCCGGTGCTTGACCACATCGCCGATACTGATGATCCCTTTGACCTCCTCCCCGTCATAGACAAGCACATGGCGGGTTTTCTTGCTGGTCATCAGGGCCATGACTTTCGCCAGATTGTCATCCCAGGAACAGGTGACGATATTTTCCGTCATCACCTCTTTGACCGCTGTCTGCAGGCCCTGCCCGCTCTCGTCGGCCGCCAGCGCATGACAAATATCCCGCTCCGACACGGTGCCGAGAAATCCGCCCGCCTTGCTTTTGACGACGGCGAAGCCGATTTTCCGCTGGCGGAAGATCTTCAGCACGGTCGCCAGCGTATCGTCCGGCGCGACCGAAAAAACCTCAACCCCTTTTTTATCCAGGACGGATTTCACATGCATGTTCTGGTCCCTTCATATTTTCCGTTCAATATTGATCGGCCTGTTTTTGCGCCGTCATGACACCGCCGGCCCCGGGTAAGTTCATTTATTCCTCCGGATGTTCCTCCACCAGTCATGACCGGCGCCCCCCCCGACCAGTTCTGACCGGGGCCTTTCATCTCTGATCAGTTTTGCCGGTTTGACCTCGCCGCCGTCCTCCGCCTTGCGCGGCGCCGCCACCAGATCCTCCAGATGGACGACCAGGGCCTCGGATCGGGTTTCCGACACCTCATATTCCTGACCGAGCTTGATGGCGTCGGCCGGACAGGCGTCCTCGCACAGCCCGCAATAAAGACAACGCGCCAGATTAATGTCGAAGACCTTGGGCCGGCGATTGCCTTTCGCATCCTCATAGGGAATGACGAGAATACAGTCACAGGGGCAGATTTTCGAACACAGCTCGCAGCCGACGCAATTGACGTCGCCCTCGTCATTGGTCTTGATGAAATGATGGCCGCGATGCCGGGCGTAGGGCACCCATTTTTCATGATCGGGATACATATGAGTCACGGTTTTCGCGAACATATAGCGCAATGTCAGCCGCAACCCATGGATCAGGTCGAGAAAAAAGACCCACCCGATCCAACCGCCCCTATGTTCAAGCGTTCGCGCCATAATCACCTCTCGATCTAGAACATAAACAACCCGCTCACCAGAATATTGATCAGGGAAAGCGGCAACAGCACCTTCCAGCCGATGGACATCAACTGGTCATAGCGGTAACGCGGGAAGGTGAAGCGAAACCACATGAAGACCCAGATGAAAAATCCGACTTTCAGAAACAGCCACAGGGTCGCCGGCAGAAAGGCCGGGCCGCCCAGCCAGCCGCCGAAAAATAAAATTACATTGAGAAACGCCAGGATCACCACCACCAGATATTCCGCCAGCATGAAAAAGGAAAATCTCAGCCCGCTGTATTCCGTGTGATAGCCGGCGCCGAGATCGCCTTCGGCTTCCGGCAGGTCAAAGGGGATCCGCTGCGCCTCGGCCAGCCCGGCGACAAAGAAGACAAAAAATCCGATCGGCTGATAGACGATATTCCACAGCCCCTTCTGCGCCGCGACAATATCGGTCATATTCATGCTGTTGGCCAGCATCACCACCCCGATCACGGAAAATCCCATCGGAATTTCATAGCTGATCATCTGGGCGATGGAACGCAGGCTGCCGAGCACGGCGTATTTGCTGTTTGACGCCCAGCCGGCCAGAATGACGCCGAACACGCCGATCCCGGAAATCGCCAGAATAAACAGCAGCCCCACATTCATATTGGACAGCGACAGCATGACTTGCGTGCCGAAAATCTCCACCGGCTCGCCGAAGGGAATCGCGACGAAGACGACGAAAGGCGGCACCAGCGCCACCACCGGCGCCATTTTAAACAGAAAGCGGTCGGCGTCACTCGGGATATGATCTTCCTTGGTCAACAGTTTTATGGCGTCGGCCACCGGCTGCAAAAGGCCGTGCCAGCCAACCCGCATGGGTCCGGGGCGCTGCTGAATATGGCCGGCGATCTTGCGTTCGAGCCAGGTCAGCGGCATCGGCAACAGCAAAAGCACCACCACAACGATGGCCATTTTGATCAGCAAAGGCAATATTGCAATGAAGCTTTCCATCTTGCCGGGGTTCCCTGCGCCAGACTGAACTGGCGGTCCATAAGATCGCATTGGCCGGATTTTCCGGTCAGCTGCTCTGTTCAACCCGCGCAAGCCGTAAAGTGTAGAAAACGCAGGTTTTGGTGTAACCACTTGCGAACAAACTACATAACTCCCTCCTTATATACTACATCCACAGGCCGTCCAATGTCAAAGCAGCGATGAAATTCATTTTCCCATGAAATTATTTAGTACATTCTAATATTTCAATTTTTACCAAAATCCTGTATACTGAAACGTCATCCCTGCCCGGAAATCGCAATGAGACAGCAGGTCCGCTGTCGGGTCTGGGCGGCAAAGCAGAAAGTATTGCCATGGTAAAAACCCAAAATGATGAAATACTCCATAAAGTCACCCTGAATGTTCCGCCGCGGGAACTGGTGCGTTGGGTGAGAGAAGAAATTGAGGAAAGGCATATTCACCTCAATTTTTATGAAAGCGCCTGGAAGGAATATTCCTTTGAAGAGGACTATGACTATCGCGCCTTCGGCGTCAGCAAGGAAGAAAACCTCCAACTGGTTTCTGTCGAGGCGATCCTTGACATCGAACCCCTGGTCGAACAGAACTACTGGATACTGCAGTTGAAAGTGACCGACCGGATCGGCCTGCGCCGCAGGGAGGAGCAATTCCCCTATATCTCAAAAAACCTCAGCATCGACGACTTCACAGAGGAGTTTCTCAGAAGAAGACGCGGGAAAGCCGAAATCATCCTGTTCACCGAAACACTGGAGGCCAAAAGGCATTTTGACGACTGGTTCATGATCCTGAAATCCGAACACAGGCGAACGGCGACCCATTAACCCGGCCAGGGTTTGGTGGATCGCCGCCAATCGTTTCGTCAAAGCGCCATTGAACGGTGGTTATTTGTCAACGGTCAGCAGGAATTTCGCCACCTCCAGTCTCAAATCCGGCGACAGGTAATCCTGTGGCGGCATTTCCGGATAATCCTTGCGCTTATGCACCGGATTGGCGATATAGTCGGCGATGCCCTGCGGGTTATCCATATAGAGTGCCTGAATGGCCATGGTTGGCGGGCCGATCATGCGGCTGCCATAGGAATGACAGCCGGCGCAGACCCCGTAATAGACCAGCTTGCTCTTATTCGCCAGATTGGTTTCCCGCGGCGGCACCGGATTCTTCAGCATATAGCTTGTCACGGCCCTGGTATCGGTCGCCTGACAGTTTTTATAGCCGCCAAGCCCGATGGTGCTGTAACGGCCCCGGTCGCGGATGCAGCTGTCGACGCCGCCGCCGACGGCGACAATATCCAGGTTGCCCGTGACAAGGCTGGCCATCTTCAGCGCCTTCATTTCATTGGTCGGCGCCGTGCCGTTGTTGATCATGATATTGTCGAGCAGCACCACGCGGTCCGGGTTGGGTTCGCTTTCCGGGTCAACCGATATGGCGGCCATGAAATCAAGATCGGTAATAACGATGCCGACATTATGGTTGTCCTTGATGATGTTGTTTTCAACGATCACATCATCACCCGCCATGATGACTATTCCAGTCCCCGACGGCACCATGGAGACGATGGAGCCCGGCGCCCCGAAATTCTCATGATTGTTGTTATAGACATAATTGTTGCGCACGATCACGTCATAGGTCGTCTTGATCGGCAGGCCCGGCGTGATGAACACCAGTATCCCGCCTGCATTATCATAGGCATAGTTATATTCCACCAGTGAATGGCGGCTGTTTTCAATTTCAATGCCGGCCACATTGCCGTAAACCTCATTGAAGCGCACATCCACATTGTCGCACATGCCGACATAAATGGCGGCGTCCTCAATCCCGGTCAGGATATTGCGCTCCACCAGGCCATTGGTGCCATATTGCGGAAAAATGCCGTAGACCCCGGCGTCGATGATCCAGTTGTTGCGCAGGATAAAGTTATTGCCCGCCTGGCCCATGATGCCGTTGCCCTTGAAGCGTTCAATCTTGAAATTTTCGATCAGGATGTTATTGCCCGAATAAAGGAAGGCGTCATTGAGGCGTTTTTCCCCGTCCAGCGTCGGCCACGCGTTATCCTGGATCACCCCCTGCAGGCTGATGCTGTCCTTGTCGATATAGACCGTTTCCACATAGGTTCCCGGATAGACCCGGATCAGGTCGCCGGGCCCCGCCTGGTTGACCGCGGCCTGAATGCTGTCGCCGTCGCGGACCTCGATCACCGCCCCCGACATGGGAGCGACGATCTGGCTGCTGCCGTCTTCGACCGCCGCATCATCCTGCGAGAAATAAACCGGCACCGGCGGCGGGGCCGCCTGCTCCGGGTTGGCGAAGATAAATTTCCCGCCAATCAGGCCGATGATGACCAAACTGATCATGCCGATCCACTTCAACGTCTTCCTCATGGCTTTTGCTCCCTTTTTATTCTGGATTTATCGTTTACTGTTTCAACCTGTGACGGCGCCACATCCGGCACGGCGGGCTTAAAGACTTCATCGGTCAGCGTCTGCAGGAAATCCACCAGCCGGTCCAGTTCATCTTCCGCCAGGTCCGGCTCCCAAATGTGCCAGTGAAGGATCAGCTTTTCATCCTTGCCCAGCGCATGACCCCGGCCCTTGGTGTAAAACTCCACCGCTTCGCGCAGGGTTTTAAACCGCCCGGAATGCATATAGGGGGCGGTTTTCGCGATATTACGCAGCGTCGGCACCCGGAAGCCACCGCGGAAATCCGGATCATCAAAGGTTTTTTCCGCGCCAATATCCCGCGGCATGCCGTCCACCTCCGGGCTGCCGATCACCGCAATCTGCTGATTGGTGAACAGCGGCGGCGTATGACATTCGGCGCAGCGGGCGACGAAAGAGCGGAAGATATTCAGCCCTTGCTTTTCCTTGTCCGTCAGGGCGTCATGGTGGCCATGGGCATATTGATCATAGCGGCTGTTGAGGGAAATCAGCGACGATTCGAAGGCCGCCAGCGCCTGATAGATTTCCGCCAGCGTAATATCACCTTCGGCCCGCCCCGGAAAGGCGAGGCGGAACAGGCGGCGATATTCGCCAATGCCGTTCAGTGTTTGCAGCAGGTTTTCCGGGCTGTTGCCCATTTCATCCGCGGCATAAAGCGGCCCCAGCATCTGTTCCTCGAGCGTATCCGCCCGACCGTCCCAGAAAAAGCTTTTCAGGTAGGCGACATTCCACAGGGTCGGCGCCGAGCGGGGCAATATCGCCCCGCCGATGCCCTCGCTGCGACCCCTGCCGTCGCTCAGGCCCTGTTCCGGGTCGTGACAGCTGGCGCAGGACAGGCTGCCGTCCCGGGACAGCGCCGGATCGAAAAACAGATAGCGCCCGAGATCAATCTGCTGCGGGCTGAACCCGTCGCGCGGCGGCGGCAAGTCGATCTTCAGACCGCCGAGTCCCGCCCCCTGCGGCGTTTGGTACAGCTGATACAGATTGCGTGATTTGCATTGATTGCCCGCCACCAGCTCAAACCCCGGCGGACAATAATCCCGCAGGGTGATATGTGACCTGTCTGAGTCCGTCCCGCCGAAATTTGGCCCGCCGGACAGCCCGCTCAGCAAAACAACCGCCGCCACGGCAGCCCATATTCGAAAAATCGTCCGCGTCATCTAATGCGCCCCCTTTTGCGGAACCGACTGGAGATAGCTCAATATATCCTTCAGCGTCTGATCATCGGGTAAGGATTTTGACATCATAACCATCTGTCGGCCGGATTTATCCGCCGGGTGATAGCCGCGGATCTTGGCCTGAAAATTATAATACTGTCGTTCGAGATACCAGTCATCGACGCCCGCCAATGCCGGCGCGTTCATCTCTTCAATGCCTTCGCCGCCCGGCCCGTGGCAGGCGCCGCAGATCATATTGTAATAGCGCGCGCCATTGCGAATGTCGCCCTTGAGCGACGCCGCTGGTTTCACCGGCGGCAGGCTGTCGATATAGGCGACCACATCAAGGATCGCCTGATCCCCGTCGAGGCTTTCCGCCATCGCCGCCATCTGCTGGCCGGCGTCATCTTCCGCATGGCCGCCGCGCAGGCCACTCCTGAAATTGACCAGTTGCTTTTTCAGCGACCATGGCGCCATATTAGCCAGCGCCGGGGCCGCCATTTCCCGATTGCCTGCGCCAGACGGTCCGTGACAGGCGGTACAGGTTTCAAATATCTCCCCCCCGGCGGCGCTACCCCCCGCCCCTTCAGGCAGCGCCAGCTTCACCGTCCCTTTCGATATTTCAGGGGCCCTGGCTGTCTCGGTTTCCTCTGTCGACGGTTTTTGCGCCTCACCACAGGCAACCAGCAGGAACAGAAGTCCCCCCAAGAGAATTTTTGAAAATTTATTCTTCATCCTACTTCTTCAATTCCTGTCTGATATAGGCCCGGAAGCGGGCGCCGAACGGCGGCCGCCCCTGAAGCAGCCCCATGATGTCGAACGGTCCCCGCTGGAACACGCTCATGCTGTGTGAAAAGGTCCGGAAGCCGTCCCGTCCGTGATAAGCGCCCATGCCCGAGGCCCCGGTCCCGCCAAAGGGCAGATCCTCCTGGGCGACATGAAGCAAGAATTCGTCATAAGCGATTCCCCCGGCGAGCACCTGCTGGCGAATTTGTTCGCGACCTTCGCCGACGCCCAGAATATATAGCGCCAGCGGCCGTGGCCGGGCCTTGATATAGGCAATCACCTGATCCAGGCTGTCATAGGGCACCAGCGGCAGCAAGGGGCCGAATATCTCCTCCTGCATGATCTTCATGTCATCGCTGACGCTGGTCACCAGATGAAACGGCATGACATTGTCATTGCGCGGGCCGCCATAGGCCGTGGTTGTGGAGATCTCCGCCCCCTTCCGCCGGGCATCCTCCAGATAACTCTCCAGTCGCCGTTTCTGAGCCCCGTTGATGATTGCGGTGGGGACCGGTGCGGCCTCCTGTTCGGGATAAAGCTTTTCCGCCTGGGACATCAGGGCAGCTTTCAGTGCCGGGAGTTTATCCTTCGGCGCAAAAACATAATCGGGGGCGACACAGATCTGGCCGGCATTGGTCATCTTGGCGGCGGCGATTTTCAGCGCCGCCTGCGCCGGGTCGCCATCGGGCAGGAGAATTGTCGGCGACTTGCCGCCAAGCTCCAGCGTCACTGGCACCAGATTTTCCGCCGCCGCCTTCATCACCAGCCGGCCGACCGCGCCGGACCCGGTGTAGAAAAGATGATCCAGCTTCAGGCGGGTGAAGGCTTCCGAGACCTCAACCCCGCCGGTAAAGACGGCGATTTCCTCCGGCGCGAAATAGTCGCCGACCAGGGCTCGAATCAGTTCCGACGTCCGCGGCACATGCTCCGACGGCTTGATCATCACCCGGTTGCCCGCCGCCAGCGCCCCGGCCAGGGGGGCGAAAATCATATTCAGGGGGAAATTCCACGGGCTGATGATGCCGACCACCCCCTTGGGCCGGTATTCGACCCCGGCCCGCGCGCCCAACAGCCCCAGGGGAAAGGTCGGACTGCGCCGTTGCCGCTTCATCCATTTGCCGACATTCTTACGGGCCTGTTTCAGCGCCTGCACCGAGGGCAGCAGATCCGCCATCAGGGTCACTTCCGGCGTTCGCTGGCCATAATCCTGAGCGATCGCCTCAATCAAGCGATCCTTGTGGTCAAGCAACAGGGCGACGGCCCGGGTCAGGCGATCGACCCTCACCGTCCGGCTGACCGGCAATTCGGCGGCGAAGGCCGCTTTCTGCCGATTGAGGATTTCCGCCATATTCTTCGCCATATCCTGCGGGGATATATTCTGTTTTCCCGGAAAGAGAGCAGCCTTTTCCATTGCGATTATTCCTCGTAAAACCCCAATTTACATTCCTAGCTCAAATTCACCACGCTAGAACGTCAGGCTGACATCGACGCCATAGGTGCGGCCCTCGGCCAGTTTGACCACCGGCGACTGGAACAATGTCGCCACATAACCGCCCGGATCACCGACATATCTGTTATCAAACAGATTCCTGCCGAAAAGCGATACCTGCCAGCGTTCGGCGCTGTCGGTCCAGCTCAGGCGGGCATTGGTGTAATTCCGCGCCGTCCGGTATCCGCTGAACTGATCCAGGTCGATAAAGCCCTGTAAGGGGACGACATCAACGCCGGTCATGTCATTGTCCCGGGGGGCGCTGGTGTAGCTATGGTCCACATGCAGCCGGAGAGCGCCCGCATTGCCGAGCGGCATATCATAATCCATTCCGACCACCAGATCCATTGTCGGCACCCCCGTCGGCTGGCCGGACAGGTCAACAAGCTCGGTCGTCACCGCCGATCTCTGCTGACGGCGCGACCATGTGGCGTCAATCAGCCCCAGATTGAGGAACAGCTGCATATTGTCGGTGGCGGCGAAACGCACGTCGGCGTCCAGGCCCCAGGCCTCCATATCGCCGGTCCGGGTGAAGTAAAGCGGCAATCCCTCGGGCGTCGCCCGTTCAAAGGAGATTTCCTGCAGATCCTTATATTCATAATAATAGGCCGACATATTCAGGCGCAGGCGACCCTCCATCAGGGTTGATTTCAACCCGACTTCATAGTTCCAGACCTTTTCCGGATTGAACATGCTGTTGACTTCAAGGCCGCTGTAGCCCCCGGCTTTATAGCCCTTGGCGACAGAAACAAAGGTCATCAGATCATCATTCCAGTGATAATCGGCGACAAAGCGCGGGCTGAAATCAGTCCAGGTATTCTCAACGGTGATCGGCTTGCCCTCGACGCCGGGCCCGAAATCAAAAATCAAATCGCCGTTGCTGCCGGTCACCGCGCCGATAATCATTTTTGAAAAATCGTCAAAGGGGATGGTTGCCGACGGGTCAAAGAAGGGGATACTGGTCCCGAGGCCCGCGTTCAACTGGGCGATATAGCCATTGTAATACAGCCCCGGCAGATTGAACATGTCAACATCTTCGATGGTCCGTCCGCCATTCTCCCAGGTGAATTTCTTGTTATCCCGGGTATAGCGCATGCCTAGGGACAGATTCAGCCGGTCCGTGGCCTTCCATGTGACATCGGCGAAACCGGCCCAGGAATTATTGCGGGCAAAATTATAAACGGTCTCGTTCCACTGATGGCCGAAAATAGGCACGCCGGCTTCGATGAACGGGCTGAACAGGGTCAGCGCCCCGCCGGACATGGCGCCCAGCAGCGTATCAATCGAATCGGTCATGGCGTTGACCGAATGGGCCTGGTCGCCTTTTTCCCAATGATAACTGCCGCCCACCGTCCAGGTCAGCAGGTCCGTATCGCCGGACAAATGCACTTCCTGATAGAATTGCTGATTGTCTTCCCGGTTTTCGGTATCAAGGTAGAGCGCCCGGATATTGGTGCCGTCCTCGTCATTGCGGATCGAGGTGGTGAATTCCTTGTAGGAACTGATGGTTTTCAGTTCGGCGCCGCCAAAGTCATGGGTCACGGTCAGGGTCGAGCCGGTCAGGGCGCGTTTCTCATGGCCGTCGACCACATCATTGGCCAGGGGGCCATACGGGTCGCCGCCGCTGATGCTGTTGGTCGCGACCGCAGTCGCGGCGTTGCCGTCCTGGTCCGTATGATCCTGTTCCAGGTTCCACAGAATGTCGGTATTTTCCCCCGGCTGCCAGCGGGCGGCGATCCGGTAGGAGGCATTGTCTTCCCGGTTCAGTTTATTCCCGGTCGCCGCGTCGGTCAGGAAGCCGTCGCTCTGGTTGATCAGGCCGTTGGCCCGGATCGCGAAGCTATCCGACAGCGGCAGGTTGACCATCACCTCGAGCCGGCGCTTGCCATTATTGCCGTTGCGAAAATGGACGCTGCCCTCAAATTCGTTATGGGGTTTTTTGGTGATGATTGAAATGGCGCCCGCCGCCGTATTGCGGCCGAAAAGAGTCCCCTGCGGGCCTTTCAGGACCTCGACCCGTTCAAGGTCGCTGAAAAAGATCAGCGCCGCCCCCGACCGGGCCGAATAAACCCCGTCGACATAGATCCCGACCGCCGGTTCCGTCCCGACACCGAAATCCGATGAACCGATACCGCGAATCGCGAAGGAAGGCTGCGTCGTCTGCCCGTCCCCGACCGAAAGCCCCGGCGTGAATATATCAAGGTCCCCCATGGTTTCCGCCCCGACGACATCAATAAAATCACGGGAGAAGGCGTTGACGGAAATAGGAACCTCCTGCAGATTCTGCTCCCGTTTCTGCGCCGTGACGATAATTTCCTCCAGTTGGACAAATTCTTCGGCCGCCTGGGCGCCTTCCGTCATGGCGAACAGGCTTGTCGATAGATAAAGTAATGTTGTCAGCTTTTTCATTGGGCCTCTCCCTTATTTTTCCCTTATTTTTCCCTTATTTTTTCGGGCGTTTTTTTTGCTTATCCCGCCTTTGCGGCGGATTGTTATTTTGTTCGTTATTTCCCTGGCCACTTTACAGTAGCCAATGGCGAAATGATGTCAACCATAAAAAAGAACATCATTCACTTTTTATTGAGAGAACGCCAAAACCCGCCCCTGGCGGCGGCATCACCGAACGGCGATTCAACAACAGCAGAGCAAGGGGCAACGACCGGCGACCAGCAGGGCCGGCGATCCTCCGGACAGTTCAGCCCCGGGGACCCCGGACGGATCAGCGGATTTCGAGAAAAGGCGCAGGTGGCCCGGGACGGATTACCGGCTCTCCAGATAATGACGCAAGTAACCCTTGACCAGGATTTTCCACTCCCGGATCAGGGATTTTTGCAGGGCGACATCCTCACAGAGCAGCACCTTTCCCTCCATGGAATTATAGATCGTGACAATGACATGGGCGACGCTATCGGCCTGTTGACCGGAGGAAAACAGCCCCATCCGGATAAAATTCTCCGTCAGGGACTTGACCATTTCCTCCTTGTAAAGCGCCGCCAGATTGCGCAGTTCCGGCGTATGATTCATCGCTTTGAGGATATTGACATATCCCTTGCGGTCCATATAGACCGTGATGACAATATCGATGCTTTTGTCAATAATCCGCTCCCAATCGGCAATCTCATTGAACGACCGCAACAGGGCGGCGAGCTTCTCATCAACGGTTTCGATTGTTTCCGAGGCGATGGCGGCCATGATGGAAAATTTATTGGGGAAATAGCGATACACCGAGCCAATGGGAATCCCGGCCTCCGCCGCAATCTGCCGGGTCGTCACTTCGGAGAAATCATGCTTGTCCAGAAGATCCTCCGCCACGGCGAGGATCTGCTTCCTGCGCCGCATCGCCCGGCCCTGTTTCGGCACAACCCGGCTGTTGAGGATTTCACTATCGAGACTTTCAGTTATTTTCGGCACCGTTTTTCCCGGTCATAATCAACAGAATCGCCAGCCTGTCTTTCGGGCCGGTCTGTCGGGATGACCATAGCCTGTCACCCCGATGCAATCAAATAGGAATTTCGTTCACGCCCCACCGGACAGGAAACGGGCGACGCCGTTTCTTGTCATAAAAGGTGAGCCCTATTCAGCTTATTGCGGATTTCCGATCGCGCATATTCTACGACCTTACCCGCCGCGCGGCGCCGCCGGTCAGCGGGAATGATTCATATAGCTTGTCCGGGTATATTCCTCCAGCTCATATTGATCCTGGAGGAAGGCGACCATGTTTATCAGTTCCTCAACCGTCATGATGCTGTTGTAATTGCGCATCTTCGACATGCCGTCTTCCTGAATCAGGGTCATCATATAGCGTTGCGACAATTTATGAGTCGGGTTAATGATCGAGGTCACCAACTGGCCATAGGTCGCGAGGCGGGTCGTCTTGCCGCCAATCGGCACGGTCATGATCGGCTCGATCCCTTCGCGCAAATCATCCTTGCCGACAATGGAATGACAATCCAGGCAGCCAAGATCAACGAAAGTCGCCTGCCCCTGCGCGACATCACCATCCGGCAGGCTGAAGCCTTTCGAGGATTTCGGCCCGCCGTCACAGCCTGCAAGGGCCAGCCCGGCCGAGACAATTGACAGTAAAAATATTTTCCTCATACCTTAAGTCCTTTCTTATTCATCATGACAATCGTGATAATCACCTGCTCATGCATATAGCATGCAAGCAGGCGGAAACCATTAAATTATATCGAATTCGGGCGAATTTCATTGCGCTCTGTCTTTAACCTGTCGGAACCCAAGCTAAAAAAACTCCGGGGCCGCATGGCTTACTTCACGGAGGCAACCCATTCATCGACCTTCGTTTCCAGAACCGAAAGCGGCAGGGCGCCGTCGCGCAGGACAACTTCGTGATATTGGCGAATATCGAACTTGTCGCCCAGGGCCGCCTTGGCCTTTTCCCTCAGTTCGAGAATTTTGATCATGCCGATTTTATAGGCCGTCGCCTGCCCGGGCATGACAATATAGCGCTCAATCGCCTTGACCACATCGCCTTCGGGATTTGGCGTATTGGTTTTTAAATAGTCGATGGCCTGCTCGCGGGTCCATTTCTTGTAATGGATGCCGGTATCGACCACAAGCCGGCAAGCGCGCCAGATTTCCATCGCCAACCGGCCGAAATCGGAATAGGGATCGTCATAGAAGCCCATTTCCCGCGGCAGATATTCCGAATAAAGGCCCCAGCCTTCCGTATAGGCGGTATAACCGCCGAATTTGCGGAATTTGGGAATATTCTCCAGTTCCTGCATGATCGCCAACTGCATATGGTGACCCGGAATTCCTTCGTGATAGGCCAGGGCCTCCATCTGGTATTTCGGCATGTCGGACATCTTGTAAAGGTTGGCGTAATAGATGCCGGGGCGGCTGCCGTCGGGGGCCGGCCGGTTGTAAAACGCCTTGCCGGCCGATTTCTCGCGGAAGGCCTCGACCTGCTTCACGATCAGGTCGGCCTTGGGCTTGGTGATGAATACCTCGTCCAGCCGGCCCTTCATGGTTTCGATCAACCCGGTCGCCTTATCGAGATAGGCTTTTTTGCCCTCTTCCGTTTCCGGATAATAAAATTGCTTGTCCGTCCGGGTAAATTCAAAGAAATCCTGCAACGAGCCTTTGAAATCGACCTTTTTCATGATCTCGCGCATTTCACCATGGATGCGGGCGACCTCGGACAGGCCCAGTTGATGAATTTCCTCCGCCGTCATGTCGGTGCTGGTCATCTGGCGCAGGCGGTATTTATAATAATCCGCCCCGTCGGGCAGTTTCCACGCCCCGTCATCGGTGGTCGCGGCCTTTTCCTGTTCCCCGGCCAGTTTGATCAGTTCCTCATAGGCGGGCTTGACGGAATTCAACAGGGCGGCTTCCGCCCGCTGGATCAGGTCGGCCGCTTTTGTCTCATCTTCAAGTTCAAGCCCGGCGACCTTCTTTTTGAAATCCGCCAGCAGCGTGCTGTCGTCGCCGTCATCGAACGGCGCGCCCGTGATGATGTTTTTGGCGTCATTGATCACATAGGCAAAGACGAATTTCGGCGGCAGGACGCCTTTTTCCTGATTGCGCCGCATGCCCGCCAGTCGCTGGTCGGCGCTGGCCTGGACCGCTTCGAGCCGGGCGACATAGGCTTCCGCATCCTCAAGGCTGGTCACCCGGTGGAAATTGATCAGGAAGGACGGCAGCCCCGATTGCCAGCCGAACATCTGATTGACCGGATAACCGTGATAGCGCCATGTATAGCCTTCGATCTGTTCCTTCAGGTTGCGCACCGCCAGATCATGACTGAGCTTTGTCGCGTCATCCAGCTTGTCATAATCGAATTCCGTCTGAAGCTCCTTCAGGTCTTTTTTGGCCTGTTCATGGTCGGCGGCGGCTTTTTCCTCGGTTCGCACATCCCATTTGTCGTAATCCTGCTTGATGCCGAGATAGGTCTGAAATTCCGGGCTGTCCATGACATCCCGCATGAACATTTCTTCAAAGCGGGCATTGAGCCGTTCGGATTCGCTTTGCCGGCTTTCGGCCGTCTGGCTGACGGCGGCGGTTTCTGTCGCCGCGTTATTTTGCGCGCGGTCTTTGTCTTCACCGCAGGCAGTGAGCGCCAGCGCCGCCATCATGGCCGTTGTCATCAAGAGTGTGGATTTCATCAGTCGTCCCCTTTGTTATTATTGATAAATTTCGCGATCAGGGGAAACTATATATAAAGCAACGACCAAAGCGCAAGCAAAGCCTGAATCTTTCGTACAAAACACCGATCCGATTTCATCCTTGCCTTGGTCGTCGATAAAATTATAGGCTGTGGTATTACAGAAATATCGAACGGGGACATCAATGACAGAGGATGTTGTTATCATCGGCGGCGGCCACAACGGTCTGGTCTGCGCCGCCTATCTGGCGAAGGCCGGCCGCAAGGTTCGCGTCCTGGAAAGACGGCCGGTCGTCGGCGGCGCCGCGGTGACGGAGGAATTTCATCCCGGATTCAGAAATTCCGTCGCCTCCTATACGGTCAGCCTGCTCAATCCCAAAGTCATCCGCGATCTGAGATTGCATGACCACGGCCTGACCATCGTGGAACGGCGAGTCAACAACCTGTGGCCCCATGAAGACGGCGATTTCCTCGCTTTTCCGGTCGGCAGTGAAGAACTGAAAGCTGAAATCGCCCGCTTTTCCCCGCGGGACGCCGAGGCCCTTCCGCGTTATCTGCGGGACGTCGGCATGGCGGCCGATGTGATCCGGGATTTCCTGCTCGAAACCCCGCCCAACGCCGGCGGCGGCCTCAGGGATATTTTCAAGATGATCAAAATGGGCAACCGGCTGTGCAAACTGCCGCTTGAGGACGAAAGAATTCTCCTCGACATCTTCACCAAAAGCGTCGCCGACTTCCTCGACCTCTATTTTGACAATAACTATGTCAAGGGCGCCTTCGCCTTCGACGGCGTTGTCGGCAATTACGCCGACAGCAGAACCCCCGGCACCGCCTATGTCCTGATGCATCACGCCTTTGGCGAGGTGAACGGCAAGAAAGGCGTCTGGGGTCACGCCGTCGGCGGCATGGGCGCGATCACCCAGGCGATGGCGAAATCGGCGGCGGCCGCAGGGGTCATCATCGAAACCGAAAAGCCGGTGCGCCGCATTGTGGTTGAGCAGGGCAAGGCGACCGGCGTCATTCTGGAGAATGGCGATATGCTGCGGGCGAAAACCGTTGTCGCCAATGTCAACCCGAGCCTGCTCTATACCAAAATGATTGATGCGGCCCATCTGCCGGCCGACTTCAGCCGCCGCATGAGACAGTATAAAAACGGCTCCGGCACCTTTCGGATGAATGTGGCGCTCCGCGACCTGCCGCGCTTTACCTGCCTTGAGAAACAGTCCCGCGCCACGGCGGATCATTTGACCGGCGGCATCGTCATCGCGCCGACCATGGCCTATCTTGACCGGGCCTTTCGCGACGCCCGGGACAAGGGCTGGTCCGCGGCGCCGATCATCGAAATGCTGATCCCCTCGACCCTCGACCCGAGCCTGGCCCCCGAAGGTCGCCATGTCGCCAGCCTCTTCTGTCAGCAGTTCGACCCCGACCTGGCGTGGGATGAATACCGCGACCAGGCCGCCGACGCCATCATCGACCAGGTGGAGAAATTCGCCCCCGGCTTCCGGGACAGCATCCTCGGTCGGCAGATTTTAAGCCCCCTCGATCTGGAAAGGATCTTTGGCCTGACCAGGGGCGACATCATGCACGGCCGGCTGACCCTTGATCAGATGTTCAGCGCCCGGCCGCTTTTGGGGCATGGCGATTACCGCGCCCCCGTCAAGGGGCTTTACATGTGCGGCAGCGGCAGCCATCCGGGCGGCGGCGTCACCGGGGCGCCGGGCCATAATGCGGCCCGCGAGATCCTCAGGGACCGCTGAGTGCCGTTGTGATTTCACCATTTGATCCCGCCGCCCAACAGTTGTAACATGCCCCTTCGGCCCGGGTTATTGATAAACATCAAGGTTCAGGGGCCCGCGGGCGGATAACATGCCCTAACCTTAAAGACAAAAGGAGCGAACAATGACCAGTTTTCTGCATAAACTTGCCGAAGGGCTGCGCGCCCGGGAGCAATATCTTGAAGATCATACCGACCATCCCGTCTTTGAGGCCGACCGGGGCGAAGATTTCAAGGACGCCTATGATGATCTTTTGGCCGAAGTGAAGGAATTTTCCCGCCGTGTCCGCGACCTCGCCGAGGCGGGCGAGGATTATGACGAACATTTTGAACGCAAGATCAGCGACGAACACCATAAACTGTCGGTCAAGATCGACAGCTGGGTCAAAAGCATCAAGGACCGCTAAAGATCACGCTGTATGGGATAAGGAGGCGGACCGGTCGCATTTCTTTGGTTTTTGCGGCAACTGGTGATAGGATTCGCCGATTGAGGTAACGCCGGGCAAAAAAAACCGACAGCATATGGAACAAGAAAAATCCCTGTTCCCCAAAACGGGAAATCGAAAACAGTTATTCGCCGTCGCGCTCCAGGATATCGGGCCGCTGCTCGATATGCCTGCCATAGACCCTACTGCCGTAACCTTCCATAAATATGCCGACGCCAAAAACAGGACATCCCGCCACGGGACAGCCGACCTCACCATGCCGCTGGCGGATTATTTCCGCATATTATGGGAGCTGTCGGTCGCCCTGCAGGATGAAACCATTCATCTGTCATCGCGTCACCTGATGCCCGGATCCACCAGTTTTATCCTGTCCAATATTGCCGGTTGCCGCACCCTGGGCGAGGCGATGAAACTGATCGCCAAATCCTATAACCTGCTCCATGGCGGACCCTATAACCGGGTCGAACTGCGCGAAGACAGCCTGCTGTATATCATTGATGACAGCCAGTTTCCCTATGTCAGCCAGGAAAAAAGCTATATCCATTTCACCATGGAATGCGTGCAGATTTACCTGCATGGCATCCTGTCTTTCATCACCTCGGTCGATTTGCAGCCCTGGGTGCGAAAAATCTATACCAAACGCGAAAGAGGACCGATAAAAAGCCGCCATATGGCCTATTGGAAGGTGCCGCTGCGCCATCATGCCGGCCCCTATACCCTGATGTATGACCGGGAGGCCGCCGCCCTGCCCATCACCATTGATGATCGCCGCATGCCGTCATCCCGGGAAATATATGATCATGTGATTTCCCTGATTAATAATAACGCCGAAACCGGCGGCAGCCTGTCGGAAAAGGTGTGCCGCATACTGGAGCAGAGCGTGCGCGATCAGCAGGATGTCGCGCGACGTCTGGGCTACAGCGTCGCCACCCTGCGCCGACGCCTGGCCCAGGAAGACACCAGCTTCCGCACCCTCAGCCAGGAGGCCCTTAACCAGAAATCAAAACACATGCTGGCCCAGGGATTTCATATGTCCGACATCGCCGAGGATCTGGGCTTTTCCGATTTCCGCAGTTTCACCCGCGCCTTCAAAGGCTGGAACAATATGACGCCAACCGCCTATCAGAAAACCCTTAAATCAGAATAACTGGGTCAAAATATAACAGATACAACATACAGAACAATATGCGATAGATTGTGCTATGGTTGAATATACATGGGAAATAAAATAAGGTTGCATTAAGAAAATTACGGAACATACAGAGTGGATATTCATCAGATTTTAAATAAGGCGGAAACCTTTCACAGAAATGGAGAACTGCAAGCAGCCGAAGTCCATTACAGGAAGGCTTTGAAGCATAAACCTAACCATGCGGATGCGCTTTACGGTCTTGGTACGATTTTCTTACAACAGAACGAACCTGAAAGGGCCATGAAATACCTGCAAAGTGCTTTATCCTTACTACCAGATATCCCTGAATTTCTGTTCAACCTGGCGCAGGTGGAGGAGAAGCTTGGCAAATTCGAGAAAGCCAAAAAAACGTACCTCGAAGCAGCCTTTCATGCGCGCAGCGATACTATTTTTCTGCTGCAAATTTGCAAAAAGATGATCAATATTGGCATGGCTTCCCAAGCATTGGCCTACCTGAATGAAACAGGCGATGAAACACCCCGCGTATCACTGTGGAAAGCCCGCGCTCACGGTGCCTTGGGGGAATGGTATGCTACCCTAAAAGAATTGGATAGGCTGATACATCAATTTCCTGATAATGGTGGGTTATGGCGGGAGCATTCCATTGCTGCGGGACATCTACGAGATTATGATACAGCGATCAAGTCCTATATATTCTATATGGCGAAAAAACAGGTGGACGCCAAGGACCTTCTTGGTCTGGCAGACTTGTATTTAATGGCTCGAAAACCACGTGATGCTAAAGAAACAATACAAAAGGTTTTTGACAGAAGGTTGGACAATGCAGAAGCAAATCTGATTGCCGGAAAATGTGCCCGCCTGGAAGGTGACTATAAGACGGCTCGTGCACATTTCAAAGCGGCAATAAACCACCGGCCAACTTTTGGCGATGCTTGGAATGTACTTTCTGAAATCACGGAAAATTCCGAGCTTGCGGCTTTGGCTAATCAGTGTGTGAAGCTTGAAAAAGATATGCACTGTTCGGACAAGGACCAGACAATGCTGGCGTTCGCAGCAGGCCGAGCCTATGAAAAAATCGAACATTACAGTGATGCCTTCAAGGCCTTTGATCGTGCCAAGCGAATTCAAAAAAAAATAATGATAGAGCATGGGGCCAAATATCAACATTCAGAAATAGAGGATGAATACAATCAAATAATTGGCTATTATCCTGTAGGGGGTAACTTTGCCATTTCAAAAAATATTAGTCTCCAACGTCCAATTTTTATTGTGGGGATGCCCCGCTCAGGCACCACATTAATAGAGAAAATCCTGGGTTGTTTGGAAGGTGTGGAAATTGGTGGTGAAAATGAAGCACTGGAGTTTGTAGCACAACGATATTATCGAGAGGTAGCAAAGGGGAAAAGGCCTATGCCAACATCTTTGACTGCCGATATTTTGGAGGAAATGGAAGCCGCATACTGGCATCAAACTCCCCATGAAGGGTCAATCGTAACTGACAAAATGCCCCATAACTTTCGTCACGTGGGACTAGTAAAGCAAATTTTCCCGGACGCCCCTGTTATCTATATGAAACGTGATCCCCGTGATGTTTGCCTTTCTATATATTCTCGACCATTCCCCAAAGCTCATAGTTATTCGGTTGACCTGGACTGGCTTGCACATTTTTATGCCCAATCGGAACGACTAAAAGACCATTGGAAGGTGGTATTCCCTGACTTGATACTAGAGGTAAAGTATGAAGACTTGATAGAAAATCCAATATATAAAACACAAGAAATTGCCTCCTTTTGCGGATTAGACTGGAACATCGACTGCCTAGAGTTTCACAAAAAACAAGGAACAAGCTTTACCTTCAGCGAATTGCAGGTCCGAAAACCAATCAACAAGGAGGGTATTGGCCGATGGCAACATTATGCAAAACACCTACAGCCTTTGATGGGATCCCTTAATAAGTACGCCATAAAATAGAAAAACTAAACAGACAGCCATAATGACGCCAACCGCCTATCAGAAAACCCTGACACAGAAAGACTGAGCGAAATTGTACAGTCAGATTGACCCCTAAAATCATATCGCTTTCTCCCCCCTCGTTTTATTCTGATCCTGAGGACGTTTAATCATAATACCGGTTTGAAACCGGCCGAGGGAGAAGTTAACAATGCCAAAACATTCAGATCACCATAACGCCGCCGCCCTGCTCATCAAAGGCTCCTGCCTGACAACTGTCTTTATGGCCCTGTCTGCGGTTTCGGCCGCCGCCGCCGAAAACGACAGCCTGCCGGAGGGGCCGGAAGCGGGCATAACTCTGGAAGAGGTGATCGTCACCGCCCGCCGCCAGAGCGAAAGCCTGCAAAGCGTGCCGCTGGCGGTCAGCGCCTTTAACGCCGATGCGCTGTTCGCCAACCGGATCGAGGATCTGGGCAATCTTCAGTCCCATGTGCCCAACCTGAGCCTGCATGTGGGCGATGCGGCCAATGCGGTGATCTATCTGCGCGGCGTCGGCCAGATCGATTCCATTTCCTTTAATGACCCCGGGGTCGGGGTCTATGTCGATGATGTCTATATGGGGCGGGCGCAGGGCTCGTTTCTCGACGTCATGGACCCGGCCCGGATTGAAGTGCTGCGCGGACCACAGGGCACGCTTTACGGCCGCAACACCATTGGCGGGGCGATCAAATTCGTCAGCGCCCGGCCGACCAATGAAGTCGAAGGCTATCTGGAGGCCGGCTACGGCAATTACAACCAGTTCCGCGCCAAGGCCAGCCTCAGCGGTCCGATCATCGAAGACAAGCTGATGGCCAAGGCCGCTGTCGCCCACAGCTCCCGCGACGGCTATGCCGAGAATCTGTTTGACGGTGAAGATGATTTCGACAAGGAAACCAACAGCTGGCGGCTGAGCGCCCTGCTGACGCCCAATGAAGACCTGTCCTTCTATCTGGTGGTGGACGGCTCAAAGAACAACCCCGATCATTCCCGCACCCCCCATGCGGAAACGCCGATCTTTTCGGTCCCTTCCGGCGGATTTATCAACCCGACCGACGATCCCTTTGTCGTTGACGTCAATTTCAACAATCTGGAAAGTCTGGAGACGTTCGGCGTGGCGCTGACGGCGGAATATAATATCAATAACCTGACCTTCAAGTCGATCACCTCCTATCGGGAAATGGATTACCGGACCAAGATTGATCTCGACGGCACCCGGGACGCGAGCTTCGGCATCTATGATTTCGAGGATCAGGACCAGTTCAGCCAGGAACTGCAATTCATCTATCAGGGCGATCGCCTGTCCCTCGTCTCCGGCCTCTATTATTTCAAAGAGGATGACATCACCTTCGCCGGGGCCAATGCGCCGGACTTTTTTGTCACCCTGCCAGTGATCGGCGTTTTCCCCTTCCCGATCATCAATGCCGGACGCCGCGATCAGACCAACACCAGCAAGGCGGCCTATGCCCAGCTGAAATATGACGTGACGGAAAAACTCTCCCTGACCCTGGGCGCGCGCTTTACCAAAGAAAAGAAAGAAGTCGCCAGCGCCGGGGAAGAATTTTTCGGCACCGGCGTCACCACGGCTGAGGAAATGGAGGCCGTCTTCGGCACCGGGGTCGGCTTTGGCCGCACCAGCTTTGTGGCGGAAAATGACTGGGAAAGCTTCTCGCCCAAGATCGGCCTCGATTATAGCGTCAATGACGATGTCATGGTCTACCTGAGCGCCAGCCGCGGCTTTAAAAGCGGCGGTTTCAACGGCCGCCTGACCAACCGCGCCCAGTCCTTTGATCCGGAAACCCTGTGGAGCTATGAGGCGGGCTTTAAATCGACCCTCGCCGATCAGCGCCTGCGGCTCAATATGGCGGCCTTTTATAATGACTACAAGAATTTCCAGCTCAGCCGTTTCACCGCCAACCCGGACACCGGGGCCTTCGAATCCGTCTTCGACAATGCCGGCAAGGCGACCATCTGGGGGATCGAGATGGAAATGACCGCCCTGCTCGCCGATAACCTGCAACTGGACGTCAACGCCGGTTATCTCAACAGCAGCTATGATGAATTTTTCGGCGATTTCGGTATCGACGTCAGCGACCAGCGCCATCTGGTCAATGCGCCGGAATTTACCTCCCGCGCCAGCCTGACCTATGATCATGAGCTGGGCAATGCCGGCACCCTGACCCTGAACGGGGCCGTCAGCACCCGCTCCAAGACCTATCTCACCGTGTCGAGCAGCGAAGTCCTGGCGCAAGGAGCTTTCGCCCTGCTTGAAGCGTCCCTGCGCTTTACCTCACGGGATCAGCAGTGGAATGTCATCCTTTCGGGGCAGAATCTGACCGACAAGCGGTATCGCGAACATGGTTTTGACCTCAGTTCCGCGCCCGGGGTGCAGCTCGGCTATTACGGCGCGCCGCGCACCTATAGCCTCACCGTGCGCTACAGCTTCTGAAACCGGAAAGAATCTTCTATGACAATTGACCCTCAAACGGATGCAATCCTGCATCAGATCAATCAATTTGCCGCCGATCCGGAAACAGAGGCCACCATCGCCGCCGCCCGGGCCGGGGCTGACGCCCTGTTTACCGGCTATGCCGGACCACCGCCTGGCGATTGCACAGGGCAAGACCGGCAGATTCCCGGTCCCGACGGCCCCATCCCTGCCCGGATTTATCGCCCGGACGGCGCGAAGCCTTCCTCAGCACTTCCGCTTGTGATCTTCTTTCATGGCGGCGGCTGGTCGCTCGGCAATGTCGCCGCCTATGACGGGCTGGTCAGCAGCCTTGCGGTCCTCAGCGGGGCTCTCTTTATCAGTGTGGATTATCGTTTGGCGCCGGAACATAAATATCCGGCGGGCCTGAATGATTGCCGGGCAGTGACGGAATGGGCGGCCTCTCACGGGGCCGAAATCGGCGCTGATCCCACTCGAATTGCGCTTATGGGTGACAGCGCCGGCGGCACGCTCGCCGCGGTGGTCGCCCATCAGATCAACCACGGCCGCCCCCGCCGGATCAAGGCGCAATTCCTGCTCTATCCGGTGATGGATATTTCCCGACCCCATGATCATTACCCGTCACGCATCACGTCCGGCAACGGCGAATATCTGCTGTCACGGGACGGCATTGACACGGCCGTTGACTGGTATCTGAAGGCCGAGGATGATCCGGCCGACCCGACCCTGTCGCCGATCCGGCAAAGCGACCTGTCGCCAATGCCGCCGACGGTGATTGTCGTTGGCGGCTATGACCCCCTGTTGGATGAAGCCCGCGTCTATCACGACATGTTGCAGAAAGCCGGCATCCCCTCTGTAGTGAAATGTTTTGACAGCGCGATTCACGCCTTCCTGTCCTTTGGCGTCCTGGATGTCGCCCAGGACGGTCGGCGCTATATCGCCGATCAAATCCGCCAAACACTTTTTTCCTGACGGAAGCGGCCGGAAAACCAACCAATTTCTAACGGAGACTGTCAAGATAAGTGAGAATCGACTGAATCCGCAGGTTGTCCTCGATCTGCTCCCGATTGCCGCCATAGCGGATCACACTATCCTGCCGGGCCTGCCAGATGGCGACATAATCCTTCTTCTGATGATTGAACGGTTTGGTTTCCGGCCCGTCTTCGGACAGGGCGTCCGGCGCGGTTCCGGTCATGATTTCCGGCTGGAAGCTCAAATTGATATGATCGTCATAGCTGATGGCGCCGGCCTCATAAAGCGTCCGGCTCAACCCGATGATTTCCCGCGGTGTGGCGTCGCGCACATCGACGGCCCGGGCGGCCTTGCTCCAGATTTCGCCGACCGACACCTGATCACTCACCGCTTGCGCGGTCGATTTGACGGTTTTGTCGCTTTTCCCGGGAGGCGTCTTCGTCAGGGTCTTGTCCGGGTCGGGCTGATTCAGACTTTCCTGTCGTGAAAGGCTTTCGGAACCAACCTGCATTTTATTTATATTCATTACTTAACTTTCAACTATCTGCACATTCCGCCCTTTTACGCAGCAATTATTGTGCCAACTCTCCTCCTCTCCAAAAAGGGCCGAATTCTGCGGCCAAAAGCTAATATATTGTTAATAAAAGACAATTTACATTTTGTTAACCATATATACGCGGTATTTTTTGCCCTCTGCAAGAGTATATTGCCCAGTATATTAAGGAGCGATGAATAAGCGGTAAAAAAATATGATTATCAAAAAGGAAACGGATTAATTTTCCGGACGGCTGAACGTCGCAATCACCTCAAGGTGAGCCGAGTAGAGAAATTGATCCACCGGCAGAATATCCCCCATGACAAAGCCGCCCTCAACCAGAATGCGGGCGTCGCGGGCGAAAGTCGCCGGATTGCAGGAAATCATCACGACTTTTTCAAGATCCGAGCGGGCGATTTCCGCCGCCTGGTCCCGGGCGCCGGCCCGCGGCGGATCAATCACCGCGGCGTCGAAACCGTTCAATTCATGGGGCAGCAGCGGCCGCAGGAACAGGTCCCGCGCCTCGGTCGTCAGGTTGCGGATCGCGCCCATCTGACGGGCGCTCTTTTCCAGCGCTTCGACCATCTCCCGGTCGCCTTCGACCGCATGAACCGCATGATCGCCGATCAGGGCGACGGTAAAGGTGCCGCAACCGGCGAAAAGATCAACAATCCTGTCCGCATCGCCCAACGCCCCTTTCATAAAGCGGCTGAGGGCCGCCTCGCCCTCCGCCGTCGCCTGCAGGAAGGCCCCCGGCGGCGGAAAGACCCGGCGGCCGTCAAAGGTGACACGGGGCTTGCGCCGCTCGCACAAAATCTCATGAAACGGTTTTTTCAGTTTTGTGTCCAGCCAGCAGATGCGCGCAATATCCTCGGCCTCGGCAAAAGCGGCGATGTCCATCCGCAGGTCAAGGTCCGGTTCACCGGTCCCTTCCAGAATAATATCCAGCCCGTTTTCCACCAGATTGATCTGGACCGCCATTTTCTGACGCGGCGTCAATTGCGGCCCGAGAAAATCCCGCAGCGGCGCAACCAGATCGACAATCTCCGGCCTCAGAACCGGACATTCGGCCAGGTCGACAAGGTTATGACTGGCGCGTTCGGAAAAGCCGACAATGGCCTTGCCCGCGCCCTGTCCCACCGCATTCAGCCGCGTGCGCCGACGGCGGCCCGGCGGGCTGATCTCGGGCGCAAGAATCGTCACATCGTCAAATCCCCGGTGACCGAGGGCGATGCGAACCTGTTCCTGTTTCCAGTCGGCATAATAGGTTTGCGACACATGTTGCAGGGCGCAGCCGCCGCAGCGGCCGAAATGGCGGCAGACCGGATCGCGACGATGCGGTGAAGAATTATGAATATGCCGGATGCGGCCCTGCCGGCCCTGAAGCTTGATCTCAAGATCATCGCCGTCGACCGCATAGGGCACGTAAAGCGGGCCGTCGGGTCCGGTGACGATCCCGTCGCCCTTGGCGCCGATATGATCAATTTTAACCCTGATGGTCATTTTTATCCTTCATTCCTTTCAGGGCCCGGCCTTTTATAGTCCGCCACGATCAGAAACTCCACATTGCCTTCCGGCCCCTTGATCGGGCTTACCGTCAGGCCCCTCACCGTCCAGCCGGGCATCTCTTCCGTGATCCAGTTTTCGATCCTGGCGCAGACCTCGGCATGCAGTTCCGGATCGCGGACGACGCCGCCCTTGCCGACATTGCCCTTGCCAACTTCAAACTGCGGCTTGATCAGGGCCGCCAGGATACAGCCGTCCGCCGCCAGCGCCATCGCTGCCGGCAGCACCGTCTGCAAACCGATAAAACTCGCATCACAGACAATCATATCGACGGGATCGGCAACCTGTTCTGCGGTCAGGTAACGGGCATTGGTTTTTTCCAGCACCACGACCCGGTCGTCATTGCGCAATTTCCACGCCAGCTGGCCATGGCCGACATCGACCGCATAGACCCGCGCCGCGCCGTGATGCAGGCAGACATCGGTAAAGCCGCCGGTGGAGGCGCCGACATCAATCACCGTCCGGCCCTCTACATCAAGATTAAATTCCGCGATCGCCTGAACCAGCTTCAACCCGCCGCGGCTGACCCAGGGATGGGGCTTGCCGCGCAGCTCAAGCGGCGCCTCTTCCGCCAGTTGCGCGCCCGCCTTGTCAATTTTTTTCTCCCCGCTGAACACCGCGCCCGCCATGATCACGGCCTGCGCCTTGCTGCGGCTTTCAACCAAGCCCCGATCGACAAGCAACTGGTCAACGCGCTTTTTCCGGGCCATTCGCCTTATCCGATTGAGGATGAACTGGTGTCATTGCGGCGCAATGCCTTGAGGGCGACCTCGATAATGTCCCGGGCGCATAATCCGGCTTCCTGATACATGACGTCGGGATTGTTCTGATCCTGGAAAATATCGGGCAGTTTCAGGGTCCGCGCCTTGAGGCCGTTTTCCAGCAACCCCTCATTGCTGAGATAATCCAGGACGTGACTGCCGAAGCCGCCGATAGCCCCTTCCTCGATGGTCACCAGCACTTCGTGATTCAGCGCCAGATCGCGGATCATATTGACATCAAGCGGCTTGGCGAAACGGGCGTCGGCCACCGTGGTCGTCAGGCCGTGGGCTTTCAGACCTTCGGCCGCCTTCTTCGCTTCCTCCAGCCGGGTGCCCAGCGACAGAATGGCGATGTGAGAGCCCTTTTCGATAATCCGCCCCTTGCCGATCTCGAGAATCCTGCCGTCTTCCGGCAACGGCACGCCGACCCCTTCGCCGCGCGGATAACGCACGGCCGACGGGCAATGGTCAAGGGACGCCGCCGTCGCGATCATATCGACCAGTTCCGCCTCATCAGCGGCCGCCATGACGACAAAATTGGGCAGGGTCGCCAGATAGGTGACATCAAATGACCCGGCATGGGTCGGCCCGTCGGCGCCGACAAGCCCCGCCCGGTCAATGGCGAAACGCACCGGCAGATTCTGCACCGCCACGTCATGAACCACCTGGTCATAGGCCCGTTGCAGGAAGGTGGAATATATGGTGGCGAAGGGGCGATAGCCTTCGGTCGCCAGTCCGGCGGCGAAGGTCACCGCATGCTGTTCGGCGATCCCCACGTCAAAGCAGCGATCGGGGAATTCCGCCGCGAATTTGTCAAGCCCGGTGCCGGACGGCATCGCCGCATTGATCGCAACAATTTTCTCATCCTTGCGCGCTTCGTTGATCAGGGCCCTGGCGAAAACGCTGGTATAGCTGGGCGCTTTCGGTTGCGACTTGCTCTGGGCGCCGGTAACGACATTGAATTTGGATACCCCGTGATATTTATCCTCGGCTTCCTCGGCGAATTTATAGCCTTTGCCCTTCTGGGTCACCACATGGATCAGCACCGGGCCATAGCCCGTATCGCGGACATTCTCCAGAACCGGCAGCAGATGCTCCATATTATGGCCGTCCACCGGCCCGACATAATAAAAACCCAGTTCCTCAAACAGGGTGCCGCCGGTGGCCATGCCGCGGGCGTATTCCTCGGCCCGCTTGGCTTTTTCACTGATGGTGCGGGGGAAATGCTTGACGATATTCTTGGCGAAATCCCGCAGGTTCAAAAACGACCGGGAAGACAGCAGCCGCGCCAGATAGGCGCTCATCGCCCCCACAGGCGGCGCAATCGACATGTCATTGTCATTCAGGATGACGATCAGGCGCGACTTCAGCGCCCCGGCGTTATTCATCGCCTCATAGGCCATGCCGGCGCTCATCGAGCCGTCGCCGATCACCGCGATAATATTCTCATCCCCGCCGCGCAGGTCGCGGCCGACCGCCATGCCAAGCCCCGCCGAGATCGACGTCGAGCTGTGGCCCGCGCCAAAAGGATCATATTCACTTTCCTTGCGTTTGGTGAAACCGGCCAGGCCGCCGCCCTGACGGATGGTGCGCATCCGGTCGCGCCGCCCGGTGAGAATTTTATGGGGATAGCATTGGTGCCCCACATCCCAAATCAATTTATCCTTCGGCATGTTGAAGACATAGTGCAGCGCAACAGTAAGCTCAACGACCCCAAGCCCGGCGCCCAGATGGCCGCCGGTACTGGACACGGCGTCGATCATGTCCGCCCGCACCTCATCCGCCAGTTGCTGGAGCTTTTCAGGCGCTATTTTTTTTACGTCATCAGAACAATTAATCTGATCAAGCAATTCTGTTACCGGTTTGCTATTCAAAAGACCCTACTCTTCATAATTTTTATTTCGCTGATAGCATATGTCAGTTGGCACGATTAATAATGAATTTTGCCAGCCGGCGCAAGTTTTCCGCCTTGCCGCCAAAAACCTCAAGATGCTGTATCGCCTGCTCTGTCAGCATATGGGCTTTCGTCCGCGCCTGGTCGACTCCGGCCAGCGACACCAATGTCGCCTTGCCGGCATCGGCGTCCTTGCCGGCGGTTTTGCCAAGCTCCTGTGAGTCGCCTTCTTCATCCAGAAGATCGTCAACAATCTGAAACGCCAGCCCCACATCATGGGCGTAGCCCCGGATCGCCTGCCGTCTGCGGTCCTCGGCCTTGCCCAATATGGCGCCCGCCTCGCCGGAAAAGACGATCAAGGCCCCGGTCTTCATCCGTTGCAGCCGGGTGATGCGGATCTGGTCCAGTTCCTGATTTTCCGCCAGAATATCGAACATCTGGCCGCCGACCATGCCGTTGGCGCCGAGGGCCCGGGCGAGGGCGGAAATCAGTTCACAGCGCACCCGGGCGTCGGAATGGGTATTCTCATCGGCCAGTATCTCGAAAGCCAGCGTCAACAGGGCGTCGCCGGCCAGCACCGCCGTCGCCTCGTCAAACTGCTTGTGAACCGACGGCTGACCGCGGCGCATGTCATCATCATCCATGCACGGCAGATCATCATGAATCAGCGAATAGGTATGGGCGCATTCGACGGCGGCAGCGACCTGAACCGCCGAGCTTTCGCCGACCCCGAAAATTTTCGCGCTTTCCATGACCAGAAACGGCCGGACCCGCTTGCCGCCGGCCATCAGGGCGTATTCCATGGCGTCAATGACCCGCTGTTCCAGATCAACCGCCTTGGGCAGCAGCTTCAGAAGCTTGCTCTCTACCCGTTCCGCCGTGTCCTGCAGCGCATCCCGCGCCAGATCATCATTGTCATTCATCATAAAAAAAATCTCAAAAACTCAAAAACTCAAAAAGGAATGGATAAGAAAGAAATATATCACCTCCGGCGGGCCGGTCAGGCCGCATCCAGCGGCTCCGCCGCGAGCGTCCCGTCCTGTAATCTGGTGATTTTTTCGATCCGGGCGCTGGCGTCTTTCAGTTTACGGTCGCAATGCTGGCGAAGTTGTGTCCCCCGGGTATAAATATCAATCGATTCTTCCAGCGAAACCTGGCCGCTTTCCAGATTCTGGACGATTTTCTCCAGCGCGCTCAGGGCGTCTTCAAAATTCATTTCGGCAATATCGTCCGGAATGACAAGGGGTTCATTGCTGCTGTCTGACACATTATGCTCCTGATGCAAGAATCATTAATTCGTCACTATACCGGAAAGCGGCTTATTGCATCAATGCCGAAACGTGCGCGGCGGCGCTTTCGCCGAGGACGCTCAGGTTATAGCCCCCTTCCAGGCAGGACACCAGCCGCCCCTGACAATGTTTCTCCGCCAGATGCCTGATCTCGGCGGTGACCCAGGAAAAATCATCCTCGGTCAGTTTCAGCTCCGCCAGCGGGTCGAGGGCATGGCCGTCAAACCCGGCCGAGACCAGAATAAAATCCGGGGCGAATTCATCCAGCGCCGGCAATATCCTTTCCCTGTAGGACGCGCGGAAGGCCCGGCTGCCGCTGCCCGCCGCCAAGGGCGCATTGACGATCACCCCCCGCCCCTGATCATGAAGATGGCCGGTGCCGGGGTAAAGCGGCGACTGGTGGGTTGAGCCGTAAAACAGGCCCGGCGCGCCTGCGACAACCGTCTGGCTGCCGTTGCCGTGATGGACATCAAAATCAATGATCGCCACCCGGTGACAAAAATGACTTTTGCGGGCATGAAGCGCCCCGATCGCCACATTGTTGAACAGGCAGAAGCCCATCGCCCGATCCGGTTCGGCATGATGACCCGGCGGACGGATGGCGCAAAAGGCGTTCCGCAACTCCCCGGCCATGACGGCGTCTATGGCCTGACAGGCGGCGCCGGCGGCCTTCAGCGCCGCATCGGCGGAGCCCGCCGACAAATGAGTGTCCGCGTCGAGGCTGTAATGGCCGCTTTCCGGGATATGGTCCATCACGCTGCGGACATAATCCGCCGTATGGACGAGCAGCAGCTGGGCGCGGCTGGCGTCCTTTGCCCGGATTTTTTTCAGGCCCTTAAAATCATCCGCCGCCAGACGATCCAGAATCACCGTCAGCCGCTCCCGCGCCTCCGGATGGCCGGCCGGCGGGATATGCTCCTTGCAGTCCTGATGATAAAACAGCCCGGTGGACACAATATTCTCCCGTCACTCCTGAACCTCCGCAGGGTATCATAATTCGCCGCCGCAATAAGGTAAAATTTCAGGGAAACGGGTGATCAGGCGCTTTTGCGGCGCTGTTCGTAAAGGGCTCTTTCCTCTTCGACCAGTTCCTTTTTCGATAATTTGCCGATCATGGTTTTCGGCAGTTCCGCCCGGAATTCAATCGCCTTCGGCCGTTCATGCTTGCCCAGTTTATCCCGGATAAAGGCCTGCAATTCCTCTTCGGACAGATTTTCATCGGGATTTTTCAGGGTGACGAACGCCTTGGGGCGCTCGCCGAGATAATCATCGGGAATCCCGATCACCGTCACCTCATTGACGGCGGGATGCTCATGGATCGCTTCCTCGACCACCCGCGGATAGACATTGAAGCCGCCGACAAGGATCAGGTCCTTGTCCCGGTCGATGATATAGGTAAAGCCGTCCTCATCCATATAGCCGACATCGCCGGTCCGGAACACGCCGTCGATCAGGGACTCGGCGGTGGCTTCCGGCCGCTTCCAGTAGCCTTTCATCACCTGCGGCCCGCGAATGCAGATTTCGCCATTTTCGCCAATCGGCAGAATCTTTGACGGGTCCTCCCGATCGACGATAATGATTTCCGTCGCCGGCATCGGCAGGCCAATGGAGCCATAGCGGGTCTCCCGGTCAAAGGGGTTGGCGCCGCAGACGGGCGACGTTTCGGTCAGGCCGTAGCCTTCGGAAATGGTGAGGTTGAGCTTCTTCTTGAAAGCCTGTCCCAGTTCGACCGGCAGCGGCGCGCCGCCCGACATGCACATCTTGATATTTTCCATGCCGACATTCATCACGTCCTTATGATTGAGGATCGCGGTAAACATGGTCGGCACCCCGGCGAACAACGTCGGCTTGTCTTTCTTGATCATCTTCATGGCGGCGTCGAGCTCAAATTTCGGCATGATGACCACCTTGGCCCCGATATGGGCGCTTAAATTCATCACCACGGTCATGGCGAAGACATGGAAAAACGGCAGAAAACCGGGAGTGACTTCCTTGCCCCTTTCCAGATTGACCGCCCAGGCGTCAAGCTGGAGCACGTTGATATAGATATTGGCGTGGGTCAGCATGGCGCCCTTGGGCACCCCGGTGGTGCCGCCGGTGCATTGTATCACCGCCACATCCTCGTAAACATCGATTTCGACCGCCTCCGGCGTGCCGTCATTATCCAGAAGCTTCTGATAATCCACATAACATCCATCCGGGATGATTTTCGCCACCATGCCGCCCTTTAGCAGCCTGAACAGGATGTTTTTCGGAAACGGCAGCGCGTTGCTGAAGCGATCGACCACCAGATGCTTCAGGCGGCTTTTCTGGGCGACCTTGCGGATCGTCGGATAGAGCGCCTCGAGATCGAGGGTGATCATGACGTCGGTGTCGGTTTCCTCCACCTGGTTGATCAGTTCCTGTTCCGAATAGAGCGGGCTGTAATTGACCACGGTGCCGCCCGCCTTCAGAATGCCGAAATAAGCGACCGCAAACTGGGGACAGTTGGGCATGAATATCCCGACATGGGAGCCTTTGCCGACCCCGAGATCCTGCAGCCCCCGGGCCATGCGATTGACCTGGTCCATAACATCCCGATAGGTGAACTCCTTGCCCATGAAATCATAGGCCACGCAATCGGGGAATTTAGCCGCGCTGTCCTCCATAATGGAATAAAGCGGCTTGGCGGTAAATTTCTGATCCCACTTAACATGTTCTGGATAGGTTTTTAACCAGGGATGCTCCGTCATATTTTCTACTCGTCCGTTATATCAATATTTAATGCTGCTCAAAAATTCAATTTCCGATCCCGATCAGGCCGTAGCCCATGGCGCGCCGCCCTCCCGACAGCGGATATGATTTAAGCCATATTCTCACTCGGAATGGCGAAAAACAGGTCATCCCCGGCCATGATCGCCGCCTTCAGCCCGACGGCCGGCGGGACAATCTGCTCCGCATAAAAGCGCGCCGTGACAATTTTCGCCTGCAGGAAATCATCGCCGGCCTCGCCCCCGTCGAGCCGGCGCCGGGCGGCCAGCGCGCCCCTGGCCATCAGATAGCACCCCGCCGTGACGCTAAACAGCCGCAGGAAGGGCGCGGAGCCCGCCAGGGCGGAACGCATATTATCCACATGCTGCGCCACAATCCATTCGGCGCAGTCCCGGGTGGCGGCGACACTCTCCGCCAGATTTTTGGCGATGGTGGAAAATTCCTCCGTCTCAGGCAGGCCGTCGCCGAAAGCGGCGATCTCATCCAGGAACCCGCGCCAGTATTTGCCGCCAGCCATCGAAAGCTTGCGCCCGACCAGACCCATCGCCTGAATGCCGTTGGTGCCCTCATAAATCGGGTTGATCCGCGTATCCCGGTAAATCTGGGCGACGCCGGTTTCCTCAATGAAGCCCATGCCGCCATGGACCTGCAGCGCGAGGGAAGCGTTCTCGACCCCTATGTCGGAGCCATAGGCCTTGGACAGCGGCGTCAGCAGATCGGCCAGCCCCTTGTATTTCTGCCGGATCTCATCATCCGGATGATGTTCGCCGAGATCAATCGCCTTGGCGTTCAGCATGGTGATCGCCCGCGCCGCCTCGGTGGTTGATTTGATCGTCATCAGCATCCGCCGGACATCCGCATGTTCGATGATGGCGCTGGGCCCCGGGCGGGTGGCGCCGACGGCGACCCCCTGCAGGCGCTCCCTGGCGTATTCCACCGCCATCTGCCAGGCCCGTTCCGCGCCGGCGACCCCCTGTATGCCCACATTGAGCCGGGCGTTGTTCATCATGGTGAACATCGCCGCCATGCCCTTGTTTTCCTCGCCGATCATATAGCCGACGCAATTGCCCTCTTCGCCATAGGCCATGACGCAGGTCGGGCTGCCGTGAATGCCCAGCTTATGTTCGAGGGAAACACATTTGGCGTCATTGCGCGCCCCCAGCGTCCCGTCTTCGTTAATCAGGTATTTCGGCACGATAAACAGGGAAATTCCCCGGGTGCCCGCCGGGCTGCCCGGGGTTCTGGCCAGCACGAGATGGATGATATTCTCGGTCATGTCATGATCGCCCCAGGTGATGAATATCTTCTGGCCGCTGATCCGGTAGCTACCGTCACCGGCCGGTTCCGCCCTGGTCCGGAGCGCGCCGACATCAGTGCCGGCCCCCGGCTCGGTCAAATTCATCGAACCGCCCCACTGGCCGGAAATCATCTTCTCAAGATAGGTTTGTTTCTGCGCCTCAGACCCATGGGCCATGATGGATTCAACGGCGCCGGTGGTCAGCATGGGACACAGGCTGAACGCCATATTTGACGCATCGACAAATTCATAGACCGCGGAAGCCAGCGTCAGGGGCAGGCCCTGACCGCCGAAGGCCGGATCGCCGCTGACGCTAGTCCAGCCATTCTCCGCATAGGCGGCATAGGCCTCCTTGAAGCCCGGCGCCGGTTTGACCCCCGTCTCCGTCAGCCGGGCCCCTTCCTGATCGCCGACAACATTCAACGGCGCCAGGACATCACTGCAGAATTTCCCCGCCTCTTCCAGCACCGCGTCAATAATGTCATCGCTGGCGTCCCGGAATCGTTCAAGCGCTGTTACCTCGGCAATATCGATAACATCCTTCAGGACAAATTTCATTTCACGGGTCGGGGCGCGATATTCAGCCACTGGCAGCTCCTGTATAATTTCTTGTATTTGGTGTGTATTTAAACAGAAAGGCAGTTTATTATTGGCAACATTCGTTGCCTGGTTTAATTCGTTTGCCGAACTGATTTAAATTAAAACAGTCGTTTGAAAACCGAATTTACATGACTTGGCGGCGTAAAACAAGCGATTAATAAAACCACTTGAAAGATATTGGCGTAAATACAATGGACCCCAGTGACCCACATCAGGCCGAACCGAACATATTGCCCCCGACCCTGGCCAATTACCATCTGGCCGCTAAATTCCTGCTGCAGGGAAAACTGGTTTCCTTCCCGACCGAAACCGTTTATGGCCTGGGGGCCGACGCCACCAGCGACCCGGCGGTCGCCAATATTTTCGACGCCAAGCAACGGCCCGCGTTCAATCCGCTGATTATACACCTTCCTTCGCTGGAGGAGGCGGAAAAATATGTCGAATTTGACCTGACGTCGCGCAAGCTGGCCGAAAATTTCTGGCCCGGCCCGCTGACGCTGGTGCTGAAAAAGAAACCGAACAGCATGTTGTCCGCCCTCGTCTCCGCCGGGTTAGACACGGTGGCGGTTCGCGTGCCGGCCCATCCGGTGGCTCAGGGGCTGCTGGAGAATTTCAAATATCCGATCGCCGCGCCCAGCGCCAATATCTCCGGCAAGCTCAGCCCGACCCGGCCGCAACATGTGGCCCGGGCCCTGTCCGCCAAAGTCGCCATAATTCTCGACGGTCCGCCATGTCGCAACGGTCTTGAATCAACCATCGCCCATGTCGCCGGCAGTGAAATCCGCCTTTTGCGGCCGGGCGGGATCACCAAACGCGAGATCGAGGAGGTTACCGGCCTCAGGGTGACCTATTATCAGGACGGCCAAAACCCGACCGCGCCGGGCCAGTTGAAAAGCCATTATGCGCCGGAAACAAAAATCCGTCTGAACGCCGAAACCATCTATCCGGGGGAGGCCCTGCTCGCCTTTGGCAGTCTTTACCCCAAAGATGCGACGATATTGCGCAATCTCAGCCCCAAGGGCAGCCTGCATGAGGCGGCGACGAACCTGTTTTCCATGCTCCATGAACTGGATCAGCTGGGCTGCAGCGCCATCGCCGTCAGCCCCATTCCCGACAAGGGCCTCGGCGTCGCCATCAACGACCGGCTGCGGCGGGCGGCGACGCGCCCCGAGGAATAATCATATGACCAAACTAGCCGCGAAACATCTGGAAATGCTGCAGCAGATCGCCGGGCCGCGCGGCGCGATTACGGACCCGGCGCAGATGACGCCGTTTCTGATCGAGCCGCGGGATAAATATCAGGGCGAAACGCCGCTGATCCTGCTGCCGGACAGCACCGAAAAAGTCGCCGCCATCGTCGGCTATTGCGCCGAACATAAAATCCCGATGGTGCCCCAGGGCGGCAACAGCGGCCTGGTCGGCGGCGGCATCCCCACGGCCGAGGGCGCGGAAATCCTCATCAGCCTGAAACGGATGGATAAAATTCGCGCCCTTGACGTTCAGAACCAGACCATGACCGTCGAGGCCGGCTGTATTCTAGCCGACGTTCAGGCGCGGGCGAAGCAGGAAAACTGCCTGTTTCCCCTGAGCCTCGCCGCCGAAGGCTCCTGCATGATCGGCGGCAATATCTCGACCAACGCCGGCGGGGTCAATGTCCTGCAGTACGGCAATATGCGCGACCTTGTCCTCGGGCTGGAAGCGGTTCTGCCCGACGGCGAAATCTGGCGCGGCCTCAGCGGCCTGCGCAAGAATAATACCGGTTATGACCTGAAACAGCTTTTCATCGGCGGCGAAGGCACCCTGGGCATCGTCACGGCGGCGACCGTCAAACTGTTTCCCTATCCCCATGAAAAGCAGACGGCCTTTGTCGCGGTCCCGGACCCAAGGGCGGCGGTTTCTCTGCTGACACTTGCCCGCGCGATCAGCGGCGACTGCATTACCGCTTTTGAAATCATGCCGCGGCTCGGCCTTGAAATCGTCACCCGCCACCTGCCGGGCAACCGCGACCCACTGCAGGCCGGGTATGACTGGTATATCCTGCTGGAATGCGCCTCGTCCCTCAGTCGCGACCTGCTGGACCTGGAGCAGGTCATGGAGCGCATCCTGACCGAGGCCATGGAACAGGGGTTGGTCCTCGACGGCGTCATCGCCAAAAATCAGGCCGAAAGCGCCAACCTGTGGCGTTTGCGGGAAAATATGTCCGAAGCGCAGAAATTCGAGGGCGGCAGCATCAAGCATGACGTTTCGGTGCCGATTTCCGCCATCCCCGAATTCCTGAAGCGGGCGGGAGCGGTTGTCGAACAGGCTATTCCCGGCGCCCGGCCGGTGCCCTTCGGTCATATCGGCGACGGCAACCTGCATTATAACATCAGCCAGCCGGTGGCGATGGATAAACAGCAATTCCTCGACCACTGGTCCGATCTCAACCGCAAAGTCCATGACGTGGTCGAGGAATTCGGCGGCAGCTTCAGCGCCGAACACGGCATCGGCCGCATGAAAACCGGCGATATGCAGCGCTATAAATCCGCTGTGGAAATGGCCCTGATGCGGCGGATCAAAGCGGCGCTCGATCCCGATAATATCATGAACCCCGGCGTCATTATAAAATAGAAAAAATCATAAAATAGAAAAAAGCCATGACACAAAATGCAGACTTTCAGGAAAAATACTACACCAGCCCGGATGGGCTAAGGCTCTATTACCGGGACTATAATGCGGCAAACAGCACAGAAACCCCGGTGCTGTGCCTGCATGGCCTGACCCGCAATTCAAAGGATTTTCACGCCTTCGCCAGCGCCCTGTCCCGGGATCGCCGGGTCATCAGCCCCGACATGCGCGGCCGCGGCCGCTCGGATTATGACCCCGACTACAGGAATTACCAGGTCGCCACCTATGCCCGGGACGTCCTCGCCCTGCTTGATCATGAACAGCTCACCCGGGTGATCGCCGTCGGCACCTCGATGGGCGGGCTGATTTCGATGGCGATCGGCAGCGTAAAGCCGGATGTCTTCAGGGGGATTATCCTCAATGATGTCGGGCCGGAAGTCGACCCCGAAGGCATCAAGCGCATCTCGGCCTATGTCGGCGCCGGGGCTGTCCTGCAAAACTGGCGGCAGGCAGTCAATGGCGTCAAGGTGATCAACGGCCCATGCTTCCCCGATTACGCTCAGGCGGACTGGGAAAATTTCGCCCGCAATACATTTCGCGAGCAGGCGGACGGCGCCATCGTTGCCGACTATGACCAGGCTATCGGCGCGGCGATTCGCGACAGCGCGGAAAATGCCGTGCCCGCCGATCTGTGGCCGATGTTCCGCGCCCTGGCGTCCGTTCCGGTCATGGTTCTGCGCGGGGAAAACAGCGACATCCTGTCGCCGGAAACCCTGACCCGGATGGCCCGGGAACACCCGCAGCTGACCCCGGTCATCGTGCCGAACCGCGGCCATGCCCCCGACCTGTCCGAGGATGTCAGCCAGCGTGAAATCAGCCGCTTTATCCAGCAGCTACAGGATTAAAAATAGCTATCGGATCAAAAAAGATCGAACTGGCTGCCCCGGGCCGGCGCGATGCAGGCCGCGCCGTCATGGCGGGCGTTATTCACATAACCGTCAACCGGATAAAGGCGCAGGCGCGATTCGGTGTCCGTACCCAGCCTTTGAAAAATCGTCCGGTCCGGCGGGTCGTTCGGCCTGAGCCACAGGTCATAATCCGCCGGATCGACGATCACCGGGCTGCGGTGATGAACCGGCGTCATCAGCGGCGTCGCCGCCTTGGTCACCAGGGAGACGCTTTCCAGCCAGTCTTCGCCGTGCGGCCCCATCCAGATGTCCCAGATGGCGGCAAAGGCGAAGGGCGCCCGGTCCGGCAGGCAGCAGTGATAAGGCGCCGGCGACGCCCGGCCCCTTTTCCATTCATAGAAACCATCGGCCGGAACCAGACATTTTCGCCGGCGGAAAGGGCCGCGGAACGACGGCTTGTCAGCGATGGTTTCACTGCGGGCGTTGATCAGGGGGCGGTTTTTCGGCATCTCCTTCGCCCAGGCCGGCACCAGTCCCCATTGCATCAGGGCGATTTCCCTTTCCGGCAACTCCTGATTCGCAATCAGGGCCCGGTCCCGGTCGGACCCCTTCAGCCGGACCACGGGAACCGGCTGCATCGGCGCAATATTATAGCGGTCCGGGGCCGCCATACCCCCGTCCGCAATGCCCAGAAGCTGCAGAAAATTATCATAGGCGTCTGAGGACAGGGAATATCTTCCGCACATATTGCTTGCCTTGAACTGAAAGTCGAATATCCTGCGCACAGAATAATAAGGGTTTGCCAAAATGAAAAGAGATTATCCCGATCGTCCCATTGTCGCCGTCGGCGTTGTTGTCCTGAAGGACGATCATGTTCTGCTGATCCGCCGATCAAAACCGCCGAAGCCGGACGCCTGGAGCATTCCGGGCGGCGCCCAGGAGCTTGGCGAGACCCTGCGGCAGGCGGCGAAGCGGGAAGTTTATGAGGAAACCGCTATCACCATCGGCGAGCCGCAGTTCCTTGATATTGTCGATTATCTCGACCGGGAGTCCAATGGCGCCATTCGCCATCATTACAGTCTGATAGATTACGCCGCCACCTATCAATCCGGCGCCCTGCGCGCCGGTGATGACGCCGTCGCCGCCCGCTGGGTGCCCCGGGATCAGCTTTCTGACTATAATCTGTGGCATGAAACGGAAAAAATAATATATAAGGCGTTTGGCATCTTAAAATAATTTATCGACCGAGGCCATATTATGCCGGATCATCGCCGCTCACTGTTCAATCGCATCCGCCGGTCGGTGACCGGACATTTGCGCGTCGCCGGAATTGCGGTTATTTTCGGCATGACCGCTTACGGATTGATTCATATACTGATCTGGGCGATACATTATGTTGAAAACATGTAAAGGGACGCAGGTCTGATGCGCAAATTATTCGGTTATTTCCTCGGCCTGGTCGGGCTGATCATCTATATATTGCTTGTCTCGCGCCTTATTGACGCCTATTTTCCCAAGCATGTTGTTCTGGAAATCATCTATTACGCCGTTGCCGGGATCGGCTGGATCTTTCCGGCCATGTGGTTTATCCGCTGGTGGTATCGGCCCAAAAATGACTGAATGAAATTGAGGATACCATGAAATTACTCTTTCGGAGCCTGATTGTACTGCTGGCGATCACCGTCGCCGGCTGCAGCAACAACACGGTCGCGCCGACGGAAAGCGCCCAGCACCGTCAAAATATGGATGAAACCAATTACGCCGACACCTATGATGAAAAAAGCATTGTCAATGCGGCCTCCGACTTCCTTGGCGGCGGCTCGGAGGCGCTGGCCAAGATCATTGAAAAGGCCTTCAAGGACCATGGCCGGCCCAACGGCTATATCATCGGCACCGAAGGCAGCGGCGCCCTGGTGGTCGGCCTGCGTTATGGCGACGGCACCCTGTCCCACAAGATTGAAGGCGACAGCCGCCTCTACTGGAAAGGCCCCTCGATCGGTTTCGATGTGGGCGGCAACGCCTCGCGGGTTTTCGCCCTGGTCTATAACCTCTATGATGTGCAGGAACTGTATAAGCGCTTTCCGGCCGTCGAGGGCAGTTTCTATTACATCGGCGGCCTCGGCATGAATTACCAGCAGCGCGGCGACATTGTCATCGCTCCGATCCGAGTCGGCGTCGGCCTGCGCGCCGGGGTCAACCTCGGCTATCTCCATTTCACCAAGGACAGAAGCTGGCTGCCGTTCTAAAACCCTTATGACAGGAGGGCGAGCGCGCCCTCCGCCGTCAGCTTCAGGCCGACGAGAAACAGCAGGCCGTAACAAATGATGTAGAACAGGACGTTGGACACCCGGTTGTGCATCCAGATGCCGAGCCAGACCCCGATCGGAGCGAAGGGCATCAGGTAGAAGGACATCTTCAGATTATCGAAGGACAGCTGGCCGAGCCAGGCGTAGGGGATCAGCTTGACATAATTGACGGTGATGAAAAACATCACCGAGGTCGCCACCATCACCGTCTTGTCGAGCCGCAGCGGAAAAAGATACTGCGACAGGGGCGGGCCGCCGGCATGGGCGATAAAGCTGGTAAAGCCGCTCAGCGCGCCGAGCATTCCCCCCTTCACCGCGTGATGGCTCTGGGGCGCGACCCGGCCATACCGCCGCCCGACGAACCAGTAATTGCCGACAAAATACAGCGACATCAGCCCGACAATCAGCCGGATCATATCCGCATTCATGATGTGAAAGGTCAGCGCGCCAAACAGGATTCCGACCAGCGCCCCGGGAATCAGTATCTTCAGCGACCGGGCGTCCCAGTCCCTGCGGTAGCGCCAGAAGGTGAAAATATCCATCACGCAGAGAATCGGCAGCATGATCGCCGCCGCCAGCCGCGGGTCGACCATCAGGGTCAGCAGCGGCACCGCCAGGGTGCCGAGCCCGCCGGCGAAACCGCCCTTGGAAATGCCGGTCAGCACCACCACCGGAACCGCGAGCAGAAAGAACCAGCCCGGGTCGGCCATCATCCGCTAGCCGGACAGCCGGTGAAATTCAAGGGTCCTGTCGTCCGACAGGCCGGGCTGGAACCGGTAGCCGTCCTGATCGAAATTCTTCAGATCCTCCACATCCTCAATGCGGTTCTGAATGATATAGCGGGTCATCATGCCCCGGGCCTTCTTGGCGAACATGCCGAGCATGCGGGCGTGGCCCTCCTTCACTTCCTTGAACACCGGCGTGATCACCCGCCCGTCGAGCCGCTTTTCATGGATCGCCCTGAAATATTCCCGCGAGGCGCAGTTGACCAGAATATCGGTCTTTCGCTCTTTCATCAGCCCGTTGATTTCCCGGGTTAACTGATCGCCCCAGAATTCATAGAGCGTTTTTCCGCGGTCATTGACGAGCTTCTTGCCCATTTCCAGGCGATAGGGCTGCATCAGGTCAAGCGGCCGCAGCAGGCCATAAAGCCCCGACAATATCCGGTAATGATCCTGGGCGTATTCCAGATCCGCTTCCGACAGGCTGTCCGCCTGCAAGCCGACATAGGTATCGCCGATGAAGGCGAAGACCGCCTGTTTGGAATTGGCCGGGGTGAACGGCGTTGTGAAGGCGCGAAAGCGGTTATAATTGAGGTCGGCCAGCTTGTCGCTGATTTTCATCAGTTTCGCCAACTGCCCGCGGGTCAGCTTTTTCGCCGCCGTGATCAGCTGCTGACTGTCGTCGAGAAATTGCGGAATCGTCCAGCCCGATCGCGTCACATCCTCTGAGAAATCAAGTTTTTTGGCCGGGGAAGTTACTACCAGCATGTTTTATCCTGCCTGTTGTTTAGCCCTGTTACGGCGCCAGCATAGCAAGTCTTATATTCCCCTGACAATAACAGACTTGACAATTTAAGCTATTGACTCTCCCTTTATATAATATTAATAATTATTATTAGATAACAGCGGGAGCATATCAATGAATATCGTTTGTCTGACGCCGAAGAAAGTCAATATCAGCACCCGGGATCTGACCTGCTGTGAACAGCTTGTCCTGTGGTCGTTGCGGACCTGGGTCATGGGGCTGGTGCGCAAATATGATGTTCAGGACGACCTGAAACGGGCTTACGGGCAATATAAGGTTGCCGAAGCCGGCCGGGAGCTGGATCATTTCCTCTATGCCCTGACGTTTGGCGCGAAATGCAAAATTGACGTCCGCTGCCCCCTGCGCGGCAGCCTGAGTCCCGATGAACTGACCCTGATGAATATTCTCGCCGCGTATCAGGCCGGGCAGGTTTCGCTGGCCAACGGCATGCTGAATAAATATTGCGCCGACAAATATCTGATGCAGGCCCGCACTCACGCCGTCAAATTCACTGGACTGATCCTGGAGCGGGGCCATATGAGGCTCTCCGCCAACCGGCTGACCAAGGCGGTCGCCCCGTCGGCCCGGGATGAGAATGTCACCCGCCTGCCGTCATCCCTGGCGATTTAGTCGCTGACCTCACAAAAAAGTATCAGTCTTCTATTGACAGCGCCGGTGATTCCCCCCATCTAATCAACCTACGGCTATTCTGCGCGCCCAGGCTGTCGGCGTCCGGAAAAGCTGAAAAAAATTACATAACAGGGCCACCCGTTGTCGGATTCAGGTAAAAAGAAACATCATCATGTCGACCTTACCCAGGGGCCGGTGCATAAACATCTGATCCGCATGGCGCTGCCGATGATGATCGGCATTTCCGCCTCCATGGGCTTTATCCTGATCGACACCTATTTTATCGGCAAGGTGGGGCCCGACGAACTGGCCGCGCTGGGCTTTGTCAGTCCGATCATCATGATCATTGTCTCCGCCTCGATCGGCCTCAGCGCCGGCACCTCGTCGGTGATGGCCCGGGCCTCGGGCGGCGGCGATCAGCAGGAACTGGTCAAGCTCGCCACCAACAGCTTTGTCATCTCGACCCTGTTCGCCCTGGTCTTCACCACCATCGGCCTGCTGACCATCACGCCGCTGTTCACCATGATGGGCGCGGATGAGGCGACCCTGCCGCTGATCCGCAACTATATGGAAATCTGGTACTGGTCGCCGCTGTTCATCATCGTGCCAATGGTCGCCATGGGCGTGATGCGCGCCCTTGGCGATACCTCGCTGCAGGGCAAGGTCATGATCCTCGCCGCCATCGGCAATGTCATCCTTGACCCGATCATGATTTTCGGCCTGTTCGGTTTTCCGCGCATGGAAATGGCCGGGGCCGCGCTGGCGACCCTGATCACCCGCGCCGGCAGCTTTGCCGCCGTGATGTATTACCTGACCTATCGCTTTCATGTCATTCATTTTTCCCGGGAGGTGCTGGACAGCTTTCGCGACTCCTTCCGCAAGATCATGCATGTCGGCATTCCGGCCATCGGCACCAACATGATCATTCCCATTACCGGCGGGGTGGTGATCTCGATCATCGCCACCTTCGGCAATGACGCCGTCGCCGGCACCAATGTCGCCATGCGGATCGAGGCGGTCACCATCATTGTCTTTTACGCCCTGTCCGCCGTCATCGGCCCTTTCGCCGGTCAGAATCTGGGCGCGCGCCACTATGAACGGATCACCCAGTCCCTGCGGCAATGCGCCCTGTTCGCCCTGTTGTGGGGCGCCTTTCTCGCCATTGCGATCGCCCTGCTCGCCCCGTCGATCACCCGGCATTTCAGTGAAGAGACGGCCATTCAGAACTGGGCCGACACCTATCTTTATATCCTGCCGGTCTCCTACGGCGCCTATGGCTTCGTCATGATCGCCAACGCCACCTTCAACGGTCTCGGCAAGCCCTTGCCCGGGGTCATGGTCTCCCTGCTCCGGGTGGTGGTTTTCCAGATTCCGCTGGTGCTGGTCGCGGCTCTTTTCATATCCGACCTGCGCTATGTCTATGCCGCCAGCAGCCTGTCAAACATCATGGCCGGGCTGATCGCCTTCTTTTGGGTGATCCGGACCACCCGCAATCTCGGCCCCGCCCCCAGTGCGAAACAGGTCACGGAACAGCCTGCGGAATAGAAACGAACAGGGCCTATTTCTTTTTGAGCGGCGGCTCCCAAAGCTCGATCTTGTTGCTGTCGCAATCCAGAACCCAGGCGAAGCGGCCACAGCTTTCGTCCTCTTCCAGTTCGGGCAGAACGGTGACCCCGTCCCCCTCCAGCTTTTCCAGCATCGCGTCAAGGTCATCGACCCGGAAATTAAACATAAAAGACGACGGGCTGGGGTCAAAATATCTGGTGTCCGCCTGAAAGGGCCCCCAGACCGCATAGACGTCCCGCCCGGCCGGCGAAGTCTCCTCAAAGCGGAAACTGACCGAACCCCAGTCATCAAATTCCAGCCCCAGATGTTTTTCATACCACGCCCTGAGCGCATCGGGATTTTTTGATTTAAAGAAAAAGCCGCCAATACCGATAACTTTTGTCATGATTGATCTACCCTGTTTTTTCCAAATGTTGTCGCCAATAGTCCCGGGCCATCTGCTCCGCCTGTTCCACAGTCGCGGCCCGGCCCGTCAGATAGAGCGCCTGCGCCGTCGTCCCCTGGATCATGGCGGCGGCATAGTCATCGCGCAGCCGGCCGCGCCAGATGTCCCTCATATAATCGACCGTCACCGGATAGTCCGGCCTTTCCCGGCCCTGCCCCGGCGCGGCGGGCCAGCTCGTGACCTGTTCCGCGCCGTCCGAAACCTGATAGAGCCTGATCGGTTTCAGGATATTCCGTTCGGCTTCGCCGCCGCCGCCCTTGATCACGCCGAGGCGCGGCTGCCCGAGCAGGCCGCCGGCCGCCACATTGAGCCGGATATAGGCCGGATGGAAAATGCCGAGGAAAATCATCCGCGCCGCCAAGGGGTTGATCAGCTTGACCGCGGTATTGACAATCGACCGCACGCCGAGCAGCGATCTGATCTGCAAGAGGCTCAGCAGTTCCGGACAAAAATTCCGCAGCGGCAGATAGACGAAATTTTCCCGCTCCAACCTTTGCCGGGCCGCCGCCAGGGACGCGGCCGGGCTTTCCCCAACCGCCGCCAGGCAATCTTCCGTCAGCAGGCCCTGCGTCAAATGGCTGTTAAAGCCATGCATCAATATTTTGACGCCATTTTCCGACAGAAGTTTCGCCGACAACAGGAACCAGGGCAGCCGGCGGCTGCGTCCCGAGGAATAGCTCGGCCAGTCAATCAAATTGCCAGTCAGGTTTTCACCCAGGTTCTCACTCTCATCCCGTTGCGGCGCGCCGATATGTTGTCGCATGGCGTCGACAATGCCGGCAAGTTCCTCGGGGCTTTCCCCGCGGTATCTGAGCAGAAGCAACAACGCCCCCACCTGCAGGTCGGCCATCTCGCCGGACAGGACGCCGCCAAAGGCGACGGCCGCCTCCGCCCGGGTCAGATGGCGCGAGTTGGTCGGCCCCCGGCCCAGTATCCTGATATATTTTGCAAAGGGATCAGCTGTCATAATCTATAATCCTAACGCAAAAAGCCCGATCGCCAAAACGGCGCCGACGAAGGGGATCACCACGGTCAGCGCCGCCACCGGCAAATAAGCCGTCCGATGGGTTTCGCCGCAGATCGCCCGGATGGTCGTCACCACATAGCCATTGTGGGGCAGGGAATCCAGGCCGCCCGAGGTGATGGCGATCACCCGGTGCAGGGCGTCCGGATCGACCCCCGCCTCGGTATAATGAGGCGCGATCAGCGGCAGCGCAATCGCCTGACCGCCGGATGCCGAGCCTGTCAGGGCGACAATAACACTGATCGCCACCGCCGCGCCAATCAATCCGTTGCCCGGGATCTCCGTCATAAAGGCCAGCGCGTCATGAAACGCCGGCGTCAGTTTGGCGATGCTGCCGAAACCGACCACGGCGCAGGTGTTGGATATGGCGATCAGCGCGCCGAAGGTCGCCGTCGACAGGGCAACGCCAAGATTGCTGAATTCCTTGCGATAGAGCAGGATCGCGCTTAACAGCCCGGCAAGCAGGGCGACAATCAGGGACGATTTGCCAAAGCCGAGAATCACGCTGAAATAAAAGGATGTCCCGAGGACAATGGCCAGCGGGATCAGGCCGAGAAAGGGGTTCGGCAGATTGTCGTAGGATTTCTGTTCCGGATCATCGGCCCGCGCGTCAAAAGATTCGCCGTTGGCCACCGCCCGTTTCATCATCCTCTCAAACCACCATATGCCGCTCAGCGCCATGAACAGCGCGACAAAAATACTGACCCGCCAGCCGGCGAACTGGGTCGTGCCGAGATATTCCATCGGCAGGAAATTCTGAATTTCCACCGAGCCGGCCGAGGTCATGGTGAAGGTCACCGAGCCGAAGGCCAGCGCCGCCGGAATGAAGCGCCGCGGCAGGTTGGCTTCCTTGAACAGGCTGAGCGCCATCGGAAAGACGGAAAAGGCGACGACAAAAACGCTGACCCCGCCGTAGGTAAGCACGGCGCAGGCGAGGATAACCGCCAGCGCCGCATGGCGCATGCCCAGTTTGCGGACCACCCAATGGGCGACGCTGTCGGCGGCGCCGCTGTCTTCCATGACCTTGCCAAACATGGCGCCGAGCAGAAAGACAATGAACCAGTCCTTCAGGAAGGCGGCGAATCCGGTCATATAGCTGACGGTGAAACTCTCCCGCCCCTCGGCCAGCGGCGGCATCAGGGGAATGCCGCTGAACAACGCCACCAGTAGCGCGCACAGCGGCGCCGCGATCAGAATATTCATCCCCCTCAAGGTAAAATAGATCAGCAACAACAGGCCGCCGACCAACCCCAGCATACTTAACGTCATCATATCTCCCCGTATATCTCCCCGTGAAAATTTTTCTTCGCCGGATTTTTTTACCTTACAGGATTTTTTTATTTGGGTCTTTCCCTAATCAACATGTGATGGCTCAAGCCATTATTTTTATTGCAAAACTTTGGGGGGAATGTTAATGTATAACCATATAAAGTCACCGAAAAGTGATAAATACCTGCCATAAAAACGTCTTATAATTAATCAAATCATAACTATATTAATTAATAATACGATCTAACATACAAATGATGTCCAACAATTGCGATTAGCGCAATTTATGGGGAGGGAAGTCGCGTAAACCGCTAATTTCCGACATAAAAAAATGGACAACAGCTCGTTTACAACGCTTCCCTTCTGACGGTTTGTCAGAACAGAGCATGTGAATTTTTGACCGCTCATATTACAGTTTTCTGATCTGGCAAACGCCGTGTAACTCTTATAAAAGGAAGCTGCCGATGTCCACCGCACAAAACATTTTCGATCTTTATTCAAGCCAATATGACGCCCAGAAAGAAGCTGAACTTTCGCTCAGAGAATATCTGAAAGGCTGTAAAGAAGATCCAATGATGTATGCCTCCGCGGCCGAGCGCATGATACATGCCATTGGCGCGCCGGAAATGTTTGATACCTCAAAGGATGACCGTCTGGGCCGTATCTTCATGAACAGAACCATCAAACACTATAAGGGGTTTGAGAATTTTTACGGCATGGAGGAAACCATTGAACGCCTTGTCGGCTTCTTCAAACATGCCTCCCAGGGACTTGAGGAGCGAAAACAGGTGCTTTACCTGCTGGGCCCGGTCGGCGGCGGCAAATCCTCCCTCGCCGAACAGCTCAAGACCATCATGGAAAAGGAACCGATTTACGTCCTCAAGGCCGGTGAGCAGATCAGCCCGATATTTGAATCGCCCCTCGGCCTATTCAATCCGGAAACCATGGCCGATGTGCTTGAGGAAAAATACGGCATCGCCCGCCATCGCCTGACCGGCCTGATGTCGCCCTGGGCCCTCAAGCGGCTCGACGAGTTCGGTGGCGATATATCCAAATTCAGGGTTGTCAAAATGCATCCGTCAAAGCTCCGACAAGTCTGTATCGCCAAAACAGAGCCGGGGGATGAAAACAATCAGGATATTTCCACCCTGGTCGGCAAGGTTGACATTCGCAAACTGGAATATTTCTCCCAGAATGATACGGACGCCTACGCCTATAGCGGCGGGCTGAATGCGACGACCCAGGGCATCCTTGAATTCGTCGAAATGTTCAAGGCGCCGATTAAGATGCTGCACCCCCTGCTGACGGCGACCCAGGAAGGCAATTATATCGGAACCGAAAACATGGGGGCGATCCCCTATCAGGGCATTATCCTCGCCCATTCCAACGAATCCGAATGGCAGACCTTCAAGAACAACAAAAACAACGAGGCCTTCATTGACCGGGTTTATGTGATCAAGGTGCCTTACTGCCTGCGGGTTGACGAGGAACGGATGATTTACGACAAATTGCTGCAAAGCTCCGAACTGGACAAAAGCCATTGCGCCCCCGGCACATTGGATATGATGGCCCGCTTCAGCATCATGACCCGCCTGAAGGAGCATGAAAATTCAAACCTTTACTCCAAGATGCGGGTCTATAACGGCGACAACCTGAAGGATGTCGACCCCAAGGCCAAGCCGATGCAGGAATATAAGGACGCCGCCGGGGTCAATGAAGGCATGAGCGGCATTTCAACCCGTTTCGCCTTCAAGGTGCTGGCGGAAACCTTCAATTATGACACCCATGAGGTTGCGGCAGATCCGGTCCATCTGATGTATGTCCTGGAGCAGGCGCTGCTCAGGGAACAACTTCCGGAAGAAACCGAGAAGAAATATCTCAGCTTCATCAAATCCGACCTGGCGCCGCGCTATGCGGAATTCATCGGCAACGAAATCCAGAAGGCCTATCTCGAATCCTACAGCGACTACGGCCAGAATCTGTTTGACCGCTATATCGCCTATGCCGACAGCTGGATCGAAGGCCATGACTTCAAGGATCCGGATACCGGGCAGATGCTGGACACCAAAATCCTCGATCAGGAATTGTCCAAGATTGAAAAACCCGCCGGCATTTCGAATCCCAAGGATTTCCGCAATGAAGTTGTCAAATTCGCCCTCAGGGCCCGGGCCAACAACGCGGGCAAGAATCCGAAATGGACATCCTATGAAAAACTGCGCCAGGTGATCGAAAAACGCATGTTCAGCAGCGTCGAGGACCTGCTGCCGGTCATCAGCTTCGGCTCCAAGAAAGACAAGGAAAGCGAACATAAACATCACGAATTTGTCGCCCGCCTGACCGAACGCGGCTATAGCGAACGTCAGGTTCACCGGCTGGTTGAATGGTATATGCGGGTCAACAAGGCCGGCTAGACGAACAAGGAGAATATTAATCCCGACGTCACATTATTGAGAGTATGGTATCATGATGCATATAATCGACAGGAGGCTGAACCCCAAGGGTAAAAGTCTGTCCAACCGGCAGCGTTTTATGGAACGGGCCAAGAAGCAAATCAAGGAAGCTGTCGACGAAGCCATCAAGAAACGCAAGATCAGCAATACGGACGGCGGGGAGAATATTCGCATACCTTCCGACGGGCTTCATGAACCCCGTTTTCTCGGCGATGCGTCCAAAGGCGTCCGCGGCCGGGTCTTTCCCGGCAACAAGGATTTTATGCCCGGCGACAAGATCAAACGCCCCCCCGGCCAGGGGGCGGGACAAAGCGGCCGCGAAGCCAGTGAAGACGGCGAAGGCGAGGACAGCTTCCAGTTCACCCTGACCCGGGATGAATTTCTCGATATTTTCTTTGAGGATATGGCCCTGCCCGATTTCGTCAAGAAATCGATCAAGGATGAGGTGGTTCATGAATATCTGCGGGCCGGCTATAAAAAGGAAGGCTCGCCCAGCAACCTCAACCTGCCCATGACCATGCGCAACAGTCTGGCCCGCCGCCTGTGCCTGAGGCGCCCCAGTGAGGCGGAAATCGAGGAACTCGAACAGAAAATCACCGCCCTGCGCGCCCGGGAGCGCAAAACCGCCAAACAGCAGAAAGAGCTGGTCGCCCTGTTGCAGGAACTGGAGGTCAAGAAGAAAAGACGCAAGATCGTTCCCTATATCGATCCGCTGGATGTCCGCTATTCCAGTTTTACCGAACTGGACAAGCCCAATACCCATGCGGTGATGTTCTGCCTGATGGACGTGTCCGGCTCCATGGGCGAAACCCACAAGGAACTGGCGAAACGGTTTTTCATGCTGCTGCATATGTTCCTGAAACGGCAATACAGCAAGGTGGATGTTATTTTTATCCGCCACACCCATCTGGCCAGCGAAGTCGATGAGGATACCTTTTTCCATTCCCGGGAGACCGGCGGCACCATAGTTTCCACCGCGCTCGAAGTCATGCAGAAGGTCATCAAGGACCGCTATCCGCCGGAAGACTGGAACATTTACGCCGCCCAGGCCTCGGACGGCGACAATCTGAACAGCGACAACGCCCGCTGCGAACAGATTCTGACCGAAAGCCTGCTGCCCATGTGCCAGTATTTCGCCTATCTCGAGGTGTGGGACACCCATGAAGCCGAAATGTTTCCCGATGACAGCAACATCACCCGGTTGTGGCAGGTTTATGACAATATCCGGCTGAGCCACAAGAATTTCGCCCTTAAAAAAGTCACCCGGGCGGCGGACATATTCCCGGTCCTGCATGACCTGTTCGCCAAGGACCGAAAAAGCGAGGAGGCCTAATTGACCCGATCAAAACCCAAAGGAAAGTCCGGCGTGAAAGCCCCCGCCTCATCATTGCTGTTTGACGGGGCGGAATGGAGCTTTGAAGCGGTCGACAAGACCTTCCTCGCCATTCAGGAAATCGCCCTCGGGGAGATGGGGCTTGATGTCTACCCCACCCAGATCGAGGTCATCACCTCGGAACAGATGCTGGACGCCTACAGCTCCATCGGCATGCCGCTGATGTATAATCACTGGTCCTTCGGCAAGAGCTTCCTGCGTGACCAGTCCATGTATCAAAAAGGCTTCAGCGGCCTCGCCTATGAAATTGTCATCAATTCCAACCCCTGCATCTGTTACATCATGGAGGAAAATTCCATGACCATGCAGACGCTGGTTATGGCCCACGCCGCCTTCGGTCATAACCATTTTTTCAAGAACAACCATCTGTTTCAGCAATGGACGGACGCCAACGCCATTCTGGACTACCTGCAATTCGCCAAAAATTATATTGCCCGCTGCGAGGAACGCTACGGCCTGAAGGAGGTCGAGAAGATTCTCGATTCCGCCCATTCCCTGCGCGATCAGGGGGTTGATAAATACACCCGCCGCATCAAGCTGAATGTTGACGCCCTGCGCCAGCGCGAACTGGATCGGGCCGAATATGAGCGCTCTCAATATAACGAATTATGGCGCACCCTGCCGGACCCGAAATCAAAGGATGATCAGGAGGTTGACGAAATGGAGCAGGCGCTGAACCAGAAGCTGGGCCTGCCGGAATCGAACCTGCTGTATTTCCTGGAAAAGCACAGCCCGGTGCTCAAAAACTGGCAGCGCGAACTGCTGCGCATTGTTCGCTCCCTGGCGCAATATTTCTATCCCCAGCGGCAAACCAAGATGATGAATGAGGGCTGCGCCTGTTTCGTCCATTATCATATTATGAACCGGCTTTATGAAAAGGGGCGGATTTCCGAGGGCGCCATGCTGGAATTCATCGATTTTCACACCCGCGTCGTCGCCCAGCCCGGTTTTGACAGCCCGTATTTTTCCGGCATAAACCCCTATGCCCTGGGCTTCGCCATGATGAAGGACGTCGAACGAATCTGTGAAAATCCGACCGATGAGGACCGGACCTGGTTCCCGGACATCGCCGGCAACAACAAAGCGATCGAGACCCTGAAAAAAGCCTGGCGGGATTTCCGGGATGAAAGTTTCATCCTGCAATATCTCAGCCCCCGTCTGATGCGGGAGATGCGCCTGTTCGACCTCAAGGATGACATGTCAAAGCCCTATTTCAAGGTTGACGCCATCCACAACGAAAGCGGCTATAAAAAAATCCGCTCCTCCCTCGCCGCCCAATATTCCGTCGCCAATCTGGATCTTGACATTCAGGTGAGCAATGTCGACCTGCACGGCAACCGGTCGATGGTCCTGACCCACAATATGGTCAACGGCATCCTGTTGGAGGAAAAACAGGCCCGCATGGTGCTGCGCCATATTCACCGGCTTTGGGGCTATGACGTGATTTTGAACAGCGTCGATTCGATCAGCGGCAAAATCGAAAAAACCTATTCCAACAAAGGCTCGGGTTCATAATCGCCGCTTGAACCGCAGATAGCATATTCCGGCCAGCATCAGGCTGATGATCAACGCCCGGAACATGGGAAAGATATTATCATGGACCATATGGAGCACGGCGCTGGCCAGCATGATCAGGCCAAGAATAAGGCCGCCATATACGGCGAAGCGGGGCATCGTCAGCATCAGGCCCGCGACACATTCCAAGCCGCCGACCACATAAAGCAGGGTCCGGGACAACCCGAGGGCCTCAAATTGCGCGACCTGAATCGGCAGGCCCGCGATCTTGCCCACGCCATTGTAAAAAAATACAATCGCCAGAACGAGACTCAATATCCATAACACAACTTCAATAAACCGGTCCCCGTCCATCATCGCCCCCTCTTTTTTAGGGTTGTTCTGTTGTTCCGCGGCCAACTATAGCAAAAAAACGGCAAAGACCAAACCGGCCACGCTGCAAGGATCGTAAATCCAGACTTTCCGGTCCGCCGAAACCGCAAAAGCTATTTCCGGCGGGCGCTGATCTTCACCGTCAGATCCACCTGCTCCGCGACCATCGATACGCTGCGCCACGCCGCCTGGCCGACGCCGTAATCCAGCCGGCTGATGGTCATCCGGCCGAGGATCGCCGCCTGCTGTTTATCATATCTTGTCAAAGTGAAATCAAGGGTTTCCCGGCGGGTCACATCGCGTATCGTCAGGTCGCCCGTGACCTGAAATTTCCGGCCGCCAAGATGGCGGAACCGCTGGCTGACAAAACGGGCTTCGGGAAAGCGCTTCACATCAAACCAGCTTTCCTTTTTGAGGTTTTCCGCCACATCGCTGTAAAAGGCCTCGATATGGGTGAGGTCAAAGACGATCACCGCCTTGCTCTGATCGAGCCTTGCCGGATCAAAGTCTATTTCAGCGCTGAATTCGGGGAAGCCGCCCTCGGTCGGCGTCCCTTCGATGACAATGGCGAAGGTCACCGCGCTTTCGGCGGCATCCATCCGCCATTCCGCGGCCCCCGCCGGTCCGGACAGCATCAGCAGGATGACGAAAGGCAGGGTCCATTTCATGATGATCGATCAGACTTTCCGGGATGGAGCGACATGCGGACCAGAACGTCATCCTTCCTGACGAAATGATGAAACAGGGACGCCGCCACATGAATAACAAAGCTAATGATCAGCAGCAGGGCGATCACCTCATGGGCCTCATGCATGATGTCGCTCATTGGTTTGTCCTTGCCGACCACGGCCGGAACCTGAAGCCCGAAGAACTTTACCGCATGCCCGCCGTAGGAGCTCATCAGCCAGCCGGTGATCGGCTGGGCGAACATCAGGACATAAAGCAGAATATGCATGCTGTGGGCGCTTAAGCTCTCAATGCGGCTCATGCTGTCGGGCATTTTCGGCACCGGATTGATCATCCGCCATCCGAGCCGGAGCGCCACCAGGATCAGAACCAGGAGGCCAAAGGACTTATGCATGTCATAGATACCGAATTTATAACTTGCCTGTTCCGGCGTCTCCGACGGCAGGTCATGCATGTAGATCCCGACGATCACCATCCCCGCCAGCATCAGGAACATGATCCAGTGAAACGCCTTGGCGACATGGCCATATGAGGTATCCGTATTTTTTAATCCCATTTTACGTCCTATCCCTTTATTTTTTAAATTATGGCGTCACGAGCGCTTCCGCCTCAATCCTGATTTTGACATTATCGCCGACAAATCCCAAGTATTTTTTCATGCCCCACAGCGACCGCTTGACGGTGGCCCTGGCGGAAAAACCGGCCCGCGGCGTGTTTTTCTCAATATCCATGCCGCGCTTGTTAAAGCGCACATCCAGGGAAAGCGGCCTGCTTTTGCCGAGCAGGGTGAAGAGGCCGTCAACGGTCGCCCGGTCTTTTCCCGTCACCGTGACCCGGGTGCTCTCAAAATGCGCCGCCGGATATTTTTCAACATCAAAAAAATCCGCGCTTCGCAGGTGTTTGTCAAATTCCGGCTGGCCAGTCATGATGCTCGCCGTATCAAGGGTGATTTTGACCGAACTCTGTTCCGGTTGATCATGATCAAGGATGATCTGACCCTGGTAATCCATGAATTGCCCCATGGAATCCGAATAGCCGATATGACTGACAAACCACATGATATTGGTATGGGCCTTGTCAAAGACGTAAGTCTCCCGCCCGACGGCCTGATCCTCGGCATAGACCGCCGGCGCACTCAGCAGCAGCAGCAGAACCCCACATGATTTGATCAGATATTTCATCATCAGACTCCCTGTATGTGACACGCCATTTCAATCGGCGCCCGGATTATTTGCGTCTTCTGAACCGGTCCCTGAGGGTGGTCAGATTCATCAACAGCCAGACCGGCACGACAATGATCGCCCCGAGAAGGACATATTTTCCGCCCCATTCGACAAGCCGGATGGTCGCGTCAAAAATCCGGCCCAGTGTCTGCGGAATATCATGAATCAGGTCAACCGGGCTGACATCAAAATAATCCAGCGCCAGCCCGACCAGCAGCGAGACGACGACCAGTTTCCAGATGATCTGGAGTGCCGATTTATTCACCCTGCCGCTCCTGTGATTTCTGCTCGGAAAAAATCTTTTCCTCCATGTCATAGCGCAGTTGTTTCATGACGGCGTCCACAGCATATTTCTGCTTCCTATCCAGTTTGGTCGTCGCCGACAGCAGGGCCAGCTTGTTCAGCGCCCCTTGATAATCCTGTTCCTCGGCCTCACGAACGATTTCCGAAACACGTTCTCGCACCTCGGGGCTTTCGTCGCGGAAACTTTGAACCAGACGATTCTCGATCGTATCCTTATGCTGTTCATCCAGCTTGTCACAGGATGACATGAAGAATATCGTCATCACGGCAAGGGTTGATCTAAGCGTTTTCCTGAACATCATCACATAGGAACCTGTATCTGGCCTGTTTACGGAATTTTTACCATGGCTCAGGGTAATCGCTCCCGACAAAAAAAACAATCCCCGGCAGCGACTTGCCGCCGGGGATCATATTTGTTAACCGACAGATGACCTAAACGTGTTTCCGGCTTTGCACCACCCGATAGCGGTTGGAAACATAGGCGGTATCGCTGAGCGCCGCATTGGCCGCCGGGTTGCAGCCGGTGGCGTGGAAGTCGCTGAAGGCCGCCGTCTGGTTGACATAAACGCCGCCGGTCAGATTGAAGGAAACGGCGACGCCGCTGCGGCAGGCGACATCTTCGGCCCGATCAAGAATATCATCGGAGGTCGAATAGACACCAAAGCTGATCGCGCCGTGATTTTTGACACTGTTTTCAACGATATTCAGGCTGTCCGCGGTATCTTTCGTCGGCACGACAAAGGAAATCGGCCCGAACAGCTCGCTGCTGTAGGATTGCTCGTCCGCCGCCTTCAAAATCAGCGGCGTGCGGATTGTCGCATTGTCAAACCCGGCCATCGGCACCTGACGGGACGCCAACACCACATTATCGCCGCTGCCATATTGTTCGAGCCGCTTCAGCGTCGCCTCACTCTGGATCGCCCCCAAAATCGCGCTCGCCCGCTCATCATCGCTGTTCAGTTTTTCAACGCCGCTGGCCAGCGCCGCCGCGACCTCGTCAAAGCTCTTGTGGCCGTCCTCGGTCTCAATACCGCCTTCGGGGATGAAGATATTCTGCGGCGTCGTACACATCTGACCGGAATAAAGGCTCAGGGTGAAGGCCAGGTTGCCGATCATACCGCGGAAATTGTCGGTGCTGTCGATCACGACGCAATTGACGCCGGCCTTTTCCGTATAGACCTGGGCCTGGCGGGCGTTATCTTCGAGCCAGTCGCCAAAGGCGGTGCTGCCGGTGAAGTCGATCAGCTTCACTTCCGGCCGGAGCGCCAGTTCCTTGGTCAGCGGCGCATCGGCGCTGTCGGCCGCCAGGGTGACGATATTCGGATCAAAACCTTCTTCCTTCAGCACATCGCGGCAAATCTCCACCGTGATCGCCAGCGGCAGGATCGCGCCCGGATGAGGCTTGACGATCAGGGCGTTGCCGGTCACCAGGCTGGCGAACATGCCGGGATAACTGTTCCAGGTCGGGAAGGTCGAACAGCCGATCACCAGGGCGACGCCGCGGGGAACGACCGTGAAATGCTTTTCCATCACCAGCGGGTCCCGCTTGCCCTGTGGTTTCTCCCAGCGGGCGACGGCGGGGGTCCGCGTCATGTCTTCATAGGCGTAAACCACCGCTTCCAGTCCCCGGTCCTGGGCGTGGGGACCGCCGGCCTGAAAGGCCATCATGAAAGCCTGCCCCGTGGTGTGCATGACGGCGAAGCCGATCTCGAAGCTGCGCTTGTTGATCCGGTCGAGGATTTCAAGACATATCCCGGTGCGCTGTTCGATGGAGGCTTTCGCCCAATCCTGCCGGATTGCCTCCACATTGCGGACCAGTGCATCCACATCCGCCTTGGGGTATGTGATCCCGAGATCGAAGCCGTAAGGCGACCGTTCCGCCCCGACCGCGCCCACCGTTCCCGGTTGATCAATCTCGAAATTCTTCTTGAGATAGGATTTAAAGGCCGCTTCCCCGTCCTTGCTGGCGGTTTCGCCGTAAACTTTCGGGCTGGGCATTTCCGGATAGGCCGTCCAATATTCGCGGCTGCGGCTGGCGCGGACGCCTTGTTCAAGGGTTTCCCTGTGGCGTTCAAATAACGAAGACTGTGACATATGTGTTTCTCCTGCTGAAATGTAGCCTGTTGCGTCAGACCCTATGCTCCCGGGCGTTAGCGGTCAGACCATATGTTTAACATATTTATTGACGAATCCGCATATATTTGTAATTAATAGACCGAACGGTTGGTTAATTCAAGATTAAATAGCTTAAATAATTTATTGGCGGCTGTGATATAATCGCCGCGCCGGCCCGATAATCAGGCGAACGGCGACCCGGATAAAACCGCGACAGAGCCGGGCATCCGGCCCTGATTTACAGTAACAAGTCAGTTTACAGCACCAAAAGGGATTCACAAATGTCTTACCGCACGATTGAATTTGATATTACCGACGGTCTGGCGACCCTGCGCCTGAACCGGCCGGACAGCCTGAACAGTTTCACCACCGAGATGCATGAGGAAGTTCGCGACGCCATGGACCGGCTGGAAGATGATCCCGCCGTGCGCTGTTTCCTGCTGACCGGCAACGGCCGCGGTTTTTGCGCCGGTCAGGACCTCAACGACCGGGCGGTCAAGCCGGGGGCCGCGCGCCGCGACCTGTCCGAATCCGTTGAGCAGAATTACAATCCGCTGATCAAGAGACTGGCCGCCCTGCCGATGCCGGTCATCTGCGCCGTCAACGGGGTCGCCGCCGGCGCCGGGGCCAATCTGGCGCTCGCCTGCGATATGGTGTTTGCCGCCAAATCGGCCAAATTCATCCAGGTCTTCTGCAAGATCGGCCTGATCCCCGACAGCGGCGGCACCTATATCCTGCCGCGGCTGATCGGCCAGGCCCGCGCCATGGGGCTGGCGCTCACCGGCGACGCCGTCAGCGCCGAACAGGCCGAACAATGGGGCATGATCTGGCAGGCGGTCGACGACCAGGATCTGATGGAGGTCGCGACCAAGCAGGCGCGGTTTTTCACCAAACAGCCGACCTTGGGCCTGTCTTTGATCAAGAATTCCATCCGCCGAAGCCTCGACAATGACTTGGCCGCCCAGTTGCAACTGGAAAGCGACTCTCAGAAACAGGCCGGTTTCTCGGACGATTATCAGGAAGGAGTCGCCGCCTTCCTCGAAAAAAGGAAACCCGTCTTTAGCGGGAAATAAATCAGGCATGGTCCTATTCCATCCGCAAATATGCTATATCGGCCGGGCGCCTGAAGGATGCGCAAAGGTTTTTTAATTGAAATGTCGCGCCGAAGCGGCTAAATAATTTTATACTTAAAATAACAAGGGTATCTCACCATGACAGCACTCGCTCCCTCCCAGGCTATCGCCGTGATCGGCGCCGGAACCATGGGCGCCGGCATTGTTCAGGTCGCCGCCAGCGCCGGCCATACGGTCTATATATATGACACGGCCGAGGAAGCCCTTAACCGGGGGATTGCCCAGATTGAAAAATTCCTCGCCCGGTCTGTGGATAAGGGCCGCCTGGAAGAGGCCGAACGCCAGGCCATTCTCGGGCGGATTAACCGCTGTCACAGGCTGGAGGATCTGGCGCCGGCGAAACTGGTGATCGAGGCGATTGTCGAAAATCTCGACATCAAGCGTTCGGTTTTTGGCCAGCTTGAGGATATTCTGGCCGAGGACGCCATTCTCGCCTCCAACACCTCGTCCATTTCCATTACCGAAATCGCCGCCCGGCTCAAACGGCCGGAACGGATGGTCGGCATGCATTTCTTCAACCCGGCGCCGATCATGAAGCTGGTGGAAATCGTTCACGGCCTCGTCACCGCGCCCGAGGTCGCCGACATCATCTTCGACACCGCCGCCGCCTGGGGCAAAAAGGCGGTCCACGCCAAATCCACCCCCGGCTTCATCGTCAACCGGGTCGCCCGGCCGTTTTACGCCGAAGCGCTCCGCATCCTGCAGGAAGGCGGCGCCGATATTCCGACCATCGACGCCTGTCTGAAGGAAGCCGGCGGCTTTCGCATGGGGCCGTTCGAGCTGATGGACCTGATCGGCAATGACGTCAATTTTTCCGTCACCCAGTCGGTTTATAACGCTTATTTTCAGGACCCGCGCTATCGCCCGTCGCTGATTCAGCAGGAACAGGTCGCCGCCGGACGCCTGGGCCGCAAATCCGGTCAGGGCTATTATGATTACCGCGACGGCGCGACCAATCCGGCCCCCGCCACCGCCCCCGAGGCCCCGGCCCCGGCCGAAGTCACCCTGCTCGGCGACAACCGGCTGCTTGACCCCCTGATTGAGCTCGCCGAAAACGCCGGCATCTATATCAAACGGGCAGATGCGGACAGACCGGATGACAGCATAGCCCTGCTTGAAGGCGCCTGCGGCTTCAGGATCGGTGATCTGTCCCTCCTGCTCACCAATGGCGACACCGCAACGGAAACAACAGCCTTCATCGACGAACCGGTGATTTATTTTGACCTGGCGCTGGATTACAGGGCCGCCGCCCGCATCGCCGTCGCCAGGGGAGATCAGCTTTCCGACGATGATCTGGCCAAGGCCGTCGGCTTCTTCCAGGCTTTGGGCAAAAAAGTGTCGGTCATTGATGACTGTCCCGGCTTGATCGTTATGCGTATAGTGGCGATGCTGGCCAATGAAGGCGCGGATGCGGTCTATCAGGGCGGCGCCAGCCCCGAGGGTGTTGACATCGCCATGGAAAATGGCGTCAATTATCCCAAAGGCCCCATGCGCTGGGCCGGGGATATTGGCCTGGAGCATATTGAAATGGTCCTGCGTTATTTGCAGGATTTTTACGGGGAAGACCGCTACCGTACCTCCCCCCTGATCAAACGGGCCGTCTTTGCCGGTAAGGAACTTGTATGAACGACGCAGCTACGGACAACAAACAGCATCAGGCCGAGGAAATCGCCAGAATCTTCAACGGCCGCCGCACCCTCGACAAATTGCTCGACATTAAATTTGTCAGCATCGGCGTCGGCGCCGCGACCATGAAAATGGAAATTACCGAAGACAAGGTCAATGTTTACGGCAGCGCCCACGGCGGCGTGGTCTTCGCCCTCGCCGACGCGGTTTTCGCCTATGCCTGCAACAGCCAGAATCTGG
>JBLWZH010000005.1:0-124682 GCA_048266545.1 Paremcibacter sp. | reverse complement strand
GGCCGCAGATGCCGCGGCCGGCGCACGCGCCCCTGACCGGGCGTTGGCTATAGCCTGCCTCTCGCCAGTCTGTACTTAATATTTCCGCCACCAGATGGGCCCCGGCCGAACTGCCCGACAGGGTGATATTCGCCGGGTCGCCGCCATAGGCCGCAATCCGCCTTAATATCCACCGGACGCCGCGGCGGACCTGATCGACGATTTGAAACAGGCTCGCCGCCGGCGCCAGCGTATAATCAAGGGCGATGAATATCACCTCATGGTCAATGAAATTTGGCGCGGCGAAGCGGCTTTCCGCTTTCGAAAGCTCCTGCCAGTAGCCGCCGTGAATAAAGACATGAACCGGGAAGGGGCCGTCGCCCCGGGGGACGAATATATCGAGGGCGGCGCGCGGTTCCGGGCCATATTTGACGTCAATATGGCTTTGTTTCCCCAGTCGCTTGATGGCGTCCCGGCTTTGGACGTCATACTGGCGAAGATACGGCGCAATATCATCAACGCAGGAACTGGGGGAATACTCCCGCTCCAGAGTAGCGATCTCTTTGCTGTAATCGTCGGCCATATTTCAAATCCTCTTGCGCCTTTACTTTTGCATAGTTGGGGGAGCACCGCAAGATGGGAAAATATTTTCTAATTAGAAAATTATTTGCCAAACCTGTAAATTGTGATAGGCTCTCCGGCGTAACTCCGTTCAGCAAACCCGAAAGGCCGCCGTCATGACGTCTCTGCGCAAAGCAGCCCAATCTGCAACCAATCCGGCGCAATCATTGGGCGACCGGCTCGCTCGCCTGCGGGCGGAACGCCGGCTGACCCTCAAAGAGTTGAGCGAGCGGGCGGGCATTCCGGTATCGACCCTGTCAAAAGTGCAGAATCACCAGGCGACGCTGACCTACGGCAATTTGCAGAAGCTCGCCCGGGGGCTGAACGTCAATATCGCGGAATTGTTCGATGACGGGCCGCAGAGCCCCAAGAGCGGCCGCCGGAGCATCATGCGCCAGGGGCAAGGCGCCGTTCATAATGTCGATACGTACAAGGTTGAGGTGCTGGCCAGTGATTTGTTAAATAAAACCATGCATCCCGGCATATTGCAGGCGCCGCCGGCCGGCCCGCAGGACCCGGGCCGGCTCGCCCGTCATCCGGGGGAGGAATTTCTCTATGTCCTCGACGGCGAAATTATTCTGTACAGCGAGGATTACAAGCCCGTTGAACTGAAGGCCGGCGACAGCGCTTATCTCGACAGTTTGTCCGGCCATCGTTTCGTCTCGAAAGGGCGGAAATCCGCCCGCCTGTTGGTGGTCTGCTCCCATATCGACAGTGAAACAGCAGAAAGTGAGCCATTCGATGACTGAATTATCCCGCGACTATTTCCATGATCTCGACGTCCGCGATCCGCTCGCCGCCTTCCGTGATGAATTTTATCTACCGGAGGATATGATCTACCTTGACGGCAATTCTCTCGGCGCCATGCCGCGGGCGGCGGCCCCGCGCGCCCGTGACGTGGTCGAGTGTGAATGGGGCCGGGATCTGATCACCAGCTGGAACAAAAACGGCTGGTTTCACCTGGCGGAAAGACTGGGCGATAAAATTGCCCGGCTGATCGGGGCCGATGCGGGCGAAGTGATGGCCTGTGACGCGACGGGGTTAAATCTTTATAAGGTGCTGGCGATGGCGCTGGAACTGCGGCCAGAGCGAAAAGTGATTGTCATGGAGGGCAGCAATTTTCCGACCGATAATTATATGGCCCAGGGCCTGGTCCGTCAGTTAGGCGGGCGTCATGACATCCGTTTCGCGGAAAATGAAGAAATTCTCGACGCCATCACCGACGAGGTGGCCGTGGTCTCCCTGACCCAGGTTCATTATAAAACCGGCCGTCTGCTGGATATGAAGGCGATCACGGAAAAGGCCCATCAGGCGGGCGCGCTGGTGATTTGGGATCTGTGCCACAGCGCCGGGGCCTTGCCGGTTGACCTGAACGGTTGCGGGGCCGATTTCGCCGTCGGATGCGGCTATAAATATCTCAACGGCGGGCCGGGGGCGCCGGCGTTCATCTATGTCGCGAAACGGCATCAGGGCCGGGCGGCGCAACCGCTCACGGGGTGGTGGGGGCATGCGGCGCCCTTCGCTTTCGAGCGGGATTACCGGCCGGCGGACAGCGTCTGGCAGATGCTGACCGGCACCCAGCCGATTCTGTCGCTTTCGGTTCTCGAATGCGGCGTTGATCTGATGAATCGCGCCGATATGACCCAACTGCGGCAGAAATCAATTCGCCTGGGTGATTATTTCATTCAGCTTGTTGAGCAGCAGTGCGCCGGATTGGGTTTTCGCCTCGCCAGCCCGCGGCGCGGCGATGCGCGCGGCAGTCAGGTCTCTTTCACTCATGACAAGGGCTATGCCGTCATGCAGGCGTTGATTGCCGACAAGGTCGTTGGTGATTTCCGGGCGCCGGATATTGTCCGCTTCGGTTTCGCTCCGCTCTATGTGCGCTATGTTGATGTCTGGGACGCGGTGATGCGCCTGAAGAACATCATGGAAAAGAATCTCTGGCGAAAGCCGCAATACAGTCAAGTAACTGCTGTGACCTGATCCGTCGCGGCATTTATAAAACTGCGGTCGCCTTCAATTGGGGGCGGCCGTTTTTTTTATTCCGGGCTATGAAGCGGCAATTTGGTCGTATGCTTGACCGCGGTCATGGCGATGGTCGAGCTGATTTCCCGCACGCCGTCGATCTGCGACAGGTGATTCCACCAGAGATCCTCATATTCCTGAATATCGCGGACGATGATTTTCAGCAGAAAGTCCACGTCGCCCATCAGGGTATAGCATTCGACGATCTGCGGCACATCCTTGATGGTTTCAATGAAATTGGGCAGGACTTTCCGACCGTGCGCGGTCATCTTGACCCGGGCGAAAAGAATGACGTCAAGGCCGATTTTATTTTGATCCAGCAGGGTCACCCGGCCTTTGATGATTCCCTTTTCCTGCAGCCGCTGAATCCGACGCCAGCAAACCGATTTGGAAGAACCGACTTTTTCGGCAATTTCGGCCACGGCCAGCATGGCGTCATCCTGAAGCAGGTCCAGTATCTTTTGGTCCAATATATCCATATCTGGTACAATATCTCATAAAATAACAATTATAGGAAACTTTATCCCATTTATAAAGCGAAATAGGTTTTCAATGGGAAGAAATTTCACTTAAATCATGGTAGACTTCGCGCAAAGGAGAATCACAATGGTCCCAAGCAGTGGAAAAAATCTGAATGTGCCGGCCCCGCGTCATCGCCCGGGGGAGGAGCCGGAATTTGATAACCTTGATATTCCCAATGCAGGCGCGCTGCCCCGTCCTGATGTGATGACGGATTCCAAGGAAATGTTCGCCTATGCCAACAGCATGATCCGGGTTCTGAATATGAAAAACGAAGCGGTTGGCGAATGGGATCCGAAACTGGACCCCGAGGCGTTGAAAAAAGGCCTTAAGGACATGCTGACCACCCGGATCTATGATGACCGGATGCAGCGGATGCAGCGGGTCGGCAAAATGTCCTTTTACATGAAATCCCGCGGTGAAGAGGCGGTAGCGGTGGCCCAGGCCATGGCGCTGGACAAAAATGACATGCTGTTTCCTTCTTATCGGCAACAGGGTTTGCTGATTTCCCGCGGCCGGGATCTGCTGGACATGATGAACCACTGCCTGTCCAATTCGCGCGACAACTGCAAGGGCCGGCAACTGCCGATCATGTATACCTGGCGCGACGGCAAGTTCTTTTCCATTTCCGGCAATCTGGGCACCCAGTTCTGTCAGGCCGTCGGCTGGGCGGTGGCCTCGGCCTATAAGGGCGAAGACGCTCTCGCCTCGACCTGGATCGGCGAAGGCACGACGGCGGCGGCGGATTTTCACCATGGCATGACCTTCGCCGCGGTGTATAATGCGCCGGTGCTGCTCAATGTGGTCAATAACCAGTGGGCGATTTCCTCATTCCAGGGTATTGCCGGCGGGGAAAAAGCCACCTTCGCCAGCCGCGGGGTCGGCTATGGCATGCCGGGCCTGCGGGTTGACGGCAATGACTTTCTGGCGGTTTACGCCGCGACCCAGTGGGCGGCGGAACGGGCCCGCAAGGGCGGCGGTCCGACCATGATCGAACTGTTCACCTATCGGGCCGACGCCCATTCCACCAGCGATGATCCGTCAAAATACCGGCCGGAACATGAATATGACGTCTGGCCCCTGGGCGATCCCATTGAACGGCTTAAAAACCATCTGATCACCCTTGGCGAATGGTCGGAACAGCGTCATGAGGAGGCAACCCAGGAAATCACCGCCCTGGTGACCCGAAAATACAAGGAAGCCGAATCCTACGGCACCCTCAATTCAGGCGCACGTCCCGAAGTCAGCAGCATGTTTGAGGATGTCTTCAAGGAACAGACGGATAACCTGCGTCGTCAGCGTCAGCAGTTGGGAGTATAAAAATGACTAAAATGAATATGGTGCAAGCCATTAATTCCGCCCAGGACGTGATGCTGGAACGGGATAACAGCGTTGTCATCTTCGGCGAGGATGTCGGCTATTTCGGCGGCGTCTTTAACTGTACGGAGGGATTGCAGAAAAAATACGGCGAACAGCGGGTATTTGACACGCCGATCGCCGAAGGCGGGATCATCGCCCTCGCCATCGGCATGGGGGTCAATGAAATGCGCCCGGTGACGGAAATTCAGTTCTCCGACTATATTTATCCGGCCTTTGACCAGATCGTTTCCGAAGCCTCGCGGCTGCGGTATCGTTCCGGCGGGGAATATTGGGCGCCGATCACCATCCGCACCCCCTGCGGCGGCGGCATTCGCGGCGGCCAGACCCATTCGCAAAGCCCGGAAGGCATCTTCACCCATGTCTCCGGCCTCAAGTCGATCATGCCGTCCACCCCTTACGACGCCAAGGGGCTGCTGATCAGCGCCATCGAGGATGACGATCCGGTGGTGTTCTTTGAACCGAAGCGCCTCTATAACGGCCCTTTTTACGGTGATCCCAATCAGCCGGCCCAGTCGTGGGGCAAACATCCGAAGGGGGAAGTGCCCGACGGTCATTACAGGATCCCGATCGGCAAGGCGGCAACCGTCCGCGAGGGCAAGGATCTTACCATCGTCACCTACGGCACCATGGTTCATGTCTCGCTGGCGGCGGCTGAAATGTCCGGCTATGATGTGGAAATTATTGACCTGCGCACATTGATCCCGCTTGATATTGACCATATCGCCGAATCAGTCTGTCGCACGGGACGCGGCCTTGTGGTGCACGAGGCGACCAAAACCGGCGGCTTCGGCGCTGAAATCCTGTCGCAGATCCAGGAGGAATGTTTCTGGAAACTGGAAGCGCCGATCGGTCGCGTCGCCGGCTGGGACATACCCTATCCCCATGCCTTTGAATGGGAATATTTCCCCGGACAGGGCCGGGTTCTGGACGCGATCAAGCAGGTAATGGAGGGATAAAATGGGACAATATATATTCAGGCTTCCGGATTTGGGCGAGGGCATCGTCGAAGCGGAAATCGCCGCCCTTCACGCCAGGGTCGGGGAAAATGTCAAGGAAGACCAGCCGCTTGTCGATATGATGACCGACAAGGCGACGGTCGAAATCCCGAGCCCGGTGGACGGCAAGATCCTCTCGGTCAGCGGCAAGGAAGGCGAAATGGTGCCCGTCGGCTCCGCCCTGGTTGTTTTCGAGGTTGAAGGCGCGGGCAATGCGCCCGAGGCCGGAACGGAGCCGGCCCCGGCGACGACCAAAGAACCGGTGACAAAGGCGGAGGCTGCGCCTGAACCGGTTGCGGAAAAACCTGTCGCGGAAAAACCTGTCGCGGCGCCGGAAGTCAAGCCCCAGGCTGCGCTGTCATCAAAACCGGTCCTGTCCGGCGCGACCAGTGACAAGCCGCTGGCCTCGCCCGCGGTGCGGCGTCACGCCCTGGAACAGAATGTCGATCTCAGCCGGGTGCCGGGCAGCGGCCCCGCCGGGCGCATTTCTCATCAGGACCTGGAAGACTTCATCGCCGCCGGCGGCCGCGTCGCCGCTCAACCGGCCAGACAAAAACGTACCGCTGTCGAGGAACTGCCGGTGATCGGCATTCGCCGCAAGATCGCCCAGCAGATGGAACTGAGCAAACGCAGCATTCCCCATTATTCCTATGTGGAGGAGGTCGACGTGACCGAGGTCGAGAAACTGCGCCAGTTCCTCAACGCCAACCGGACGGAAGACCAGGTGAAATTGTCGATTCTGCCCTTTATCATGATGGCGACCCTGAAGGGGATGGAGAAATTTCCCGAGTGCAATTCCCATTATGACCCGGATCAAAGTCTCGTCCGGCGTTATGCCGCGGTGCATCTGGGCATTGCGACCCAGACGCCAAACGGCCTGATGGTGCCGGTTGTCAGCCATGCCGAGGCCCGCGACATCTGGGACATGGCGGCCGAAATGCAGCGGGTGACCTCGGCCGGCCGCGAAGGCAAGGCCAAACGGGAAGAATTATCCGGCTCCACCGTCACCATCACCAGCCTCGGCAAAATCGGCGGCATCGTCACGACGCCGGTGATCAATCACCCGGAGGTCTGCATTATCGGGGTCAATAAAATTGTTCCCCGGCCGATGGTGATCAATGACACGGATATTCAAATCCGCCAGATGATGAACCTGTCGTCGTCATTTGACCATCGGGTGGTTGACGGCTATGTCGCCGCCGAACTGATGCAATATATCAAAGGGGCCCTGGAACAGCCCGCAACATTGTTCATGTAAGGATCGAACCAATGGAGATGAAATGTAAATTATTGGTCATTGGCGCCGGTCCCGGGGGATATGTTGCGGCGATCCGCGCCGGGCAACTGGGCATTGACACGGTCATTGTCGAAAGCGAGCGGGCCGGCGGCACCTGCCTGATCAAGGGCTGCATCCCGTCAAAGGCGCTGATCCATGCGGCGGATAAATATGAGCAGATCGCCGTCCATGCCGGCAAGGGACATCTGGGCATTTCGCTAAAAGACAAGCCGACGCTGGATTTCGCCAAGACCATCGCCTGGAAGGACGGCATCGTCGACCGGCTGAATGGCGGGGTTGAGGGGCTATTGAAAAAGGCCAAGGTGCGCCAGATCAAGGGCTGGGCCAGCTTCAAGAACGCCAAAACCTGTGATGTGGCGACCCAAAGCGGCATTGTCACCATCACCGCCGAACATGTGATCCTGGCCAATGGCTCGAAACCGACAGAATTGCCGTTTCTGCCCTTTGGCGGCGATGTTATTTCCTCCACCAGCGCCCTGTCCCTCGACAAGGTGCCGGAAAAGCTTGTGGTGGTCGGGGCGGGCTATATCGGCCTTGAGCTTGGCATCGCCTACCGGAAACTGGGGGCCAAGGTAACCTTTATCGAGGCGGACCAGCGGATTCTCGCTTCTTATGACAAGGAATTGACCGCCCCGGTGCAGCAATGGCTGAAAAAGCATGACATCAAAGTCCATCTCGAGGCCCGGGCGACCGGCTGGCAGGACAACAAGCTGTCTTACACCGACAAAGAGGGCAGGGAACACGCCATCAAGGCCGACAAGCTGCTGGTCACCGTCGGCCGCAAGCCGAATACGGAAGGCTGGGGGCTGGAAAATATGGCGGTTGATATGGATGGCCCCTTCATCAGGATCGACAATCACTGCCGGACATCGATGAAAAATGTCTGGGCGATCGGCGATATTACCGGCGAGCCGATGCTGGCGCACCGGGCGTCGGCCCAGGGCGAAGTGGTCGCCGAGCTGATCGCCGGGGAAAAGCGCGAATTCAACCCCAACGCCATCGCCGCCGTGTGCTTTACCGATCCGGAAATCGTCGCCGTCGGCCTGTCGGCGGATGAGGCGAAGGCGGAAGGCGTCGAAACGGTGATCGGCAAATTCCCGCTGATGGCCAACGGCCGCGCCCTGACCATGGAAGCCGGCGACGGCGGCGGCTTTGTCCGCATCACGGCGCGGAAAGATAATCATGTCATTCTGGGTATTCATGCGGTTGGCCCCCATGTCTCGGAACTGTCGGGGGAATTCGCCCTGGCGCTTGAGATGGGCGCCCGGCTCGAGGATATTGCGGACAGCATTCATGTTCATCCGACGATGACCGAAAGCTTTGCCGAGGCGGCGCTGTCGGCCCTCGGCCACGCCATTCATATTTGAGGGATAGAGTTTTCTGCCTCCTAACCACTTTCCGCTTGACTTTCGGGCGGAAAAGCCGCACACAGCGGCACTTGACCATTCAGTGTGAGCTAATATACACACTTGTTTTTGATATTCCGCCTAGCAGCCATGGTGATGTATTTTCCATGTACCCCCGGTGATTTTGCCATCCGGGCCAAGTGCGATCGCGGATAAAATTTTGCGCCCCCAAGGAAAGAAAGGCGCACTATATTCGCGAAAGGAATATATAATGACGCATTTGGATGCGCCATCCCCTGCGCCGTGTGATCCCGCCGGTTCAGCTTTTTCGGCCTTTGGATTGGCCGACACAATCCTGCAATCGGTTCGGAATGAAGGCTTTGATCAGCCGACTCCCATCCAGTCCATGGCTATACCGCCTTTAATGGAGGGCCATGACCTGATGGGGATCGCCCAGACCGGCGGCGGCAAGACGGCGGCTTTCTCGCTGCCGATGATCAACAAGCTGCTCGACGACTATCAGAAACCGCGGCAGAATATGCCAAAGGTGCTGATTCTCGCCCCGACGCGGGAACTCGCGCAGCAGATAGAGCTTTGCATCACGACCTTCAGCAAGGGGACCAGGCTGAAAAGCCTGGTCATCGCCGGCGGTCAACCCTATCCGCCGCAGACCAGCAAGCTGCGCCGCGGCGTGGATATTCTGGTGGCGACCCCCGGGCGGCTGATCGATCATATCGGCCGCAACAATGTTAAATTCAATGACACGGCGACCTTCATTCTGGATGAAGCCGACCGGATGCTGGATATGGGATTCATCGACGATGTCCGCGATATTGCGGCTTCCCTGCCGCAAGACCACCAGACCGTCATGTTTTCCGCCACCATGAACCCCAAGGTGCGCAATCTGTCCAAATCGCTGCTCACCGCCCCGGTTTATGTGGAAATCGAGAGGAAAACCGCGGTCGCCGACACCATTTCCCATAAGCTGATGAATGTGACCCGCAGGAACAAGGCCCAATTGCTCTGTGATATTCTGTCCGGGGACGGGGTGGAAAAGGCGCTGGTTTTCGCCCGGACCAAAACCGGGGCCGACGAATTGTCCAACGCCTTGTATGAAAAAGGCATCCGGTCCGACGCCATTCATGGCGACAAGCGCCAGCGGGTGCGGGAAAAGATCCTGATGAATTTCCGCCGCGGCCGGACCAGGGTTCTGGTGGCGACCGATGTGGCGGCGCGGGGCATTGATGTTGACGGCATCAGCCATGTGGTCAATTATGAACTGCCCATAGAGCCGGAAAATTATGTTCACCGGGTGGGCCGCACCGGCCGGGCCGGACAAAAGGGCATCGCCATTTCCTTTTGCGATCCAAGCGACGTCCGGCTGCTGAAAAATATCGAACAGCTGATCAAACTGCCGATCGAGGTTGACGCGGATCATGAATTTCATATTGATGTTTCCTCGCGCGGCAATGCTAAAGGCAACAAGGGTCGTTTCGCGCGCGACCGTGGCGGCCGCCGGGAAGGCGGCTTTGGCCGCGACAGTCGGGGCGTCCGCGTAAAATCCGATCGCTATAAATCCGGCGACGCCGTCAAAAAGGCCAATCGTTCCTGGGAAAGCGATGCGCAGGATGACCATCGCCCCGCGCCCCGCAAAGCCGGCAATTCCCCGCGCCCGGAAAGAGCGGCCCGCAAAAAAGACGGCGCGCGCTATGACCCCTGGTCGTCCGCCCGGGAATATGCCGATGATCCGGTTCTGGGCAAATTGCTCGGCAAACCGCCTGAATTTGACAGCAAGAAGGAAGACAAGTCGGATTTCGTCAAGACCGGAGCCAGAAAGAAACCGTTCCGGAAAAAAGAAGCGGACAACAAGCCCTTTGAGGGCAAAAAGGCGCGGGGCGGTAAAAAGGCCCTGACTGGCAAAAAAAACCTGTCCGCCAGTCGCCCGGACAAGGCGCGCAAAGTCAAAGCGAGAAATGACGGCGGCACGAAGGTTTTTTCTCCGAAAAGAAAGCCCCTCAAGTCGACCCGCGCGGCTTAAAATTCAAATTTACCTTTAAAAAAGGCCCCGAAGATTATGTTCTCCGGGGTCTTTTTTCATCCATGTTTTAAATATTGCCCCTAAAACAGGCCCTGTATCAGGTCATTGTTATCTACTTCGATATGGTTGGCCGCCGGAACGCGGGGCAGGCCGGGCATGGTCATGATCTCGCCGCAGATCACCAGCAGGAATTCCGCGCCGTTGGACAGCCGGACCTCGCGGATCGGCACCACGTGGTCGTGAGGAATACCCTTCAGGTTGGGATCAGTCGAAAAGCTGTATTGGGTTTTCGCCATGCAGACCGGATAATGGCCGACCCCCTGATCCTGAAACATCCTGATCTGGTCGCGGACTTTCTGATCGGCGACGACCTCACTGGCGCCGTAGATTTCCTCTGCGATGATCTGGATTTTGGTCCACAGCGAAATATCATCATTATAGAGGGGGTGAAAGCCGCTGCTCCGGCCCTCGACCATATGGACCACATGACGGGCAAGTTCTGCCGCCCCCGCCCCGCCATCGGCCCAATGGGTCGCTTCGATGGCGCGGACCCCCAGTTTCCCGCATTCCTCGACCACGCACTGAATTTCGGCGTCGGTGTCGGTTGGAAAGCGGTTGATGGCGACCACTTCCTCCACACCGAATTTACGCAGGTTTTCCACATGCCGTTTCAGGTTTTCAAGCCCCTTCCTGATCGCTGCGATATTTTCTGTCGCCAGATCATTTTTCGCAACGCCGCCATGCATCTTCAGCGCCCGGATTGTCGCGACAAGCACGGCTGCATCGGGCTTTAATCCCGCCTTGCGGCATTTGATGTTGAAGAATTTTTCCGCCCCGAGGTCGGCGCCAAAACCGGCTTCGGTAATCACATAATCCGCCATTTTCAGCGCCGCCCGGGTGGCGATCACCGTATTGCAGCCATGGGCGATATTGGCGAAGGGGCCGCCGTGAATGAACGCCGGGTTATGTTCCAGGGTCTGCACCAGATTAGGCATCATCGCATCCTTCAGCAGGGCGGTCATCGGGCCGTCGGCAGACACGTCACGGGCATAAACCGGCTTGCGGTCGCGGGTAAAGCCGACCATGATCTGCCCCAGACGGCGGCGCAGGTCCTTTAAATCGGTCGCCAGGCTGAAGCAGGCCATCACTTCCGACGCCGGGGTGATGTCAAAGCCGCCCTCCCGGGGGAAGCCGTTGGCGACGCCGCCCTGTGACGTTGTGATCTGGCGCAGCGACCGGTCATTTATGTCGAGGACCCGCCGCCAGGTGATCCGCCGGGTATCGAGCCCGCATTCATTCTCCCAATAGGTATGGTTGTCAACCATGGCCGCCAGCAGGTTATTGGCGGCGCCGATGGCGTGAAAATCGCCGGTGAAATGAAGATTGATGTCCTCCATGGGGATCACCTGGGCATGACCGCCGCCGGCGGCGCCGCCCTTCATGCCGAAACAGGGGCCAAGAGAAGGTTCGCGAATACAGATCATGGCGTTTTTGCCGATCTTGTTCAAACCATCGCCCAGACCGACCGTGGTTGTGGTTTTGCCTTCGCCGGCCGGGGTCGGGGTTATGGCGGTTACCAGAATCAGTTTACCGTCGGGCTGTTTTTCAAGCTCCCTGATGTAATCAAGCCGAACCTTGGCCTTGTCGTCACCGTAACGGATGATCGATTGCGGGGGGATATTCAGTTTCGCGGCGATGTCGTCTATCGGTTTGGCCCGGGTTGATCTGGCAAGTTCAATATCGCTCGGCTGTGAAATCAAGGTCATTTGTATAATCCCCTTATGTCCAGGTTTGTTTTGTTCTCAGATACTACCGAAATCCCCCTTGAGGGGATAGCCTTAAAATCACCATATACTTTAGGCCGTAAACTCATAAATATGATGCAATTCTGTATGAAAATACCCTTCGGGCGCGGCTCTTTTGATCCGTGAATGCGTTACCAAGCTTTGAAATAACCTACTATTCCGGCAGCTTGTCGCCTGTTCACAAATCAAAAACGCTCGCGCAGAAAGGATCATATTTATGAGTTTACGGCCTAGATTAAAAGCGACGGGGAATAGTTTGAATCGGCGGCTGATTTCTGCTAGCGTGCGCCAATAAAACAAAACCCAAAGAAACAGGAGGGGATAAAATGCTTTTCAGCCCGAACATGGCCTCTGGCGAGCCGGTTTTATCCTCCTGTCCTTCCCCATCCCTTGACGCCAGATAGTGGTCCCCGCATATGACACCCAAAGAAGAAACAGATAAAAAGGATATTGTGCGTGGGGCGAGCGTCAATTTTTTGGGATTTATCATCCGGCTGAGTTCCCGGCTTCCCTTTATCCTGCTGGTGGTGGCGCTGTTTGGCAATGAGCTGTACGGCCGCTATGTCTTTATTATCACGACCATTGAACTCGGCGCGGCCCTGGCGGTTTTCGGCTTCAAACGCTCGCTGTTTAAATTTATCCTCGACAGGGACTATAATGAAGGGCATTCGGCGGAGGAAGTCATTGTCGCGGCCTTGTTCTGCTCCTTCTCGGTCGGGCTGTTGATGATCGGAATTATCCTGATTTCGGCCGAGCATATGGCGGTCTTTTTCGATTATCCTGAAATGGTCCGGGGCCTCACTCAACTGGTTCCCATAATATTACTGGTTTCCATGGTCGATATTCTGCTGGCCGGCACCCGGGCGACCCGCAAAATGAAATTTGAGATGATCGCCCGCAGTTTCATTGAACCCTATGTCCTGCTGTTCAGCATGTTGGTTTTCTATTTTCTCGATTTCGGGGAAAGCGGGCTTTTGCTGGCTTACGCCACCTCGATTCTGGCGGCGCTGATGACGGCGCTGTGGGGCTGCTGCAAGCAGTTCCATCTGCGGAATTTCCTTGCAGCCCGGCCGAGTTTTTCCATGATGCGTAAAATCGCCAAATTTTCAGCGCCAACGGCTTTTCACGACCTGGCGCTGCTGGTTTTCATGCGGATGGACGTTTTCACGGTGAAATTCTTCTTCGCCGAGGGGATATTGGGTATTTACAATATCGCCCAGCAGATCACCACGTCGGTTGAAAAAATCTATCAGAGCTTTTATCCGATCCTCGCGCCGGTCATGTCAAAAAATCTGGTCGAACGGGATTACGCTGTCGTCGAGCGCCAGATGGTGATGGTGGGGCGCTGGACGCTGATGGTTCAGTGCCTGCTTGTGGTGATCGCCGTTTTCTACAGCGAGCCCTTCATGGGGCTGATTGCGGCGCGGGGGACGGAAGCAGGCGTTCTGGTTTCGGGCGGTATTGTGCTGATTTTCCTAATGATCGGCGAGACCATCAACGGCGGTTTCGGCATGACGGACATGCCGATCCTTTACCGTTATCCGATTTTCAACCCGCTTATTTCTATCATCATGGTGCCGCTTTATGTCCTGATCGCCAGCTTTTTTGTCACGGTTCTGAAATTTGACATCGAGGGCATCGCCATGGCGCTGTGCCTGACATATTTTATCATGAATCTGGTGCGGGTCATCGTTATTCGCCGGCTGATGGGCATCAACATGATCCAGATGAGCCTGTTCCGGGTTATTCTGGCGGCGGCCGGCAGTGTGCTTGTCTTCAGGATACTGACGGCGTATTTTCCGGTTGATCTTTTGTCCGGACGCGGTACGGCCATCGGCGTGCCGCTGGTCATGATGATCTATATCCTGAGCATCATCGGATTCTGCCTGACGCCGGGGGACAAGAAAAAACTTTTTGGCAAGCTGGGCCTGGGGCGCTGGTAGGGCGGTGAGGCGCCGGGATAATCAGGCGAAAACCCGGGAAAGCGTCTCAATATCAACGCCTTCTTTTTCGGCCCGCAATTCATAATAGACCATGGCCGACAGCACCGCGCCGAAGGCCGCCAGATAAGCGGTGAAAATATAAACCAGAATGCTGCTGATGATGGCGTCGCCCAGCATTCCGGCAAGAAAGCCGGCGATTAAATTCACCGCCATTGAGAAAACGCCAACGATAAACAACAGTCCGAAAATTTCCCCGCGATACCCTTTGGTCAGTTTTTCACTGCGCGCCATACAGTCGCCAACGCCGACGCCTTCGACAACCTTGACCGGGATCGCGACGTAAAACATGATCATCAGGATGATTCCCGGGATAATCAGCAGAAATATGCCGATCGTGACAATGCCGCCGACAATAATCGACAGGCCGAGGACGGGAAATAAGACGGACAGCCCCTTTGACAGCAGATCAGCAAAGCCGAAGGTTCGGCCTCGCATGCTGCTGAAGGTGCCGAAAATGAGCATCGCCGCCAGCAGGCTGTTGAAAATAAACTGGACCAGGAAGTTGAGGGCGAAAACTGCAACGTTATTTTCGATGCCGGCGATTTTCACCATGTCCCCGGTCAAGGACATAATAACGAAATAGCCGTTGGGCAGCGTCAGGATCAGCGCCAGGATGCCGAAGGTGACGATATTTTTATTCAATACAGAAAAACTGCTCGACAGCACGCGGCCAATGGAAAACCCGGAAGAAAGCTGATCCGACATAAAAATTCCCCTTTTACAAGAACATGATACACTTATAATTATCAATTGAGCGTACTATGAAACAGTATTTATAGTAAGTCAAATCGGATATGGGATCATGAGTTTGGCCTTAGCGGAAAACGGTAAATGGTGAGGGGGACGCCGGAGAAATTCCTCAAAGCCTTGTTTGAGCGGGCGGTTCATGCCGCCTCCGCCGATGAGACGTTGTCCGCTCATCTGCCGCCGCCGCCGAAGGGCCGGACCCTGATGATCGCGCTCGGCAAAGCGGCGGCCGCCATGGCGCGCGTCGCCCTCGCGCATCGGCCGGATATTGCCCGGGGCGTCATTCTTATTCCCTATGGTCATGGCGACCCGGCGCTTGACCCGCCGCCCGGCATTGACCTGATCGAAGCCCGCCATCCGATCCCCGACGCCCGGGGCGTCCAGGCGGCGCAGGCCGCGCTCAGGCTGGCGCGGGAGCTTGGCGAAGGGGACCAGTTGCTGGCGCTGATCTCCGGCGGCGGATCGTCACTGTTGACCCTGCCGGGAGAGGGACTGTCCCTGGCGCAGAAAAAGGCGGTGACCCGGCAACTGCTCGACTCCGGCGCCGATATACGCGAAATAAACGCCGTGCGCGCCCGCTTGTCCGCCATCAAAGGCGGCCGTCTGGCGGCGGCGGCTTCCCCGGCCCGGGTGGTGACGCTGGTCATTTCCGATGTGCCGGGCGATGATCCGGCCTTTGTCGCCTCCGGGCCGACAGTTTCCATGTCCGGGCCGGTCGCGGACGCCGCCGACATCCTGAAGAAATATAATATTGATTTTCCCGTCGAAGCCTTGCCGCCGGCGCGGGCAAGCCGGCAAGGTCCGGCAAATCATAAAACAATGGTTATCGCGACCGGCGATATGGCGCTTGCGGCCGCCGCCGATCATGCCCGGGCGGAAGGCGTCGCCCGGGTTCTCAACCTCGGGGCCGGGGTCACCGGAGACGCCGCCACCCTCGGCCGACAGCATGGCGAACTGGCGCTCGGGGAAGCGAACCGACTGAGACAAACGAGACAAAAGCGCCCGCGGCTGATCCTGTCGGGCGGTGAAACATCTGTCACGTTAGGCGCCGGGCCCAGGGGTGTGGGCGGGCGAAATACGGAATATTTGCTGTCCCTGGCGATGGCGCTCAGGGGCAGGGGCGGCATATATGCGCTCGCCTGCGATACGGACGGCATTGACGGCGCGGAACAGAACGCCGGGGCGATCATCACGCCGGACACCGTGGCGCGGGCAGGGGCCCTGGGTTTAAATCCCGCCGCCAGCCTTAATCGCCATGACGCTTATCCGTTTTTCCGGCGGCTTGATGACCTGATCATCACCGGGCCGACCCGGACCAATGTCAATGATTTCAGGGCGATTCTGATCCTCCCCGAATAGGCTGCAGGTTATCCTGGATCTGCAACTGTAAAAATACGCTCCATCGCCCCGGGTGTCAGAAATTTTTACAGTCCTGTTTCTGATGATTATTCATATATATCAACAATATAGTCAAGAACAGAGCAAATAAGTGAGTTCAGAGCACCCGATATGTGTCAGGATTTATTACACTTTTAGGTTTAGTAATATCTAATATTCACCCTAAGTTATTGAACTGTTTATATACATGCAACCCGGTATGGTTCTTGCAAGTAAAACACCAAAATAAAGAACGACAAACAAGGGGTGCGGCGCCGCCTGAACTTAAAGCGTGCTGAAACAACGGTGATTTTGCCTGTAATCGCAGGATCACACACATTGCGGAGAAAACAATTATGGTAAAATTTTCATCTATTTCATCTATTAAGGCGCTGTCTATTGGGGGCGCGGCAGCGCTGGCCATACTCACGACGCCAGCTTCCGCCGCGCCGCTGTTGTATGATCAAAATATTACGCCCGACATCATTTTCGGCAGCGGCAACACAAATGGCGCTTTCACCGTTGATCAAGACAACGGGATCGAACTCGGCCTGCGGGCGAAAATACCTTTCGTTGGCACAACACACAGTAACGGTGACGGCACTTATAGCTATTCTCTTGCCGAGGCCAACCCCAAATGGAACTTCGACTGGACCGTCAATACGGATTATAATGGCGCGACAAACAATAAAATCAGCGACTTCACCTATCGGCTCGGCATTGATTTTGACCCCGGCCTGACCACTGATTTTCTTGAATTCGATCCCATCACGCCTAATGCGGCGCCGCTTTTCGTCGGTTTTTTCGATCACAGCATCGGCGATAACAATACCGGAAACGGCGCGGGGACGGAAGCCGGGGACGCCCTTACGTACCAGACCCTGATTGACGGAAACAATGTGCTCCAGCAATCCTGGCGGCATGCGTTTTTTCCAATTCACCCAACGCGCACCTATGACCCCGCGGTAAACGGCATCTATGATGTTTATCTGAGCGCATTTGATGCCCAGGGCCAGACGCTGGCGCGAACGGAAATCCGGGTATTCATTGGCGTTCCCGAACCGGCTCCTTTCGCTGTTATGGGACTCGGTCTGTTGGGGCTGGGCTTTATGCGGCGCCGCAAGGCCTGATCAATATTAAAGTTTTGACTTTTAAAACGGCCAAAGACGGTCAATGCTTTTGCATTGGCCGCCTTTGATAGATCACCCCGTATCTATCTCCGGAATGGACCCTGTGCAAAGTGGCGGATAGGGAGGGATTCGAACCCCCGATGCCGTTACCGGCATACCGCATTTCGAGTGCGGCGCGTTCAACCGGGCTCCGCCACCTATCCGTATAGCCCGACATGGCGGAGAGGGTGGGATTCGAACCCACGAAGGGCTTGCACCCTTGCCGGTTTTCAAGACCGGTGCATTCAACCGCTCTGCCACCTCTCCGAAAACAAGATAACCAGGCTGAATTGCTGTGAGAACAGGATTTAGCCGATCGCCATTATCAGGTCAAGAACTGAATTGCTTCCCCCGATTTTATTTTTCGCTATACTAAAAAATGCCTTTATATTGTCATCATTAACCGACATTATAGGGCTTGGCGGGCGCGGAGTATAAATCTTTCGCGCCTGATGCCGGAAAAACCGGATAAAAAATAGGGTATGTGAGGCGTGCTGAAGCAAATAATACTGTTCTTTTCCCTTTTCCTGATCTGTCAGGCCGAAAGCCTGGCGGCGTCAAACAGGGTGATCCCCGACAATCCCCAGACCTTCGCCGACTGGCTGGCCGAACTGAAGGCGGAAGCCTTGGCGGAAGGTATCTCGGACAAGGTGTTTGAGACGGCCTTCGCCGGGATTGACCTGAATCCCAAAGTGATTGAACTGGACCGCCGTCAACCGGAATTCACCCAGACCTTCAACCAGTATATTTCAAAACGGGTCAGCCCGAGCCGGATCAAAACCGGCCGGGAGAAAATCGCCGAGAACCGCGATTCATTGAAATCCGTCGCCAGCGCCATCGGCGTGCAGCAACGGTTTATCGCCGGGATCTGGGGCATGGAAACCAATTACGGCGGCTATTCCGGCGGCTATAATATCATCCGGTCGCTGACGACGCTGGCCTATGACATGCGGCGCAGCGCCTATTTCCGCACCCAATTGATCCGGGCCTTGAGGATTCTGGAAGAAGGCCACGTCACGCCACAGGATTTCAAGGGATCCTGGGCCGGGGCCATGGGGCAGGGCCAGTTTATGCCCTCCAGCTTCTTCGCCTATGCCTATGATTTTGACGGCGACGGCAAAAAAGATATCTGGAACAACAAGTCCGATGTCTTCGCCTCGATCGGCAATTACCTGAAAAAACACGGCTGGCAGGATAACCGGACCTGGGGCCGCCAGGTCCAACTGCCGGCGGACGTCGACAGCTTATGGGACAAGGTCAAACAGACCAAAGAGGTCAAATCCTGCCGCCGGGCGCTCAAGGATCACAGCCGGCGGCTTACCCTCGGCGAATGGCAGGCGCTTGGGGTCAGAACCGTATATGGCGCGGACCTGCCCAAGGTTAAGGACCCTGATTTCACGGCCTCCCTGGTGATGCCGGCGGGCCGGGACGGGCCGGCTTTCCTGACCTATCAGAATTTCAGGGCTATTTTAAGCTATAACTGCTCCAACTTTTACGCTCTCGGGGTCAGTCTTTTGTCGGATGAACTGAAATGATGATGTTGCGGGCAGCGATCATATTGGGCTTTTGCGCGGCGCTCGCGGCCTGCAGTTCATCGAACAAAACCTATCAGTCGTCGGGGGTGCCGAATCCGACCTATAAAGTGGGCAAACCCTATAAGGTGGCCGGAAAAGTCTATCGGCCGCAGGCGGACCCCACGTATGACCGGGTTGGCCTCGCGTCCTGGTACGGGCCGCAATTTCATGGCCGCAAGACCGCCAATGGCGATATTTTCAATATGAACAGCCTGACCGCGGCCCATACAACCCTGCCGATGCCAAGCTATGTCCGGGTGACCAATCTGGACAACAACCGCTGGCTGATTCTGAAAATCAACGACCGGGGACCTTTTGTCGGCAACCGGCTGATTGATGTGTCGCGGCGGGCGGCGCAACTGCTGGGCTTTGAAAAGAAAGGCGTCACCCGGGTCAGGGTCGAGGCGGTCAACGGCCCGCGCGGCGATCTGCCGCGACAGACCATGGCCCAAAATCAGGCGCGCCAGTCACCGCACAAGGCCGTGGAAAAAACGGTTCCCGTCGCCGCGCGGAAAAACCTTAGCTCACCGTCCGTTGAAGTGGTCCGCCTCGAAGACGGCCCGCAATCTGCCCAGACTCAAGACGCCGGCGGAAAGAAGATTTATATTCAGGTTGGCGCCTATGCGGATGAGAGAAATGCCGAAAAAGTCGTCGGCCATGTCAATCATATCAGCCCGACGAAAATTGATCAGGTTGATGTCAACGGGCAAAATCTGTACCGTGTCAGGATAGGGCCTCACCCGACGGTGAAACTCGCCGAAGTGATCCTTGGCAGAATATTGTCTCTGGGCCACAATACGGCCCGGATTATTATGGATTAAAGGCCGCTGCCGAAAATTTAAAAGACGGAAAATATCGCCAAGATGAAAAACATTCTACCACATTCTATGCTGCGCGGGATCACTCTGTCCCTGTCCCTGATTTTATTCGGGGTTGCCCAGGCCAATGCCGCCCAGATCAAAACCCAGGCGAAACACGCGATCATGGTTGAAGGCTCCACCGGGGCCGTTCTATTTGAACATGACGCCGATCAGCCGATGCCGCCGTCCTCCATGAGCAAGCTGATGACGATTTACCTGGCGTTCGAGCGCCTGCGCGACGGCAATATCCTGCTGGAAGATGAATTTGAGGTCAGTGAGGCCGTCTGGCGCAAATGGCGCCTGCAGGGTTCCACCATGTTCCTCAAAGCAGGTCAGAAGGTCACGGTGCATGATCTGTTGCTGGGAATTATTGTTCAATCGGGCAATGACGCCTGTGCGGTGCTCGCCGAGGGAATCGCCGGATCCGAAGAGGTGTTTGTCGAGTGGAGCAATGAAAAGGCCCGGGAGCTCGGCATGAAAGAGTCCCATTTCACCAACGTCAATGGCTGGCCTGACCCGAATCATATGATGTCGGCGCGGGATCTGGCGATCCTGTCGCAGAAACTGGTGACGGAATTTCCCGACTATTACCCCATGTTCAAGGAAAAGAAATTTTCCTATAACAACATTTCACAAACCAACCGCAACCCGATCCTCTATAGCATGCCGTCCGCGGATGGCCTGAAAACCGGACATACGGAAGACGGCGGCTATGGTCTCGCCGCCTCCGCGGTGCAGAACGGCCGCCGCCTGGTGCTGGTGGTCAATGGCCTGAACAGCAACCGGGCCCGGGCGCGGGAGGCGGAACGCCTGCTGAATTACGGTTTCCGCAATTTCAATGTCTATCCCCTGTTCAAGGCCGGCAGCGTGGTCGATAACGCCAAGGTCTGGCTCGGCGAGGACGGCAAGGTTCCGCTGGTTGTCGAACAGGATGTCACCCTGTCCCTCAGCCTTCAGGATCGCCACAAGATGAAAGCCAAGGTGATCTATACCGGGCCGATACCGGCCCCCATCGTCAAGGGGCAGCCGATCGCCACGCTCGAAATTTCCGCCAAGGACATGAAGACCGTGACCTATCCCCTGGTGGCCGGCGAGGATGTCGCCAAGCTGGGCGGCGTTTCCCGCCTGAAAGCGGCGTTCAATTATCTTCTGATGGGATCGTCGGGAAGTGAGTAAAGCAGACATTCGGCGCGGCAAATTCATTTCTTTTGAAGGCGGGGAGGGCGTCGGAAAATCAACCCAGGTCGGCCTGTTGCGGGACCAGTTGGCGGGCCGGGGCATTGATGTCCTGCTGACCCGTGAACCGGGCGGTTCCGGCGGCGCGGAGGAAATCCGGAAATTGCTGGTTTCGGGCAATCCCGACAAATGGACGCCGATGACGGAGGTGCTGCTGTTCTACGCCGCACGGGTGGATCATCTGCAGCGGACCATTCTGCCGGCGCTGGAAAAGGGTCAATGGGTGATTTCCGACCGCTATGCCGATTCCACCTTTGCTTATCAGGGCGTGGGGCACGGGCTTGATGTCGCCATTGTGCGGGAAATTCACCGGATCGCCACCGACGATGTCTGGCCGGATATGACAATTATTCTGGATGCTGACCCGGCGCAAGGGCTTGACCGGGCCAATATGCGCGAAGCCGGCCGGTCGGAAAGGCAGCGCGAGGACCGGTTCGAGCGGATGAACGGCGGCTTTCACGCGCGCCTGCGCCAGGCCTTTCTGGAGATCGCCCGGGCGGACCCCGCCCGGTGCCGGATCATATCCGCCGAGGGCCCAATGGAAGAGGTCGCCAACCGTATCTGGCGGCAGGTTGCCGTCTCTTTCGGCCTGACCTGAGGAATTTTATGGTGGAAACGGATCAGGACAGGGCGACAGATCAGGTGATAAATATCATCGGCCATGAAGGGGCCGAGCAAAAATTTCTCGACGCCTATAATTCGGGCCGCCTGCATCATGCCTGGCTGATCACCGGGTCACGCGGTATCGGCAAGGCGACGCTGGCCCGCAAGATGGCCCGCTTTCTGCTGCATAACCCGCCGGCGATGAATGACGACGGTCCGGGCTTGTTCGGCGACGCGCTTGAAAAGGCGCCCGCCACGTCGCTTGATACGGATGTCCTGTCGCGGGTGAATATGCTGATCTCCGCCGACAGTCACGGCGACCTGTTCACCCTGAAGCGCCGCCCCGATGAAAAAAGCGGCAAAATGAGGGCGGAAATCGCTATTGATGATGTCCGCAAACTGATCGGCTTTTTCAGCAAAACCTCCACGGAAGGCGGCTGGCGCATCGCGATTGTTGACAGCGCCGACGAAATGAACCGCGCTTCGGCCAACGCCCTGCTGAAAATACTGGAGGAACCACCGAAAAACACCATCTTCTTCCTGCTGGCCCATGCGCCGGGAAAGCTGCTGCCGACGGTTGTGTCGCGCTGCCGTCAGCTCGGCCTGAAGCCGCTGTCCCTGCCGACGGTCCGGGAAATACTGACCGGCCACTATCCCGATATGGCGGCCGATGACATCAATGGCTATGCGCTGTTATCAGACGGTAGTCCGGGATACGCCATCAAACTGGTCGAACATGAAGGTCTGGATTTATATATCCGGATTTTGGAGCTTCTCGCCACCATGCCCCGGCTTGATGTGCCGCTGGCCCACAAGCTGGCGGACAATCTGAGCAGAAAAGGCGGCGACGAAAAATATATTCTTTTTGGCGAGTTGCTGACCTCTTTCATCAGCCGGATGATCCGTCATGCGGCGTTCCGAGGGCAACATGCGGAGCCGGCGGAAAGTCCGGTGCTGCCGGTATTGACCGGCGAGCTTGACCTGATGATCCGGTTGGGCCGGAGAATATCACTTGATCAGTGGGTCGACCTGTGGGAAAAGGTATCCCGTAAAATGGGTCAGATTAATCTCGATCGCAAGCAGGTCGTCCTGAATATCCTGACTCTGTTGAATCAGAAATTAAATTAGCAGGGCGCCATTTCGCCGTGCCGGAGTTAGCAAAGATGACGGTCAAACCCGCCTTTTACATCACAACCCCGATCTATTACGTCAATGATATTCCCCATATCGGCCATGCCTACACAACGCTGGCCTGCGATGTGATGGCCCGCTTTAAACGTCTCGACGGCTATGATGTGATGTTCCTGACCGGCACTGATGAACATGGCCAGAAGGTGGAAAAATCCGCCGCCGCCCGGGGTAAAGAGCCGATCGAATTCTGCAACGAGGTCTCCCGGCGCTTTCGCGAATTGGCCGAATTCATGAATTTCTCCAATGATGACTTTATCCGCACCACGGAGCCGCGCCATAAAGTCGCCTGTCAGGCCCTGTGGCGGAAGCTGGAGCAGAATGGCCATATTTACCTGGATAAATACGCCGGCTGGTATTCGGTCCGCGATGAAGCCTATTATGCGGAAGGGGAGCTGAAAGAAGGCGCGGGCGGCGAAAAGCTGGCCCCGACCGGCGCCCCGGTCGAATGGGTCGAGGAGGAAAGCTATTTTTTCCGGCTGTCGGCCTGGGGCGAGCGGCTGCTGGCGTGGTATGAGCAACTGCCGGAGACGGTCCTGCCGAAAAGTCGCAGGAATGAGGTCAAAAGCTTTGTCGAAAGCGGCCTGCGCGACCTGTCCGTCTCCCGGACCAGCTTTTCCTGGGGCGTGCCGGTGCCGGGCAATGACAAGCATATCATGTATGTCTGGATCGACGCCCTGACCAACTATATGACGGCGGCCGGCTATCCGGATATGGACAGCGAGACCTTCCGAAAATTCTGGCCGGCGGATATTCATATGGTCGGCAAGGATATATTGCGCTTTCATGCGGTTTACTGGCCGGCCTTCCTGATGGCGGCGGATATTGAACCGCCGAAAAGGGTGTTCGCCCACGGCTGGTGGACCAACGAAGGGCAGAAGATCTCGAAATCCATCGGCAATGTCATTGATCCCTTTGAAATTGTTCATGAATTCGGACTGGATCAGGTCCGTTATTTCCTGATGCGGGAAGTGCCCTTTGGCAATGACGGGGATTTTTCCCGCACCGCCATGATCAACCGGATCAACAGCGATCTGGCCAATGATCTCGGCAATCTCGCCCAGCGGTCGCTGAGCATGATCTTCAAGAATTGCGCCGGGCAGATCCCGCCGATCGGCGATCTGACCGCCGAAGACAGGGCAATGCTGCAGGCGGCAGACGGCCTGCTGGAGGAGGTGCGGCGGCAGATGGACCGGCAAAGTTTCAACAGGGCGCTGGAAGCGATCTGGAAAGTGGTGTCGGACTGCAACGGCTATTTTGCCGGGCAAGAACCCTGGGCGCTCAAAAAAATGGACCCTGAGCGTATGGGAACGGTGCTGTATGTCACGGCCGAGGTCGTGCGCCAGGTCGGCATCCTCTGCCAGTTCATCATGCCGGATTCCGCCGCGAAACTGCTGGATCAGATCAACATCGCCCGGGAGGGTCGCGGTTTTGACCGGCTGGGCGAGGGCGGGCGGCTGCGGAGCGGCGCGCGTCTTGACAAGCCGGAAGGGGTTTTCCCGCGCTATGTCGAAGGGGAGGGCAAATGATCGTCGACAGCCATTGCCATCTCAATTACGGCAGCATGACGGAGGATATGGACGGGGTCATGGCCCGGGCGCGCAATGCCGGCGTCGAGACCATCCTGGCGATTAACGCCCGGCTCAGCGAATATGACGATGTGCTCGCCATCGCCAACAAATATGACCATGTCTACGCCACCGTCGGCAGTCATCCCCATGAGGCGGAAAAAGAGCCCGGCATCACCGCCGCGCAGCTGATCGCCAAAACCCGGTCGGAAAAGATCATCGGCATTGGCGAAAGCGGCCTTGATTTCTATTATGAATATGCGCCGCGCGACCTGCAGGAAGCCAATTTCCGGGCGCACATCAAAGCCGCCCGGAAAACCGGCCTGCCGTTGATTGTCCATGCCCGCGATGCGGACGAACTGACCATCGAAATCATGGGTGAGGAAATGGCGAAAGGCGCCTTTCCCGCCGTGATCCATTGTTTTACCGCCAGCCAGGCGCTGGCCGACGCCACCCTGGCCATGGGCTGCTATATCTCCATATCCGGCATCGTCACCTTTAACAGCGCCCGCGCGTTGCAGGCCACCGTCAAAACCATTCCCCTTGAGCGGTTGCTGATTGAAACCGACGCCCCCTATCTGGCGCCGACGCCGAAGCGCGGCAAGCCCAATGAGCCGTCCTATGTCAAATATACGGCGGAATTTCTCAGCCGGTTGCTGGATATCCCCTATGAGCGGCTGGCGAAAACAACAACCGATAATTTTTATGCTCTTTTCACCCGGGCGCGGCGACCATGAAAATTACGATCCTCGGCTGCGGCACCTCGACCGGCGTCCCCAAGATTGGCGGAAAATGGGGAGTCTGCGACCCCAAGAACCCGAAAAACCGCCGGCGCAGATCGTCAATTTTTGTCGAGGATCGCGGCAGCCGCATCCTGATCGACAGCAGCCCGGACCTGCGCGAGCAATGCCTCGACGTCAACATCAGCCATATTGACGGCGTGCTTTATACCCATGATCATGCGGACCATACCCACGGCATTGACGACCTGCGGGCGATTTCCCACATCATGAAGCGGAAACTGGACGCCTATGCCGACGCCCGGACGCTGGCGCTGCTCAAAAGACGTTTCGATTATATTTTCACCAGCAAGCAAGGCTATCCGGCGATCCTGGAGGGCCATCAAATCGACCCGTCGCCCTTTCAGATCGGCGCGGTTGACATTCAACCGTTCGAGCTTATTCACGGTAACATCAGAACGCTCGGTTTTCGATTGGATAAAATGGCTTATTGCACGGATCTTAATGCTATACCTGAGGAAAGCGAAATCCATTTGAAGGGGCTTGACCTGTGGATTGTCGATGCGTTGCGGCCGGCGCCTCATCCGACCCATTCCCATCTGGAACAGACCCTGGCCTGGATTGAAAAATATCAGCCGAAACGGGCCATCCTGACCCATATGACCTGGGATATGGATTATGAAAGCCTGAAAAAAACACTTCCCAAGCATGTTGAACCGGCTTATGACGGCATGGTGCTAAATATTTGAAAATCATTGAGTTCCCTTATGGACCCTAACAGTCGCCGGAATATCCTGCTTTTATTCGCCAGTCAGGCCATCGCCCTGTCATCAACCATTACGATGCTGACCTATTCGGCGCTTGTCGGCAAGATGCTGACCGGCAGTGTGGCGATGGCGACCATCCCCGGGGCCTGCGCCGTGATTGGCGCGGCGCTGACCGCCTATCCGGCCTCGATGCTGATGAAAAGATATGGCCGCAAAAGGGGCTTTCAACTGGGGGCGCTGTTCGCGCTGCTGTCCGGCATATTAACCTTTTACGGCATTTTCAACGCCAATTTCTATATTTTTACCGCCGGGGTATTGATCCATGGCGTATTTCAGTCCTTTGCCGCCTTTTATCGCTTTGCCGCCATGGAGGTTACACCGGCCGATTATCACAAACAGGCCGTTTCCTACGTTCTGGCCGGGGGCTTGTTCGCCGCCCTTATCGCGCCGAGCGCCGCCCAGCTGTTTGAAGCGATTTTCTACCTGCCGATCCCTTATGCCGGCACCTATACGCTGGTTATTGCGCTGAGCTTCCTGACACAATTTATCCTGTTGTTCCTGAAATTCCCCGATCACCGGCCACCCGCCGGACAGCCGCGGGAAGAGGGGACAAAGCCGCCGCTGTGGCGGGTTCTGCGCCGGCCGGCCTTTATCTGCGCCAGCCTCAATGCGGCCGGGGGTTATCTGATGATGTCTTACGTCATGACGTCATCGCCGATTGAAATCGTCGAATATTGCGGTTTTCAGGTCAGCGACGCCGCCAGCGTCATTCAGTGGCATTCGGCCGCCATGTTCTTGCCGGCCTTCTTTACCGGCACCCTGATCGCCCGCTATGGTTCGGTCAAAATTATCCTTGCCGGCATGATCTGTTTCGCCACCTCGGCGAGCTTCGCCATTCAGGGGCTGGAGCTGATCAATTTTTACGGCTCGCTGATCCTGCTGGGGTTCGGCTGGAATTTCATGTTCACCGCCGGCACAACCCTGCTCGAGCGGGCTTATAGCCCGGCCGACAAGGCCCATGTCCAGGGGATCAATGATTTTGTCGTCTATGGCCTGACCGCGATGGCGACCCTGACCTCCGGCTTCATGCTGGAAAACTTCGGCTGGGAAAATATGAATAAAATGGTCTTTGGCCTGCTGGGGCTGTTGCTGCTGGTGACCCTATGGTATGTTGTCACGGAACGAAAAACATTTGGCGTAGAGGCCTCCTAAAGCAGCGCACAGCCCCGGGGGATTAAGGGATGACCATGAACAACCTGTTGAAAATCATTATAGTTATTTCAAGTATTACCTTTATAAATACATCCAATGCATTGGAAAATAATGAAAAAAATATAATAAATGTCACCATGGAGACGGATCAGGGCGATATTTCGCTGACGCTTTATCCACATCAGGCGCCGGTCACCGTCAACAATTTTATCGAAAATATCAAGGCGGGATTATATGACGGCGGCCGCTTTTACCGGGCGTCGCGGCCGGACAATAACCTGAACGCCCGGCGCAAGGTGCTGACCCTGATTCAGGGCGGCAAGAATGAACAAAAACCGGCGCGACCGGCCATCGCCCACGAAACGACGGTTCAGACGGGAATTTCCCATCTCAACGGGGTGATTTCCATGGCGCGGCTTGATCCGGGCACGGCGACGACGGAGTTTTTCATCTGCATCGGCGACAACAGCGGCCTTGATTATGGTTCGGATCGTTATCCCGAGGGTCAGCGCGAAGGCTACGCCAGCTTCGGCCGGGTGACAAAGGGCATGGACGTGGTGGTTAAGATCCAGCAAATGGCCACCGGCGACAGGGCCAAGGATGAAAATGACTGGTTCGGCCGGCAGCTGATCAATGATACCGTGACCATCAAGCGGATTATTATCGAGTGAGACGGCGGCGCTGAAGCGCGTTTATCAGTCAGATACACAGTCGCTTTTCAGCTGCGCATCAAGGATAAGCGCCGTTACCAATAAGCGCCGTTACCAGCTGCAAATCCCGATTTTAACGGCCGGCGCGGGCGATGGTGGTGGTTTTCGCTTGTTTGAAGCCAAATAGCCTGATAAAATTTACCATAATATAAATTATGCGCAAAATATTGACATGAGGGGGAACGAAATAACGCCGCCGTTTTTATGAAGCAAACGGTCTTGCGAGAAAAGGCTTCTGGACGGTGTTTTATATTTTACTATATCCTTTGCTCTAAGGGATATGCGTTTAAAAGATATTTTTGTATTATATTCGCATAGGATCACTTTCCCTGAAAAAGGATACATCGTGATGGACACGGAGCTCTATCTTCTGTTTGTGGGAAGCTGCATAATGCTGGGGCTCATTCCCGGCCCGAACATTGCCCTTATCGTCGCCAACAGCATCGCGCACGGCACTCGCTATGGTCTTGTGTCCGTTGCCGGAACAAGTTCGGCCATGGCGCCCCAACTGGCTATTACAGTTCTTGGGGCCACAACACTTCTGGCATTCATGGCGTCGGCTTTTGAATGGCTTCGGTGGATCGGTGTCGCATATCTGATATATCTCGGCCTCAAACACTGGTTTTCCGCTGCGAAAAAAATGCCGGGCGTGAGCGCCGACAGAAAGAAGAAGGCCTATGGAAAGGTTTATTGGCGGGGATTTTTGGTCTCAGCAACGAACCCGAAAACCCTTCTCTTTTTTGGCGCTTTTCTTCCCCAGTTCGTATCCGCCCAGGAAAATGTGACTCTGCAAATGACGCTTCTTTCCGTGACCTTTATCGTCATTGTCACTGTCGTTGATGGCTGTTGGGCCATTTTTGACGTCCATGCAATACCCTCAACACCTCAACCCGCCTGCCTTTTATTCGATATATGGCAATGAAAGGCGTTCCGGAAATCACCAGTTCCCGGGTGCCTTTAACCCTTCCTTCCTGACCACTTTGAGGAAATGCCGACAACTGTTGTAGATTTAACGCAACAGCCATCGCCATACGGCGAGCACTGTACGGGTTTTGCCTTGCTAAATAAGATAGCTGTGACGATAGGGATTTTTCACCGTTTTTTGTGAGGTGAACGTTCCATCTCATTCAGAATATCCCCCATGGCTTTTTCGAGTGGAATAAGATCACCACGATCCGCTTCACGGATGCCCTGAGCAACCTGGTCACGGAACCATGCGTCATAATCCTGGTCTGTTTTCTTCGTTTTATAAGCCATAGCTTGACCATATCATCTTTTAAACCAGAAATCTATTTGGATTTAGCCTTGACGACCCGGCCACTCTTGGCGTAGCGATAGCCTTTTTAAAGAGTTCCCATAATCGCCCCTCTCATATCTTCGGGCTGTTTTGGGTTATTTCCCCCGGCTGTGTTTTGCAAAGCTTCCCCACTTGCCTTTAAATCGCATCCTCAGAGCGGGATGATGTCGCAGGGCGCGGTCATGCGGATCTCATCTGCTTCAAAGGGATTGGTGCCGTGCCAGGTATAGGATGGAAAGAAAACCTGCAGGCCGGCCTCGGGCTTGATGATCCTTTGCGCCACCCTGTCCTTTTCCGGCCCATAACGGCTGGCGCCGAATTTGACCCAGCCCGGCCGGGCGCCCTCCTCTGTACTGTCGCGGACAATTGTGGGAATCTTGACGTAATAAGGTCCGCTGATCCAGCCTTTCGGGTGATAATGATCGACATGAAAACCGGCGCTTTGCAACCTGACGGACCAGGCTCCGGCATATTTAATCCGGTTGGTTTTGCGCCTTAAATGAGGATGGCTGTCATCATCCGGCAATTCGGAAATATATCTGATTGCGGCGTCGTGGACTGCTTTTTTAAGCTTTTGAATCATAGGGTTGCGATTTTTATAAAGGTCGCCAACCGTCTGTGTCCCGCCAAGCAGGGTCTGATCCCGCGGATTGACATCGGTAATGTGAAGCCGGGTCAGCTCCTCCGCCAGGGCCTCGTTAAAGGAGTCGACGGAGCCGAATCCCGCCGGCGTCTCGATCGCTATTGGCCGAACAAGCCGGTCAAAGTCGTAAAGCCAGTGATAGCGGTCATCACCAAGGAGCCGCCAGCAATCGCCCTTGATCGCCCAGAGCTTCTGGTAATCAGGATTGATCCGCTCCGCCAATGCGGCTTGCCTCAAGGCGTCTTCATATTCGCCCAATTCGAGCAGCACCTGGGCATATTCGGTATAATATTCATCATTATCCGTGACCTGCTGCAGGATTTTTTCCAGGATCTGACGCGCCGCGTTCATATCACCGGTTTTTTTCCGGATGTTGGCCAGACGATGCAGCAGGCGCGGCGTCTCCCCCTGCCGTTCCATCGCCTCTTCAAGGAGCGCGACCGCCTCATCAAAGGCCATGCCGAGGGCGAGTTCCTCCGCATAGGCGGCGATCAGCCTGTCCGAGCTCGGCCGGGCCTTCAGGGCCTTCAGGTAGGACCCAAGGAAGCCCTCATGACGGCCCGTTTCCCACATCATATTATTGAGAACGCGATGAATTTTGAGATTTTCCGGCTCCAGGTCAAGCAATTTGCCATAGGCGATGATCGAGCGATCGAAATCTTCGGTGCTGTGGTAAAGCGACCCCAGCGCTTCCCAGGTTTCAACCTGGTCGGCCTTGTTATTCAGGACATAATTGAAACAGTTGCGGGCCTCGTCATAACGTTCTTCCTCACGGTACGCCGTGCCCAGGTTATGAATGCCCTGAAGGTAACCGGGCTGGATTTTTATTGATCTTTCAAAAGCCTCGATCGCGGCGGGATAATCCTGCAGTCTTTTGTAACAAAGCCCGAGCTGGTTATAATATTTCGCCTGCTTCGGATCGCATTCGATGGCCTTGCGGACCCGGGCAATACTCTCAGCATGTTTTTTCTGCTTTTCCAGAACCACAGACCAGTTAAACCAGGCGTCGGCATATCTCGGCTCAAGGTCGGTCGCCTTTTGATAACAGGTCTCCGCCGCCGCGAAATTTTCAACTTCGATGTAAAGATTTCCCAGATTGTTATGCACATGGGGTTGGCGGGAATTGGCGGCCAGTGAGGCTTTGAGATATTTTTCGGCCTCCGCCACCTCGCCCCTGGCTTTTTTAAAAGCGCCCAGCAACTGCAGGATATTGGGTTCATTGGGGTTTTTCTTTAAATTGTTCAAACAAATATTAATCGCTTCATCGGTATTGCCCGACTGATGAAGGGAAATTGCTTTTTGCAGCTGTTGTTGAATGAGGCTGAGCATTTGCGGTTTATACCAGAAAATAAATCATCAGGTCAAAGAAATAGCCGCCGGAACAAATTCTGGAAATCTGTTCCGGCATATACACGGCATATACCCTGAGCAGATCAGCGCAATTTCCGCCCCGTGGCGTCGATAATTTCAACGGTCCCCAGCTTCATCTCGCGGATTTTTTGTTCAATCTTGCCGAGATCGCCGACAATCACCCAGGTCAGCGCATCGGGCCGCAGGACGTCCTGCGCCGTTTTATAGAGCATATCCGGGGTCAGGGCTTTATATTTCTGCGGCAGGGTTTCGGCATATTCGTAAGCCCTGCCCTGGACCGCATTGTCAATCATATAACCGAGCAAAGCCGCCCCGCTCTCGAATTTGCCGGGCAAGGTCAGGACCTTGTTCTTGCGCATCAGGGCCAGTTCTTCCGCTGTCGGCGGGATGCCGCCCTGCAGCCCGGAGATTTCCTTGAGGATCTCCTGCATCGCTTCGGCCGTCTTGTCAATCTGCACCGGCGCGATGAACAGGTATAACCCCGGTCCCTTGGCGGCGACAATGCCGCTATGGGCGCCGTAGGCCCAGCCTTTGTCCTCGCGCAGGTTCATGTTGAGCCGGGCGGAGAAATTGCCGCCGAGGATTTCATTCATCGCCTTTATATCAAAAAACCGCTGATCCCCGGCCGGCGGCGCCAGTTGTCCGGCCAGGATCATCGCCTGGGGCGACCCCGGCTTGTCGACCAGCAGAATCCGCGTCCGGCTTTCACCGGCCGCCGTTAGCTGCTGTTTTTCGCCGGCCGGCGCTTTCGGCGCCTTCCATTTGCCGAAATGCCGGTTGAGCGCCGGGATGATTTCATCAAGCGTCGTGTCGCCGACCACAAAGATGGTCGCCTTGTCGGGCCGGATCCAGGCGTCAATGAATTGTTTCAGGTCATCAAGGGTCATGGCGGCGATCGACTGTTCGCTGCCGTCCCTCGGCAGGCCGTACGGATGGGCCGGGCCATAGATTTTTTGGGCCAGAACATTCATGGCGATCGACCTGGGGTTGATTTTCGCCTGTTTGAGGTTGTTGAGGATGATGCCGCGGTCCCGTTCAAAATCTTCCCTGCGGAACCCGGGATTTTGCACGACATCGGCCCACAATTCAATTGACGGTCCGAGATTCTTTTTCAGGGCGGACAAGGATATGCTGGTCGAATCCCGGTCATTGGCGAAGTCAATATCCGCGCCGAGCATTTCCTTGCGGTTGGCCATTTCAAGGGAGGTCAGGCTTTCGGTGCCCTCATTCATCAGCCCGAGGGCGTAATTGGCGGCCCCTTCCCGGCCTTTCCGGTCCGACGCCGTGCCCGCATCAAACAGAATGCTCAGGTTGACCACCGGTATTGTATGACGCTCCGCCAGTACAACCTTGATTCCATTGGATAATCTGCCTTCCTGAAGCGGCGGCAGTTCAAGGGCGGACATTTTGGTCATGCCCGGCATTTTGCTGCGGTCGGCCATCGCCTTGCCGGCCTTATGCTGGCCATAAGGCAGAATTGTCAGCTGATAGGCGCCATCGGACAGCCATTTCTGCGCCGTTTTCTGCACATCCCTGCGGTCGGCGGAATTCATCCAGGACAATGACCTGTTGATGAAATTGGGATCATCGGCGTAAAGCTGCCCCTGGGCCAGCATCCGTCCCTTGCCCGATACGGATTCAAGGGAGCGAATGACGCTGCCGTCCAGAATCGCCTTGACCCGGGCGAGTTCCTTTTTATCCGGCCCCTCGGCCAGGAAATCGGCCAGGGTTTCCTCAACAATGGCCTCCGCCTGCTTGATGTCGGTTTCCGGCTTCAGGGTGACGGAAATGCTGAAAATGCTCGCCAGTTCAAATTTCTGCACATGGGCCGAAACATTGGTTGCGGTCTTCAGTTCATGGATCAGTTTTTTATAAAGCCGGGAATTCTTGCCGTTGCCCAATATGGCGCTCGCCAGGTCCAGTTGAGCCGTTTCCTGCTCCGTGCGTCCGGGAACCGCCCACAGCCAGCGGATTTGCGGCTGCGGCACATTGTCATACATAACCTCGGCGGTATTGGCGGTTCGGTCCGGAACCCATGATTTCTTGCGGGTCAGCGGTGCGCCGGGACCAATATCGCCGAAATATTTCTCCATCAGGGGGCGCGCCGTCTTGACATCAATGTCCCCGGCGAGAACGACGACCGCATTGGTGGCGCCGTAATATTTCCGGAACCAGCCTTTGACATCTTCCAGACTGGCGTTGGTCAGGTCCTCCATCGAGCCGATGGTCGAATGATGATAGGGATGTTCTTCGGGAAACAGGCCCTCGGACTCCAGATATTCCGCCATGCCGTAAGGCCGGTTGTCGCCCTGCCTTTTTTCATTCTTGACCACATCACGCTGTTCATCGAGTTTTTCCTGGCTGATTGCGCCCAGAAGATGGCCCATGCGTTCGGATTCCATCCACAGCGCCCGGTCAAGGCCGCCGGTCGGCACCGTCTGGTAATAATTGGTCCGGTCGAGCCAGGTCGTGCCATTGAGGCCGGTGGCGCCAACTTCCTGCAGGGGCTTGAAATAATCGTCATCATAATTTTCGGTGCCGTTGAACATCAGATGCTCAAACAAATGGGCGAAACCGGTTTTGCCTTTCGGTTCGTCCTTTGAGCCCACATGATACCAGACCCCGACGAAGACAACCGGCGCCTTGTGATCCTCATGGACGATCACCGTCAGGCCATTGTCCAGCTTAAACCGGCTGTAATTCAGCTTGATGGCGCTTTCTGCTCCCGTTTCGGCGGCGAAAGCCGTTGAAGTCGGGGCGGAAATGGGCCCGGCGGAAAGGACGAGAGCCGCCGCCACGGTAAAACAGAAATGTTTGAGACTCATCATAATCCTGTCTCCATAAAAAGGCGCAAATTTTTAAAGGCGCATGATGCCACAACCGGTCTGGGTTAGAAATGATTATTTTCGCCAGAGCCGTTGACGCAATAAAAGCTGGATTTTTTCCCTGTTCCGACTATACAGGCGGCAACGCCTGATAGTGAGAAACAAGATATGTTATTTGACTATAATCCGCCCAACGGGCCGCTGGATATTATCCATGCCGACAAGGATATTGTGGTGCTGAACAAGCCCAGCGGCCTGTTGTCGATTCCGGGGCGGCAGGATCATATGAAGGACAGCCTGAGCCTGCGGGTGCAAAAGCAGTTTCCGACGGCGACGGTTGTCCACCGGCTTGATATGGATACCTCGGGCATCATCGTCATGGCCCTGAACAAGGCGGCCCATCGCCATATCAGCATGCAGTTTGAAAAGAGATCCACCCGGAAATCCTATCTGGCCCATGTCTATGGCGCGGTTGAAGAGGATGAGGGGGAGATCGACCTGCCGCTGATCCTCGACTGGCCGAACCGGCCGCTGCATATCGTCGATCATGACAACGGTAAGCCCGCCCTCACCCGATGGCGGGTGATTGACCGCAAGGACGGACATACCCGGATCGCCTTTTATCCGGTGACCGGCCGCACCCATCAACTGCGGGTCCATAGCCAGGCGATCGGCCACCCTATTCTGGGGGATACGCTCTACGCCCACGATCCGGCGCGGCGGATGGCGAGCAGGCTGTTGCTGCATGCGGAAAGCCTCACCCTCACCCACCCCCACAGCAAGCAAGTCATGACCTTCACGTCAGAAGGCGAATTTTAATAAACTTCTTTGGCGGCTCATTGATTTCTGAGAACCTGTGACGGCCGGGCCGACATCGCGAGCCAGATACTGGCCATGCCGAACAGCAGGGTCACAGCCGCGCTGCCCGCCACCGTAGTGACCGGAATGGCGAACGGCAACTGCCAGGACATTTCCATCAGATAGGTTATGACGCAATAGGCCGATACAGCGCCCAGGACGATCGCGATCGTACCGGTCAGCGCGCCGAGCAGGATAAATTCGATGACATAGGCTTTCAGAATATCCCAGCGGGTCGCGCCGACCACCTTCAGGACAGCGGCATCATAAATCCGCCTCCGGTGCCCCGCCGCGATGGCCCCGGCCAGCACAATAACCCCGGACAGGATGGTGATTGCCGCCATGACGTCAATGGCGCCGGATATTTTACCCAGCAGGTCATTGGCGTTTTGCAGGACTTCCTTCATCCGAATGACCGAAACGCCGGGAAATTTCCGGGTCAGTTCCCGATAGATGGCGTCTTCCTCGGACGGGGTCGCCTTGGCCGTCGCCACATAGGTAAAGGGCGCGCCTTTCAGGCTGTTGGGATCAAACATCATGACATAATTGATGCCGAAGCTTTCCCAGTCAAAACTGCGGACTGACGATATGGCGGCGGTGAAATCCAGGCCAAGAATATTGACCGTAATCTTGTCCCCGACATTGAGGTCCATGCTGTCGGCCATCTGCCGGGAGATGGAGACCTGCGTCGGCCCCTGATAATCCGCCGGCCACCATGCGCCGGCGACGATGACATTGTCTTTCGGCAATCCGGCGGTGAAAGTCACGCCCCGGTTGCCGCGCAGGATCCAGCGGCCTTCCGGTTTGACCTTAACCTCGCTCGCTTTTACGGATTTGACATGGGTGACCCTGCCGCGCAGGTTGGGCACCGTGCGATAGGACTGGACGCCCTCGCGCTTGGCAAGATAATCGACAAATTCCCCCTGCCGGTTTTTCTGGATGTCGATGAAAAAGAAGGACGGCGCCTCGCCGCTGACCCGGTCATTGATCTCGCGCAGCATGTTATGTTCGATCAGGGCGATTGAGGTGAACAGGATCAGGCCGAGCCCAAGGGACAGGACGATCGAGCTTGTCGCATTGCCCGGCCGGTGGATATTGCTCAGGGCGATGCGCAAAAGCGGCTGCCGGGGCCGGGGAATATTCTTTGCGATCATTCTCGCCAGCGCCGCCGCCCCGGTCAGAATCAAAAAGGCGCCGGCCGCCGCCGCCAGGGTCGCCGCCGTGACCATGGGAAAATCAGAAGTAGTGATAACTACCGCAATCAGCAGGGCCACCAATCCCGATATCGCCGCGATATATGGCAGGGTTTGCCCTGCCGTGCGGCGGCGGCTCACTGTTTTGCGGAACAGTCTGGCCGCGGGGATCTGAACCGCCTTGCCCAGGGGCCAGAGGGTGAAAATCAGCGCCACGACCGTGCTGTAAAAAGCCGCGAGAACAACAGGCTTGACATAAACCGCCATGTTGAAATCGACCGGCAGGCTGTTTTCCAAAATATCGGCCAGCAGCAGCGGCATAAGGGCGCCGGTCATCAAACCGCAGATGATCGCCAGAGCGGCAATCAGCAAAATCTGGCTGAGATAGATGATCAGGATGGTCCGGCCGGTCGCGCCCAATATCTTATAGGTCGCGATGCTGTCAGTCTTGCCCTCAAGATAGGCGCGCACCGCATTGCTGACCCCGACCCCGCCGACCAGCAGGGCCGTCAAACCGACCAGGGTCATAAACTGCCCCATGCGGCTGACAAAGCGCCTGAGCCCGGCGCCGCCGCTGCTGCTGTCGCGAACCCGCCACGTCTGGCCGTCAAAGTCCCGTTTCAACTCTTCCTTGAAAGCCTCGGCATCCGCGCTATCGGCCAGTTTTATCCTGTTGTAATAGCGAACCATGCTGCCCGGCTGAATAAGCGCGCTTGCCAGCAGGCCCTCCAGCGAGACAATCGCGCCGGGCGCCAGCTGGAAGCCCTGATTATTGCCGTCCGGTTCCTTCTTGAGGATGCCGCGGACCTGATAGTCCTGTCCGCCAAGCGTCAGATGGGCGCCGGTTGAAATATTCAACCGGGTTCCGAGGGCGTCCGAGATCAGGATGCCCCACTTATCCCCCCGCCGCGCCAGCAGGTCGGGGGCATAGCCGCCGTTTTGCAGCGTAAGCGCGCCATAAAGCGGGTAAAGGCTGTCGACCGCCTTCAGGTCGACAAGACTGCTGTCCGCCCCCACATGGGCCATGCTGCGCAGAATGGCGATTTCGGACACTGTCCCTTTAGCGGACAGATAGCGTCTTTCCTCAGGGGTTAACCGCTGCTGAATCTGGCTGATTTCCACATCGCCGCCGAGAAATATCCGCCCGTCCTGGCGGATGCTGTCGGCAATATTGGCGGTGACCGATCCGACGCCGGCGATGATCGCCGTGCCGAGAAAAAGACTCGCGATGAAGATTTTGAAATTCCGGAAGACCGATCGGGAGTCCCGCAGCGCGAAACGAAAGGCGGCTATAAGCGGATTACGCATCATTCCGCCACCTTCTCCGATGAGGCGGCGACGCTGCTGTTTTCGACGATCAAACCGTCCTCGATATGCAGGGTGCGGTCACAATGTTTGGCGACTTCCCTATCATGGGTGATCATGATCAATGTGGTGTTGAATTTTTTCTGCAGGTCAAAAATCAGATCAATAATTCTGCGGCCGGTTTTGGCGTCGAGATTTCCCGTCGGCTCATCGGCGAAGATGATCTGCGGATTGGGCGCCATCGCCCGGGCAATGGCGACCCTTTGCTGCTCGCCGCCGGACAGTTGCGACGGATAGTGGTTGAGCCGGTGGGACAGGCCGACATGACTCAACGCCTGCTCCGCCTCCTGAAAGGCGTCTTTGCGCCCGGCCAGCTCCAGGGGTACGGCGACATTTTCCAGCGCCGTCATCGTCGGGATCAGATGGAAGGACTGCAGAACGATGCCGATATTGTCCCGGCGGAACAGGGCCAACTGGTCCTCGTTCATTCTATCCAGTATATGTCCGGCGACAGAAACCTCACCCGCGGTTTGCTTTTCCAGGCCGGTCATGACCGACAGCAGGCTTGATTTTCCCGAACCGGAAGGGCCGAGGATCGCCACCGAACCGCCCTTTTCAATATCGAGATTAACCCCGTTCAGAATCTGGATTTCATGGCCCTCGCCCCGAAAGCTGAGACGGATGTCCCGCAGATGCAATATCGCCTTATTGTTCATTATTTTCCCGTTATTATTGAATTGAACCGGTTAAATCTATAACAGTATAGATATGAACGGATTAAAAACTATCAAGATATTTGCGCTATTCGCACTTTTTCTCGCGATGAAGCCGCCCGGCGGCATGGCGGCGGACAAGGTGACCATTCTCGCCTTTGGCGACAGCCTGACCGCGGGCTACGGCCTTGCCGCCGAACAGGGCTTCACCCATCAGCTGGAACGGGAACTGGAAAAACGGGGGATCAATGTTTCCGTTATCAACGGCGGCGTATCCGGCGACACCACTTCGGGGGGATTGTCGCGCCTTGAATGGCTGCTCGGCAACGGCCGGAAACCGGACCTTGTCCTGCTTGAACTGGGGGCCAATGACGCGCTCAGGGGCATTCGCCCGGAAATCACCCGGGCCAATCTTGATCAAATGATGCGGATATTGGACAAAACCGCCGTTAAAACCCTGATTATGGGCATGCTCGCGCCGCCGAATATGGGGCCGGAATACAGCGCGGCGTTTAACCGGATTTATCCGGACCTGGCGCAGAAATACAACAGCCCTCTTTATCCTTTCTTCCTGGACGGCGTCGCCGGAAGCCCGGCGCTCAATCAACGTGACGGCATCCACCCCAATCCGCAAGGCGTCGCCATTATCGTGCAAAAGGTCGCCCCCTATATCATGGACTCGCTCAGGACTCCCTGAAGGAAATTATCCCTGACTTTTCCCTTTGTCGCACCTGGGCGTCAGTTCGTCGCAGGGCGCGTCATCTTGTCTCAAAGAAAATACGATTTATCTCACATCGGTTTTCAGGAAGCCCCGTTCGCGGTATCTCATAACACAGACGCCACAACGTTAGAACCAGAGGACAGAACAATGTATAAAGCACCGAAAGCCAGGGTTATCGCCGCCGCCGTCCTGGCGGGAATGCTCGGCATATCAAGCGTACAGGCCGGGGAGCCGGTAAGCGCCGAAGTCGATCAGGTCATCAAAAGTGTAAACGCCGACAACAAGGTTTCAAAGTCCGAAGCCCGCAAAATCATCAAGGAATATCTCAAGTCAAAGGACGCCTTCAAGAAGCTGAAAGTCGGTCAGGTTCAGAAATATCGCAATAACTGGAAGGTCGATATTACCTCGCTCAACAAAATCAGGGTCCTTGCGGCCTATGTCGACGACAAGACAGGTGAAATTACTTTTAAACAGTAATTACCCCTACTACCCCTCCTCCTGTCTTGCAGAAGCAAGCTCCCTACCCCGGAGCTTGCTTCGTTTTTTTCAGGAAAAAAATCTCGCGCCAATGGATGGATTCCGGTTATACCTGTCGACAGGCAACAAACAGGTACGCATATGAAACTCAATTATTTTCAAACTGGCGCGGGTCCCCATTTGATCCTGCTGCACGGCCTTTTTGGTTCCGCCGGCAACTTCCGCACCCTGGCCCGGCAGTTCGGCGAATATTTCACCGTTTCGGCGCTCGATCTGCGCAATCACGGCGCCTCCCCCCATGACGATGACGTCAGTTTTGACGCCATGGCGGCGGATATCATTGAATTCATGGATGATCACGACATTGACCAATCCGCCGTTATGGGCCATTCGCTCGGCGGTAAAGTCGCCATGCAGATTGCGCTGAATTATCCCGACAGAATTTCGAAACTGGTGATCGGCGACATCGCGCCCGTGGCCTATCCCCATCATCACGACCGGATATTCGACGGGCTGAACGCGGTTGACCTGAAGGCGATTACATCGCGCAGGGAAGCCGAGAAAACCCTGGCCAATTATGTGGATATTCCGGCGGTGCGACTGTTTCTGCTGACCAACCTGGTTCGTACGGAAGATCAATCCTTCGCCTGGCGGATCAATATCAGGGCGCTGCAGGACGGTTATGCCCATGTGGCCCAACGGCCGAGCGGCGTTCCTTTTCAGGGGCCGAGCCTGTTTATCCGGGGGGAATTATCCGACTATATCAAGGAATCCTATTTTCCGGCCATATACGAGCTGTTTCCCCAGGCCGAAATCGCCAGCCTCGACGGCGCCGGACACTGGTTGCATGCCGACAAACCGCAGGACTATATTGAAATGGTGTTGAACTTTTTAAACAGGAAATAAAATCATGCGCATCGCAATTATGGGCAGTGGCGGCATGGGCGGCTTTCTGGGCGCCAAACTCGCCGCATCAGGCCATGAGGTCGTCTTTATCGCCCGCGGCCGGCATCTTGAGGCGATTTCGTCTCAGGGCCTGAAACTGCTGTCCCGGGACGGCGACCTGCATATTGACCCGGCGACGGCCTGTCAAGACACCCGGCGGGTGGCGCCGGTTGACCTGATCCTTTTCTGCGTCAAGCTCTATGACACCACGGAAGCGGCCCGGGCCTGCATCCCGATGATGAATGATGACAGCTATATCCTGACATTGCAAAACGGCGTGGAAAGCGTTGATATTATTTCCGGCATCATCGGCGAGGGCAAAACCATCGGCGGTTCGATTTATGTCTCCGCCAGTATCGAATCCCCCGGCGTCATCCGCCATTCGGGCGGCAACAATACGATCCGTTTCGCCGAGCCGGATAACCTGCCCAGCCGGCGCACCGCGACCCTGGAGCGTATTTTCAGGGAAGCGGGCCTGGTCGGCATATGTGAGGAAAATATGCAGCGGATGCTGTGGAGCAAATTCATCCTGCTGTCGGCCAATGCCGGCATCGGCGCGCTGATCGACAGCGGCGCCGTCGCTATGTGCGCTGATCCGAACAGCCGGGGTGTCCTGCTTGGCGCGATGCGGGAGGCTTATCATGTGGCGGAAGCCATGGGCATCCCGCTGCCGAAGGATATTGTCGAACGCCAACTGGATTTGATCCTCGCCGTCGGCGCGGAGCAGGACCTGATCGCCTCGCAATGCCTCGACCTGCGGCTGGGCAACCGGCTTGAACTGGAATGGATTCAGGGGACCCTGCACCGGCTGGGCCGGCAATATCACGTGCCGACGCCGATCACCTCGACCGCCTATGTGGCGCTGAAAAGATTCGCGGACGGAACCACAGGCAAACCCCGGAAAAGCTGATCCGGCCTATTCTCCGGCCCTTATATTTGTGACGGTGGTGATAATCTTATCGATGGCGAAGTCGATTTCCGCCGCCGTCGTCATCCGGCCGATGCCGATGCGCACCGAACAGTCAATTTGCTTTTTGTCGAGGCCAAGGGCGCTGAGCACATGGGACGGTTCAACTTTTTCCGTCGAGCAGGCCGAGCCGGTCGACAGGGCAATATCCCGCAACCCCTTGATCAACTGGTCCGCCCTGACGTCCTCAAAGGTAAAATTGAGGTTGCCGACATAGCGGGCGACTTCCGATCCGTTGAATTGAACGTCGGGTAGTTCCTGCAACAGGCGGCCTTTCATTTTTTCCGCCAGGGCGCTGATATGATCATGATCCCGGTTCATGTCCTCGGCCGCGTAATGGCAGGCGGCGCCGAGGCCGGCGCATAAGGCCGGGGCCAGCGTTCCCGAGCGCAGACCGCTTTCCTGCCCGCCGCCGTCAAACAGCGGCAGGGGTTTTATCGAATCCATGCGCCGGATATAAAGGGCGCCGACGCCTTTGGGGCCGTATATCTTATGGCCCGAGACGCTCATCAGATCAATCTGCAGGTCATTGACATCAAGGGGGATTTTGCCAGCCGCCTGGGCGGCGTCGCAATGGAACGCCACGTCGTGTCCGGCGCAGATCGCGCCGATCGCCTTTAAATCCTGCATCACGCCAATTTCATTATTGACCGCCATCACCGAAACCAGGGCGGTTTTTGACGTGATCGCTGTTTCCAGTTCGGCCAGGTTGATCAACCCCTGATCATCCACCGGCAGGTAAGTGACCTCAAAGCCGGCCCGCTCCAGCGCCCGGCAGCTTTCCAGGACGCAGGTATGTTCGGTGGCGACTGTGATCAGGTGATCTTTGTCGGGATAACGGCTGTAGGCCAGACCTTTGATAGCGATATTGTTGGATTCGGTGGCGCCCGAGGTGAAAATGATCTCCCCCTCCGCCGCCCCGATCAAAGCGGCGACCTGTTGGCGCGCCCGTTCCACGCCCGCGTCTGCTTGCCAGCCGAAACTATGGTTGGTTGAATGGGGATTGCCGAATTTTGTCGTCAGATAGGGCATCATCTCCGCCAGCACCCGCGGATCGAGCGGCGTCGTCGATTGATAATCGAGATATATCGGCAGATTCAATTCAGCCATGAGCCGCCTTTCTCTTGCGGTCATACAGTTTTTTCCATGCCACGACAAAGGCCGCCACATCCTCCGCCGTCGTATCCCAGCCGAGACTGACCCGGATCGTCGTCAGGGCCTGCTGTTCGCTGCCGCCCATGGCGGTGACCACATGGGACGGCTTGACCTTGCCCGAGGAGCAGGCCGCGCCGGAACTGATGCAGACACCCTCAAGGTCAAAGGCCATGACCTGGGTTTCACTCGCCACGCCGGGCATCAGGATGGTTGAGGTATTGGGCAGCCGTGGGCTGTCCGCGCCAAAGAATTCGGCGTCGGGGGCATGGGCGGCGATCTGTTGTTCAAGCCGGTCGCGCAAATCGCTCACCCGGCCCATCTGGTGAAGGCTTTCGGGCGCAAGGCGCGCGGCCCGGGCGAATCCGGCGATGCCCGCCAGGTTTTCCGTTCCCGACCGGCGGCCGACTTCCTGCCCGCCGCCGGAGATCAACGGCCGGATCGCGATGCTTTCCCGGGCAACCAGCGCGCCAACCCCCTGGGGCCCGCCGATTTTATGGCCGGACAAAGACATCATATCAACGCCGAGCGCCCGGAAATCCAGCGGGATCTTGCCGAAGGCCTGTATCGCGTCGGTATGGAAGAGCGCGCCGAACTCATGGGCAATATGGGCAAGGCTTTTAATATCCTGAATCACACCGGTTTCATTATTGGCCAGCATGATCGAGACAAGGGTCCTCTCCGGCGTCTGGCGCAGATGTTTCCGCAATATATCGCCATCGACAAGGCCCCGTTCATCAACCGGCAGAATATCAACCGTTCCGTCAAAATCCGCGCCGATCCGGACGATGGAATCATGTTCCGTTGCCGACAATATAATATGTCGCATTCCCGTCGCCTTGAGGGCGATATTATTGGCCTCCGTTCCGCCGCTGGTGAAAATAATCTTTTGCGGCCGGCAGTTGATCATGCGGCCGATGGTCTGACGGGATTTTTCCAGCGTCGCCTTGGCCTGACGCCCAAGGGCATGGACAGAGGACGGATTGCCGCCCTTCGCCATCACCCGGGTCATTTCATCAATGACGTCCGGCTTGATCGGGGCCGTCGCGTTATAATCCAGATAAATCATTTCAGATAAATCAACTCAGATAATATCAAGTCATGGCGCTGTTTCGGATTTCACCGTTTTCCTCGACGCTTTTTTCGGCTTGGGGGCCTTGGCGATCGCCTCGGCTTCCCGCTCGGCCAGTTCCTGCTCCAGTTCCTCTACCCGGCTTTTCAGGCCGCAAACCATATCGAACATCCCCTCCAGAGAGCGGGCGATGGGGTCGGGTATATCGTCTGTCGACATGCCGTAGGCGCAAAAATCTTTGCCGGTTTTTGTCCGCGGGGGCTGGACCACCTTGGCCGGAATGCCGACGACTGTGGCATTTTCCAGCACCGGCTTGACGACAACCGCATTGGACCCGACACGGGCATTTTTGCCAATCACGATCGGGCCGAGGATCTTGGCCCCGGCGCCGACAATGACCCCTTCTTCCAGGGTCGGGTGACGTTTGCCGCCATCAAGCGAGGTGCCGCCCAGGGTCACTCCCTGATAGAGGGTCACATTGTCGCCCACCTCCGCGGTTTCGCCGATCACGACCCCCATGCCATGGTCGATAAACACCCCCTTGCCGATTTTGGCCCCGGGATGAATTTCGATGCCACTTAGAAAGCGGCCAATATGGGAAATAAAGCGCCCCAGGGTATAAAAACCGTTTTCCCACGCCCAATGGGCCAGACGGTAATATAGCAGGGCATGGACGCCGGGATAGGAAATCAGCGCATCAAACTTTGATTTTGCAGCCGGGTCCCGCTCAAGAACGACGGAAATATCATGGCGTATGTTATCGAACATTTTTTATACCCAAATCTCTCTTGCTATTAACCGGTGCTTTTATGCTATAAAAAGCGGTGATTCGTCAGATAGGCTGCAATAATTACAAAGCGTTAAATTCTATTATTACTCATATAGGTTTAACAGGCAACAGCGTCAAGGGATGACCTTGACCAATAAAAAATGATTATTATATATATCGCGCATTGGCTTTATAAAATCAGAGGTAAAAAATAAAGATGCCAGAAGTTATTTTCAACGGCCCGGATGGTCGCCTCGAAGGCCGTTATCATCCGGGAACCGGTGATAATCCGCCGATTGCCCTGATACTGCATTCCGACCCGCAGTTCGGCAGCAATATGAACAACAAAGTCTGCTATTATCTCTATCATTCCTTTAAGCGTCGGGGCTTTTCCGTCCTGCGTTTCAATTTCCGCGGCGTTGGCAGAAGCCAGGGAACATTTGATGATGGCATTGGCGAATTAAGCGACGCGGCGGCGGCCCTCGACTGGCTGCAGTCCCATAACCGGGACGCGTCGAGCTGCTGGGTTGCCGGATTTTCGTTCGGCGCCTGGATCGGCATGCAGCTTTTGATGCGCCGGCCCGAAATTCAGGGATTTCTATCCGTTTCCCCGCCGGCCAATCTTTATGATTTCAGCTTCCTCGCCCCCTGCCCGGCATCGGGACAGATTATCCAGGGCACCACGGATACCGTTGTTTCCGAACCGGCGGTCCAGAAGCTTGTCGATAAACTGAAAACCCAAAAGGGCATCAGCATCGAATATGACAAGATCGAAGGCGCGGACCATCTTTACGTGGATCACCACGGGGCGCTGGTCCAGCGAATTGACCAGTATCTGACCGTGCGGCTGGGTTACTGATCACCCGCCGGCTTATATAAAACGCCGCCCGGGGACGAGTGGCTGACCCCGGTCGTTCCGGGAAAGGTGATCGGCAGGTCCCGCAGATGGCGGCAAGCGAGAAAGGCGAAGGCCTCGGCCTCGAGGTAATCGCCCCGCCAGCCCAGATCCTCAACTTTGCTGACCGGAATACCCAGTTGCCCAAGTTTTGACATCAATGTCCTGTTGTGGCGGCCGCCGCCGCAAACATAGATATTCCGTGGCGCTTCCGGGCAGTGTTTCAGGGCGACTTCAATCGTCCGGGCGGTAAATTCGGCCAGGGTGGCCGCACCATCCTCAAGGGACAACGGTTCGATGCCGGATATGTCAAATGAATGACGGTCGAGGGACTTGGGCGGCATTTTGTAGAAATACGACTGCTCCAGCCACCGGTTCAGCAATTCGCCGTCAACTTTCCCTGTCGCCGAAATTTCGCCGTCCCGGTCCATGGTCAGATCCGTTTTCCGGCCAATCCAGTCATCGAGCAAGGCATTGCCCGGTCCGGTGTCAAAGGCCAGCATCCGCCCTTCCACTTCGCTGCCAATCCAGGTGATATTGCCAACCCCGCCGATATTGACAATGGCAACCGGAAAATTGTCCAGTGAATGCTCCCTGACCAGGGCCTGATGATAGATCGGCACCAGCGGCGCCCCCTGCCCGCCATGCTTCATGTCATTTTGCCTGAAATTATGGACCACGGGAATCCGGACCAGATCAGCGAGCAATTGTCCGTCGCCGATCTGCCAGGTCCAATTTTCATCCGGCCGGTGCAGCACGGTCTGGCCATGGAAGCCAATGATCGCAATTTCCGTTTCGGCAAGGCCGTTTTCCGCCAGAATTTTTTTCACCGCATGGGCGTGAAGGATGGTTAGTTTCTCGGCCAGCCGGTCAAGGCTCTCATCCTGCCGGGGCGGATGACCCAGCGCCACCGCCTGTTCCATGGCCTGGGAAATGTGCCGCCGCATGTCAGCTGAATAAGGCATATGAACGGCTTTGCCGACGGTCTTTACCCCATGGCCGTCACTGTCGATCAGGGCGGCGTCAATGCCGTCCATGGAGGTTCCGCTCATCAGGCCGAGGGCCAAAAACCGTTTATCTGGCATTTTCACTCAAGTTTCCGTTTTTTAATAGAAGAATATATGCTACATGATGCGCCATATTTCGTCATGCATTTAATGGAAAAAACAAAGTTATGTCCAACGAAAACGATATAGATAATTTCAGCCCCAAAACCGACTTTCTCCGAAATATGAAAGATCGGGGATATATTCATCAATGCACGGACCTGACCGGCCTCGATGAAAAACTGTCCCATGGCGCTGTGCCGGCCTATATCGGTTTTGACTGTACCGCCACCAGCCTGCATGTGGGGTCGCTGGTGCAGATCATGATGCTGCGCCATCTCCAGAAAACCGGCCATAAACCCATTGTCCTGATGGGCGGCGGCACGACCCGGATCGGCGACCCGACGGGCCGCGACGAATCCCGCAGGATGCTTTCCGACGCGGACATCAACAACAACATGGCCGGCATCCGCAAGGTCTTTGAGAAATACCTGACTTTCGGCGACGGGCCGACGGACGCAATAATGGTCAATAACGCGGACTGGCTGGACAAGCTGAATTATATTGAATTTCTGCGCGACATGGGCGTCCATTTCACCATCAACCGCATGTTGACCTTTGACAGTGTCAAGCTGCGCCTTGAGCGGGAACAGCCGATGACGTTCCTTGAATTCAACTATATGATCCTTCAGGCCTATGATTATCTTGAACTGGCCCGGTTGCAGGACTGCGCCCTGCAAATGGGGGGAAGCGACCAGTGGGGCAATATCATCAACGGGGTTGAGCTCAACAGACGCGTCGACCAGCGGGAGGTTTTCGGCCTGACGACGCCTTTGGTGACCCTCGCCAGCGGCCAGAAAATGGGTAAATCCATGAGCGGCGCCGTCTGGTTGAACGAAGATATGCTGTCCGCCTATGATTTCTGGCAGTTCTGGCGCAATACCGCCGACGCCGATGTCGGCCGGTTCCTGCGCCTGTTCACGGAATTGCCGATTGGCGAGATCGAGCGGCTTGAATCCCTTGAGGGTTCCGAAATCAATGAGGCCAAGAAAATTCTCGCCAATGAAGCAACCACGCTGTGCCACGGCGGGCAAGCGGCCGACGCCGCAGCGCAAACCGCGGTCCAGGCCTTTGAACAACGCTCCCTGTCGGCGGATCTGCCGACCGTTTCACTGCCGGATGGACAACTGGAAGACGGCGTGCCGGTCAGTGATCTTTTTGTCCTTGGCGGTCTGACAAAATCAAAAGGCGAAGCACGGCGGCTCATCAAACAGGGCGGCGCCCGGCTGAATGATGAAAAAATTTCTGACGGAGAGGCGTTGATCAGCAAGGATCATCTCAACCCGGAAGGCACGATCAAGCTGTCCGCCGGCAAGAAAAAACATATCCTGATCAAGCCGGCCTGATCAAGCCGGCCGATCCCGCGGAAAATATTAGTCCGGCGGCGGCTTATGTTCCGTGTCGGGGATTGAATTGGGCATGACCTTTTGCAGTTCTTCGGCCTGTTCGCGCAGGGTTTTCTTCTTGCCGCCGCCGATGGCGCTGAAAATGCTCCGGAGAATACCGGGTGCCAGCGCCGCCAAAGGGTTGATCTTGACATCCGGATTATCCAGCGGCCCGCTTATGCTATAGGTGGCGGCGAAGATGCCCTGGCCCTTGCCGCCGGTCAGGATGGTGCCGATCAGGGGAATGTTGCTGATCAGGGAATTGAGGCCATAGGCCGGAATCAGGGTGCCGGAAATCCCCATTTCATCATAAGACTGATCAACAAATCCTTCGATGGTCATGCCGAGCATCGGGCCACGCGCCCGCGCCTTGCTGATTTCCAAAACGCCGTTATACTGACGAAATTCCATTTCAAAATTATTGAACGACAGGCCGCCCTTGTCCAGTTCCTCCTGGGCCTTGGCGAATTTCTTTTCTTCGAGCAGTTTGGAAAAACCCGGCGACTTGATCACCTTGAAATCTGATATTTCGGCATGACCGCCAAGGGAGATGCCTTCTTCATGCTTGACCATATCCGCCGTCAGCGCCATATCGCCGCCGACGCCCAGATTGAACAGGCCGAGCCCGCGGAGCGCTTCCCCGGCATTGTTGCTGTCAAACGCCAGCTTCCGGTTCTCCTCATGCGGATAAACCTTGATCTCAAGGGTTTTGCCTTCGGCCATTTTTCCGGTGAAATCGACATGGGTAAAATCACTTTGCCGGTAGACTGCCTGCACCTTTGCCGCGCTTATCCGGACATTGTTTTTGGTCATCAGGGTGTCGATGGTCGCCTCAAGGTCGAAATCCGGCAGGGTGATATTCTCGCCATTGTCAGTTGAGGCGGTCAATATATCGATCAGGGGGGAGCCCTGAAAGGCTTTGCCGGTCAAGGAAGCCTGATAGCGTTTCTTCTCATTGTTCCATTCCATAAACATCGCCATGTCGGTATGGTTCATGGTCAGCCGCGGGACATGAAACCGGGTTACCCGGTCGCCGGCCAGATACAGTTCAATGTCAGCCTGCAGCGCGTCACTCCGCAGGATAATATTCTTGAACAGAATGTTCTCCGGTCCGTCAAATAACATATCAAAAGTCACCTGTCCGACCTTGCCTTTTTTCTTGTCCCAGCCCAGGGGGGCAAAGCTGCTCCGGCTGTCAAGAAGATTGAACCGGCCAGCGCCCTGTTTCAGGGTCCCGCCGGCGCCATACAAGGCCAGATCGATCTCAACCGGACCTTCGATATAGGGATCAAAGGGCAGATTCAGCCTTTCCCACGCCGCCCCCTCGACAGGTCCGTTTATGGCGTATTTGGTGGGAAATTCCGCATTATCTTTAAAATCCTCATGCCAGGTGGCGGTAAAATCGACCCCATTGAGGGTGATATTACCCGCGGCCTCAATTCCGTTGTCATCGACATGGAGCTTCATCCGTCCGTCATCAATGGCGAGGCTTTCGGTGAGCGCCGGAATCGAAAGCCGGGCAATATCGGCTTTGACGTCAAAGACGACATCCTTCAGGCTTACTTTTTTAAGCAGGGGAAATTTCAGAGAAACCACGGCGTCTGTATGGCCCGTGATGCTGTCCTGCTTTATGCCGTATTGAGAGGGATAGCCCAGCGGCTCATGATCAATCACCCCCAGAACCTCTTCAACGGCGCCTTCAAGTTCCAACGTGATGGTGGCGGCGGCGCCGCCTTTGACATGAATATCGGAAAAAAGCAGGTCAGCCTTGCGAATATCAAGGGTCTCGATTTTACCGCCTGTGGTGGCGAGGTGAAAGCTGTGCAGATTGAGCAGCGCATGACCGGAAATCTTATTCAGCACCGGCATCGGGCGCAGGTAATGGGCCTTGATATTCTCCACGTCAAAGCGGAATGTCAGGGCCTCGGCCGGCAAATCTGCCTGATTGTCCTCCGCAGGCCACATTTCGGGCGTTATGTGAACGTTAAGCTCACCGGAAGGCACGATGCCCGCATCAATATTTTCATTGATCCAGTCATAGGCGCCCTTGCCGAACTGGCCCGGCCAGTAGGACTTCACATCGGAGAAAGGCAGATTGACAATATCCGCCCGCAGGGAAATGCCGGGCCGGTCCCGGGTACCGGACAACAAGCCCGACCCGTTGAGGGCCGTTTCACCCAATTGAAGCGATATTTCTTCCAGCACAACCACATTTTCATTTTTCTGAATATGGCCGTTGAGGGCGGCGGAGGTGACGTTTAACGGCTTCGGGTATATATTTGCGGCGTTGATCTGTCCGGCGCCCAGAGCGAGACTGAAGGCGACCGCCGGAATGTCGAAGTTGCGATCAACCGTGAATTCAATGTTGCCTTTTGCCGGAATATCAATTGCGGCAAGTCCCGCCAGGGCCTTGACCCGGCCGGCAAGGGCCGACGCCCTGAGGTCGGTAAACTGCAAGATGGTCAGTGCTTCCTGCTTGGCGTTGTCATAAATCACCGAAAGGTCGAGCGGCATCAGCTTGGTTGCCGCCACATCAATATCCCCCGCAAGATTGATCATCAGGCCAAGGTCGGTCCGGCGCAGGTTCAACTGCGCCTCGGGCATGCGCCATTTCTGGCCCGATAATTGGTCGGTGACCGTGATTTCAGTATTCTTGAAAGTAATCTGGCGCAGGTAGCCGGCGATGTCCGAGGATTTTGGCGGCGACAGAAGTTCACGGACAATTTCTTCCAGAACGCCGGTGGAGGAGCGAAAATTCTCCAGAAATGATTCCAGCTTTTCGAGGAAAGGCCGGCTGTCCGTCGACTGCCAGACATTTTCGTCGAGCGTATAGTCAAGCGACAGATTGGAAAATTCCACATCGGTCGGCGCCAGAAGTCCCCGCATCATGGCGAGACCGCTGAAACGAACCCCCGCTTCGGGCAGCTTCAGGCTAAAATCCGATTCCGGCCGGCTGATTTCAAATTCATAGAAAATAATCTGAAGACCGCTGGTTTCGGCGTATTTTTTCCGCCCGGCCGTTTGCCACATCAGGACGGCGTCCCTGAAATCGACACGGACATCACTCTGATTTGTCATCAGGGCTTTTTTCAGATAATCCCCGGCCCAGTCAAGCGCGATGGGGCCGTTGCTCAAGCGCCAGCCCAATATCACAACAGCAACAGCGAGGAACGCAAAAAAGCCAAGCAGGATTTTTAATGTTAAGGCGTATCGTTTCAAATTATATTTCTCTATAATTGCTTGCTTTAAGGCTACCGGTGTCTGATCCTGAATCAAAAAATATATTACGCTCACTCTATAGAGTAAAACTTTGACCTAAATAAGGTATTGCTTTCCATGGTACAATCCCGCGCTTTTCTGCCGCTGGCGTATGACAGACCTCTCGGAGAATCGAAACTTGCCGATTTCATCGCCGCCTGCCAAAAGCAACAGGTAGCAGATATTGTTGACTTGATTAACAAAAATAATTGTCATGATCTGTTATACGCGATTTTCGCGGGCAGCCCTTATCTTTCCCGCCTGCTGCTGAATAACGCCGAATTCGCCGCAAAACTGCTTTCCGCGCCTTTGGAGGAGCTGTTTGACGACATTATCGCCGACCTTCAGCAGCGGCTGCCGCAGGTGACGGAAACCGGCCAGGTCAAGAAAATTCTCCGCCAGGCGAAGGCTCGGGTTGCCCTGACCATATCCTTTGCCGACCTGTCCGGAAAATGGCCCTTGCAGCGGATCACCCGGCGGTTGACCCTGTTTGCCGAAACCTGCGTCTCCCTTGTGGTCAGTCATCTGTTGCGGGCGGAAATGATAAAAGGCAACCTCGCCGTTCCCGAACATCTCGGGCCTGTTCCGGCGCAGGATCTGCCGGCGACGGCCGATCTGGCGAAAAATACCGGCTATGTGGTGCTGGCGATGGGTAAAATGGGCGGCTATGAGCTCAATTATTCCAGCGATATTGACCTGATCGTTCTGTTTGACAATGAGATTATACGCTATACCGGACGCCGGACGGCGCAGGATTTATTCATCAAGTTGACCCGGAATCTGGTGAAAATCATGCAGGAAAGAACCGCCGACGGTTATGTTTTCCGCACCGACCTGAGGCTCAGACCCGATCCCGGGGCGACGGCCGTCGCCCTGTCCATGGCGGGGGCCGAGATCTATTACCAGTCCATGGGACTGAACTGGGAACGCGCCGCCATGATCAAGGCGCGTCCGGTCGCCGGCGACCTCAAGGCCGGCTATGATTTCCTGTCGCGGATCAAGGGTTTCGTCTGGCGCAAGCATCTGGACTATGCCGCGCTCGAGGATATTTACGCCATCAAGAAGCTGATCCATCACCACCATGGCCATAACAGATTTTGCTTTGCCGGGTATGATGTCAAGCTGGGGCATGGCGGCATTCGGGAAATTGAATTTTACGCCCAGATTTTTCAGCTCATATCCGGCGGACGGGAACCGGAACTCCGGCAACCGGCGACCTGTGACGCCCTGGGCGCCCTGGTGGAAAATCACAAATTATCTCCCGATGACAATCAGAAACTGCAAGAGGCCTATGTTTATTACCGCACTCTTGAACACCGGCTTCAAATGATAAATGACGATCAGACCCACATGATGCCGGACCATGAGCCGGAACTGGAGCGGATCACCGCCTTCATGGGCTATCAAAACCGGTCGGATTTTGAACATGACCTTCATCATCATCAGGAAAATGTCCACCGCCTGTTCACCGATTTACTGAAAGACGCCCATCAGGAGGAGGAAAAAGACGCTCTCCTGGCCTTTCCCGAAGGCCGCTATCACGAGGCGACCCTGAATCAGATTGAATCTTCCGGTTATGAAGATTCCAAGGCCATTTATGACCTTATCCAGACCTGGTTGCGCGGCCGTTACCGGGCCTGCCGCACGGCCCGGGCGAGAAAACTCCTCCAGGGGCTGATTCCGGAAATTCTGGTGCATTTCGGCAAACTGGCCAACCCGGACGTGTCTTTTAGGAAATTTGATGAATTCATCTCCCGCCTGCCCTCCGGCGTTCAGCTTTTTTCCTTTATCAAGGCCCAGCCCTGGCTGCTGGAGCTATTGGCCGAGATCATCGGCATCGCGCCGAAACTGTCGGATCAGCTGGCGAAGCGGCCGCTGTTGCTGGACGCCGTTCTCAATCAGGATTTCTTTGAAACGCGCTTTACCACCGATCAGCTCAGGACTCACCTCGAAGGCCAACTCGGCCCCGCCAAGGATTTTCAGGATGTGCTGGATATTATCCGCAAATGGGCCAATGAGCATAAATTTCAGGTCGGGGTTCAGATCCTGCGCAACCGGGTTGACGCCACGGTTGCCGGTGGAAACCTCTCCCTGGTGGCCGACGTCATTCTGGAAGTCATGCTGGTGGAGGTTCAAAAGGAATTCGCCCGAAAGCACGGCAGTCTCCGCGATGGCCAGTTTGTTGTGCTGGCGCTGGGCAAGCTTGGCGGGCGGGAACTGACCACCACATCCGATCTTGATCTGGTTTTCATCTATGACGCCCCTGATAAATCGCAGATGTCTGACGGAGCCAAACCCTTGACCGTCAATCATTATTTCGCTCGCCTCAGCCAGCAGTATATCAACGCCCTGACCGCCATGACCGGCGAAGGCAGATTATATGAAATTGACATGCGTCTGCGACCTTCCGGCAATGCCGGTCCGATTGCCGTGACCCTGGAAAGCTTCGAAGAATATCAGAAGACAAACGCCTGGACCTGGGAGCATCTGGCGCTGACCCGCGGCCGAACCATCACCGGCAGCCCTGACCTGCAGGAAAAAATCAACCACGTGGTCCACAAGGCCCTCAAGGCCAGAAAACGTGATCCCGATAAATTGCTGGCAGATACCGCCGAAATGCGCGACAAGCTGCGGGCCGAATTCGGCACCGACAATATCTGGTCGATCAAGCATGTTCGCGGCGGCCTGGTCGATATTGAGTTTATCTGCCAGTATCTGATCCTCAAACATGCGCCGGACCAGCCGGAAATCCTCACCGCCAACACGCTGGACCAGATTGCGCAGTTAAAGGCGCATAAAATAGTGCCAGAAAAAAAAGCCGAAACCCTGCATGGCGCCTGCGCCTTCATGCAGGATCTGCAGGTGATTTTGCGGCTCTCCATGGGCAGCGGAACCAGTTTCACCGAACAGCCGCAGGAATTGATCCGGACCCTGTGCGAGCGATTTGACGCCGCGTCTTTAGGTCAGCTTGAAACGCGCCTTCGCAAGATTCAGGCGAAAGTCACCGGAATTTATCAGGAAATTATTGCAGCCCCCGCCGAAAAAATTATAGTGGCCTCCTCAGAGGACGACGGCGACCAGACTCAAAACAGCGAAGGATGAAAAATGCTTGAAACAGGCCACAAAGCCCCCGGTTTCTCCCTGCCGGACCAGACGGGTGAAATGCGCTCCCTTGATGATTTCAAGGGGAAAAAACTCGTGCTTTACTTTTACCCCAAGGACAGCACGCCGGGCTGTACGACGGAAGCCAGGGACTTCAGCGCCCTGAAGGCCGAATTTGAGGCGGAAAACGCCGTCATTCTTGGCGCGTCGAAAGACAGCATCAAACGGCATCAGAATTTTATCGGCAAGCAGGATCTCTGCATCAGCCTGCTATCCGATGAAGCGGGCGTTTTGTGCGAAGCCTATACGGTCTGGGTTCAGAAAAAACTCTATGGCCGGGAATATATGGGCATTGAGCGGGCGACATTTCTGATTGATGAAGCTGGCGTTATCCGCAATATCTGGCGCAAGGTCAAGGTCAAGGGCCATGCGGCGGAAGTTCTGGAGGCGGTAAAAGCGCTCCGATGATCGCCGGACTAACCCCTTGTTTTCATGAAATTTATCGCAAAAATTCACCCAATGTGGTGAAAATTATTGATTTTTTTTACGCTTTAGTATCAAATGCGGCCTATAAAAAGAAGGTCAGATGAGAAGTTTGACCCGATTTTGGTGAAAGGATGAGGGATATAGTCAATTTAATCAATAAATTGAAAGTGTTAACGGAGCGGCTGTTTCCTGAAAGGCAACTGTATTTCAGGACCAACGGCATTGTCCGCTTTATCTCCATCTCCCGCAGAAGCCAGTTATTGATCACCTCCGTCCTGTCAGGGGTCGTGATCTGGTCTGCTGTCACCACATACAGTTTTATTTTCCGGGCCGAAATTCTGGCGGCGAAGGATATGGAACTGGTCCAGACGGAAGAAAAATACCACGCCGCCAATCAGCAGTTTGATCAACTGAAAAATGACATCGCCAAATCCACCAAGGCGCTGGAACAGCGGCAGATTTACCTGCAGCAATTGCTCGACGCCGATAAATCGCTGTCCGCGCCTGTTGAGGATAATGTCATGGATACCACTGGCGGGGATGGTGATGAAACCCGGGAACCGCTGAAAGCCCCCTTTCCGGTCAGCGACAAGCACGCGGATTCCCCCGCCGACAAAATTTTTGCCGAACATCATAACCAGTTGAATAACCTGGCCTTCAGCCTCAGCCGGATCGAACAGCAGCAGCAGGCGCTGGCGGAACGGATGATCGCCCGCCTTTCGAACAAAATCGAATATGTCGAAAGCACATTGCAGAAATCCGGCATCAAGGCGCACAAGCTGATGCAGTTGGCGGAGAACCGGCCTTCCCTGTCGATGGCCATGGGGGGACCCTTTATCCTGTATGCGGAAAACAGTGATACTGACCTGTCCACCAACGAGCCTTTCGCCAAACTTTACACCTATCACAACCGCTTGATCGACCTTGAAAATTCCGTGCAGCACATCCCCGTCGGCAAGCCGGCGAAAAAATATTATATCTCCAGCGGGTTCGGCATTCGCAAGGACCCCTTCAGGAAAAAATGGGCGCGCCACCACGGCATCGACATGGCGGGATGGTGGAAGACGCCGATCTACGCCTCGGCTGACGGGACGGTAATCAAGGCCGGTCGCAACGGCGCTTACGGCAATTTTATCGAAATTGATCACGGAAATGGATTTCGGTCACGATATGGTCATCTTTCCAAGATAAAGGTCAAAAAAGGAGACCGTGTGACACTGGAACAGGAAATCGGCTTAATGGGATCAACAGGACGCAGCACCAGCCCCCATCTTCATTATGAGATCTGGTTCAACGGGAAACCTATTAATCCATTTAATATTTTCAAGGCAGCAGATAATGTTCTCAAAATCCAACGACAAGAGTATGACAGCTAACACCATGAACAAACCGACACGCCCGGCGAATTCCGCCCCATCCATTATCGGCTCTGACGTCACCATCAAGGGCGACATTACGACTCTCGGCGAAATACAGCTTGACGGCGCCGTCGAAGGCGATGTCCGCAGCGCCTCCCTGACCATCGGCGAACACGGTTCCGTGCAGGGAATTGTCACCGCCGAGGAAGTCATTATCAAAGGGTCGGTCAATGGCCAGATCAAGGGACGCAATATCCGCCTGGAAAAATCCGCCAAGGTCAAGGGCGACCTGTTCCATGAAACGCTGAGCGTCGAGGCCGGCGCCTTTATCGAAGGCAGCCTGACCCACAAGACCAACGCGACCCAGGACAAGGCGCAGGATCACAAGGCTCCGGCAACATCAACCACCAAGCCCGCGGACACCAAAATCCCGCCGCAGAAACTGGCCTGAACGTTATTTGAAATGGATTAGTCACGGAAAGAGACGAATTTTTCCTGATGTGTTAAATAAAAAAAAGCGCTCAAATAGTTGGTTTGAACGCTTTTTTTGTGTCTGAACGGATTTATTCGATGTCCTCGACCTCTGCGGTTTCACCGTGGACCCGGGCGGCGAGGGCGGCATTGAGGAAGGCGTCTATATCGCCATCCAGCACCTTGTCCGGCTGGCCGGATTCGACGCCCGTGCGCAGGTCCTTGACCATTTGATAGGGCTGCAGGACATAAGAGCGGATCTGATGGCCCCAGCCGATTTCCGACTTGCTGCTGTGGGTGGCGTTGGCCTCTTCCTCGCGGCGCTGCAATTCCGCTTCATACAGGCGGGCTTTCAACATATTCATCGCCGTCGCCCGGTTTTTATGCTGGGAGCGGTCATTCTGGCACTGGACGACGATATTTGACGGAATATGGGTGATCCGCACCGCGCTGTCGGTGGTGTTGACATGCTGTCCCCCGGCGCCGGACGCCCGGTAGGTATCGATGCGCAGGTCCTTTTCCTCGACCTCGACCTCGAAATTATCGTCAATGACCGGATAGACCCAGACGCTGGCGAAACTGGTGTGACGCCGCGCGTTGGAATCATAGGGCGAAATCCGCACCAGGCGATGTACGCCGCTTTCCGTCTTCAGCCAGCCATAGGCGTTTTCACCTTTGATCTGGATGGTGGCGGATTTGATGCCGGCCTCATCGCCGCTATGCTGTTCAATCAGGTCGACTTTGCAGCCATGGGCGTTGGCCCAGCGCATATACATTCTGAGCAGCATGTTGGCCCAGTCCTGGCTTTCCGTGCCGCCGGCGCCGGAATGAATCTCCAGATAGGCGTTATTGGCGTCCGCTTCCCCGGACAGCAGGGTCTGCAGCTCCATTTCCCCCGCCTTGCCGGTCAGGGATTCGATGGCGCTTTCCGCTTCGGCGATGATCTCCTCATCCCCTTCCATCTCCCCCATCTCGATCAGTTCGATATTATCGCTCAGTTCCTGATCAACTTCATTGCACAGGCTGATCGACTGTTCCAGCCGGTTCTTTTCCTGCATCAGTTTCTGCGCTTTATCGGGATCATTCCACAGATCGGGATCTTCCGAAAGGGCGGTCAGCTCTTCCAGTCTGTCAAGGGCGACATCCCAGTCAAAGATGCCTCCTCAGCAGTGCGAGCGACTGCTTGATTTTGTCGATTAACGTTTCTGTTTCGGCTTTCATACTCTTTGCAACCAAGTTCTTGTTTTTAATAGATTCCGCCGGTACCCGTGCGGAGCTTGGTCTTTGTTTGCACCAGAGAATTGATTCCGTCAAGTACTTCGCCGTTTTTTGTTGGAAAGCTTCCCTGCCGGAAGGCTTCGAGGATGGTGGTTTTCTCCCCGGCTTCGGCAATCTGGCCGGTTTTGGGATTGACCCGCACCAACCGCACTCCCGGGGGGATACGAAACGGGATGACCGGGGCGTTCCGGGTCGCTTCCTTCATAAAATCCCGGAAAATCGGCACGGCGACCGAGGCCCCCTCCTCCCGTTTCCCCAACGAGCGCGGCTGGTCAAAACCGACAAAGACGCCGACAACCAGATCCGGCGAAAAGCCGATGAACCAGGTATCGAAACTGTCGTTGGAGGTGCCGGTCTTGCCGGCGAGCGGCTTGTGCAGGGCCTTGATCCTGATGCCGGTCCCGCGCTGGACCACGCCTTCCATCAAGGACACCAGCTGATAGGATGTCACGGGGTCGAGAACCTCTTTGCGGTTATCCGGGATTTCCGGTTCGGCCTGATATTGCCATTCCTCGACCTGACAAAGCTCGCACGGCCTGTCATCATGACGGAAGATGGTCTTGCCCTGGCGATCCTGGATGCGGTCAATAAATGTCGGGGTGACTTCCTTGCCGCCATTGACGATCATGCCATACGCCGTCGTCATCTGCAGCAGGGTCGATTCCCCCGCCCCGAGGGACATGGACAATACTTTGGGCATATTATCCATGATATGCATGCGTTCGGCGATTTCGGCAATGCTGTCCATTTTCAGGAACTGGGCCAGGCGCACCGTCATCAGGTTGCGGGATTTTTCCAGTCCAAGGCGCAGCGTGCTCGCCCCGTAAAACCTGTTGCTGGAATTCTGCGGCTTCCATTTGCCCATCCCGTACCCCTGTTCGATGACAAAGGGCGCGTCAAGGATCAGGCTCGACGGCGTAAAGCCATGTTCCAGCGCCACGGCATAGACAAAGGGTTTAAAGGCGGAACCGGGCTGGCGTTTGGCCTGTGTTGCGCGGTTATATTCGCTGCGTTTGTAATCAAAGCCGCCGACCATGGCCAGCACCCGGCCGGTATGGGGGTCCATCGCCACCAGGGAGCCATTGATTTCCGGAATCTGGCGCAGGCCAAAGTAGCGCGTTACGGTATCGACGTCTTCCGATTCAATGCCGTCCGAAGCCGCCCGATTGTCCGCATTCCGGCGGGCGGCCTTCGTGAAGACCTCCTCGACGATAATGACGTCGCCGGCGGCCAGAACATCGGTCACTTTCTCAACTTTCGGTCCGAGAAACTCCTTTTTGAGCCATGGCCGGGCCCATTTGACTTCCGCCAGATCAATCCGCCCGTGGTCGCCGTCCGGCAGCAGAATATGCGCCCGGTCCGCAGCGGTTTCCGTCACCAGCGCCAGTCGCCAGCTTGTGACGCCAAGGGGGATGTCCCGGTTCACGATCTGGGTGAGTTTTTCAAGCCTTTCGCTAAGGCCGGGCGTTTCATCCAGGGAGATATGGGCCAGCGCCCCCCGCCAGCCATGACGGCGGTCATAGGCGATCAGGCCCTTTTTCAGTTCCCGTTCGGCGATGGTCTGATATTCCGGCATGAGGGATGTTCTGACAAACAGACCGCCCTCATACAGTTCCTGATCGCCATACATGCTTTTCAATTCGCGGCGGACTTCTTCGGTAAAATATTCCGCCTTGAAGGTCCGGGTCCGGTTGCGGTCGGCGGTGACCAGGGGTTTCGCCTGCGCCTCCTGCATTTCCGATTCCGAGATATAGCCTTCCTCATGCATTCGTTTCAGCACCCAGTCGCGCCGCCCCACGGCCCGCTCATACTGGCGGATCGGATGATAATTGCTCGGCGCTTTCGGCACGGCGGCCAGATAGGCGATTTCCTCAAGCGCCAACTGGTCGATGGGTTTGTTGAAATAGCTCAGCGCCGCCGCCGCAATGCCATATGAGCCATAGCCCAGGTAATTTTCGTTGAGATAAAGCTCCAGAATCTGATCCTTGGTAAAGGCTTTTTCGATGCGGTAGGCGAGAATCGCTTCCTTGATTTTGCGCTCGTAGGTCTGAACGCCGGAAAGCAGAAAATTCTTCGCGACCTGCTGGGTAATGGTCGAGGCGCCGACTTTTCTTCGGCTGCTGAACATATTCTTGATATTGACGACGACAGCCCGCATCAGGCCCACGTAATCCAAACCGCTATGACTGTAAAAATTTTTGTCCTCGGCGGAAAGATACGCCTGAATCACCCGGGGCGGCACGGCCGAGATCGGAATGAACAGACGTTTTTGCTTGGCGTATTCAGACAGCAGACTGCCGTCACCGGCGTAAATACGGCTGACGATCGGCGGTTCATAATTGGTCAGTTGGGAATAATCCGGCAGGTCCTTGCCATAATGATTAAGGATATAGATAATCCCCGCGACAACCGCGACCGCACCGATCAACAGGGCAGCCACCGTCGCGCCGAGGATATTCTTCAGCAGGCTATATTTGTTCTTTACCGTCGTCATAAAGACTTTCGTCCAATCAAGTCAAAGGCTTGTTCTGTTGCTCATACTAGTAAACATTAAATATGTCACCACAATGACCGTATCAAGAAAAATAAGGAAAATCGCCGCACATCAGTCTGCGAAAGGGCCCCGTTAATTGGCCACATAGGTCTTGCTGAAAAAATGATCCGCCGCCTTGACAATTGATTTTCCGATATTCTGCTGGGTCTCTTTCTGCATCAGCAGTTTGGCGTCCTGGCTGTTGGTCAGATAACCGAGCTCCACCAGAACAGACGGCACATCAAGCCCTTTGAGCACAATCAGCCCCGCCGTCCGGTGGGGTCGGGTCCTGAGGAGCACGACCTTTTGCAACTGGGGAATCAGTTCATTGGCGAAACTGCTCGATAAATTCATCGTTTCCCGTTTCACAAGGTCGATCAGGATGGATTGAACGATGTCGATTTCCTCCTCAAGGTCCATTCCGGCAATAATGTCCGATTTGTTTTCCCGGGCGGCCATGGCGGCGGCTTCCTTGTCCGAGGCGCGTTCCGACAGGGTATAGACCGTGGCGCCGCGGACTTTCGAGCTGCGGAAGGAATCGGCATGGATGGAAATAAAAAGATCAGCCTGTCGGCGATGGGCGATGCGGCTTCTGTCCCGCAGTTTGAGGAAGACATCCCGGTTCCGGGTCATGACCACCTGATAGCGCCCGGTCGCCTCCAATGTTTTCTGGATGGTGCGGGCGGCGGACAGAACGACGGTTTTTTCAGGAAACCCCCGATATCCCGCGCCGCCCAGATTGCCCGGATCATGACCGCCATGCCCCGGGTCAAGGACAATCAGTTTCTTGCTGCGTTGACTTCTCAGGTCCTGCATCGGGGCGGTTTCCGGCCTTTTCCGCGCCTGCTGCGGGATCGGCTTTTTGACATTTCTGATGAATGCTTCATAGCTGGCCTTCTTCAGGTCAACCACAAACCTGTAGGGTTTCTTCTGGCGCGGCTTCATGATGAAGGCCCGGTCAACCGTAACCGGGTTTTTCACATCAAGGACAATCCGCGACGTCCCCGGCTTGAACAAGCCATAACGATAGCGATCAATATAGCCGCTGCCCTTGGCGCCGCCATAATTGGTTTTCCATTCGACTTCCGTAATATCAATGACGACCCGGTTGGGATTGGCGAGGGTAAAAATATTGAATTTAATATTCTGATCAAGGTCAAGAACGAAGCGCGTATTGTTTTTGCTGCTGCCGATGCGTATGGCGGACACCTCGGGCGGTTTCGCCATGACCCCGACTGTGGATATGTGCAGGAAGACGCCGCCGAGAATAACCACCAAACATTTTTTTACTATTTCCTGAATGATACGTCTCATTTCAGTTCTGTTGCGCCAAATCAGTGAATATCCCGAAATATATGTAATAAAATATTTGTTTAACAGAGAAATCTTAAATATTATTTTATCAAATAAACATATTCCCTATTGTAGAGTGGCCATTGTATGGTTATGTTATAAATGCTGTCAAATGTTTGATATGCAACAAACGGCTCCCGGTTCAAGCGCCAGTCTTTAAAATACCCCGAATTTTTTGGGGCGGCGGGCATGGTGTGTGGCATGACAGAGCCGTGATAATAAAGGATTGCCCGGGATCGGGTAATCAAAAGAACAAAAGAAACACTATAGATGAATTCCAGTGCTCTCAGCATCAAGGTTATGCCGCAGTTTACAAAGGCGGACGATATGTCCCTCCTCACTGCGCTGATTTATACCTTTTGTAAGTCCGTGGGCGCTTCCTATGTAACCCCCAAGAAATATAGCAGCCTGAAACCAGCACGCCTTTTATATGCCCCTGGCATATTCGGCTCGAGCGGTCACGGTTGTGGAGAAAAAGTTAATGACAATAAGAATGTTAATCGATGCGTCGCACGAGGAAGAAACTCGTGTCGCCGTCGTTCATGGAAACCGAGTTGAGGAATTTGATTACGAATCTTCCGCCAAGAAGCAAATCAAAGGCAACATATATCTCGCCAAAGTCACCCGCGTAGAACCTTCCCTGCAGGCGGCCTTTGTCGAATATGGCGGAAACCGCCACGGGTTCCTCGCTTTCAGTGAAATCCACCCTGATTATTATCAGATTCCGGTCGCCGACCGGGAGGCGCTGATTGCCGAAGAATCGGCGGCCTATGCCTCCATCCTTGATGACGAGGATGACGCGCCGGAAGAAAAGCCGAAAAGAAAATCCCGCAGAAGAACGCGCGGCAAATCGGCCCAGGCCGACAAACCGGAAGCAGAATCCGCCGATGAGGCGCAATCTGACGGTCAGGAAGATGACCCGTCGCCAGATACGCAAGCCCCTGCGGAGAACTCCGCTGTCAAGGCCGAGTCCGTGCAGGAACCGGACAGCATCAGCGAAAAAGTCACCGCCGACGCTGCTGAAGCCGCCGCAGATGACGAGACTTTCGCCGACGATGATATGGCGGCGTCTGATCTGAGCCGGGACGAGAATATCGACTCACAGGATGACGAAGACGACCTGGAAACCGAAACGACCGGTTCCCTTGAACTGGATGAGGAAGACGCCGAAGCCAGACTGCGCATCAAAGTCGCCAAGGGGCTGCGCCGCAAATATAAAATTCAGGAAGTGATCAAGAAAAACCAGATTCTCCTGATCCAGGTCGTCAAGGAAGAACGCGGCAACAAGGGGGCGGCGCTGACCACATATATGTCCCTGCCCGGCCGCTATTGCGTCCTGATGCCCAATACCCTGCATGGCGGCGGCGTCAGCCGCAAGATCGCCAATGCCGGCGACCGCAAGTCGCTCAAGAAAATACTCGCCGACCTGAAGATGCCAAGCGGCATGGCCTGCATTATCCGCACCGCCGGCCACAGCCGGACAAGAACCGAAATCAAACGGGATTTTGATTATCTGATCCGGACATGGGAAGGCATTCGCGAACGGACCCTGAAGTCCATCGCCCCGGTGATGATCAATGAAGAAGGCGATCTGATCAAGCGCAGCATCCGCGATCTCTACACCCGCGAAATCGACGAGATTCTTGTTGAAGGCGAACAGGGCTATAAGACCGCGCGCTCCTTTATGAAACTGCTGATGCCCAGTCACGCCCGCAAGATCAAGCATTACACGGACCGGACACCGCTGCTTCACCGTTATCAGGTGGAAAGCCAGCTCGATTCCATGTATTCGCCAATCGTGCAATTGAAATCCGGCGGCTATATCGTGATTAACCCGACTGAGGCGCTGGTCTCCATTGACGTCAACTCCGGCAAGGCGACCAAAGAACGCAATATCGAGGAAACCGCGAAAAAAACCAACCTCGAAGCCGCCGAGGAAGTCGCCCGCCAGCTTCGCCTGCGGGATATGGCGGGCCTGGTTGTTATTGACTTCATCGACATGGAGGTCAAAAGCAATAACCGGGCTGTCGAGCAAAGACTGAAGGAATGCCTGAAATCCGACCGGGCGCGTATTCAGGTCGGCCGGATCAGCTCCTTCGGCCTGCTTGAGATGTCCCGCCAGCGGCTGCGGTCCGGGGTTCTGGAATCAAGCACCCGCACCTGCCCTCATTGCGAAGGCGCCGGGGTGATCCGCTCGGTGGAAACCCAGGCATTGCACATTATCCGCACCCTCGAGGAAGAAGGCATTCGCGGCCGCAACAACAAAGTGATTATTCATCTGCCGGAACAGACGGCGGTATATTTGCTGAACAACAAACGGGCAAAACTGCTCAGCCTCGAAGAACAATATAATCTGTCCATCGAGGTGACGATTGACGCCACCCTGACCGAAGCAGGATACAAGCTTGAACTGCCGGGCTCTGATCAGAAGAGACCGGAAAGGCAAAGCAGCATGCAGCCCGGCAAAACGGCCGGTCAGGACGCCCGCGACGACCGAAGCGGGGGGGCGCGCCGCAATCGCCAGCGCAGCCAGTCCCGCAAGACCGGCGACCAGCCGGTCGAAAAACCGGCAAAGGAAGCAAAATCTTCCGGTGATGCGGATGTTTCAGCTGACGACCGGAAGGACGCCGATGGCAAGCCCCGGCGCCGGCGTCGCCCGCGCCGTCGGAGCAACAAACCGCAACCAGGTGAAACCGGAACCGATCAGGTGACCGAAACGGCCGCCTCACCGGAAGACACGGCGGTCAAACCGGATGAAAGCAGCGCCCTGCAAGAAGCCGTCGCGAAAACGGCGGAGGCGTCAGCGCCTGACTCCAGGCCTGACACCGGACCCGAGACTGGGGAAGAAAAACCCAAACGGCGCAGGCGCAGCCGCAAGCCAAAGGACGATGACAGCAGCGCCGGACAGGCGGCGTCTGAGGAAAGCGCGGTCACGTCCGAGGATACGGCGGAAAAACCGGAAAGCGCCGCGAAGAAGCCCGCCCGCCGTCCCTACCCGCCCCAGGCGCGCAGCCGCAAAAAGGCGTCTGATAAAGCGGATAGTGCGGAGAAAGTTGCCGATAAGGCTGCCGACAAGCCGGAAAGTAAACCGGAAAGCAAGCCGGAACCTGCACAGCCTGTGACGGAAGAAAAGCCTGCAAAACCGGTCGAGAGCACACCGGCGGAAGATGATGCCCCCAACAAGCCGAAAAAATCCGGCTGGTGGCAGCGGACTTTCGGCTGAACTTTGAGCAGATTTTTTTGATTTCATCGTAAGGCCCGGCAATTCGTCGGGCCTTATTTTTATCATATTGATCGCCTAGGGTTCGGCTTGTCCGGGGTTTGCATGGTCTGCTATAGAAACGTGAAATTAACACTGAATTGTTATCCCGAAAACGGCTATTCCAATTGACGAATGAAAAATCAATAACTAACGTGACATCATGCTTAAGAAAATCAATATCCATTTCCCCAGTCAGCTCCTGTGCCTGGCGCTGATTTTTACTCTCGGGATGACTGACTACAGTCACGCCAGGAAAGGCGGCGGTTTGTCGATCCTGCGCGATGCGGAAATCGAAAGAATTATCCGCCACATGTCCGAACCGATTTTCAAGGCCGCCGATCTGGATAATGAGTCGGTCCATACCTACCTGATCAATGACAATACCCTCAACGCCTTTGTCGCCGGCGGCCAGAATATCTTCCTCCATTCCGGGCTGTTGCTCAGCGCCAATGACGCCAATCAGGTCATCGGCGTCATCGCCCATGAAACCGGCCATATCACCGGCGGGCATCTGTCGCGCTTTTCTGACGGCATCCAAAGCGCGACCGTCATGACCCTGATCGGGGCGATTCTGGGGGCGGCGGCCATTGCGGCGGGGTCCGGCGACGCCGGTATGGCCCTGATCCTCGGCGGTCAGCAGGTCGGCACGCGAACCTTCCTCAAATACAGCCGGACACAGGAATCCGCCGCCGATCAGGCCGGCCTTACTTTTCTGGAGAAATCCGGTCAGTCCGGCGAAGGGCTGATTGAATTCCTGGAATTCCTCGGCGATCAGGAACTCATGTCCGAACGCTATCGCGACCCCTATGCCAGCACCCATCCCGTGGGCAGCCTGCGGATTTCCAAGCTGCGGGAACGGGTCGAAAGTTCGCCCTATTACAAGGTGGAAACACCAAAGGCGATCGCCCATGAATTCAAGCGCCTTCAGGCCAAGCTTTATGGCTACCTCAAGCCGGAATATGCAACCCTGAACAAATATCCGGTGAGCGATCAGAGCCTCTATGCGCGATATGCCCGCGCCTTCGCCTATCATAAAAAACACAAGGTTGCAGAGGCGCTGGCGGAACTCGATCAGCTGCTGGCGCAAAATCCGCGAGATCCTTTTTTCTGGGAAACCAAGGGGCAGATTTTATTTGAAAACGGCCGGATCGAAGAATCGATCACGCCCTATCGCAATGCGGTGAAATATCTGCCGGACGAGCCTTTGATCAGGGTTTCGCTGGCCCAGTCCCTCATTGCGACGGAAAACAATCAATATCTTGAGGAGGCCCTGACCCACCTTGAATACGCCCTGTCGCGGGACGCCCATAATTCTTTCGCCTGGCATCAGGCTTCCGTCGCCTATCATCGGGCGGAGAATGAGGCGATGACCTATTACGCCACGGCGGAACGTTTCCTGCTTGTGGGGAATCTGCGCGGGGCCATGATCAACGCCAAACATGCCGTTGACCAGTTGCCGAAAAATTCGCCGCAATGGATGCGCGCCCAGGATATTCTGGTCATCACCGAGTCAAATATGTCGGACAAGGAGCGGAAAAAACAGGAACAGCGCGATGAGAAAAATCACATAAAAGCCGCATACAAAAAGACAGGCTAAAAAACACAGGAAAGTTTAAATACGCATTATGATCAAATTTACCAAAACCCTTCTGACGCTTTTTGCCGGATTTAGCATTCTGGCCGCCAATGCCGCCGCGGCGGAACAGCCAGGCCAGTTTTCCCAAAAGCAAAAAGAGGCAATCAACAACATGATCCGGGACTATATCCTTGAACATCCGGAAATTCTGCCCGAAGCCATTCAAATCCTGCAAAGCCGGGCCAAAAAAGCGATGCTGCAGCAAAACCATACCCGGCTTTATGATGACGGATTTAGTTATATCGGCGGCAATCCCAAGGGCGATGTCACGTTGATCGAATTTTTTGATTATAACTGCGGCTATTGCAAGGGCGCGCTCAGGACCCTTGAGCGGCTGAAAAAGGAAGATTCCGATTTACGGATCATCTACAAGGAACTGCCCGTTCTGTCTGAAAGCTCATATATTGCCGCCAAGGCGGCCATGGCGGCCATGAAGCAGGGGAAATATGAACAATTCCATATCGCCCTGCTGAAAAACACCGGCAATCTGACCGAAGAACGTATTTTTGAAATCGCCCGTGATGTCGGCCTTGATGAGCAGGCGCTGGCCAAGGATATGACCAGTCCGCTGATGGATCGGAACCTGCAGATCAATCACAGCCTGGCCGAGGCGCTGGAAATAAACGGCACGCCGGGCTTTGTGATCGGCGACGCGATCATTCCCGGCGCCGTTCCCTACGAGGAACTGGTGAAAATCATCGCCAGAACCCGCCGCCAACTGGCGGAGGCCGCCAAATAAACCGGAATGTTAAATCAGTCCCGCCAGGGGTGACGACGGGTCGGCATACATTTTCTTCGGCATTCTGCCGGCAAGATATGCCGCCCGACCGGCCTCCACCGCAAGCTTCATCGCTCGCGCCATAAGGACCGGATCACCGGCCTCTGCAATCGCCGTATTCATCAGGACCCCGTCACAGCCGAGCTCCATGGCGACGGCGGCGTCGGACGCCGTCCCGACCCCGGCATCGACCAGAACCGGCACATTGGCCTGCTCGACGATCAATCTGATCTGCACCGGGTTCTGAATGCCAAGACCGGAGCCGATCGGCGCGCCCAGCGGCATAATGGCGCAGCAGCCCAATTCCTCGAGCCGGGCGGCCATGATCGGATCGTCGCTGCAATAAACCATCACATCGAAATCTTCCCTGATCAGGATTTCCGCCGCTTTCAGAGTTTCCGTCATATTGGGATAAAGGGTTTTCTGATCCCCCAGCACCTCCAGCTTGACCAGATTCCAGCCGCCGGCTTCCCGGGCGAGACGCAATGTCCGGATGGCGTCTTCTGCTGTAAAACAGCCGGCCGTATTGGGCAGATAGGTATATTTCTTCGGATCAAGATAATCCATCAGCACCGGCTGGTTCGGATCCATCACATTGACCCGGCGCACGGCGACAGTGACAATTTCCGCGCCGGACGCGGCCACGGCGCGCGCGGTTTCGTCAAAATCCCTGTATTTCCCCGTACCGACAATCAGGCGGGAGCTAAAATCTTTACCGGCAATGTTGAATGTATCGTTGATCTGATCGGTCATATTATTTTCCACCACCTATAAAATGTACAATTTCCAGCCTGTCGCCATGTGAAACAGTCACATCCTGATAAGTTGTTTTGGGGACAATTTCAAGGTTTCTTTCAATGGCGACCTTTGTCGGGTCCAGTTTTAAACGCTGCAGCAGTTCAACAAGATTCAGACCGTCATCCATCTGATGCGGGTCGCCGTTAATGGTAATTTCAATCACGAATTTCTATCCCGGTTTATGACACTTTGACTATGCAGATTTAACTCAATCCTTTATAGTTCACAAATAATCCAGGTCAAATGTATATTCTTGGTTTTCAAAGCGACAGTAAAACATTATATATTGCGACATAAATTAACGATACAGGTTGCTATGACACAAGGCGGTGATAAAAAAATACTGGTGCTGAACGGCCCGAACCTGAATATGCTGGGCATGCGGGAGCCGGAAATATACGGGACCGGCACCCTCGGCGATATTGAACAGAAAGTCATCGCGCACGCCGAAAAACTGGGATATTCCATTGATTTCCGCCAGAGCAACAGCGAAGGCGAGCTTGTCACCTGGATTCAGCAGGCCGGCCGCGGAAATCGCGCCATCATCCTGAACGCCGGCGCCTATAGCCACACGTCGATCGCCATCCTGGACGCCTTGAAGACGACGGACCTTCCGGTCATTGAGGTTCACCTGTCGAATATCTTTGCACGGGAGCCATATCGGCATCATTCCTATATTTCACCGGTCGCGGCGGGTGTAATTTGCGGATTCGGGGACAAGAGTTATATTCTGGCGCTGGATGCGCTCAATGATATATTGGTTTAAAATAAAAAGGGACTGTAATATATGCCAAAAATGTTTGTGGATCGGGATGTTATTCGTGACCTGGCGACATTGCTCAATGAAACCGACCTCACTGAAATTGAAGTTGAGGACGGCGATAAAAAAATCCGGGTTGCCCGCAATATCAATACCGTGACAACCGTCGCCGCCGCGCCGGTTGCGGCGCCGGCCGCCGCGCCTGCGACGGTCGATATCACGGCCCCGGAAGACAAGGACCACCCCGGCGCCGTGACATCCCCCATGGTGGGAACCGTTTATACCGCGCCTGATCCTGACAGTGATGATTTCATCAAGGTGGGCGACAAGGTGTCCGCCGGTCAAACCCTGCTGATTGTCGAAGCCATGAAGGTCATGAACCATATTCATGCGCCGAAGGCCGGCACCGTAACCGGCATCATGGTTGAAAACGCCCAGCCGGTCGAATTTGGTGACGTTCTTGTCATTATTGAATAAGGACAGCCCCTCTATGTTTGACAAAGTATTGATTGCCAATCGCGGTGAAATCGCCCTTCGCATTCACCGGGCCTGCCAGGAAATGGGCATTGCGACCGTCGCGGTTCATTCGACGGCGGACGAAGACGCCATGCATGTGCGGCTCGCCAATGAAAGCGTCTGTATCGGCCCGCCGGCGTCAAAAGACAGCTATCTGAATATTCCCTCGATCATCGCGGCGGCAGAAATTACCGGCGCCGACGCCATTCACCCGGGGTACGGCTTCCTGTCCGAGAATGATAAATTCTCTGAAATCGTCGCCGAGCATAACATCGAGTTTATCGGCCCCTCCGCCGATCATATCCGCCTGATGGGCGATAAAATATCGGCCAAGGAAACCGTCAAAAAGCTCGGTATTCCGGTTGTGCCCGGCTCCGACGGTGAGGTCAATGAAATCACCGAGGCGAAAAAAATAGCTAAAAAAATCGGCTATCCGGTGATTGTCAAGGCGGCGTCGGGCGGCGGCGGACGCGGCATGAAGGTGGTGCACAGCGAAAAGGAACTGGCCAGCGCAATTTCTTCCTGTAAAAAAGAAGCCGGCGCGTCCTTTGGCGATGATGCGGTTTATCTGGAGAAATTCCTCACCCTGCCGCGGCATATCGAATTTCAGGTCATCGCCGACAAACACGGCAATGTCTGTCACCTGGGGGAGCGGGACTGCTCCCTGCAACGCCGCCACCAGAAGGTGCTCGAAGAAGCGCCCTCCCCGGCGCTCAACAGCGATGAGCGGGACCGGATGGGCGAAATCGTCAGCAACGCGATCAAGGGGCTTGGCTATGTCGGCGCCGGCACCATTGAATTCCTCTATGAAAACGGCGAATTCTATTTCATTGAAATGAACACCCGTCTCCAGGTGGAGCACCCAATCACCGAGATGATCACCGGCATCGACCTGGTCCGCGAGCAGATTCGCGTCGCCATGGGCCTGCCCTTGTCCTTCAGTCAGGAGGACGTCAAATTTTCCGGCCATGCCATCGAATGCCGAATCAACGCCGAGGACCCCTTCACCTTTATGCCGAACCCGGGCAGGATCGGGGATTATCATACGCCCGGCGGCCTGGGCGTGCGGGTCGATTCAGGCATCTATTCCGGCTATAACATTCCACCCTATTATGACAGCATGATCGCCAAACTGATTGTGCACGGCAAAACCCGCAATGAATGCCTGATGCGCCTGCGGCGCGCGCTGGGGGAATTTGTCATTGACGGGATTAAGACGACAATCCCGCTGCATCAGCATTTGATCCGGGAAAATGATTTTGTCAACGGCGCCTATGATATTCACTGGTTGGAAAATTATCTGAATTCAATGGAATAATGAGCTACATATCGGCCGAATTACTCATTCACGCGTATGCTCAGGGCATTTTCCCGATGGCGGAAAAAGCCGCCTCGACAGATGTTTACTGGGTTGATCCCGAAAGGCGCGGGATCATCCCCCTCGACCAGTTTCATCTGTCCCGCAGCCTGGCCAGGAAAATCCGCAAACAACCCTTCGACATCCGCTTCGATACGGCCTTTATCAAGGTCATTGAAGGCTGCGCCGCGACGCTCGCTGTCAAAGGACGGGAAGAAACCTGGATCAATGACCAGATCATCGCGCTTTACGCCCAGTTGTTTGACGAAGGATATGTCCATACGGTCGAATGCTGGCGCGACGATCAACTGGTCGGCGGCCTGTACGGCGTTTCCCTCGGCGGCGCCTTTTGCGGTGAAAGTATGTTCCATACCGTCACCGACGCCAGCAAGGTGGCGCTGGCCTATCTTGTGGCGCGCCTGAAGGCCGGCGGATACAGTCTGCTGGATACCCAGTTCATCACCCCGCACCTGTCCCAGTTCGGCGCTCTGGAAATCCCGCGCCATGATTATAAGCTGCGCCTGCAAAATGCCCTGGAAACCGAAGGGGATTTCTATTCCCTGGCTGTCGATTCCGCGCCGGAGACGATTTTGCAGCTTTTGACCCAGACATCATAGACCGGATGCTCAAGCGGCGACAATGCCGGGCTCGAGGCGAACATCCAGCCGGTAAAAACCTGCTTGCGTTGCTGATTATGTCCAACATCGACGATTTCGAGGAAGGCGATGCTCTCCGGCGTTTCCTCCGGCGGATTGGAACGGCAGTGACGCATGGTGATTTCAAGGGTGCCGAAATGAACCGTTTCATTGAGGCGGATTTCTATGGTTGACAGTTGGGTGGTGATCTTGTCGAGGGCGGAAAGCACGACAACCGGCGTTTCCGCCTGGGATTGATAAAGGTCGTTTTCCGGCGTCTGTTGCTGGGCCCGGGTCAGGGAACTATAACAAAGGGCGATGAGTATAAAACATAATGCCCTGGCCCCATATGACATTATTCACCTTTGGCCTTGTCGTCTGATCCGGCGAATTTATCCAGCAGGTTGAGGAAATCGACAGCGCCCTGGGTATTGGGGATCTCGTCGCCCTCTTCGAGGATCTCATCTTCTTCATACCCCGGGTCAAGCACAAGATAATTGCCGCCGAGCAAGCCTTCGGAAGTGATTTTGGCGAAGGTGCTTTCGCTCAGTTTGATGCCGGGATCAATGCTGATTTCAACCACGGCATAAAAACTGTCCTTGTCGAGATATTGCTTGGTGACGGAGCCGACCCGGATGCCGCTGATTTTGACATCGCTGCCGACCGACAGGCCGTCAACCTTGTCGAATTTCGCGATATAGGTCTTGCCGCCATTCGCCGAAACATTGGCGTGATTAAAGGCGAAATACAAAAAACCGCCGGCAATCACCAGAACAATCGCCCCCATCAATGTTTCAACGATATTATTTCCCATATGGATTTGCCCTTTTATTATTCTGACTTAGGCGCCCGGCGTCCAGGCTTCGTAATCGCCCGTCGTTGTGCTGCGTTTGCCGCCCTCGTTAAGGCTGCCGGTCGGATAATAGGCGTGAACCGTCCCCGTCATGTTGGGCTCCAGTTCCTTTTCCCATTCCTTGCGCACCGGTTTTTTCTCGGCCGGGGTATAATCGACGGTGTGATGCAGCCACATATGCCATTCCGGCGGGATCTTGGAAGCCTCAATATCCGTTTTATAAATAACCCAGCGTCTGGCGCCGTTCTTTTCCTGATAATAGGCATTACCCTGGGCATCTTCGCCAACTTTTGTTCCTTTGAAAAAAGTATGGACGAGCGTGCCAATTGTAGCGCCGTACCACCATCCGAAAATTCGTCTAATCAGAGCAACCATTTTAAACTTTCCCAATACAGAATTCGTCACTTTACCTGCCTTCTATACCTTGATGGCATTGTCATAACAACTATAAATCCATTTCAGGCCAGATTAAGGCGCATTCCGTCAAAAAACAGCAAAATTCGGTTAAGAACTTAAAAAATCCCGATCCCCAGACTTTCCCTGATCCGACTCATGACCGACCACCACATATAGAAAGTCAATCCCTCATACCCACAATATATATAAAAAAAATGCTATGGCCCGGTCGGCAATTATTATACAATTCATCTCTCCCAATTAACCGACCTTTAACCATAAGAATAAACTTTTCGAGGACAAATGATGAAAATAAACCGCCGCTTCACGTCATCAGACCAGTCACCCTATCACGGAATCGATTTCAGGAACGCCGACAGTGAAATTCGAAACCCGGACGGGACCGCTGTTTTTGAATTAAAAGGCTTTGAAGTTCCCTCGAAATGGAGCCAGGTTGCGGCGGATATTCTGGCCCAGAAATATTTTCGCAAGGCCGGGGTGCCGCAATGCCTGAAAACGGTTGAGGAAAATGATGTGCCAAGCTGGCTGTGGCGCCGGACGGCGGATGAGGCCGCTCTTAAAAAACTGCCCCGGGAAAAACGCTACGGCCCGGAAACAAGCGCCAAGCAGATTTTTGACCGGCTGGCCGGCACCTGGACCTATTGGGGCTGGAAGGGCGGTTATTTCACGGAAGAATCGGATGCCCGGTCCTTTTTTGATGAATTGCGCTTCATGCTGGCGAATCAGATGTGCGCGCCAAATTCCCCGCAGTGGTTCAACACCGGCCTCCATTGGGCCTATGGCATCGACGGGCCGGCCCAGGGCCATTATTATGTCGATCATGAAAGCGGCAAGCTGACCAAGTCAAAAAGCGCCTATGAGCATCCGCAGCCGCACGCCTGCTTCATTCAGAGCGTTTCCGACGACCTGGTCAATGAAGGGGGAATCATGGACCTGTGGACGCGGGAGGCGCGCCTGTTCAAATATGGCTCCGGCACCGGCAGCAATTTCTCCAATATTCGCAGCATGGGCGAACCGCTGTCCGGCGGCGGCAGTTCATCGGGGCTGATGAGCTTCCTGAAAATCGGCGACCGGGCGGCCGGCGCCATCAAATCCGGCGGCACCACCCGGCGGGCGGCCAAAATGGTTATCGTCGATGTGGATCATCCCGATGTGGCCGATTTCATTAAATGGAAGGTGACCGAAGAACAGAAGGTCGCCTCTCTGGTTGTCGGCTCCCAGATCACCAAAAAACACATGAAAGAGGTCATGAAGGCCTGTCACGCCCAGGATGTCGCCGAAGAAGACCGCCTCGACCCGAAAGTCAACAAGCAGCTCAGAACAGCCCTGATTGCCGCCCGCAACTCACTGGTGCCCGAAGCCATCAGCCAGCGGGTGATGCAATTCGCCAAACAGGGCTACAGCCAGATCGAATTTGAAACCTATGACACCGACTGGGATTCCGAAGCCTATGTCACCGTTTCCGGACAGAACTCCAACAACACCGTGCGCGTCAGTGACGAATTCATGGAAGCGGTGCTGGATGACAGCGACTGGAGCCTGAAAAGCCGCAAGGACGGCGCCGTGACCAAAACAATCGCCGCCCGGGAATTATGGGACGATATCGCCACCGCCGCCTGGCAGTGCGCCGATCCCGGCCTGCAATATCACACCACGATCAATGACTGGCACACCTGCCCCGAATCCGGTGAAATCAGGGCGTCAAACCCCTGTTCCGAATATATGTTCCTTGATGACACGGCGTGCAATCTCGCCTCCCTCAATCTGATGAAATTCCGCGATCAGAATGGCGAATTCAGGGTTGAGGAGTTTGAACATGCCGTCCGGCTGTGGACCATTGTGCTGGAAATTTCCGTCACCATGGCGCAATTCCCCTCGAAACAGATCGCCCAGCTCAGTTACGACTTCCGCACCCTCGGCCTCGGCTTCGCCAATATCGGCAGCCTGATCATGGCCTCCAGCCTGTCCTACGACAGTGACGAGGGCCGCGCCCTCTGCGGGGCGATTTCCGCCCTGATGACCGGCGTGTCCTACGCCACCTCGGCCGAAATGGCCGCCGAGCTTGGCGCCTTTGCCGGATACGAAAAAAACAAGGCGCATATGCTGCGGGTGATCCGCAATCACCGCCGGGCCGCGCTGGGTGAGGCTGGTGGATATGAACAGCTTTCCACCCTCCCCGTCGCCCTTGATATTGTCAATAATCCCTTCCCCAAGCTGAGCGTTGCGGCGGGCATGGCCTGGGACAAGGCGCTTGAGCTCGGCATGGAGCATGGCTATCGCAACGCCCAGACCACGGTGATCGCCCCGACCGGCACCATCGGCCTGGTGATGGATTGCGACACCACCGGGATCGAGCCGGATTTCGCCCTGGTCAAATTCAAGAAACTCGCCGGCGGCGGATATTTCAAGATCATCAACCGCATGGTGCCCGAAGCCCTGAAGAATATCGGCTATACCCCGAAACAGATTGATGAAATGGCGAAATACGCCGTCGGTCACGGCACGTTGAAAGACGCGCCCGGCATCAATCATGAAGTGCTGAAAGCCAAAGGCTTCGCCCGGGCGCAGCTTGACGCCCTTGAGCAAACCCTGGAAAGCGCCTATGACATCACCTTCGCCTTTAACCAGTGGACCCTGGGTACGGAATTCTGCATTGATGTTCTGGGCTTCAGCGAAGAACAGATCAATGACATGACGTTCAACATGCTGGACGCCCTGGGCTTCGGCAAGGAAGAAATCGACGCCGCAAACCTATATTGCACCGGTTCCATGACCCTGGAAGGCGCCCCTCACCTGAAAGAGGAACATCTGCCGATTTTTGATTGCGCCAACCCCTGCGGCAAAACCGGCAAACGATTCCTGTCTGTCGACAGCCACATCATGATGATGGCCGCCGCCCAGCCGTTTATTTCCGGCGCCATTTCAAAAACCGTCAATATGCCGGCGTCCGCCACGGCCGAGGATTGCAAGGACGCCTATCTGAAGTCCTGGAAACTGGGCCTCAAGGCCAACGCCCTCTATCGCGACGGCTCAAAGCTCAGCCAGCCGCTGAGCGCCGCCCTGCTTGATATGGAAGACCTGGAAGAAGAAGCGACCCTGCCGGAGAAAACCAAAGTTGTCGCCGAGAGGATCGTCGAAAAGGTCATCCAGCAGAATGATCGCCGCCGTCTGCCGGGTCGCCGCAAGGGATATACCCAGAAGGCTACCGTCGGCGGACATAAGATTTACCTGCGGACAGGCGAATATGATGACGGCAATCTGGGCGAGATCTTCCTCGACATGCATAAGGAAGGCGCCGCCTTTCGCAGCCTGATGAATAATTTCGCCATTGCGCTATCAATCGGCCTGCAATATGGCGTGCCGCTGGAAGAATTTGTTGACGCCTTCACCTTCACCAAATTTGAACCCTCCGGTCAGGTCGTCGGCAATGACGCCATCAAAATGGCGACCTCGGTTCTGGATTATATTTTCCGCGAACTGGCGGTGTCTTATCTGGGCCGCAAGGACCTGGCCCATGTCAATACCGATGATCTGGCGCCCGACACCATTGGCCGCGGCGAGAGCGATTTTACCGCCGATGAGGCGACAAGCCAGGCCCTGGACCGGGTGATTTCCTACGCCAGCACCGGCTATGTGCGCAAAAACAACCTCTATGTCCTGAATACGGCGACCGGTGAGAGCGCTACGGAGGTCGAGGCCCGCGACGTCAAGCAGGAAACCACCTATGAGGTGAAAACCGCGATCGGCAGCAGCAGCACGACAACCACGGTCAGCAAGAAGGATGTTCGCGCCTCCCGCGCCATGGAAGCCCGGATCAAGGGCTATGAGGGCGACGCCTGCACCGAATGCGGCAATTTCACCATGGTGCGCAACGGCACCTGCCTGAAATGTGATACCTGCGGCACCACGAGCGGCTGTTCGTAAATATAAGGCGCCTTTACCTTATCTTTACGGAATCTGTTCCACAATATATGAAATATCCTATGTTGCCGGGCTTCGTTCCCGGCAGCAGCATGCCATTGGACAGTTCATTAATATGCCGCCTATCAATAACGCCCCGTTTTTATTCCGGAATTCCACGCCCGGATATATTGCCGAAAAGCATTCGACCAGACATCGTTATGGCATTGCGCGCCTCACCATTGAGGATAACGGTCTCATCAGATTGACGGAAAGCAATCCGGATTTCCTGCAACTGACGGGCCAGCAGACGGATGACCTGACGGGAATAAACCTGAAGGATAACCAGATATGGCGGGATGACGGCCAGTTGTGGCGCGCCATTTGCCGCTGTCTTGCCGAGAAAAAAACGCAAGTCATAAACTGGACCTTCAGCGAAAATCAGACCCGCCGGTCGGTCAGTTGCAGCATCATCCCGACCTTTGCCCAAAATGCCGCGCGGCAGGACAGGATTTCCTCCCTGACCCTTGTCGTGATCAACAATACGGCAGATCGGGAATTCGCCGACCAGATCCATAAATATAATTATTATGATCATTTAACGGGTCTGCCCAATAAAGCTTACCTGAATGAGGTTTTTGACAGCCGGTTGGCCGAAAAATTTCCCGGTGGCGAAGTGGCGATACTTTTGATCAATATCTTGAAATTTCAGAGAATTAACGAAGGTTTTGGCTATAAATTCGGCGATGACGTTATCCGGAAAATTGTCCAGAGAATTGAATTCTGCCTGCCTGAGAATGCCATGATGACGCGCTTTGACGGCGATAAATTCGCCATCTTGATCGGTGACGAAGCCTTTGGCGTCATCAAGAACGAAGCCGGGGCGCTCGCCTCGTCCATACATCATGAAATGAAGAAACCGGTTGAGGTGGATCACCATAATATCCACCTCGGACTTTGCATCGGGGTCGCCATCGGCGCCGCCACGATGAAAGACAACAGCCTGTTGATTCAACAGGCCCATATCGCCATGCAGCGGCTCAATAACAAGAGCAAATCACGAACCCTGGTCTATCAACCGGAGCTACAAACCCGGGCCAATTCGCGATTGAAGCTCGAAAATGAATTAAGGGAGGACTTGAAGAAAAACCAGTTAAGCCTTGATTATCAACCAATTATCAATCTGCAAACCGGCGGCTTGATTGGCTTTGAGGCCCTGTGCCGCTGGCGTCATTCCGAGCGGGGCGCCATATCCCCCCTTGAATTTATCCCGCTGGCGGAAGAAACCGGTTTGATCATTCCGCTGGGCAACTGGGCCCTGCGCGAGGCCTGTCTGGTGGTCAGTCACTGGATCAACCGCTATCCGGGTATTTCCAACCTGGTGATGAATGTCAATGTTACCGGCCTGCAGTTGCTGGAAGATGATTTCGTCGCCACAACCCGCGAAGCCCTGTTGAACGCCGGGATCGACGGACATCATCTGAAACTGGAAATAACGGAATCGACCCTGATCGAAAATTCCGACCTTGTGCGGGATATTCTGCTCGACCTCAAGGCCCTGGGCATATCCCTGGCCATTGACGATTTCGGCACCGGCTATTCCTCGCTCAGTTACCTGAACCGTTTTCCGGCGGATACCCTCAAAATCGACAAAAGCTTCGTCAACCGCATGAATGCCAACGAGGACAGCTTCAAGATCATCTATATCATTTCGACCCTCGCCCAGACCCTGGGGATGAATCTTGTCGCCGAGGGCATTGAAACCGAGGACCATATGAAAAGCCTCAAAAATCTGGGATGCCAGGCCGGACAGGGTTATTTATTTGCCCGGCCCCTGTCCCTGGAGGACGCCGAAGCCTATATCCGGAAAGAAACCTTCCTTCGCGCCTAACTATAAAAACCGTTCCGAAAAGCCTTGAAATTGCCGGTTTACCTTCTAGGGTAATAATAGTATGGTATAGTCCTATTATAAAATGAACCCCTCGGACTTTATTATGGATTACAACCGATATTACGCCAGACTACGCCAGAAGCTGGATCATCTGATCCGCACCAGCTCCCGCGATGATTATGCCTCGATCTCCGCTCTGATAGGCAAAAATCACGCCTATATGCAGCAATTCATCAAGCGCGGCGTCCCGAAATGCCTGCGGGATGAGGATATGGAAAAAATCATCGAACATTTTGATATTTCCATGGACTATTTCGGATCGCCGGAAGATTTCCCAAGTCCCGGTCAGGAGCAGGCGGCCTTTCATGACGACGACTTTGATGAAGAATACATCAAGGTCAATGTCTATGATATTGAAGCCGCCGCCGGCGCCGGGGCGGTGGTGGAGCATAATGACATCGCCAACAAGCTGGCGTTCAAGAAAAGCTGGGTCCGGAGCAGTTCCAACGCCACGGCCGCCGATCTGGCCGTTATCACGGTTTCCGGCGATTCCATGATCCCCACCCTCACCAATGGCGACCATATCCTGGTCGATATGACCCATAAAACCCTGAGCAACGACGGTATTTATGTGCTGCGCAATGATGACATGATTCTGGTCAAGCGCATCTCCCTCAATCCGGTGACCAAATTATGCACCATCAAAAGCGACAACAGCTTTTACGAATCCTGGGAGGGTTGCAGACCGGCCGACCTGGATATATTGGGCCGGGTGATCTGGATGGGCAGAAAAATATAACGGCAAAGGATTTTTCCATGAATACACTGGATGACAACTGCAAGCGCCAACCGGCGATCAGAACCGTCCCCATGCAATCGGACCTCAACGCCAACGGCCATATTTTTGGCGGCTGGATTCTATCGCAGATGGACCTGGCCGGCGGCGGCGAGGCGATCCATTTCTGCAAGGGGCCAGTGGCGACGGTCGCCATCGAAGGCATGAAATTTCACCAGCCGGTGCTGCCCGGCGACTGGCTCAGCGTTTATACCGACATTGTAAAGGTCGGCAAGACCTCGATCACCATTCATATCGAGGTGGCGGTGCTTCGCCGGGAAAACGAAGGGGAGATCAAAGTCACCGAGGGTGATTTCGTCTTTGTCGCCCTCGATGAAAATCACCGGCCGAAGGAAATTGCCTGCCGCTTGCCGGAAGGCCGGGCCAAAGGACTGTTTTAGACCCTATCCGGGTTAATGGTGAGCCCGACAGGGATCGAACCTGTGACAAGCTGATTAAGAGTCAGCTGCTCTACCAACTGAGCTACGGGCCCCCGAAGTGGGAAAGGTGACAAAACATATCGCGCCAATGCTCCCCGGTCAAGCGCAATGACGACAGTCCGAAACAGAAAAACCGTTCAGCCATAATGACAAAACGGTCTTTTCTTTGCAGTTTCCTGTCTTCTTTTTGGTGAGCCCGACAGGGTTCGAACCTGTGACCTACTGATTAAAAGTCAGTTGCTCTACCAGCTGAGCTACGGGCCCTCCGAAAAGATGAGCGGAACATAGAGTCCTATTCGCCGTCGGTCAACATTAATTTTGCACTTTTCCGAAAAAAATTATCCGGTCGGCTCAATGTCGCCCATCGCCCTTTGTTCATGGAATTTCCGGACAAAATTTTGCAATTTTCCCGCGCTGATCGCGTCCCGTAATCCCGCCATAAGATCCTGATAATACGTCAGATTATGCTCCGTCAATAACATCAGTCCCAATATCTCGTCGCTGCGGAAAAGATGGGCGAGATAGGCCCGGCTGTAGCTGCGGCAGGCGGAACAGGAACAGGCCTCGTCAAGGGGCCGCGGATCATCCACATGGCGGGCGTTTTTCAGGTTGACGGTCCCGCGCCGGGTAAAGGCCTGCCCGGTCCGGCCCGACCGCGACGGCAGGACGCAATCAAACATGTCAATGCCCCGCTCGACGGCGCCGACAATGTCGTCCGGCTTGCCGACCCCCATCAGATAGCGGGGCTTCTGTTTCAGCATCAGCGGCATGGTGTAATCCAGAACCTCGAACATTGTCTCCTGCCCCTCGCCGACCGCAAGGCCGCCAACGGCGTAGCCCTCGCAGTCGATCTCCTTCAGGGCCTCGACCGAATGACGGCGCAGCCTTTCAAACACGCCGCCCTGAACGATGCCGAACAGCGCGTTCTGTTCCGCATGTTCCGAACCGTTATGGAAGGCCTCATAGGACCGCCGGGCCCAGCGCATGGACATCAGCATCGACTGTTCCGTTTCCTGTTCGGTCGCGGGATAGGGCGTGCATTCGTCAAAGGCCATGACGATGTTGGAGCCCAGAAGCCGCTGGATTTCCATGCTTCTTTCCGGCGACAGCATATGTTTGCGGCCGTCGATATGGGACTGAAAGGAAACGCCCTCTTCAGTGATCTTGCGCAATTTGGCCAGCGACATGACCTGAAAGCCGCCGGAATCGGTCAGGATCGGCCGCGGCCAGTTCATGAATTTATGCAGGCCGCCCAGACGGTTAATCCTTTCGGCGGTCGGCCGCAGCATCAAATGATAGGTGTTGCCGAGCAGGATGTCGGCGCCGGTATCACGAACGGTTTCCGGCTTCATGGCTTTTACCGTCGCCGCGGTGCCGACCGGCATGAAGGCCGGGGTGCGGATGTCGCCGCGCACGGTTCTGATCACGCCGGTCCGGGCATTGCCGTCCGTCGCCGTGATGTCGAGCGAAAAATATTCTGTCATAGACTGTCTTCTCTAAATAGCAGGCTGCTGTCGCCGTAGGAGTAAAAGCGGTAGCCCTGCTCAATGGCGTGGCCGTAGGCGGCCTTCATATTCTCATGGCCGGCAAAGGCGCTGACCAGCATGAACAGGGTTGATTTCGGCAGATGAAAATTGGTCATCAGCATATCGACGGCGCGGAATTTATAGCCGGGCGTGATGAAAATATCGGTGGTGTCGGCGAAGGGGCGGACAGTCCCCTGTTCATCGGCGGCCGATTCCAGCAGCCGCAAAGATGTGGTGCCGACGGCGATCACCCTTTTTCCCGCCTTACGGGCCCCGTTGATGATGTCGGCGGCCTCGGCGTTCAGTTCGCCCCATTCCGCATGCATTTTATGGTCCCGGGTGTCCTCCGCCTTGACCGGCAAAAAGGTGCCCGCCCCCACATGGAGGGTGACATGCGCCGCCCGGACGCCTTTTTCCGCAATGGCTTTCAGCAAACGGTCGGTAAAATGCAGCCCCGCCGTCGGCGCGGCGACCGCGCCTTCTTTTCTGCCGTAGACCGTCTGATAGTCCGTGAGGTCCCGTTCATCCACCGGCCGCTGGGAAGCGATATAGGGCGGCAAAGGCATCACCCCCGCCTGTTTCAGGGCGCGGACCAGCGCATCGCCGGCGCAATTGAACTGCAGGCAGACCTCGCCGGCGTCGCCTTTGTCAAGAACCGTCGCCGCCAGGCCGTCGGAAAAGACGATGACGTCTTCAGGTTTCAGTTTTTTCGCCGGCCGGGCGAAGGCGCGCCATTTGCCGTTCCCCTCATTCATATGGAGGGTGACTTCTATTTTCGCCGCCCGGCGCTTGCCGGTCAGGCGGGCGGGAATGACCTTGGTGTCATTGAACACAAGGACATCACCGCTCTCCAGATAGTCCGGCAGGTCGCCGACCCGCCGGTCCTGCCTTTCCGTTCCCCGGACCACAAGAAACCGCGCCCCGTCGCGGGCGGCAACGGGGCGAAGGGCGATCAGCTCTTTCGGCAGCTCAAAATCAAAAAGATCTACTTTCATGTAAGTTTTAAGCGGGCCTTATTGGGCATCCGCCGCGACCTGCATCCTGATAATTTTATCGGGGTCAGCGGCCCCCTCGCCGGCTTTGATCGCATCGACATGCTCCATGCCGTCAACAACCTGGCCCCAGACGGAATATTGGCCGTTAAGGTGCGGCGCGGCGTCAAAACAGATGAAAAACTGGCTGTCGGCGCTGTCGGGCATGGCCGAACGCGCCATCGACGCCGTGCCCCGGAGGTGGGGCTTGTCGGAAAATTCCGCCGGAATATTCTGTCCGGAGCCGCCGGTGCCGTTGCCTTTCGGATCACCGCCCTGGGCCATGAAGCCGGGGATCACCCGGTGAAAGGTCAGACCGTCATAAAAGCCGTCCCGGGCGAGCTCCTTGATCCGCGCCACATGCTTTGGCGCCACATCAGGATATAATTCGAGCGTCACCCGACCATCTTTCAGTTCCAGGTAAAGTGTATTTTCCAAGTCCATAAGGCTTATTCCTTTTCAATTGTATCGGCAGCAATCTGCATTTTGATGATTTTATCCGGGTCCTGCAGCGCCGGCACAACGCCTTCCTTGATATTGTCGACAAATTTCATGCCGCCAATCACCCGGCCCCAGATCGAATATTTACCGTCCAGATGGGGCGCCGGGGCCAGACAGATAAAAAACTGCGTGCTGGCGCTGTCCGGATCATCGGAGCGGGCCATCGACAGGGTGCCCTTCAAATGGACCAGATCGGAAAATTCCGCCGGAATATTCTGATCCGAGCCGCCGGTGCCATCGCCCTTCGGGTCACCGCCCTGGGCCATGAAGCCGGGGATCACCCGGTGAAAGGTCAGGCCGTCATAAAATCCCTGACGCACCAGTTCCTTGATTCGCGCCACATGTTTTGGCGCCACATCCGGATACATTTCAATGGTGACCCGGCCATCCTTCAGGTCAAGATAAAGGGTATTTTCCGGGTCGGCCGCCCGGGCGGTCGCGCCCAGCATCAAAAAGGCCATCACCGCTGTCAAAAATCGTTTCATCATATTATCCCATAAATATCTGCTATAAATATCGAACTGCTATTTGCCCAGCTTTTTCAGGACCTGGTTTTTCACTTCCGCCGAAACGAAGGCCGAAATATCGCCGTCAAATATGGCTATTTCCTTGACCAGCCGCGAGGCAATCGCCTGCAGGGACGGGTCCGCCATCAAAAATATCGTTTCGATTTCAGCATTGAGTTTATAATTCATTGCCGTCATTTGAAACTCATATTCAAAATCGGACACCGCGCGCAGTCCCCGGATAATGGCCGTGGCGTTGACTTTCTCGGCAAAGGTCATCAGCAGGCTGTTAAAGGGCTTCACGTCGATGGTGACGCCATTATTACGCTCAATGAAGGCGGTTTCACGGCGCACCATCGCCACCCGCTCGTCAAGATCAAACATCGGCGTTTTCGACGGGTTGGTCGAAATGCCGAGCACGAGATGGTCGACAAGTTTGGCGCCGCGCTTGATAATATCGATATGCCCCAGGGTGATCGGATCAAACGTCCCGGGATAAAGGCCTATGCGTTTTTTCCCCGCCATATGAATTACTCCTCTGCGGATTCCGCCGCATCGCCCCCGGAAGATTCTTCCGCAGGTTCCGCTACGCTGTCAGATGATGTTTCAGGGGCCATATCCTCTTCCACCCCTTCATCCTGTTCTTCAACCCGCTCGACAGAGACGATCTGTTCTTCTTCGCCGACCTTGAACAGGGTCACGCCCTGGGTATTGCGTCCGGCAATCCGGACATCGGCGACCGGCACCCGGATCAGCCGCCCCTGGTCGGTGACCATCATAAGCTGGTCCATATCATTGATCGGGAAAGCGGCGATTACCGAGCCGTTCCGCTCCGATGTTTCAATATTGATGATCCCCTGGCCGCCGCGATTGGTCACGCGATACTCATAAGCCGAGGTCCGCTTGCCAAAGCCGTTGACTGTAACGCTCAGGATAAACTGTTCCTGTTCCTGCAGTTCGGCGATGCGCTCTTCTGTCAGATTTTCAGGAATATCCGGCGTCTCGCCGCGCCGCGCCGCCGCCATATATTTCAGGTAGGCGCTTCGCTCCTCCGTGTCGGCGGCCACATTGTGCAGGATGGACATGGACACCACCTCATCCCCTTCGGCAAGGCGAATGCCACGCACGCCGTCGGAATTCCGCCCCTTGAACAGCCGCACCGCTGTCGCCGCAAAGCGAATGCATTTGCCGTCCTTGGCCGCCATCAGAACATCATCCTCTTCGGCGCAGGCGGCGACACCGATCAGGCTGTCGCCTTCCGACAGACGGATGGCAATTTTGCCGTTGGCCCGGACATTTGAAAAGTCGGACAGCAGATTGCGCCTTATATTGCCCTTGGCGGTGGCGAAAACAGCATGCAGTTCATCCCAGCTGTCCTCATCCACCGGCAGCGGCAGAATGGTCGAAATATTTTCCCCCTGTTGCAGCGGCAGGATGTTGATCAACGCCTTTCCCTTCGACTGGGGCGAACCCAGCGGCAGTTTCCAGACCTTCAGTTTATAGACCTGTCCTAGGTTGCTGAAGAATAATATCGGCGTATGGGTGCTGGCGACGAAGACATTCTGCAGAAAGTCCTCTTCCTTGGTCGCCATGCCGGAACGGCCCTTGCCGCCGCGGCGCTGCGCCCGGTAGGTGTTGAGCGGCACCCGCTTGATATAGCCGGTGTTGGTCACCGTCACCACCATATCTTCCTGCTGGATCAGGTCCTCATCCTCGAAACCAAAGGCGTCCATGGCGAATTCGGACCGGCGGGGTGTCGCAAAGGCATCCCGATATTCGACAAATTCATCGCGCATAATGCCGTAAAGGCGCGCCCGGCTGCGCAGAATATCGATATAATCCTCGATTTCTGCGGCCAGGGTTTTCAATTCATTGCCGATCTCGTCACGGCCGAGGGCGGTCAGGCGATGCAGGCGCAGTTCAAGAATCGCCCGCACCTGTTTTTCCGACAGGCTGTATTCGCCGTCGACAACACTGCGTCCCGGTTCATTGATCAGCTCGATATAGCCCTGAACGTCAACCGCGTCCCAGTTTTCCTGCATCAGCAATTCGCGGGCCGTCGCCGGATTGGGCGCGCTTCTGATCATGGCGACGATCTTGTCCAGATTATTGACCGCAATCACCAGACCAACCAGGATATGCGCCCGGTCGCGGGCTTTCGCCAGCTTGAATTTGGTCCGTCGTGTGATCACTTCCTCGCGGAATTTGACAAAACATTCAATGATCCGGCGCAGATTGAGAACTTCCGGCCTGCCGCCGTTGAGGGCCAGGATATTGGCGCCGAAGCTGGTTTGCAGCGGTGAAAAACGGAACAGCTGATTGAGGATCACATCCGCCACCGCGTCCCGCTTCAGTTCAACGACCACCCGCACGCCGGTCCGGTCCGACTCATCGCGGATGTCGGAAATCCCCTCAATTTTCTTGGCCCGCACCAGATCGGCGATCTGTTCGATCATGCGCGCTTTATTCACCTGATAGGGGATTTCGGTGATGACAATCGCTTCGCGTCCCTGGCGGATTTCCTCAAAATGGGTCTTGCCCCGCATCACGATGGAACCGCGCCCGGTGGTCAAGGCGGATTTGGCCCCGGCTGTTCCCATAATAAGGCCGCCGGTGGGAAAATCGGGCCCCGGCACGATCTCCACCAGTTCCTCCATGGTGATTTCCGGATTATCGACATAGGCGCAGCAGGCGTCGAGAACCTCACCCAGGTTATGGGGCGGAATATTGGTCGCCATGCCGACCGCAATACCCCCGGCGCCATTAATCAGAAGATTGGGGAAGCGGGCCGGCAGAACCGTCGGTTCGGATTCCGATTCATCATAGTTGGCCTGAAAATTAACCGTATCCTTGTCAATATCCTCCAGCAGGCCGCCCGCCGCCTTGTCCATGCGGGCTTCCGTATAGCGCATCGCCGCCGCTTTATCACCGTCCATGGAGCCGAAGTTGCCCTGACCGTCAATCAGCGGCAGCCGCAGGGAGAAATCCTGGGACATGCGGACCATGGCTTCGTAAATGGCGCTGTCGCCGTGGGGATGATATTTACCCATGACATCGCCGACGATCCGGGCGGACTTGCGATAGGGCTTGGTCCAGTCATAGTTATTCTCATACATGGAATAAAGAATGCGGCGATGCACCGGCTTCAAGCCGTCCCTGACATCCGGCAGGGCGCGCGAGACGATCACGCTCATGGCGTAATCGAGATAAGAGGTCTTCATTTCCTCTTCAATTGTGATCGATGAAATATTCGGGTCGTGAAGATCGGAATGAGTGGTTTCGGTCAAGGAATTGGCCCTTTGTTATATACTTAACTCAAAATTCTACCCTGGGTTTTCCTCCCCACAAAATATGGTAAAATTCAAAGGAAATTTATACTAAATCCTGTATCTTATGGCAAGGATTACAGTAACTATTTATCGGTTTCCGGGACATATATTTCGCGGCCGGTCCAATGGTCGGTATTTATCCCCGTTCCGGGCCGGCGGGCCGGCGTTTATTCCGTCCTGACCGCGGTGCCGAACACCAGTATTTCCGAGGCGTTCGCCGCAATTGACGAGGTGACGAAACGGATATTAACCACCGCATCCGCCCCCAGCCTTTCCGCCTCCGCCACCATGCGCGCCAGGGCTTCATCCCGGGCCTCTTCAAGCAATTCCGTATAACCGCGCAATTCTCCGCCGACAAGCGACTTCAGCCCCGCCATGAAATCGCGCCCCAGATGCTTTGACTGGACCGTGCTGCCCCGCACCATTGCCAGCGTCTCGACCACTTTCTCCTGCGCAATATAACCGGTATTGACCAACCGCATTTTTCTCTCCTTTTCGCCAGGTTGCTCTCATGATTTGAGAAATATACCCTAAAACCAAATGTCCGTCCTGTCATCCGGACCCGGTTGCCCGCAGTCCGGTCACCCTGTCCCGATGGATTTTACGCCTCTTCAAGATATATGTCAGCTTTCTTTACACCCCCTTTGATGATCTTTCTTCAATAGATTCAAAGGGATAAAATTTATAGCAAGAAAAAAAGACGCTCCGGATGTCACTAATCTTTACAGTTTTAAAAAAAATAGCCAAACCGGATCCGGGTAAACCGGACAACCACTTGTAATTACACTTATATTAGGACCGACTAATAGTTGGCGCGATTTTTGCATGGGAACGTGTGATACCTGAATCCCTTTGTAAGGAGTCGACAAATGTCCACGACAAAATATTTTTTCAGTTATTTAGCGCTGATTGTCCTGTTTGTTCTGGCGTCAGTTGGGTCTTCCCGGGCCATTCCCGTCAGCGGCAATACGGCGGTGGGCCCCACAAGAAGCGATCACACGATTATCGGCGGCCAGGTCGATATAACGGAAACGGTTTCCTATGATCGCAACGCCGGGCCCTGGCTCAAGGTGCTGACCTATGACCCCCAGGCCTCCAATGCGATAGCCCAGTTTTCCCTGCATGAATCGATTACCATCGCCGGCCCCCATGAATGGACGGACTGGCATGAGGAAATCATCACCCCCGGCTGGGAATGGGGCGCAATCCAGTTTGACATTCTCGACGCGGCCGGCGCTTCCATATTGAGCAATTTTGTCATGGATGTGCGGGAAACTGTGGCGTGGTTTTTCTTTGACAAGGCGCCCCGCGGAAGCACCCTGCAAATCTGGAAGGAAATTGTCTGCAGCGATCCCTGCACCCAGCCCCTGCTGCCAACGGAATTCGTACAGGTTATCGAATTCCCGACCGTTGCGGAGCCGCAGACAATAGGCTTGTTGGGTCTTTCCCTGATCGCGCTCGGCTTATATCGTCGAAAAATGGTCAACTGATTATTACAGGAGCGATTAAACTTCACGGGTGGCCTGATGCGGGCCGCCCTTTTTTCTTTTTCCTGTTCTCAAGCGGCCTGATTGGCGATATGGTGCCGTTGACGTTACCTCAGGGAAAGAAAATGGCACAGGACAACAGCGCAATTACCGAACTTCTCAAGATCATGCGAAAACTCCGCGACCCGGACGGCGGCTGTCCGTGGGATCTGGAGCAGGATTTTTCAACCATCGCCCCCTATACCATCGAAGAAGCCTATGAAGTGGCCGAAGCCATCGAAATAGGCGATATGGCCCATTTAAAGGATGAGCTGGGCGATCTTTTGTTTCAGGTCATCTTCCATGCCCAACTGGCTGCGGAACAGGGGCATTTTGACTTTTCCGATGTCGTGGGCAGTATCTGTGACAAGATGATCCGCCGCCATCCCCATGTTTTTGCCGATGCCGGCTATCGCGACGTCGCGCAGCAAACCCGGGCCTGGGAAGCGCAAAAGGCGGTAGAAAGAAAAGAAAGAAACCGCGATTCCAGCGCCCTTGACGGGGTTGCCGCCGGCCTGCCCGCCCTGACCCGGGCGTTAAAGCTGCAAAACCGGGCGGCCCGCGTCGGTTTTGACTGGCCCGACACCGCGCAGGTCCTCGACAAGCTGAATGAGGAAATGGCCGAATTGTCGGCGGAACTGGTGCAGGCCAAGGGCAAAGACGAAAACCGGGCCCGAATTGAGGAGGAATTCGGCGACATGATGTTTGTTTACGCCAATCTGGCGCGTCACCTCAAAATCGACCCGGAAAGCGCCCTGCGGTCGGCCAACCACAAATTTGAAAGACGCTTCCGGCGCATTGAACAGTTCGCCGCCGCAGAAAACAAAAAGCTGGAAAATATGACCCTGGAGGAGATGAATCAGCTTTGGGATAAAGTAAAACACGAGGAAAAAGCTTTAACCCAGTATAATTCTTTAAAAATAACCGGGAAAAATCAGATCCCTTAGACGGCGCCAATGTCCCTCGCTGGTTGCGGACAGCAGGCCCTTTCGCTGATCATGGATGGTGTATTCCGCACCATCCGTCAAATTGCGCACATAGCCGCCGGCGGCGGAAAAAATAAATGTTCCGGGCAAATGGTCCCACGGCAAGGTGCGATAATAGATCGAAAAATCCTTTTTTCCCTCCATCAGGGCAATATAGTCATAGCCGGCGCAAAAGGCCGGACGGTTTTTGTGGAACGAGACCAGATTTTCCCGGGCGATTTTTTTCAGCGGCGCCGGAAAGCGGTTGATATGAGCGGCGGCGATCATCTTTTCCGGATCAAATGTCGCAGGTCTGATTTTAAACGGCGCCCCGCCCAGCAGCGCCCCGCCGCCGCGCTCGGCCATCGCCATTTTGTCCGCCACCGGCAGATATATCCAGGCCGCAACGACCACCCCCCTGTGTAACCGGGCCAGCATCAGGGCGAATTTCTCATCGCCCTTGATGAAATTATTGGTCCCGTCCACCGGATCAATCAGAAAGCCCTGCTCTGCGGCAATCACTTCCGCCAGAAGCTGCGGTTTTTCGGCAATGCTTTCCTCGCCGCCAACGATCGCCGACGGATAGCGTTTCATCAGTTGCCGGGAAAGCGCTTTTTCCGCTTCGGTATCGGCAATGGACACCATGTCGCCCGGCGATTTTGCGGTGATTTCATGCCGTTCCAGATTTTGGAACCGGGGCAGAATTTCTTCCTGCGACACCTGACGGATCAGGTCACTGATAAAATGGATACTCATTATTCGACAATCCGGCCGATCAGATCGGCATCCTTCTCCATTCGCCCGAGAAGCTTGCCGTCGGCCCGGACCGTGAGCACGGTTTCCGTCTCTCTGTCGTCGCGGTCAATGACTTCGCCATGTTTATACATCCAGGCTATTTCGGCCCCCTGATCATGGCCATAGGTGACTTTCAGGATTTTCACCCCTTTGGCCAGCAACTCATTCAGCTTTAGTCGGAATCCGTCGCATCCCTCGCCGGTGACCGCCGACAACAGGCTGACGTCGCCTTTCAACGCGGCCAGATTTTCCGTCACAGCGCGCCGCTGGTCATCCAGAAGGTCAATCTTGCTCCAGACTTCGTGAATATTGCAATCGGGGCCTTCCTCAATTCCCAGAGAGCGCAGGATGGTCATGACATCCTCGCGTTGGGCTTCGCTATCCGGATGGGAAATATCCCGCACATGCAGGATCAGGTCCGCCTCGACCACTTCTTCCAATGTCGCCTTGAAGGCGGCGACAAGCTGGGTCGGCAACTGGGAGATGAAGCCCACCGTATCCGACAAAATGGCCTTTTTGCCTTTGGAAATTTCGATTTCCCGCATGGTCGGGTCAAGGGTCGCGAACAGCAGGTCTTCCGCCATGACATCCGCCTTGGTCAGATAATTAAACAAAGTGGATTTGCCCGCATTGGTATAGCCCACCAGGGCGACCACGGGAAATTCATTCCTTTTGCGGCCGCTGCGATGCAGGGCCCGGGTCCGGCTGACGTCCGCCAACTGGCGGGCGATGCGGGTGATTCTGTCGCTGATCATGCGCCGGTCGGATTCAATCTGCGATTCCCCCGGCCCGCCCATAAAACCAAAGCCGCCGCGCTGGCGCTCCAGATGGGTCCAGGACCGCACAAGCCGGCTTTTCTGATAGGTCAGATGCGCCATTTCAACCTGCAACACGCCCTCTTTTGTTTTGGCCCGCTCCCCGAAAATTTCCAGAATCAGACCTGTCCGGTCAATGACCTTGACCTTCAGCAGCCGTTCGATATTCCGCTGCTGACCGGGGGTCAGTTCGCAATCCATGATGACAAGCTCAATATTCTCGGAAGATATGATGTCGGCCAGCTCCAGCAGCTTGCCCCGGCCGACATAGGTTGCCGGAACCAGCCGGGTCAGTTGCAGCAGCAGGGAATGGCGGACATTGAGATCAAGGGCCTGACAGAGGCTGACCGCCTCCTCAAGCCGGGCCTCCGGCGAGCGCAGCGCAGAAGTCGCCGCCCCGGAGGCAGGCGTCCCGGCAAATAAGCCGGCGGGTTTTGTCTTGAGGTGGGGATGCAGGACCAGAACATTTGCGCCGGCCACATGATCCGGGGAAATCTCATGATTGTCATGGGACTCCCCCCAATCCAGAGTTATTTTCTTTTTACGGAATTCACGCGCTTCAGTATCTATCCGTTTGGTCATAAATACTCGTTATTTACTCCTGATCCCCGGCTTCCGCGGGATCAAACAATGTTATCGGGCCACCGGGCATTATGGTGGAAATGGCATGTTTGTAAACCAGTTGGACGCTGGAATCCCTGCGCAGCAGAATGCAGAAATTATCAAACCAGGTTATAATGCCCTGCAATTTTACGCCGTTCACAAGAAAGACAGTGATAGGTGTTTTGTTTTTACGGATATGGTTTAGGAAAGAGTCCTGTAAGTTATGGTTTTTTTCAGACATTTTAAACATCCATTCTTTTTTTATGGTTCATTTTTTTATCATTCATTTTTAGTTTTCGAAGAACATAACACTCTAAGCGTATACTAATATCATTACTCTATCACATGCCTTTTCGTCATGAAACCAGTAGATTGAATTATTTTATTAGGTCGTAAACTCATAAATATGATCCATTCTGCGCGAGCGCTTTTGATCCTTGAACAGGCGACAAGCTGCAGGAATAGTGATCTATTTCCAGGCTTGTCAACGCATTCACGGATCAAAAGAGCCGCGCCCGAAGGGTATGGAAATACCCCCAAACCGGTGCGAAGAACAGAACTTGCCAATAGCCCCGCTATTATCTGCGCCTGTTTTCTGCCGGTTTGGGGGTATTTTCATACAGAATTGCGCCATATTTATGAGTTTACGACCTAAGTCTAATTTCGCCAGAAAGAAGGCATCAAAAACACCAGAATGGCGATCACCTCCAGTCGGCCGAGAATCATGATGAAGGACACCAGCCACTTTCCCGCATAGGAAAGGCTGTGATAGCCGACGAAATCGGGACTTATCATGGCGATAAGCCCGCCGGCGCTGAATAAATTCGTCGTGCTGAGGGCGAAACTGGTCTGCAGGTCGAAATCCATTGCGCCAAACAGGATCGTTGTGACGGCGATGGCGGTGACAAAGATAAACAGCAGGGTCCATATGGAAAACAGGGTGGCTTGCGGCACCACCATATTGTTAAAGGCGATCGGCGTCACCCCGTGGGGAAAGGTCAAGCGGCTGACTTCCTTGTCGGCATGCCTTTTCATCAGGGTAATGCGCAGAATTTTAAAGCCGCCGGCCGTTGAGCCCGCCGTCCCGCCGATAAACATCAAAATCATGCAAATAACAACCACCGACAGCGGCAGGGAAGCGGCGTGGTCCGGTAAAAATCCGGTTGTCGTCATGCTGCTGACGGCGGTAAATACGGCGAGGCCCACTTTTTTCATCATCCCAACCCCCACCATATTTTCCGACAACAGCAAGGTCAAAAAAATCAGCACCACCGCAAAGATCAAAATGAAGAAGAAATTGGAAATTTCCGGATCCAGCCTGTAGACGCCGCCGCGCCCATGTTTCAAAAACGCCCAGTGAAATGTCATATTGGTGGCGGCGAACAGCATGAAGGGAATCAGAATCAGCTCGGTCCAGCCGCTGAAGGAATTTACGCCGAATCCCCCCTGGCTGGTGAAGCCGCCGCTCGACACTGTCGCCATGGCGGTCAGCAGGGCCGGAAAGCCATCCATGCCGGATATGGTCAGCAAAATTACGCAGGCTGTCGTCATGGCGAGATATACCCTGAACAACGGGGTAAAGGCGTATCTGATCCGGGCCAGCATATCATCGCCTTCGCCATGGGGCAGCATGCTGCGGAACAAATCCATGCCGCCGATCGCAGACAAAGGCAGAATGGCGATCGCCATGACAAAAACCAGAATTCCACCCAGCCATTGCAGGAGCGACCGCCAGAACAAAAGAGACGTCGGCACAACATCAAATTTAACCACGAGACTGGCGCCCGTCGTCGTCAGCGCCGAAGTCGCCTCAAAAAAAGCGTCCGACAGCTTGGTCATAAAGCCGGTAATCATGAAGGGCAGCGACGCGAAAAGCGGCAATATCAACCAGACCGTGACCATCAGCAGGATGATTTCATGGCGCGTCGGCCGTTCCTGAATGGTCTGAAAAGACAGAAACAGGGCGCCGCCGACGAAAACCGTAAACAGGGTGCTGATGAAAAAAGGTAAAATCAGACTATGCTCATCGTTTAAATAGGCGACGAAAAGGGGCAATAATTCGCAAAAGCCCAACACCATCAGGAGATAACCAATAATATTACCAATCCGCGCAGTCATGCTCATCCTTATGGCGCTGTTTTATATTTATTATCTTCAGCAGTATAGTGTCTGCATTGAGCGATCGGAACTCTAAAAATATTCCAGACGGACCGAAAACAGCTCCTCAACCTTCTTGATCATTTCGAGACGGGTGAAGACAACGACAACATCATCCGGCTTGATAACCGTGCCGCCCCGGGGAACGATCACTTCATCGCCCCTGACCACAGAACCGATGATGATGCCTTCCGGCAGTCTGATTTCGCGCAGGGGTTTGCCGACCAGCGGCGATGTCTCCAGGGCCACCGCCTCCAGAACCTCGGCGGTGCCGCCGGCCAGATTCTGCAGCGACCTGATGCGGCCCCGGCGCATATGCTGCAGGATGCTTGATACCGTGGTCTGCCGCGGGTCAACGAAGGCGTCAATGCCAACCGAATAGGTCAAGGGACCGAAATTCTGGTTATTGATCAGGGTGATCGCCCGTTTGGACCCGGCCTGTTTCGCCAAAAGCGACGACAGGATATTGACCTTGTCATCATTGGTCACCGCAATTATGGTTTCCGCCGCCTTGACGTTGGCTTCCTTTTGAATGTCCACATCAAGGGCGTCACCATGCAGGACAACGGCCTTCGGAATTTCCTTGGCGATCGCCCGCGCCCGCGCCGCATTCATCTCAATAATCTTGATCTGGATCTTTGAATCCTTCTGGATCAGTTTGTTGGCGATAAAGGCGCCCACATTGCCGCCGCCGACAATCACAATCCGCCGCGCGGCCTCCTCATCATGACCAAAGACGCTGAGCGCCCGCGCCACCTGCTTTTCCTCGGAAACAAAATAGATATTGTCGCCGACCAGCAGCTGATCATTACTGGACGGAATAATCAGCTTGCCGTCGCGCAGGATGCTGGTCACGATGATATTCAGATCGGGGAATAATTCCGTCAACTGACGCAGCGGCGTATCGACGACCGGGCAATCCTCTTCCAGCCGAACCCCGACCGCCCGCACCAGGCCGTCGCAAAAGGGCACCATATCAAAGGCGCCGGGGACTTCCAGCCGCCGAATGGCGGCCCGCGCCACCTCGATTTCGGGGGAAATGATCACGTCAATCGGCATATGGTCGCGGCTGAACAGATCCTGCCACATGGAATCCAGATAATTCTGCGCCCGGACCCGGGCAATTTTCGTCGGCACGTCAAACAGGGAATGCGCCACCTGACAGGCCACCATATTGACTTCGTCGAACAGGGTCACGGCAATGATCATATCGGCGTCCCGCGCCCCGGCCCGCTCCAGCAGGTCCGGATGGGACGCATAGCCGACAACCCCCTGAACATCCAGGGAACTCTGAACCTTGGCGATCAATTCCGGGGACCGGTCAATCACGGTCACATCATGCTGTTCGCTCGCCAGGTGGTTGGCGATATTAAAGCCAACCTGCCCGGCTCCACAGACGATTACTTTCATGTTTTACCTCACCCTAATCAGCGCTGTTTTTTTCATGGCCCGCCAGGCCAAGGTTTTTCAATTTCCGATGCAGAGCCGAACGCTCCATCCCGACATATTCCGCGGTCCGGGAGATGTTGCCGTTAAACCTGCTGACCTGCACCTTGAGATATTCCCGTTCGAATTTTTCCCGGGCGTCGCGCAGGGGCAAGGACATAATATCATTGTTCATGCTCGGGCGAACCACGGAAGTATCCGATATAATTTCCGAGGGCAGCATATTGATGCTGATTGTATCGCTGTCGGCCGACATGATCAGCAGTCTTTCCACCACATTGCGCAACTGCCGTACATTTCCCGGCCAGTCATGGGCCTGCAGGGCCGCCATCGCGTCCGGGTCGGTAATTTTCGGCGGAATGCCTGTCGCCGTCGACAGTTGATTCATGATCTGACCGATCAAAGCCGGAATATCCTCCCGGCGCTGGATCAGGGGCGGCACATGGACCGGCACCACGCTGAGCCGGTGAAACAGATCCTCCCGGAACAGATTGTTGCTGATCTGTTCGCGCAGGTCGCGGCTTGTGGCGCTGATGACCCGGACATTGACCAGCACCTTCTTATTGCCGCCAACCCGTTCAAATGTCTGGTCGGTCAGGATCCGCAATATCTTGGCCTGGGTGTTTTGCGGCATATCGGCCACTTCATCAATGAACAAAGTGCCCCCGTGCGCCTTCTCAAAAACACCGGTTTTCTTGATGGCGCCTTCCTCCTCGACGCCAAAAAGCTCACTTTCCATATTTTCCGCCGAAATACTGGCGGCGTTGATCACGACAAAGGCGCCTCTGGCCCGTTTGGACTGCTTATGGATCAGCCGCGCCACGACTTCCTTGCCCGATCCGGACGGCCCGGAAATCAGCACTCTGCTGCCGCTGGGCGCCACCTTATCTATGGTATTTCGGACCAGATTGATCGCCGAAGACGATCCCGTCAGACCGACATCGAAACCCATTTTTTCCTTAAGCTCAATATTCTCGCGCCGCAGCTTATCGACCTCGGTCGCCCGTTCGACCAGGATCAGCAGCTTGTCGCTCTCGAAAGGCTTGCTGATGAAATCATAGGCGCCCAGCTTGATCGCCGAAACAGCCGTTTCAATATTTCCATGACCGCTGATGATGATCACCGGCAGCCCCTCATGCATTTTCTTGATGACTTCCAGCAGTTCAAGCCCGTCCAGCCGGCTGCCCTGCAACCAGATATCCAAGATTACCAGCGAGGGGCGCCGGGCCTCGATTTCCGCCAGCGCGGCGTCACTGTCGCCGGCCGCCCGCGTTTCATATCCTTCGTCATCCAGGATCCCGGAGATCAGGTCACGAATATCCGCTTCATCATCAACAACCAAAATATCAAGAGCCATAAACCATCCTTACACTGTCGTCTTCCAAGTCGTTCTGCGCTTGTGTATCCTTATTGAACACAAGTATCGCGGTCGCGCCTCCCTCCTTATTGTTTTCGAGCAACAAATTCCCCCCGTGATCCTTCATGATTTTTTTGACAATGGCCAGACCAAGCCCGGTGCCCTTGGCCCGCGTCGTGATATAGGGCTCGGTCAGCTTATCCATCAGATGCTCCGGCAGGCCAACCCCATTATCGGAAATCCGAATCAAGGTGTCCCGTTCATTCTCGGACAGGGAAACGGTGATCCGGCCCTGATAGTCCTGACCATTCTTTTTCGCCGAAGCCTTTTGCACCGCAATGGATTCCGTTGAATTCTTGATCAGATTGGTCAGCGCCTGGCCGATCTGGCCGGCATCGCAATCGACATGAAGCGCCTTTTGCGCACAGTCCAGGTCAAAGATTATGTTGCTGTTGGCCACTTCCTGCAGGAAATAGGCCTGGCGCGTGATTTCCGCCAGATTTTCCCGTTTAACCTTCGGCGCCGGCATCCGGGCGAAGGAGGAGAATTCATCGACCATCCGCCGCAGGTCGCCGACCTGACGCACGATGGTATCCGTGCATTGGGTAAACACCGCCGGATCGCTTTCAATTTCCTTCAGATATTTGCGTTTCAACCGTTCCGCCGACAGCTGGATCGGCGTCAGCGGGTTTTTGATCTCATGGGCGATCCGGCGGGCGATATCCGCCCACGCCGCGGTTCTTTGCGCCGCCACCTGCTCGGTTATATCGTCGAAGGCGATGACAAAGCCCTGAATTTCGCCCTTTTCCGTTTCCGCCGTGATGCGCACCATGAAGTTCAGGCTGACCTCCCCCCGCTCCATGACGATCTGATCCTGAACCGATGGAACCTGTGCCGTGCGGATTTTATGAAACAATTCTTCGGCTTCGGGCATGATGTCCTGGATTTTAGCCCCGATAATTCGGTCAATCCCCAGTCCGAGCATGGTCGCGGCCGACTTATTGGGCAGTGTCACCTTGCCCGACGGGTCAAGCCCCATGATTCCGGCGGACACGCCCGACAGAACCGCTTCGGTAAAGCGGTTCCGCTCCTCAAGTTGCAGATTCACCTGCAGAATATCCTTCTGCTGCTGGTCCAGCTGGCGGGTCATCTTGTTAAAGGCCCGGGTCAGCCCGCCCAGGTCGTCATAGCCCTTCCGGATCGGCGCGCGGGCCTTGAAATCCCCCTTGCCGACTTTCTCCGAAGCGTCCACAAGGTTGGTGATCGGCTCCATCAGCTTCTTGGCGAAGCCGATGCCCAGCCAGATCGCCGCGAACAGAATCAAAAAGGCGATCACAATGAAGGTCAGGTTAAACCACACCCGATAGTTGGATTGTTCATTGAGCGCCAGCATGTAATCGGAGCGGGCGTCCTTGGTATTCTGAACCAGCGCCAGCGCCTTGGGGTCGACAAACCGGCTGATATAAAGGAAATTATCCAGAAAACCGTCGAGCGACACCAGCACCCGCACCCGGTCATCATCATCGCCGCCGACAATCGGCACGATGCTGCCTTTCGCCGCCATATCAAGCGCCGCCAGCGGAAAGGAATCGCCGATCAGCCTCAGGGTGGTCTTGGCCCGCGCCTTGACCTGGCCGTTGCGGTCAAAGACGATGGCCTCCGACAGGGACAGAAACTGCGCCTGCACGGTCAGGGCCTGCTCGAGAAGCTGTTGATTCTGCGACAGGGCGAAGGCCTGGGAATTGAGATCCTTGGCGACGCCGAGCACATCGGCCTGAATCGCCTTTTTATGCTCCTCGATATAGGCTTCGGCCACGGCCTGGGAATTATCCAGCGCCGTGCGCACCTTGTCGCTGAACCAGCTTTGCAGGCCGAATTCAAAAAACATGCCCGAGACGATGGCGACGATAATCGTCGGCGTGATGGCGACGATACTGAAAAGCGTGACAATGCGCCGATGCAGCCGGTAACTGCCCATCCCGGCCTTCTGCGGCGCCCAGAGCTGGACAATCTGCCGCGCCACCATCGCCCCCAGGGTCAGCAGAAAGGTGAGGTTGATGGTCAGCAGGACGAACAGCGTCGTCGGCGTCGGGACGAACGGCCCGACATTGGAAAAGGTCGCAAAGGTGGCGATCACCGAGACCAGCGCCCCGATCGCCAGCCCATAGGCCGATTTTTTGGCAATCTTGACCTTTTTCGCCCACGACCTCAGCCTGCGGGCCATTTTGGATTTCTTCTTGTCCATATCAGATGGTCACTGCCTACAAAATTTAACTCTTCAGCCGACAGAATATCATAATGTTGCAATTTTACAACATATCAAATTGATCTTTATCCTTTGCGGATGTCAATATCCAGTTCCTTGATTTTCTTGCGCAGGGTATTGCGATTCACGCCGAGCAGTTCCGCCGCCTTGATCTGATTGCCCCGGGTCGCGGACAGGCAATTTTCAATCAGCGGCTTTTCAAATTCACGCAGCAGGCGGGAATAGAGCCCCGCCGGCGGCAGGTCATGGGGCAGATGGGCGTCGAAATAACGTTTCAGATGACGATTTATTGAATCCTGCAGTGTTTCATTGGCCGGAATACCGCTTTCACCATCCTGGCCCGTGACAGAAAGCGGAACCATTTCGCCATGGACAATATCCAGCGTGATCATGTCTTCCACATAAAGCGCCGCAATGCGCTGGCAAAGATTTTCCAGCTCCCTGATATTTCCCGGCCAGTTATGCTGCTTGAGAAAATTCAGCGCATCGACATCAATCAGTTTGGGGGTCTGGTCATTCTCCTGGGCGTAGTCATTGAGGAAATGACGGACAAGATCGGGAATATCCTCGATCCTTTCCCTGAGCGGCGGCAGGCGCAGCGGCACCACATTCAGCCGGTAATAAAGGTCTTCGCGGAACAGCCCCTGACTGATCAACGATTTCAGGTCACGGTGGGTGGCGCAGATAATCCGCACATCCGTCTTGATCGATTTGGCGCCGCCGACGGTGGTATATTCCCCCTCCTGCAACACCCTGAGCAGGCGGGTTTGCGCCTCCAGCGGCATGTCGCCTATTTCATCAAGGAACAGGGTCCCGCCCTGGGCCTGCTCAAAACGGCCGCTGCTGCGGTTGTCCGCCCCGGTAAAGGCGCCTTTTTCATGACCGAACAATTCACTCTCAATCAGTTCCCGCGGAATCGCCGCCATATTCAGGGCGACAAAGGGACTGTTTTTCCGCTTGCCGAAATCATGCAGGGCCTTGGCGACCAGTTCCTTGCCGGTGCCGGATTCGCCGCTGATGGTCACCGTCAGGTCAGTGGTCATCAGGCGGGCCATAATCCGGTAGACATTCTGCATCGCCGGTGAACGTCCGATCAGGGGCAGATCTTCACCTTCATCATTGGCCGCAAGGGACGTCGCCCTGGTCGCCTTGGTGGAAAGGGCCTTGGCGATGACCGATTTCAACTCATTGAGGTCAAAGGGTTTCGGCAGATATTCATAGGCGCCGTGCTTTGTCGCCTTGACGGCGGTCATCAGGGTATTCTGCGCCGACATGACAATCACCGGCAAATCCGGGCGGATTTTCTTGATCTTAGGCAGCAGGTCCAGGCCGTTTTCATCAGGCATCACCACATCGGTAACAACAAGATCGCCTTCGCCGTTGGAGACCCAGCGCCAGAGCGTCGCCGCATTTCCGGTCAGTCTGACCTGATAGCCGTCCCGTTCCAGAGCCTTGGACAATACGGTGCGAATGGCGTTGTCGTCATCGGCGATCAGCAGTGTTTTTCCCGTCATGTTGTTTATCCTCTGTAACTCGGCAACAGAACCCTGAAGGTGGTATTGCCCTGTGCGGTGTCACATTCGATGATCCCGCCGTGATCGCCGACAATTTTCGCCACCAGCGCCAGGCCGAGGCCGGTGCCGTCGGACTTGGTCGTGACGAAAGGGTCGAACAGATGCGGCTTCAGGTCGTCGGCAATCCCCGGGCCATTGTCAATGACGCATATTTCCAGCGGCAGATGCAGGCGCTCCTTTGAGCCCGGCACCATAATCCGCACCCCGTGACGATAGGCGGTGGTCAAGGTCACCTCGCCGCCGTGGCGGGGCAGCGCTTCCACGGCATTTTTGACCAGATTGAGAAAAATCTGGATCAACTGGCCTTTATCGCCCCGGGCCGACGGGATCGACGGATCATACTGTTCCCGAAAGGTCACATGCTGACCAAAGCCATTCTGCGCCAGCTTTCGGACATGTTCCAGCACCAGATGGATATTGATGTCTTCCACCACAATCGGTTTATTGTTGGAAAAGACTTCCATCTGGTCGACAAGGGCGCAGATGCGGTCGGTTTCATCGCAAATCAGTTGCGTCAGATCCCGGTCGGCTTCCCCGATTTCCTGCTCCAGCAGCTGGGCGGACCCCCGAATGCCCGACAAGGGATTTTTGATTTCATGGGCCAGAACCGAGGCCATGCCCGCCACCGATCGCGCCGCGCCCCGGTGGCTGAGCTGCTGGTTGATCTTCTGGGCGATGCTTCTTTCCTGAAGCTGGACGACCAGTTCCCCGGCCCGTTCAATCACCGGCGAGACATGAATATCCACATGCCTGTCGCCATAGCGCGGATTGCTCAGGGTAATATCATATTCCGAAATAATCGCCTTGCTCTGCCGCGCCTGATCAACAATCGCCACCAGCGGGCTGTCAAATGGCACAACTTCCTCAAGTTTACGCTGCAACAACAATTTGGCGCCGGAAAAAAATAACTGTTCCGCGGCGTTGTTGACGAAAATGATATTATTCTTTCCATCGACGGCAAGGATGCTGTCCGGCAGCGAATTCAGGATCAGATCCTGATGTATGGCGGCGGCGGCAGTCAGGCGGCTTCCTCCGCGACAAGGGGATCAAAGAAAGCATGAATCATATCCTTGACCTGTTCGACATCGGTCATTTGGTTGACCTGCTGGCGGAAAGCGGCGCTGTCGCGCAGGCCCTTGGTATACCAGGCGATATGCTTGCGGGCGATTTTCTTGCCGGCCTCCGCGCCGTAATGATTGAGGATCGCCTGATAATGATCGAGGACAATATCCTTCAGTTGGCCGAGGGTCGGCTCCGGCAGCCTTTCGCCGGTTTTCAGGTAATGAATCACCTGGGCGAGGAACCACGGCCGGCCATAGGCGCCGCGGCCGATCATCACCCCGTCGGCCCCTGACTGACGCAGGGCCTCCGCCGCATCCTCGCAGGTCACGATATCGCCATTGGCGATCACCGGCAGGGAAACCGCCTCCTTGACCTTGCGGATAAAACTCCAGTCCGATTTGCCTTTATACATCTGGTTGCGGGTCCGGCCATGAACGGTCACCATCCTGATGCCGACATCCTCGGCGATTTTCGCCAGTTCCGGCGCGTTGCGGTTGCTGATGTCCCAGCCGGTGCGCATTTTCAGGGTTACCGGAATATCCACTGCTCCGACCGTCGCCACGAGGATTTTCCGCGCCTCGTCCAGATCCTGCATCAGGGCCGAGCCGGCATAGCCGTTGACGATCTTTTTCGCCGGACAGCCCATGTTGATGTCAATGATCTGCGCTCCCTTGTCCGCGTTCATCCGGGCGGCCGTCGCCATCATTTCCGGATCACAGCCGGCAAGCTGGACCGACATCAGATATTCGTCACTCTCCGCGTAGGCCATTTTATGGGTCCGTTGATGATCCCGGATCATCGCCTGACTGGCGATCATCTCCGACGTCACCAGCCCGGCGCCAAAGCTTTTCACCAGCCGGCGGAACGGCAGGTCGGTGACCCCCGCCATCGGACTGAGCAGCACAGGGTCCTCGACCTCGATCGGGCCAATTTTTATCTTAATATCACGATTCATAATGTCTATATTTTAAGCAATTAATGTAAATGATCATAATTTAATCAATTCAAGGCGGCAATATACAGGAAAAGCCCGGTCGGGTCAAAGCGCATTTTTTGCCGCCGAATCCGCCATATTCACAAGAAAAATACAGACTTTTTTCCGCCGCGATGTTAGGGTCTGAAACGAAAAAACCAAACAGGACAACCAAGTTATGAAGGTAGCTGTCATCATTGTTGCGGCGGGCAGAGGCTACAGGGTCGGCGCGGAGCGGCCCAAACAATATTTACCGCTTTGCGGCAAGAGCATTTTACAGCATACCATTGAGTCCTTTCTCAATGCGCCTTATGTCAATCTGATCCAGACGGTGATTCATGAAAGGGATCGCGTGCTTTATGATCAGGCGACCGCTGAATTGCCCCCTGAAATATCCTTGGCCGACCCGGTCACCGGCGGCGCCACCCGTCAGCAGTCGGTGATGAACGGCCTGATGGCGCTGGCGGATCAGGAGCCGGACCTGGTGTTGATTCATGACGCCGCCCGCCCCTTCGTCACCCCCGGCCATATCAAGGAAATCATTGTCAAGGCCGCCGGTCACGGCGCGGTCATCCCGACCCTGCCGCTGGTGGATACGGTCAAGCAGGTGCGGGACGGCCGGATCGTCAAAACCGTTGATCGCAGCATGTTGGCCCGGGCGCAGACGCCGCAGGCCTTTCGCTACAAGCTGATCTATATGGCGCACCGCAAGCTGGCCGGCAAGCCCGCCGACCGGGACCTGACCGACGATTGCGCCATCGCCGAAGCCTGCGGCATTACGGTGCTGAGCATTCCCGGTGAAGAGCGGAATTTCAAAATCACCACCCCTGAAGATCTGAAAAAGGCCGAACAGATGATCAAGCAAAATCTCACCGATATTCGCACCGGGCTCGGCTATGACGTGCATGCCTTTGAGCCCGGCAATCAGGTCATACTCGGCGGCGTCGCCATTGACCATGACCGGAAACTGAAGGGTCATTCGGACGCCGACGTGGCGCTTCACGCCCTGACCGACGCCCTGCTCGGCGCCATATCCGAAGGCGACATCGGACTTCACTTTCCGCCCACTGATCCGCAATGGAAAGGCGCCGGCTCCGGCATCTTTCTGAAGCATGCCGCCCGCCTGATCGCCGACAGGGGCGGCCTGATTTCCCATATCGACCTGACGATTATCTGTGAAGCGCCAAAGATAACGCCGCATCGGGCGCGGATTCGTGATAATATCGCCGATATGCTTGATCTCGACCCGTCCCGGGTCAGCGTCAAGGCGACAACGACGGAAAAGCTGGGCTTTACCGGCCGGGCGGAAGGAATCGCCGCGCAAGCGGTCGCCACGGTGCGCCTGCCCGAAGCAGACCGGTGATCATTTTAAGGCGACAGCCATGAAAACAACGAAATCGCGGGGGGCCAAAACCGAGGTTGCGGATTTTCTCAACCGGTTTGAATATGGTCAACTGCGCGAGGATTGTTTCTACCTGACGAAACTGATGACCGAGATCACCGGCCTGCCCGGTCAGATGTGGGGGCGTTCGACCATCGGATTCGGCTATACAAGGTATAATTACCAGACCGAACGGGAAGAACAGGTCCTGCTCACCGGCTTTTCCCCCGGCAGGCGCGGCCTGTCCATCTTCCTGCCGTCGGGACTCGACAGGGACCAGCCGCTCCTCAAGGCGCTGGGACGTCACAAGGTCGGACGCGCCGCGATTTTTGTCAAAAGCCTGGTCAATATCGACCGGGGGATGCTGAAATTATTGATCCGCCAGTCGGTTGACGATATGAATGAGGTCATTCATCAGAAATCGCACTTGAAAAACATGTAAAGGGGCGGGAATGTTTGTCGAAAAATGGTCAAAGTCAGCGGTTCATCCGGCGCTCCTGCTCGCCACCTGGTTTTACAGCGGCCTCGCCCCCAAGGCCCCCGGCACCATCGGTTCGCTCGCCGCCCTGCCCTTCGCCTGGCTGATCATTGACCGTTTCGGGTCATTCGGCCTGATGATCGGCGTGATCGCGGTGTTTGTCGCCGGACTGTGGGCGTTGGCGGTTTATATGAGGGAAACCGGCAGGACGGGCCCCGGCGAAGGGGTGGTTGCCGAGGTCGCGGGGCAGTGGATCGCCTGCCTGCCGATTGCCGCCATGACGTCAAACCTGGCCATGTCGCCGGGCCCGTTCATCCTCGCCTTCGCCGCCTTTCGGGTCTTTGATATTTACAAGCCGTGGCCGATCCGGATTTTTGACCGGCGCCATGACGCCTTTGGCGTGATGATGGACGATATTGTCGCCGGCTTTATGGCCGCCCTGATCATGATAGGATTTTACAGCTATGTTCTCACCTGAGATTATCCGCCTCACGAATGAAGTTCTGGACACGGCCAGACGCAAGGGCTGTCATCTGGCGACCGCCGAATCCTGCACCGGCGGGTTGATCATAGCGGCCCTGACCGAGATTGCCGGCTCGTCGGATGTGGTCGACCGGGGGTTTGTTACCTACACCAACCGGGCGAAACGGGAAGTGCTGCATGTGCCGGGTGAGCTTTTACGCACCCACGGCGCCGTCAGCGAAGCCTGCGCCCGGGCCATGGCGACCGGCGCCTTGAAGGCTTCCGCGGCCAGTCTCGCCCTGTCGGTTACCGGCATCGCCGGCCCCGGCGGCGGCTCGGACGACAAGCCCGTCGGCCTGGTCCATATGGCCTGCGCCGCCCGCGACGGCGCGCTGCTCCATGAAAAACATCTGTTCGGCGATGTCGGCCGGGCCAAGGTGCGCGAAGCGACCGTGATCGCCGGACTGCGGCTGTTTATGCAGGCGATGGGGTGAAATCAGGCGCCGGCCAGCCCCCGCCCCTTTGCGGTTGAGGGCCGCGATGGTTCTTGCTAGACTGGGAAGCCGCCTGTTGAACGTTCACAAGAAAGGACGCCAATGCTTAAAACGCGCACCGAAACCGACAGCATGGGCGAAGTCCAGGTGCCCGCCGACCGCTATTGGGGGGCCCAGACCCAGCGCGCACAGGACAATTTCAGGATCGGCGACGAACGGATGCCCGCGCCGGTGATCCATGCCTTCGGCCTGCAGAAAAAAGCCGCCGCAGAGGCCAACCGGGAGCTCGGCCTGTTGCCCCCTGAACTGGCCCGGGCGATTATCGCCGCCGCCGACGAGGTCATCTCCGGCGCGCTGGACGATCATTTTCCGCTTATGGTCTGGCAGACCGGCTCCGGCACCCAGAGCCATATGAATGTCAATGAAGTGATCGCCAACCGGGCCAATGAAATGCTCGGCGGCGAAAGAGGCGATAAAAGTCCGGTCCACCCCAATGACCATGTCAACCTCGGCCAGAGCTCCAACGACAGCTTCCCGACGGTCATGGCGATCGCGGCGAGCCTCGAAATTCATCACCGGCTTTTGCCCTCGCTCCTGCATCTGCTGGGGGCGCTGAACCAAAAGGCCGAACAGTTCACGGACCTTGTCAAAATCGGCCGCACCCATACCCAGGATGCGACGCCGATTACGCTGGGTCAGGAATTTTCCGGCTACGCCCGGCAGATCGAACTCGGCATTGCGCGCCTGGAAAGCAGCCTGCCGCGGCTGATGGAGCTGGCGCAGGGCGGCACGGCGGTCGGCACCGGACTGAACGCCCATCCGGATTTTGCCAGACTTTTCATCAGCAGGATCAACGCCCTTACCGGGCTTTCCTTCACCAGCGCCGCCAATAAATTCGAGGCGCTCGCCGCCCATGATGCGCTGCTGGAGCTTTCGGGACAGCTCAATGTGATCGCCGCCAGCGCCATGAAGATCGCCAATGACATCCGTTTTCTCGCCAGCGGGCCGCGCAGCGGCCTCGGCGAACTGATCCTGCCGGCCAATGAACCGGGATCCTCGATCATGCCGGGCAAGGTCAACCCGACCCAGTGCGAAGCCCTGACCCAGGTCTGCGCCCAGATCATGGGCAATCATGTGACGGTGACGGTGGCCGGGTCCAGCGGCCATTTCGAGCTCAACGTCTTCAAGCCGGTGATCATTTATAATGTGCTGCAATCCATCGGCCTGCTCAGTGACGCCAGCCAGAGCTTCACCGATCATTGCCTGCGGGGGATCGAGGCCGACGCGCCTCGCCTCGCCGAGCAGGTCGAACAGTCCCTGATGCTGGTCACTGCGCTCACGCCCCATATCGGCTATGACAAGGCGGCGAAAATCGTTAAAAAGGCGGCCGCCGAAAAGCTGACCCTGAAACAGGCGGCGGTGAAGCTCGGCCTGCTGACGGCGGCCCAGTTCGATCAATGGGTCAGACCGGAAAAAATGACCGGACCGGCCGACAGGCCATAACGGCGACAGCGCCGGCCCAGGCGATTATGGCGCGCCCTTCCCTTCAGATAAACGGATCATGGGCCCATTGCAGCAGGGCCTGGCGCTGTTTCGGGCGGCAGAAGATATTGCCGGGTTCGCAATTGGCCCGCACCTGTCCCGCATGACGGGCAAAGCCGCGCCATCTCTTGATCTGAACAGCATCAATTTCCGGCAGACGCCGGCCAAGATAATAGCGGCAATACCACTGGAACCAGCCGCGCGGGTCGGGGCCGTAAATCCAGCCCTTTTCCCGCCAGACCGACAGGGGCTGCCGGCTTTTGACGCCGAAATAATTCAGCGCCGGATCGGCCTTGTCGCTTAAAAGCGCCCCCTCAAACCAGCTTTCCGGCAGCTCCCCCCGGCAATCAGTACAGTATTTTCCTTCAAAAATCCCCATCCCCAACATCTGTTTCGGGGTAAAATGGGGGGTGAAGCGGGGGTCAAACCGCTGCCCGATCGGCGCGCTGATTTGATACTGATAATCCCCTTGCATCTTGTCGTTTACAGTAACGATGTCGCCGATCTGGGCCATATCTTATCTCTCGGTGCGTTATGGTTCCGCTCAATGGGGCGCGAGGATTGAGGCGGTTCGCCGCCCCTGCCCGACTGGCGGCGGATCGGAGATGGTCGTCGCCATCTGATGCGCCCGCTTTGGACGGAAAATCATATAGGGCACCTGCCCGTCATCCCACAGGACGCGGCGCGACAGCAGGGGAAACAACAGGCTGAGAAAAAAATAATCCACATTGACCGGCGCCCTGACCGTATGCACGAACAGGCCGATCAGCATGAAAAAACCGGTCGGAATCCCCCAGAAGAGCATGAACCCCAAAAGAAGGTCCCGGAAAAACGCGGCATCCGAAATCCGTGACATAATTTCTCGTATATTAGCCAATACTCGCCGGATCACCCATTTTCCTTTTGTCATCGGAGGTTGAATGCCATCATCGGCATTATCCACCTGACGAGACGGAATGTAAAGCCGTCTAGCGAATCATGTAATAGTTCAGGCGTCCTGGTCCATGACTTTCCGGTCGGCGGCGGAGCCATAGAGTTCATTGGCGCGCATTTCAAAGGCTTCGATCATGTGATGGACCGCTTCGGTGAAGATCGCGCCGATCACCTTCTCGAAAATCTTGTTGCGAAATTCAAAATCGACCAGAAAATCGACATGACAGCCGCCGTTATCGCGCGGCGTGAACCGCCAATAATTGTGAAGATATTTCAAAGGCCCCTTGATATATTCCACCTCGATCCGGTCTTCGGTGAAGGTGACATGGGACGTGAAGCGTTCGCGAAACATCTTGAAGCCGATGATCAGGTCGGCATAAAGGCTGCGGTCCGTCCGGTTATAGACCCGCACCCCCTGGCACCAGGGCAGGAATTCGGCATAGCTGTCCACATCGGCGACAAGTTGATACATCTGTTCCGCCGAATAGGGCAACTCTCTGACTTCGGTGAATTTCGGCATCGGGGCGGCTTAATCCTCATTCAGGGGATTGAGTTTGGCCATTTCGTCAATGTCGATCGGCGCGTCCATCTTTTGACTGCGATTGTCGTCCGCCGCCAGTTTCGCGGCGCGGGCGGCCTTCAGGGCCTCGAAATCATCGCCCGCATGATGGGACGAGCGGGTCAGCGGCGAAGACGCCACATGCAAAAAGCCCTTCGTTTTGGCTTTCCGGGCATATTTGGCGAACTGGTCCGGCGTGATATAGTCGATCACTTCGGTATGTTTCTTGGTTGGCTGGAGATACTGACCGATGGTGATGAAGTCGATATCGGCGGAGCGCATGTCATCCATCACCTGCAACACTTCGGCCTCCGTCTCGCCAAGGCCGACCATAATGCCGGATTTGGTGAAGATCGTCGGGTCGATTTCCTTCACCCGGCTCAAAAGTCGCAGGGAATGGAAATAGCGCGCCCCGGGCCGGATATGACTGTAATTGCGCGGCACCGTTTCCAGATTATGATTAAAGACGTCAGGCTTGGCGGCGACCACCTTTTCCAGCGCCCCCGGCTTGTTGCGGAAATCCGGGGTCAGGATTTCAATCGTCGTGTTGGGCGCTTCCCGGCGCAGGGCTTCAATCACCTTGACGAACTGATCGGCGCCGCCGTCTTCCAGGTCGTCCCGGTCGACGGAGGTAATCACAATGTGGTTGAGCCCCATCTTGCCGGCGGCGATCGCCACATTGTCGGGCTCCATCGGGTCCACCGGATTGCCCTTGCCGGTCTTGATGTTGCAGAAACGGCAGGCCCGCGTGCAGGTATCGCCGAGGATCATCACCGTCGCATGTTTTTTCTGCCAGCATTCGCCGATGTTGGGACAAGCCGCCTCTTCACAAACCGTGTTCAGGTTCAGGTCCCGCATCATCTTGAAGGTTTCGTTATAGCCCCGGGACATGGGCGCCTTGACCCTGATCCAGTCCGGCTTGCGGCGAAACTGTGAATTGCTTTCGATCTTCGTGATTTTATTGGTCATCAACCTTAACCTTTACCCGTTAAAAATGCAGCGCCTTGCCGTAGGCATCCAACACACTTTCATGCATCATTTCCGACAATGTCGGATGGGGAAATACCGTATGCATCAGTTCCGCTTCCGTGGTTTCCAGCGTGCGGGCGACGGTATAGCCCTGGATCAGTTCGGTCACTTCGGCGCCGACCATATGCGCGCCGAGCAACTCCCCGGTTTTAGCATCAAAAATTGTCTTTACAAGTCCTTCCGCTTCGCCGAGGGCGATCGCCTTGCCGTTGCCGATAAACGGAAAGCGGCCGACATTGATTTTCAGGCCCTTCTCCCGGGCCGCCTTTTCGGTCAGGCCGACGCTCGCCACCTGCGGCCGGCAATAGGTGCAGCCCGGAATATTGCCCTTGTCAATCGGATGCAAGTCCTTGATTTCCTTGTTTCCTTTATCATGGGCGATTTTTTCGACCAGAATCACGCCTTCATGACTGGCCTTATGGGCGAGCCACGGCGGGCCGGTCAGATCGCCGATGGCGTGAACGCCCTTGACCCCGGTATGGCCCCATTCATCGGCGACAACATGGCCGCGATCGACCTTGATCCCATTGTCTTCCAGACCGATATTCTCGACGTTCCCCGTGATGCCGATGGCCAGAATCACCCGGTCAACCTCGATCTCCTGGCGTTTGCCCTTGGCGTCTTCCACCGTGCAGATGACGGCGTCCTTTTTCCTGTCGAGTTTGGTGACAGACGAAGAGGTGAGAATTTTCATGCCCTGGGATTTGAAGGATTTCTCGGCAAAGGCGGAAATTTCCGCGTCCTCGACCGGCATCACCCGATCCAGCATCTCGACCACCGTTACCTCGGCGCCGAGCTCATTATAGAAGCTGGCGAATTCGATGCCGATGGCGCCGGAGCCGATCACCAGCAGCTTTTTCGGCATCGCGTTCGGGGTCAGCGCATGACGGTAGGTCCAGACCTTGTCGCCATCCGCTTTCAGATGCGGCAATTCCCGCGCCCGTGCGCCGGTGGCGAGGATAATATCACCAGCCTCAAGATCCGCGACCTTCTTGCCGTCTTTGCTGACGCTCAACAGCCCCGGTTTGACCAGCTTGCCGTCGCCTTCAAGGACCGTAATTTTATTCTTTTTCATCAGATGGGCGATACCGCCGCTCAACTGTCCGGCAATATTGCGGCTGCGGCTCACCACTTTATCCAGGTCAAAGCCCAGACCGTCCGCCACCAGGCCATAGTCGGCGGCATGTTTCATATTGTGGAACACTTCCGCCGAGCGCAGCAGGGCCTTGGTCGGAATACAGCCCCAGTTGAGGCAGATCCCGCCGAGATTTTCCCGCTCGACCACCGCCGTTTTATAGCCCAGCTGCGCCGCCCGGATCGCCGCGACATAGCCGCCGGGGCCGCCGCCGAGAACCACAATATCAAATTTTTCTTTCGTCATTGTTTTTTCCTCACAGCAGCATGGTGGACGGATGTTCGAGATAGACTTTCAGCGCCGCGAGGAATTCGGCCCCCACCGCCCCGTCAATGGCGCGATGGTCACAGGCCAGATTGACCGACATCACCGTGGCGGCCGCAACCTCGCCATCCCGGATCACCGGCCGTTGTTCGCCGGCGCCGATGGCCAAAATCGCGGCCTGGGGCGGATTGATCACTGCCTGGAACTGCTTGATGCCCATCATGCCGAGGTTGGAGATCGAAAAGGTTCCGCCCTGATAATCTTCCGGCATCAGTTTGCCGTCGCGGGCCTTTTTGGCCAACGCCTTGGCTTCATCGGAAATCTGGCGCAGGCCTTTTTGATCAGCGCCGCGAATGACCGGCGTCACCAGTCCGCCGTCGATGGCAACCGCCACCGAAATATCGGCCCGGCTATAGTGGCGCATCACATCGCCGCCAAACTGGACATTGGCCGCCGGCACTTTCTTCAGCGCCAGGGCGCAGGCGCGGATGATAAAGTCATTAACCGAGATTTTATAGTCGTCCGACATGTTGTTCAGTTCTTTGCGGGCGGCGAGCAGGTTATCCAGCGCAATATCCACATTGAGATAGAAATGCGGCACGGTCTGCTTCGATTCCGTCAGCCGTTTGGCGATGGTCTTGCGCATATTGCTGAGCTTGATTTCCTCAAACGGCGCATCGCCTTCAAGAGACGGCGCAACACCAGCCACGGCCGGGCTCAAAGCCGGGCTGAAGCTTTCCACATCGCGCTTGATCACCCGGCCATGGGGGCCGGTGCCCGGAATGTCGGCAATCTCAAAGCCCTTCTGCGCCGCGATCCGCCGCGCCAGGGGGGAAGAAAAGACCCGGTCGCCGGAAGTTTCGGCGGGCGTCGCCGCCGCAGCCGCCGGTTTTGCCGCCTCTTTCGGTGAATCTTCCGCAGCAGCTTCTTGCTTCGCCGTTTCTTGCGCCTGCTCCGCCTTGTCCGGTGAAATCCCCTCAAGGGCGCTTTCGTCTTCACCGTCTTCAAGCAGCACCGCGATCAAATCGCCGACGGCGACATTCTCGGCGCCTTCGGCAACAAAAATTTTGCCGACCGTGCCTTCGTCAATGCTTTCAAATTCCATCGTCGCCTTGTCGGTTTCGATTTCGGCGAGGATGGTGCCGCTCTCGACAACATCGCCCTCTTTGACCAGCCATTTCGACAGGGTGCCCGTTTCCATGGTCGGCGACAGGGCCGGCATCAGAAGTTCTATCGCCATCAGTTGTCTCCTTCCACATAACAGACTTTTTTCGCCGCCGCGACCACCTGATCGCTGGTGACGACAGTCAGTTTTTCCAGATTGGCGGCATAGGGCATCGGCACATCGGCATTGGCGACCCGCATCACCGGCGCGTCAAGATAATCAAAGGCGTCTTCCATCAGGCGGGCGGAAATTTCCGAGCTGATCGAACAGTTCACCCAGCCTTCCTCGACACAGACCACGCGGTTGGTTTTCCTGACCGAGGCGATCACCGTCTCCATATCCAGCGGCCGCAGGGTCCTAAGGTCGATCACCTCGGCCTCGATCCCCTCCGCCGCCAGTTTTTCGGCGGCTTCGAGGGCGAATTTGACCCCGATGGAATAGCTGACCAGGGTAACGTCGGAGCCGCTGCGCACCACAGAAGCCTTGCCGAGCGGCACGGTGTAATCTTCGATGTCCGGCACCTCAAAGCTCTGGCCATAGGTGATTTCATTTTCGAGGAACACCACCGGGTTCGGGCTTTTGATCGCCGACTTCAGCAATCCCTTGGCGTCCGCCGCTGAATAGGGAGATACCACGATCAGGCCCGGCACATGGGCATACCAGGCGGCGTAATTCTGGCTGTGCTGGGCGCCGACCCGGCTCGCCGCGCCGTTGGGGCCGCGGAAGACGATCGGACATTTGATCTGACCGCCCGACATATAATTGGTCTTGGCCGCCGAATTGATAATATGATCGATGGCCTGCATGGCGAAGTTGAAGGTCATGAATTCGACGACCGGTTTGAGGCCCGCCATCGACGCCCCGACCCCAAGGCCGGCGAAACCATGCTCGGTGATCGGCGTGTCAATCACCCGCCGGTCGCCAAATTCATCATGCAGGCCCTGGGTCACCTTATAAGCCCCCTGATATTCGGCCACTTCCTCGCCCATGATGAACACATCATCGTCGAGACGCATTTCCTCGGCCATGGCGTCGCGCAGGGCTTCGCGCACGGTCAGGGTGGTGAAGGTTGTGCCTTCGGGCAGGTCTTCTTCAATAATCGGGGCAGCGGTGGGCGCTTCCACAACAGCATCGGAGTCGCCTTTTTCAGCACTGTCACTCTTTGTCGCGGCAGGCGTCCTATCTGCGCTGACGTCAACGGCTGACGCATCTTCCCCGTCCTCCAGAATTACCGCAATCCGGGTGCCGACCGCGATCCCCTCGGCGCCGGCCTCAACCAGGATTTTACCGACCACGCCTTCTTCATCGGTTTCCAGTTCCATGGTCGCCTTGTCGGTTTCTATTTCGGCCAGAACATCACCGGCGGCAACGGCGTCACCTTCTTTTACGTTCCATTTGGCCAGCGTGCCCTCTGTCATGGTCGGCGACATGGCCGGCAGCAGAATTTCAATGGTCATATTTTCTTCCTCTTATTCTGCGACTAGAACGTCGGTGTATAGTTCGGATGCATCCGGTTCGGGGCTTTCCTGGGCGAATTTCGCCGCCTCGGCAATCCGGGCCTTGATCTCTTTGTCAATGGCCTTCATCTCATCCTCACTCATCATTTTGCTGTCGAGCAATTTCCGCTTGACCTGATCGATGGGGTCATGTTCGGCGCGCATTTTCTGCACTTCTTCCTTGGAACGGTATTTCGCCGGGTCGGACATGGAATGACCGCGGTAGCGATAGGTGTTCATCTCGAGCAAAATGGGGCCATTGCCGGCCCGGCACCAGTCAACCGCCCGCATCGCCGCTTCCTTGACCGCCAGAACGTCCATGCCGTCGACTGCTTCACCGGGAATTTTAAAGCTTTCGCCGCGGCGGAACAGCTCCACCTCGGACGAGGCGCGCTTGACCGCCGTGCCCATGGCGTACTGGTTGTTCTCAATCACAAAGATTACCGGCAGGCTCCACAGTTCCGCCATATTGAAGGTTTCATAAATTTGGCCCTGGTTGGCCGCCCCGTCGCCGAAATAAACCACCGACACATTGTCTGTTTTGCGGTATTTATGGGCGAACCCCAGCCCGGCGCCGATCGGCACCTGGGCGCCGACGATGCCGTGACCGCCGTAAAAGCCATGCTCGACGCTGAACATATGCATTGAGCCGCCCTTGCCCTTGGAAATCCCCGCCGCCCGGCCGGTCAGTTCGGCCATGATGATATTGGGATCAATCTGACAGGCCAGCATATGGGCGTGATCCCGATAGCTGGTGATGACGCTGTCGCCATCCTTCAACGCCGCCTGGATGCCGGTAACCACCGCCTCCTGGCCGATATAGAGATGGCAGAAACCGCCGATCAGGCCCATGCCGTACATCTGGCCGGCTTTTTCCTCAAACCGGCGCATCAGCAGCATCTGACGGTAAAAATCCGTCAGTTCTTCCGCCGAGGCGGTGATTTTCTTCGGCTTGACGGGCTTGCGCCGCGCCGCCGGCCTGCCGCTTTTGGTGACATTTTTTCGGGGGGATTTTGGTCCGCTTGATTTACCAGCCATGTTTATCAGCCCATCCTGCTAAATTAAAAACAGATAATCGTAAAAAATACGATCAGGAGAATATCATAAATTCTGCTAAATAAAGATTAAAAGTCATTGAAATACAAGCAATATTTTTAATTAACTAAATTCAAGTTAACTCAAAATATTAAGCCATTGAAATGAAAATGGAAAAAACACGCCCCGAACAGCCGCTCCCCGGGCGGGAGATGCCTCAAATTTGGAAAATTTCGTTATTTCCGGAAAATGACAACTTCATCTTCATGGATCAGCCCCAGGGTTTCCCGGGCTTTTTCATCCAGAAAATCAGGATCCACATGTTCCGGCTTCAACAAAGTGACATGCTTCTCAATATCCATCTTGCGCTCATGCACAAGGCCATATTCCTGTTCCAGTACAGCGATTTCCTCAAGCAGGTTGGCCTTGTCCTGCATGCTGCGCATACCGTATATGAAGAAATAGACAATAATCAGCGAACAGACCATCGGGATGACCATTTTCTGAAATCTGTTCTGTATGTCCAATGTTTTCGCCATGGCTCTAGAGAATCACACCTGATTCGCCGGGTCAAGCATTAAATATATTTTTCTCTTTTGGAGTCAAAACTCTAGGGACAGATGCACAAGATATGGTAGGCCGCGCCCCATGCCGCCCCCATTAAAAAAGCGGCCTGAAAAACCAGACCGCTTTTTGCGGATTAATTCCGCAGGATTGATCAGCCGCGCAGGATGCTGGCGCCGGCATAGACGGCGGCGTCGCCGAGGGCTTCCTCGATCCTGATCAACTGATTATATTTCGCCAGCCGGTCGGAGCGCGCCAGCGAGCCGGTTTTGATCTGGCCGCAGTTGGTCGCTACCGCCAGGTCGGCGATTGTAGCATCCTCGGTTTCGCCCGACCGATGCGACATGACAGACGTATAGCGCGCCCGATGGGCCATTTCGACGGCGTCAAATGTTTCGCTCAGGGTGCCGATCTGATTGACCTTGATCAGGATGGAATTGGCGACGCCCTGACGGATGCCGTCGGCGAGCCGGGCCGGATTGGTGACGAACAGGTCATCGCCGACCAGCTGCACCTTGTCGCCGATCAGGTCGGTCAGTGCCTTCCAGCCGTCCCAGTCATCCTCATCCATGCCGTCCTCGATCGACAGGATCGGATAGCGGCGGCAAAGGTCGGCGTAATATTCCGCCATGGCCCCGCTTTCGAGGGTTTTTCCTTCGCCGGCCAGGACATATTTGCCGTCTTTGTAGAATTCGGAGGAGGCCGCATCGAGGGCCAGCATGATGTCTTCGCCCGGCTTGTAGCCGGCGCTTTCAACGGCCTTCATGATGAAATCGAGCGCATCGACGGTGCCCTTCAGGTTGGGTGCGAAGCCGCCTTCATCGCCGACACCGGTGTTATGCCCGGCGTCAGACAATTTCTTTTTCAGGTTATGGAATATTTCGGCACCCATCCGGACCGCATCACGGATATTGCCGGCGGCGACCGGCATGATCATGAATTCCTGAATATCAATCGGATTATCGGCATGCTCGCCGCCGTTAATGATGTTCATCATCGGCACCGGCAGCACGCGGGCCGACGGGCCGCCGAGATAATTATACAGCGACAGCGCGGCTTCATCGGCCGCCGCCTTGGCCACGGCGAGGCTGACGCCGAGAATGGCGTTGGCGCCGAGGCGGGATTTATTCTCTGTCCCGTCCAGCTCACGCATCACCTTGTCGAGAATGATCTGCTCTTCCGCGTCAAGACCGGTCAGGGCGTCAAAAATTTCGCCGTTCACCGCCTCGACGGCCTTCAGGACACCCTTGCCGAGATAGCGACTGCCGCCGTCGCGCAACTCCACCGCCTCATGGGCGCCGGTTGACGCGCCGGACGGCACCGCCGCCCGCCCGAAGGCGCCGGTTTCCAGGGTTACGTCAACTTCAACGGTAGGGTTACCGCGACTGTCCAGGATTTCCCGTCCGGTGATGTCGATAATTGCAGTCATTTTTACCTCTATGGATGAAAGATTAAAACAGCCGGGATTGTTTGACCGCGGCTTCAATGAAAGATGCGAAAAGCGGATGAGGCGCGTAAGGCTTGGATTTCAGCTCCGGATGGAACTGGACGCCGATAAACCACGGATGATCCGGAATTTCGACAATTTCCGGCAGTTCACCGTCCGGTGACAGGCCGGAAAACAGCAGGCCGGCTTCTTCGAGCCGCTTGCGATAATTGATATTCACCTCATAGCGGTGGCGATGGCGCTCGGAGATGGCTTCGCTGCCATATATGGCGCAAACCCTGCTGCCGGGGACCAGTTTGGCCTTATAGGCGCCAAGCCGCATGGTGCCGCCCTTGTCGTCTTCTTCGGAGCGGGTTTGCACCGCCCCTTCCTTTTCCCATTCGGTCATCAGGCCGACAATGGGGTCCGCGCATTCGCCGAATTCCGTTGAATTGGCCCCGTCAATGCCGGCCATATTGCGCGCCGCCTCGACGCAGGCCATCTGCATGCCGAAACAGATGCCGAAATAGGGAATTTTATGCTCCCGGGCGAAGCGCGCCGCCGCGATCTTGCCTTCGGCGCCCCGCTCGCCAAAGCCGCCGGGCACAAGAATGCCGTCAACTTGTTCGAAATGGGCCGACAGGTCGGTTTGATCTTCAAATATTTTTGAATCAAACCATTCAATATTGACCTTGACGTTATTGGCGAAACCGCCATGGCCCAAGGCCTCGATCAGGGATTTATAGGCATCGGGCAATTCAACATATTTGCCAACCACGGCAATTGTTACATCGCCTTCCGGATTGTTGACATGGTTCATGATCTCATGCCAGCGGGCGAGGTCGGCGTCGGTCAGGCCCGGGTCAATGCCAAAGGCGGACAGCACTTCGGCGTCCAGTCCCTCCGCATGATAATTAAGCGGCACTTCATAAATGCTTGAGGCGTCGAGCGCCTGAATAACGGCGGATTCGCGGACATTGCAGAAAAGGGCGATTTTCCGGCGGTCAGAATCCTCAATATCATGTTCCGAGCGGCAGACCAGCACATCAGGCTGAATGCCGATACTGCGCAGTTCCTTCACCGAATGCTGGGTCGGTTTGGTCTTCATTTCACCGGCCGCAGTAAGATAAGGCACCAGGGTCAGATGAATATAGCAGACATTTGACTGGCCCAGATCATTGCCCAATTGGCGGATCGCCTCCATAAACGGCAGGCTTTCAATATCGCCGATCGTGCCGCCGATCTCGCACAACACAAAATCCGTATCGCTGTCGACATCGGAAGTGGCGAATTCCTTGATGGCGTTGGTGACATGGGGAATGACCTGCACCGTCGCCCCCAGATAATCGCCCCGGCGTTCCTTGGTCAGAATATCGCTGTAGATCCGCCCGGAGGTCACATTGTCGCTCTGACGGGACGGGACGCCGGTAAACCGCTCGTAATGGCCGAGATCGAGGTCGGTTTCCGCCCCGTCATCGGTGACGAAAACCTCGCCATGCTGGTAGGGCGACATGGTGCCCGGGTCAATATTCAGGTAAGGGTCAAGCTTTCTGAGACGGACCTTATAGCCCCGTGATTGCAGCAAGGCGCCAAGCGCCGCGGACAGGATGCCCTTTCCCAAAGAAGAAACAACACCACCTGTTATAAAAATATAGCGAGCCATGGGCAGATAATTATCCCGAACAAATATTTTTTAAGACCGGCGCCGTCCGCTTTACCGGGCCGCGCCAAATTCATTTAATTCCGTTCACGCCCTGATATCCGTCAACCACAGGGCTTCATATGATTTTACTCAGTATCCGGAATCACCGGGTCTGTGGTTTTTTCCGGTTCAGGCTGTTCAACAGTTTTTTCCGGCGCGTCAAAAATTGAACTGTCCTGCGCCTGTTCCTTGGCGATTACCGCAAGCGCCAGACTGGTGGCGAAAAAACCAACGGCCAGGGCGGTGGTAATTTTGGTCATCAGGGTCGCGGCGCTGCGGCCGGACATCGCGCCGCCCTGGCCGCCGCCGATTCCCAATGCGCCGCCTTCGGAACGCTGGATCAGGACCAATACGACGAGGCTAACTGTCAAAATCAAATGAATAACAAGAACAATCTCTTGCATATTTAAAAACTCTTATTTTATCTGCATAAACAAACGAATTAACTGGCTTTTACTCTAATCCGTTTCATATGGCTAGTGTAAAATGACCGGAGCGGATCAATAGGTTGCGATGATGCCATAAAAATCTTCCGCTTTCAGGCTGGCGCCGCCAACCAGCGCGCCATTGACGTTCGGAACCGCCATCAGTTCCTCTGCATTGGACGCCTTGACCGACCCGCCATACTGGATGCGCACCATTTCGCCCTCTTCGCCAAAACGGTCCATCAGCAGGTTGCGGATCACCGCGTGGACCTCGGCCACATCATCTGTGGTCGGCGTCTTGCCGGTTCCGATCGCCCACACCGGTTCATAGGCGATAACCGTATTTGCAACCGTCGCGCCTTCGGGAATGGAGCCCCTCACCTGGGATGTCACAACATCAAGGGTTTCGCCGCTCTCCCGTTCAGCGTCCGTTTCGCCGACGCAGATGATCGCCGTCAAGCCCTGTTCCTGGGCGGCGGCGGCCTTGGCCCGGACAATCTCGTTGGTTTCGCCATGATCGGCGCGCCGTTCCGAATGGCCGACGATAACATAGGAACAGCCAAGGTCTTTCAGCATTTCGGCCGAAATATCACCGGTGTGCGCGCCCCGGATATTCATGTGGCAATCCTGCGCCCCGATCTCAATCCCCTTGCCCGCCAGGGTGGAAATCAGGGTTGCCGGCGGGCAGATCAATATATCGCAATCCGCCTTATTCTCCCGCACCAGGGCGTTCAGCTTTTCAATTTCAACCGCACTGGCCTTCAGGCCGTTCATTTTCCAGTTGCCTGCAACAAGAGCTCTAGGGGTCGCCATTATATATTTCCTCTGTTTCTGAAATCTCCCCGTTGGGTAACAGAAAATTCTCTTCTTTTCCACATCCAAGATCGAAAAATCGGCAAACAAACTTCTTTTGCCGCCGTTCCGGGCTTTTTTTCGGTTGCGATGCCCCTGTCGGGTCACTATCATGCCCGCAAATTTCACTTTGGATTCTTTTCATCCGGGGATTCTTTATTATCTGGAGTCTGTAAAAGAAATCCGGGGATTTACCGATAACAATAAATACAGGTATTCTTAAAATATGTTACAGTTATTCAGAAGCGGTCTTACATCGTATTTTGCCTCCGCCTTGCTGGGGCTTTTGATTGCGAGTTTCGCCCTGTGGGGTATTGGCGGTGACATATTAGGCGGCGCCGGCAGCAATGTTGCCCAGATTGGCGACAGCAAGCTGACCGTCCAGGATTACGCCCGGGAATTCCAGAATAAATTTGCCGATATTCAGCAGCAGTCCGACGGGCAGATTACCCGGGAAATGGCGGTTGATCAGGGATTCGCCAGGCGCTGGGTCGCCGACCTGGTGCAGCGGGAAAGCTTCGCCTATGCCGCCCATGACCTGAACATCCGCGTCACGGACGATCAGTTACGGGAATTCATTGTCGGCATCGAGGCCTTTCAGGACACGCTGGGCCAATTCAGCAAGACAAAATTCGACAGCCTCGCCGGGTATCGCGGCTATAGCGCCAGTGAATTTGAAGAAGTCCTGCGCCGCGACCTGGAACGCCAGTATCTGATGACCTCCATCGTCAGCGGCGTTTCGGTGCCGGATACGGTGCAGAAAACTTTCGTCAAATATCTGTCGGAGGAAAGAACCGCCGAGATCCTCACCATTCCGGCATCGAGCATGCAGGATATTGCCGAACCTGACGAAGACATCCTGAAAAAATACTATAATGATAATTCATCAAATTACATGGCGCCGGAATATCGGGATGTGCGGTTTATTCTCCTGTCAACGGCGGACTTCATGAAGGATGTCACGGTCACGCCGGAAGAGCTCGAAAAAGCGCTGGCGGCCAGCGCCGAGACGTCATCCGATGGTGAAACACGCGATGTCCAGCAAGTCCTTTTTGACAGCAAGGAGGCCGCTGACAAGGCCTATGCCGACCTTGAGGCCGGCCGCGCATTTGCCGATATTATCACCGCATCCGGCCTCGGACCCGATGAAGCGACGGTTGCGGAGCATACGCCTCAGGATATTGGCGATGTTTACGGCGCTTTGGCGGCGGAAAGTATTTTCGCCGCGGCGGAAGGCGCCTATACCGCGCCGGTCAAGACCGATTTCGGCTGGCGCATCTTCAATGTGGTCAAGATCACCGCCGCAGCATCCGGCGCGGACGACCTGCGGGCCGAGACGGAAAAGACCCTGAAACAGGAAAAAGCCCTTGATATTCTCTATGACAAATCGGAGCTGATCAATGACGAACTGGCGGCCGGATCGTCCCTTGAACAGATTGCCAAAGCCCTCAACCTTGAACTGAAGACTGCGAAGAATATTGACCGTAGCGGTTATGATTCAAAGGGGGATCTTGTGGCCGGTGTGCCGACAAATCCGGCTTTTCTTTCAACGGTCTTTGCGGCGCAGGTCGGTGACGAGCCAATGCTCGAAGAATTGAACGAAAGTGAATATTACCTCTTTATGGTCGATAATGTCCAGGAGACGACGCTGCGCCCCTTCGCCGAAGTCAAATCAAGCGTTCGCGAGCTTTGGATGATTGATGCGCGCCGGAACAAGGCCCGGGAAAAGGCCAATGACATTCTGACAAAAACCAATGACGGACTTTCCCTTGAGGAACTGGCCAAGACAACGCCGGATGCGTCCTATAACAATGTGACCACAACCCGGTTTGATCAAACCGGTCAGGTCGCCCGCAATATTCAAAACAGCATTTTTGAGCTTAAACCCGGCCATGCCCAAATAATGACCGCAGCGGACGGCAACGGTTTTGTCGTCGTCAAGGTCCTGTCGCGCAGCTTCCCCGAGAACGGCTTTCCCCTGGCCCAGCAAGCCCGGCTGAAAGAACAGCTGACCCAGCAATATCAGCAGCAGTTGCTGGCCAATTACTGGCTCTATCTGGAAAGCGCCCTGCCGGTTAAGCTGAACGAACAGGGGATCAATAACGTCCATAACCAACTTACAACGCGTGAGCAATAATGTCCGTTCTGCCGGAATTCCAGACGTTCCGCCAACATTATGACCATGGCGGGGCGCAGGTTGTCTGGACCACGCTGGTCGCCGATCTGGAGACGTCCATATCGGCTTTCATGAAGCTCAGCGCCGATCATGAAGACAACAGCTGTCTGCTGGAATCGGTCGAAGGCGGCGCAATCCGCGGGCGCTATACCTTTATCGGACTGAAACCCGACCTGATCTGGCGCTGCAGCGGCAACCGGGCGGAAATCAACCGCCACGCCCTGACCCGGGCCCAGGATGAAACCGCGTTTGAGCCCGAAGCCAAAGGCGCGCTGGAAAGCCTTGGCGACCTGCTGGAGGAATCCCTGATTGACCTGCCCCAGGGCATGCCGCCGTCCGCCGCCGGGCTGATCGGATATATGGGTTATGACACCGTGCGCCTGATGGAAAAGCTCGAACCGGCCAAGGACGATCCGCTCGGCGTGCCGGAAGGCATGTTCCTGCGCCCGACCATCATGGTTGTCTTTGACTCGGTCACCGATCACCTGACCATTGTAACCCCTGTCCGACCGGTCAAGAATATTGACGCCAAAACCGCCTATCTGCGGGCCGAAGAGCGGCTGGCCGAGATTGAGCAGGCCCTGTCCCTGCCCCTCGGCGGGTCACAGAAAATGTCGGACGATCTGCTGAAGCTCGCCGCGCCCCGGTCCAACACGCCGAAGGCCCGCTATATGGCGATGGTTGACCGGGCCAAGGAATATATAAAGGCCGGCGATATTTTTCAGGTCGTACTCTCACAGCGCTTCACGACCCCCTTTCATCTGCCGCCCTTCGCCCTCTACCGGGCGCTGCGACGGACCAACCCGTCCCCGTTCCTCTATTACCTGAAATTCGGCGATTTTTCCGTCATCGGCTCAAGTCCGGAAATTCTGGTTCGGCTGCGGGACGGCGAAATCACCGTCCGGCCGATCGCCGGCACCCGGCCCCGGGGCGCAACCCCCGAAGAGGACCAGGCGCTGGCCGATGATCTTCTGTCAGATCCGAAGGAACTGGCCGAACATCTGATGCTGCTTGACCTCGGGCGCAATGATGTCGGCCGGGTCGCGAAGCCCGGCAGCGTGACCCCGACCCAGAAAATGATCATCGAATATTATTCCCATGTCATGCATATCGTCTCGGAAGTGCGCGGCGAAATGGACCCGCAATATGACGCCCTGCAAGCCTTCACCGCCGGTTTTCCCGCCGGCACGGTCAGCGGCGCCCCGAAAGTGCGGGCGATGGAAATTATCGACGAACTGGAACAGGACAAGCGCGGCATTTACGCCGGGGCGGTCGGCTATTTTTCCGCCGACGGCAGCATGGATACCTGCATTGTGCTGAGGACCGCCATTGTCAAGGACGGCCAGATGCACGTTCAGGCCGGCGCCGGGATTGTCGCCGACAGCGACCCGCAATCGGAATATGCCGAATGCCAGGCCAAGGCGCGGGCGCTTTTCCGCGCCGCCGAGGAAGCCATCAGCTACGCCGGGCAGCCGGACGTCCAGAACCCCTGATAACATCTTTTCATAGGTTTAATGGGCCGGAGTCGAAGGCGCGCCCTGTTCCGCCAGGCGTATTTTGTGGTATTTTCTTTTGACAATATGGGACAGCGGCACAACGGCGATACCCTTATTCTTCAGGGTCGGCAGCCAGATCTCCAACGCGGCGATGGTTTCGGCGTAGGGATGGCCGATGGCGATGGCCTGCCCATTCCGGCGGGCCATTCTTTCAAGTTTGGCCAGTTGGGCCAGGATGTAATCGACATTCTGCTCATTATCGAGGAAAAAATCCCGCGTCACATTGGGGATATTCCTGCCGGTCGCCATTTTGGCCAGCAGGGACCCGCTCGAGGTCCGCGAATCCAGTATCAGCAGCCCCCGCTTCTCAACCTCGTCCAGGATAACATCGAGCGCGGCGCGGTTTTCGGTGAAGGCGCTTCCCATATGATTATTGAAGCCGACATAGCCCGTGAACCGGGACAGATTGAAAAACAGATCCTCCACCAGTTTCTGTTCGGACGCCGAGGTCAGCAGGGCGTGGGGTCCCGGATCCTTGTCGCCCTTCGGCTCCATGGGGAGATGGATCATGAGCTCATGGCCCTTGCGCGCCGCATCCCGGGTAATGCCGGGCAGGTCCGGGGCATAGGGCAGAAATGACAGGGTGAGCGGCGCCGAAAGATCAATGATCCCCCGGGTTTTACCGCGGACCACGCCCAGATCATCAATGACAATGGAAACTTGCGGCTGATGATCAACATAGCCGGCGATTTCCACCGCATTGGCGAGCCAGGGATCATTGGCCGGATTGATCCCCGGCGCGACGTATCCCCCGGCAAGATCACCCTCCTGCGCTCTCTTTGATATGGCGGCGGGCGCCCGTCTCCTGACATCCGTATCGGCAATCACGACATCAAGAATTTTATGACCTTCCTCGAACGCCAGGACATTTTCCCGGGCCGCCCTCTGATCAGACGCGCGGTCATAGAACAGCCACATGGCGCCGATCGCCACGCCGACCAGGAACAGGTAAACCAGGGACAGCGCCTCTTTTCGATAGCTCCAGATGGATTTCCCTCCCGCAAACTTCATTATAATTTCAAACTCGCTTTTTTACCCTGTTCCGGCGGCTGATAACTCAATTCACGGCCGTTTCCTCTTAGGAAATCAACCCCTGTGAAATGGCGCGTCCTCCAGCCGGTTACTGATCCTGACGGGAGTATGCCGCCTCACCGTAAAAAATTCAATTCCAATCCGGAAGGGGATATTGTTATTTTGACAAATCCCCTATAGTCTATGCCGCAAACCGCAATATCATATATTTTCCTGAGAGACTCCTGAGTACATATGACTGACCTTTTTGAAACGACGACCACCTCGACAGATTACTCCGCCAAGGATATTGAAGTACTCGAAGGATTGGAGCCTGTTCGCCTGCGCCCCGGCATGTATGTCGGCGGCACCGATGACCGCGCCCTGCACCATCTGGTCGCCGAAGTGCTCGACAATTCCATGGATGAGGCCGTCGCTGGCCACGCCAGCAGAATTGAGATTCAGATGTATGCCGACGGTTCGGTGGCGATCTCCGACAACGGCCGGGGGATTCCCATTGACCCGCATCCGAAATACCAGGATAAATCGGCGCTGGAAATTATCCTGACCACCCTGCATTCGGGCGGCAAGTTCAACAGCAAGGCTTACGAAACCTCCGGCGGCCTCCATGGGGTCGGCGTATCGGTGGTCAACGCCCTGTCCGAATGGCTGACCGTTGAAGTGGCCCGCGACAAGCAGATCTGGCGGCAGTCTTTTTCCCGTGGCAAAACCACCAGCGCGCTGGAGAACGTCGGCCCGACCAACAACCGGCGCGGCACAAAGGTCACATTCTTTCCGGATCATGAAATTTTCGGCGCCAGCCTTAAATTAAAGCCGGCCCGGCTCTATCAACTGGCCAAATCAAAGGCCTATCTGTTCCGGGGAGTTGAAATCCGCTGGCAATGCGACCCCGAATTGCTCCGGGAAGGCGACGGCGTTCCGGAGAAGGATGCGTTTCATTTTCCGGGCGGCCTCAATGACTATCTGACCACGGCTCTGGAGAAGAGAAGCCGGGTGACGGAAGAAAACTTCCACGGGAGCTCGCCGCTGGCCGATGAAATGGGCCGGGTGGAATGGGCGGTCAGCTGGCCCGAATATGGCGACGGCAATATCCGCTCCTACTGCACCACGGTGCCGACCCCCGCCGGCGGCACCCATGAATCCGGCATCCGGGCGGCGCTGCTGAAGGGCATCA
>JBLWZH010000004.1:0-148630 GCA_048266545.1 Paremcibacter sp. | reverse complement strand
CGTCGCAATCGGTGGTCAACGCCCTGTTCCTCGCGCTTGGCGTCATGGCGGGGGCCCAGGGCACCATGAACAACCTGGCCTTTGGCGATGACCAGTTCCAAAATTATGAGACCCTCGCCGGCGGCATGGGCGCGACCCGCGACAATGACGGGGCCAGCGCCATCCAGTCCCATATGACCAACAGCCGCCTGTCCGATCCCGAGGTTCTGGAATGGCGCTATCCGGTGCGGCTGGAAAAATTTGAAATCCGGCGCGGCAGCGGCGGGGCCGGCGCCCACAAGGGCGGCGACGGCGTCATCCGCCATCTGCGCTTCCTGCGGCCGATGCAGGCGGCGATCATCGCCAATCACCGCCTGATCCCGCCGGCGGGACTTCAGGGCGGGCAAGACGGCGCCTGCGGTCTTAATCAGGTGCGGCGAAGTGACGGCGCGGTCGAAACCCTGGCTTCCGCCGCCGAAACCGCCATGCGGCCGGGCGATGTCCTGATGGTCGAAACGCCGGGCGGCGGCGGATTTGGTGTCAGGAACGAGGAATGATATAAGACTCATGGAGGAAACTGTCATGCATGAAATGCCTGCGCCGCCCTATTATGCGGTGATTTTTACCAGCATCCGAACCCCCGTTGATCAGGGATATGCCCGGACCGCCGATCATATGGTGGCGCTCGCCGCCCAACAGCCCGGCTATCTCGGCTTTGAGACCGCCCGGGACGAAAACCTGGGGATTTCGGTATCCTACTGGCGCGACCTCGACAGCATCCGGGCCTGGAAACAGGTGGCGGACCATCAAATGGCGCAAAGGCTGGGCCGTGAGAAATGGTATCAAAGCTATACCATCCGCATCGCCCGGGTCGAGCGGGAATATTCTTTTGAGCGGGAGGATAATGACAAATGACAACAGCGATCACGCTAAACCCTGAACTCGACCGGGAAAAATATGCCCGCCTCTATCAGGATAACAACCGGGTTCATATTCCCGACATTCTGACACGGGAAAGCGCCGAGGCCATTTACCAGGCGATGCTCAATGAAGTCCCCTGGCAAACCAATTTTAACGATGGGGAAAAGGGCCATACCCTGCATCAGATCCAGATTGACGCCATGAATGAGGTGCAGCGCGACCTGCTCACCACCCATGTTCACCAAAAGGCCAAATATGACTTTCAGTATGTTTTTAATGCCTATTCCCTGTCCGATGCCCGCGCTCAGAACCTGAACCCGGGCCTTTTTATCAACAAGATGCTCGACTTCGTCAATTCAGATGAATATCTCAGATTCATGCGCCAGGTGACAGGATATGAGGAAGCCGCATTTTCAGACGCCCAATGCACCCTGTACCGCCCGGGACATTTCCTGTCCGACCATAGCGACGATGTCGGCGGCAAGAACCGGCTCGCCGCAACCGTATTCAACTTCACCCCGCGCTGGCGGGCCGATTGGGGCGGAATCCTGCAATTCATTGATGAGGACGACCATATCATTCAGGGGATGACCCCCTGTTTCAACGCGCTCAATATCCTGAAAGTTCCGCAGAAACATTCTGTCAGCTATGTCGTCCCCCATGCCGAAGGCGGCCGTTACGCCATCACCGGCTGGTTGCGCAAGGGGAAGCCGCCTAAAATTTAGCCTCAGGTCCTCAAAACGGCCACAGCCAGAAGCCGCGGTCCAGTTCATTTTCGCATTTTTTCAGTTGCGCCGCATATTGCAGACTGTTGCGCTTGACCTTCTTCGCCACCTTCATCAGCCAGGCTTTTTTGCGGTATGTTCCACGTTTATAGCCGCCGTGGCCCTCATGATAGGCCAGATACTGATGTTCCGCATCCCATTTGGAAATGCCCAGCGTCCTGTTGCTGACGTTGGTGTACCAGCCGATAAAATCCACCGCATCGCCGAAATCGTCCCGGTCGGCGCCGCGGTTGCCGCTTTTCTGTTTGTACCAGTCCCAGGTGCCGTCCTTGACCTGCGCATAGCCATAGGCCGAGGATTTGCGCCCCCAGGGAATGACCCAGAATATATGGGTCCGCTCCGTCTTGGCGTTATGCTTGAAGCTCGATTCCTGGCGCATGATGGCGAGCTGGACATGGATCGGCGTGCCGTAACGTTTCTGGGACGCCCGCATCGCCTTGTACCAGCCGCTTTTCTCCTTGAAGATCGCGCAACTGTTGGCGATATTCTTCGGCGGCGTGGTTGAACAGGCGCCAAGCAGACCGGTCAGCATCAGCATCGTGATAATTTTTTTCACTGTCATGAGATCAGAGAATCAAATACAGGGGCCAATGTCAAGACTTAGCTGTCATGGCGCGCTCTACCCCTTGACCATGGGACGGGGCCCGACCGTAATCGGTCGGACCCCGCCGTTCAACAGTGTTTCTACAGCCGTTAATGGCTTTTGATTTCTATCTTCCGGTGGCTGGGCGGCAGTTTGTCCGACTTTGGCGCCGTGATCGTCATCACGCCCTTGTGGAAAGCCGCCTGAATACCCTCTTCGTCAATATTGCTCGGCAACTGGAAGGAGCGGGTGAAGGCGCCATAAGAGCGCTCGGTAAGGTGGAAATCCTTTTTCTTCTGTTCGCTTTCCTGTTTTTTCTCGCCTTTAATGACCAGAACGCCGTCGCGCAGGGTCACCGACACGTCTTTTTCATTAATCCCGGGCAATTCCACGGTAATCTCGAGCGCCTCCTCGTTTTCCGAAATATCGGTCCGCGGGTTGAGAGCAAAGCTGGAGATGTCCTCCGGCTCGCCCAAAAGCGCCGGCCAGCGATCGCGGCCAAAACTGGAGAAAACATCTTCAATCTGATTACGCAAACTAAAGAAGGGATCACGAAACAACGCATGGGAACCACGTCTGGCAGGGGTATTTTTTGAATAATCCGACATAATTGCATCCTTTCTCATTTTGGGTGAATCTCTGGGTTTCAACCGGCCCCGATCAGGGTACCGGTTGCGGCGCGCATTATACCACAAAAAGGCTGAATTTCTCCTGATTAAAATCAAAAAAAGCGGGCGGAAAACGTCCTCTGAACGGACCGGAAATTCCTACCGGTCATAGACCAGATTGGCCGAGAGCCAGCGTTCGACATCCCTGATGTCCAGGCCGCGCCTTGCGGCGTAATCCTCGACCTGGTCGCGGCCAATCTTGCCGACGCCGAAATACTGACTTTTGGGATGGCTGAAATAATAGCCGGCCACCGCCGCCGTCGGCGTCATCGCCATGCTGTCGGTCAGGCTGACCCCGGCCCGCTCCGTCGCCTTGAGCAGCCGGAACAGCTCCTGCTTCGGCGTATGGTCCGGGCAGGCCGGATAACCGGGCGCCGGGCGGATGCCGTCATATCTTTCCCGGATCAGTTCCTCGTTCGTCAGTTCCTCGTCCCGGGCATAGCCCCAATAGTCCTTGCGGACCATTTCATGCATCCGCTCGGCGAAGGCTTCCGCCAGACGGTCGGCCAGAGACTTGAGTAGAATAGCGTTGAAATCATCGTATTTGGCCTGAAATTCGGTTAATTTTTCCTCGATGCCGATGCCGGCGGTGACGACGAAGCCGCCGAGATAATCCGCCTTGCCGCTGTCCTTGGGCGCGACATAATCCGCCAGACACATGTTATGGCTGCCTTCGCGCTTCCTGATCTGCTGACGCAGGAAAGGAATACGCTCCAAAAGCTGCGCCCGGCTTTCATCGCGGTAGAGCATGACGTCATCGCCCTCGGCATTCGCCGGCCAGAAGCCGATCGCCGCCCGCGCCGTCAGCCATTTTTCATCCTGAATGGATTTCAGCATCGCTTCGGCGTCGCGGAACAGATTGGTCGCGATTTCACCGACGACATTATTGGTCAGGATCGCCGGATAATTGCCCGCCAGCTCCCAGGTCCGGAAGAACGGCGTCCAGTCGATGCGGTCGACCAGCCGGCCGAGATCGTAATCGTCAAAGGACTTCACCCCCAGGAAGGACGGCTTCGGCGGCGTATAGTTGGCCCAGTCAAGGGGATATTTATTGGCCCGGCATTCGCCGATGGAAATCCGGTCCCGTTTTTTGCGGCCCCGGGCGTGACGGTCGCGCACCTCCTGATATTCATTGGCCACCCGGGTGACATAATCCTCTTTCAGCGTATCACTCAACAGGTTGCTGGCGACCCCGACCGCCCGCGAGGCGTCCAGCACATGGACCACCGGATGCTGGTATTTGGGCGCAATCTTGACCGCCGTATGAACTTTCGAGGTCGTCGCCCCGCCGATCATCAGCGGAATGGTGAAGCCCTGGCGCTGCATTTCCTCGGCCACCTGGGCCATTTCCTCAAGCGACGGCGTGATCAGGCCGGACAGGCCGATGATATCGACCTTTTCTTCGACCGCGGTCTGCAGTATTTTCTCATAAGGCACCATCACACCGAGATCAATAATCTCGTAATTATTGCATTGCAGGACGACACCGACGATATTCTTGCCGATGTCATGGACATCGCCCTTGACCGTCGCCATCAGGATCTTGCCCTTGGTGCTGATGTCGCCGGAGGTGGCTTTTTCCGCCTCGATAAAGGGCAGCAGATAGGCCACCGCCCGCTTCATCACCCGGGCGGACTTCACCACCTGGGGCAGGAACATCTGACCGGAGCCGAACAGGTCGCCGACGACATTCATGCCGTCCATCAGCGGGCCTTCGATGACTTCCAGCGGCCGGGCGAAATTCCGCCGGGCCTCTTCGGTATCTTCCTCAATATAGGCGGTGATCCCCTTGACCAGGGCATGGGACAGGCGTTCCTCGACCGGGCTTTCGCGCCAGCCCAGGTCTTCGGTGATCTGCACGCCCTTCTCGCCCTTGTAACGCTCGGCGATTTCCAGCAGCCGGTCGGTGGCGTCCAGCCGCCGGTTAAGGATCACATCCTCGACCCGCTCGCGCAATTCCGGATTAATTTCCGAATAGACCGTAATCAGGCCCGCATTGACGATGCCCATATCCATGCCCGCCTGGATGGCGTGATACAGAAAGACGCTGTGCATGGCTTCGCGCACCGCATTATTGCCGCGGAAAGAGAAAGACACATTGCTGACCCCGCCGGAGACATGGACATGGGGCAGCGTCTGCTTGATCCGCCGCGTCGCCTCGATGAAATCGACGCCGTAATTGTTATGCTCCTCAATCCCGGTGGCGATGGCGAAAATATTCGGATCAAAAATAATATCCTCGGGCGGAAAACCGACCTCATTAACCAGTATCTCATAGGATTTGGCGCAGATTTCCACCTTGCGGTCCTCGGTATCGGCCTGGCCCTTCTCATCAAAGGCCATGACCACCGCCGCGGCGCCATATTGCCGGATCAGTTTCGCCTGTTCGATGAACTGCGCCTCGCCTTCCTTCAGGGAAATGCTGTTGACCACCGCCTTGCCCTGAACGCATTTCAGGCCGGCCTCAATCACCGACCATTTGGAGCTGTCGATCATCACCGGCACCCGGGAAATATCCGGCTCGGAGGCGATCAGGTTGAGGAAGGTCACCATCGCCTGTTCGCTGTCGAGCATGGCCTCGTCCATATTGACGTCGATGATCTGGGCCCCGGCCTCGACCTGCTGGCGGGCGACGTCGAGCGCTTCGGAAAAGTCGCCGTTCAGGATCAGTTTCTTGAATTTGGCCGAGCCGGTGACATTGGTCCGCTCGCCGACATTGATAAAGATTGAACTTTGTTTCATTGTTGTATGACCTCAAAAGGTTCCAGACCGGACAGGCGCATGTGGGGGGCGATTTCGGGAATGACGCGCGGCGCCAGACCCCTGACCGCATCGGCGATCGCCTTGATATGAGTAGGTTCCGTGCCGCAGCAGCCACCGACGATATTGAGCAGGCCGCTGGTCGCCCATTCCTGCAACTGGATCGCCATATGCTCCGGGCTTTCGTCATATTCGCCCATTTCGTTGGGCAGCCCCGCATTGGGATGGGCCGAGACATGGGCCTCGGCAATTTTCGATACCGCAACGATATGCTGGCGCAATTCCCGGGCCCCGAGCGCGCAATTGAAGCCGATGCTGATCGGCTTCGCATGACGCACCGAATACCAGAAGGCTTCGGCGGTCTGGCCGCTGAGCGTGCGGCCCGAGGCGTCCGTGATGGTGCCGGAAATCATGATCGGCAGTTCCCGCCCCTTGTCGGCGAACGTCTTGTTGAGGGCGAAGATCGCCGCCTTGGCGTTCAGGGTGTCGAAGATGGTTTCAATCATCAGGACGTCCGCCCCGCCGTCGATCAGGCCGCCTGCGGCCTCGATGTAATTTTCCACCAGTTCATCAAAGGTGATATTGCGGAACGCCGGATTATTGACATCCGGCGACAGGGAGGCGGTGCGGCTTGTCGGGCCCAGCGTACCGACGACGAAACGCGGCTTGCCGGGCTCGCGGGCGGTAAATTCATCGGCGACGTCCCGGGCGATGCGCGCCCCGTCCCGGTTCAGTTCATAGACCAGTTCCTCCATGCCGTAATCGGCCTGGGACACCCGGGTTGAATTAAATGTATTGGTCTCCACCATATCGGCGCCGGCGGCGAAATACTGCCGGTGAATATCGCGGATAATGTCGGGCTGGGTCAGAATGAGCAGGTCGTTGTTGCCCTTGACATCCTGGCCCCAGTCGCGGAACCGGGCGCCGCGATAGGCGGCTTCATCCAGCCTGTGGCGCTGAATCATCGTCCCCATCGCCCCGTCGAGGATCAGAATTCTGTTCTTCAGGGCTTCCTGCAACAATTTGGTCCGGTTATTCATACACAGGCTCCCTTTGGTCTGATGCCCAGAAAATGGCAGATGGTTGTGGTCAGTTCCGACCGGTTCAGGGTATAGAAATGGAAATTACCCACCCCGCCGCGATAGAGCCGCATACATTGTTCGGCGGCCACCGTCGCCGCCACATGACGGCGGATTTCCGGCCGTTCATCCAGCCCTTCGAACAAATCCGCCAGCCATTGGGGCACTGTCGTGCCGCAGCGGGCGGAAAAATTCCGCGCCTGGTTAAAATTGGTCACCGGCATGATCCCCGGAATGACCGGCGCCGTGATCCCGGCGGCCTGCACCTTGTCCAGAAAGCGGAAATACATGTCCGTATCAAAGAAATACTGGGTAATCGCCTGATCGGCGCCATTGTCAAGTTTCCGTTTCAGATTATCAATATCCGCCGTCGGCGAGGCGGAATCCGGGTGGCATTCCGGATAGGCGGCGACCGAAATATGGAAATCCCCGATTTTCTTCAGGCCCAAAACCAGATCGGCGGCATTGACATAGCCTTGCGGATGGGGGGCGTAGGGCTGGCCAATGGTCGGCATGTCGCCGCGCAGGGCGACAATGTGCCGGACCCCCATATCCCAATATTCCCGGGCGATGTCGTCAATTTCGCCCCGGGTCGCCGCGACACAGGTCAGATGAGCCGCCGGCACCAGATCCGTTTCCCGAAGAATGCGGGCGATGGTCGAATGGGTCCGCTCGCGCGTGCTGCCCCCGGCGCCGTAAGTCACCGAAACCATTTTCGGTTGCAACGGTTCCAGCGTGCGGATGCTGGCCCACAGGGATTGCTCCATCTTTTCCGTTTTCGGCGGAAAAAACTCAAAGGAAACATCGATCTCCCCGGCCTTCTCCGCAAAAAGACTCGGCCTTAACAGGTCGGCCTCCATATTGTCTGCTTTATCATTTGGCACTTTTTATACTCAATTCATGGCGTTAATTTATTCGGTTTTATTGGCGACCCAGATCGACAGGTCCAACTCACCGCCCTTCAGGTGAATCACCGGATCACAGGTCAGGCCGACATTCCGGAACCAGCCGATGACCTCCTCGTCCTTGAACCCCAGCCGCCGATGGGCGTGATCGATCCGCAGATATTCCAGCTTGTGGGGGGCGAAATCGACGACGATCACCCGGCCGTTGCGCCGCAGCAGGCGGCCGGTCTCGCGCAGGGCGGAGCTGGGGTCATCGGCGAAATGCAGCACCTGATGGATCAAAATCAGGTCCATCGAACCGCTGGCCAGCGCCAGGTCATACATATCGCCCTGGCGGACCTGACAGTTATGCAGGTCGGCTTTTTCCAGATTGACCCGCGCAATCGCCAGCATTTCCCGGCTCAGGTCAATGCCGGTGCCGCGCCGGACCCGGTCGGCGAAAACCTCCAGAATCCGCCCGGTGCCGGTGCCGACATCAAGGAAATCATTGATCTCCATGTCGGCCGTCACCTCAAGCAGGATTTTCTCCACATCCTCTTCCGACACATAAAGCGAGCGAATGCTGTCCCAGTCGGCGGCGTTCTCGCGGAAATATTGCGCCGCCCGGCCCTGTCGTTCCTGCTTGACCTCAGTCAGGCGCGCGGCGTCATGCTGCAGAATCTGCTCGGAAAAGGGGATATAGTCCATGATCGCCCGGGCCAGCCCGCCTTCGGGGCCACTTTCCGACAGGCGGTAAAATATCCAGGTGCCCTCGCGGTAGCGCTCCAGCAGACCCGCCTCGCACAACAGACGCAAATGACGCGACACCCGGGGCTGGCTCTGGCGCAATATGGTGACAAGCTCCGTCACCGTCAATTCGCCGGTGCGAAACAGGGCCAATATCCGCAGGCGGGTTTCTTCACCGACCGCTTTCAAGGCATTGAGCATTTTGTCAAAGGCTATTTCTGTCATCAATTACCTGCGCCATCCTTATTTTGAACATAAAGGTATATATAAAGATATATTTATATAAAGTAAAGAAATGAAATTAACGAAATAGTGAATAAATCGCCGTTAACCTGTGTTGCAAATAAAGAATATGTCCAGTACAACTTCAACCATAGTTTATGCGCCGAAAGATATTTAATGGGTTTTACCAACAAATCACTCGGTATTTTTATATCGAGCAAAAAAAACGCCTGCCGGAATGTCACGATCGGCCTGCTGTCGGTATCGCTGCTCTTTACCGCGGGTTGCGCCAAGCGGCCGCCGGAATCCGACCCGCAGGCGCTGTCGGCCTATCTCGAGGCCAATGATCCGCTCGAGCCCATGAACCGGGCGATTTTTTCCTTCAATCAGGGCTTTGACGAGATCATCCTCGAGCCGACGGCGCGTTTCTATCGCCAGTTCGGCCCGCCGGACATCCGCAAGGGCATTTCCAATTTCGTCCTCAACTGGCGCGAGCCGGTGACTTTTGTCAATGACGTCCTCCAGGGGGAGATGTCCCGCGCCGGCACCAGCCTGAGCCGTTTTCTGATCAATTCCACCTTTGGCCTGCTCGGCATACTGGACACCGCGACCTATTGGGGCATTGAGGGCCACAGCGAGGATTTCGGCGAAACCTTCGCCGTCTGGGGCTTTGGCGAAGGCTTTTACCTGATGCTGCCCTTCCTCGGGCCGTCCAGCGCCCGCGACTTCACCGGTTTCGTGGTCGATTTTTTCTATGATCCGGTCAGCCTGTGGCTCAGTCACAAGGGCTGGACCTATGTCCGCTATGGCCGGCTGGCGCTGCGCGGCCTGATCTATCGCGAGGAAAATCTGGAAACCCTCGACGACCTGGGCAAATCCTCGACCGATTTTTACGCCACCATCCGCAGCGCCTATCGCCAGAACCGCAATTACGAGATCAACAACGGCGTGCTGGATGTCGGCGCCGATGACGACCTGTTTGACGAGGAATTGGACGACGACGGTTTTTAAGGCTGCACCCCATAGCCCCCATGACATAGTAAAAGCCCTGTCCAGAACAATGAACAGGGCTTTTTCTTTAGTGGGTGACGACCCCCGGATAACCGGGGATCGCCATATTTTTTAGGATCTTAGAATTTGGCTTTCAAACCGAACCGATAATAACGTCCCAGGAAGTCATAGGTAACCGGGCCGTTTGCCGATGCGCCGGCGGCAAATGGCTCGCGTGTATCAAACACGTTATCGACATTGACCCGCGCTTCAAGGAAGTCCGTGACCTGATAGGTAATGGCGGCGTTAAAGTTCCAGTAACTTCCAACACCGGGAACATCTCTTGAATTTTCATCATCGTTGTTGTCAAAGATTGCCGGGCCGACAAAACGTGTCTGCCACAGGAAACCAAAGTCCTGATAATCATACAGCAGGTTCAACTGGAAGCGATCAACCGAACGGCCAATTTCACCCTTTTGATCATCACGGTCTGATCCGGTGATGGAGAGTTCATCTTTGATCAGATGGAAGTAGGTGCCTCTCATCGCAAGGCTACCCCAATCGCTGTTGCCATCGCCGAATGCTTCATTGACGTCAAAAGCATAATCCAGGTTGGCTGTGATTGCCTTGAACTCACGAGACCCCGCATTGGTGAATCCGGTTTTCAGGAAGATCACCTGGAAGGAGGAATCACGCGTAATCTGGTCGCAGACCGGTTCGCCGAATGATGCAGAGTCATAGCAGGCCTCCATCACCTGCGTCCCGCCCAGGTCGGAAATCGCATTTGAGATGGAAATATCCACGAAATCAACCGAAAGGCTCAGGCCCGGCGCAAAGTTAGGCGTGAACACCGCACCCAGGGTGAAGGAGTCGGCGACCTCGTTTTCAAGGTTCGGATTGCCCACTTTTTCCCCTTCGGATGTCCCGTTCACAACATTTGATGAGAAACCGTCGAGGATGGCCGGATCCAGGCCAAGAGCCGCCACATGCGCGGCACAGTTGGCAGCACGTGTTGGATGTTCCGAACTATCAATATTAGCGGCATCACACGGATCGTTAGCGCGGGTGAAGATGTTACTGGTTGGCAGGAACAGTTCAGTCACGGCAGGCGAACGAATGGATCGGGTAAAGTTACCCCGGAAGGTAAAGCTATCTTCAAGCAGGTTTGGCGTGAAGCGTCCCCCGACCGTCCATGTCCAGGCGCCACCCGAACGTGTATTTTCCACATGGCGAACCGCACCCTCCAGACTGAGATCGCTGACGAAATCAACAATATCGGAATTCAGGAGCGGCGCAACAAACTCACCATAAAATTCAGTTGTATTATACCCACCTGTTACTGCATTGAAGGGGGCGGAACGTCCGCCACCACGCTGGAGGTTGAAGTCAGGCTGGAAGTCGGCAAGTTCACGGCGATGCTCGAAACCGACCGCAACACCCAATGCGCCAGCCGGCAGGTCAAATATATCACCGCCAATTGTCGCCTGGAAGACTTGCTGCTGAATTTCCGTAGATGACCCAAATGGCGTATTTACATAGGCTCTTGCCTGATCAGAAGGCGCGCCTTCACCAAAAATACTTAGCGGCACACAATTGTCGATATCAAACTGTTCCGAACCTTCTGGAAGACTGACGTTGGTTCCATCCGGTGTACGGTCTTCGAGTACAACGGCGCAGCCAATATCGCCTACCTGGACCTCATTCCCCAGAACGCCCATCATTACGCTACCATTACGAACAATGTTGTAGCTGGTTTCAGCACCCAGGTCATTGTCAATATTATCCTGGGTGAATGCGATAGGGTCCAGAGCGAAGGCCATACGACGATCATCCACACCATCAGAAATTGACGTGCTTTTTGTCCGACCAAAGTTGTAGGAAACGTCCCAGTTAAATGACCGGTCTGCAACGTTGAAATCACCCCGCAGGCCGCCAACGACACGGAACATGTTCAGTTCGGAGACATTGTTGCCAAGCGCCAGGTCACGGCTGCTTCTCGCAACCAGGAAATCACAGTTGCCGTTGTCCAGAACACCGGCGGTTTCACATTCGTCCCGGATCAATCCGGCGGCCTGGGACGTCAGGAACGGGTTGCTGGTATTTTGCTGCACCGCACCGGAACTGCCGCCGAAAAAGTCAGTTTGCCAAACCGCCTGACTGATCTGGTCATTGGCTTCTGAACTGGCAAAGAAAGTCTCCATGTAAGCTTCGACGCCATCCGTCACCTGGTAGCGTCCCATACCATTGATCAGGAAGCGTTCGGACGGGGTTGTCAAGTTTGACAAGGCGGCCAGATTAACACCGTCGCCACCACTTGAAAAGATATTACCATGTTGCGTACCCCGGTCGAAGGGCACAAGATCACCGCCTGGCGAGAAATGCAGGATTTGACCTTCAACGCCACCGGTAATCGGTTGCCCAAACAGAACGTTACCAAAGAACAGGCTTGGTTGACCATCATGTGAGGCGAACAGAACACGAGCGTCCTTGATTAATACGCGTCCAAAAGGGCTATCCGGATCGTTCGGAGCCTGGAAGGACAATGATTCGGCCGTAATCGCACGATCAGTTTCGATCAAGCCATCCCGCTTGTTATATTCAAAGGAGATCACCGCATTACCGCGGTCATCATCGAAGTTGGCCCCGATCAGCGCGCGAACGCGCTTTTCTTCCCCATCGCCACGATCAGAAATACCGTATGAGCCATCAACTTCAACGCCTTCAAAATCTTTTTTCAAAATGATGTTTACCGTACCGGCAATCGCATCTGAGCCATATATCGGCGCCCCGGTTGTCGCAATGGTTTCAATGCGTTCCACCAGACCGGTTGGAATCACATTCAGGTCAACCTGAAGCCCTGGCGCCGCACCATTAAAGTTGGTTGGTGAGTTAGCGGCGACAAAACGACGGCCATTCACCAATGTCAATGTACGTTGAGAGCCCAAACCGAAGAAACTGACAAAGTTCTGTCCAACGTCGGCAGCGCCCTGACCACCCGTTGGGCTGGCCCCCGGAATACCGAATGCTGGAACTTCATTCAAGGCGTCCGCAACATTGGTGAAGCCGCGATTATCAATAAAATCGGAATTCACAACAACGGCTGGGGAGACCGTATCAAAATTGGCGCGTTTAATACGTGACCCGGTTACGGTAATTTCTTCCAACAAAATTTCGTCTTCCACCGCAGCCTCTTCGGCCGCAAAGGCGGATTGGGTATATAAGGGAAAAATGGCGGCGACAGCCAAGGCCGACACGCCATACTTGAAACGTGAAGAGAAGTTCTTCATGGTATTCCTCCGTATAGGTTTTTCAAATAGGGAGGCGCCAGAAAAGAATGTCATGATGTAGTGAATCTGACTTTTTTATCATATAGTCAAATTTCACATAAGCTTGTCGGACCCCTCCGACAAACACGACCCTTGAAATCCACAAACCCGCCATAAAAAAATCAAAAAAATTCAATAAAATCAAAGAGTAACTATTCTTTTGAATTTACATATGAAATCGAAATAATATTCGTAAAATAGCCACTTTATTAAATTAATTGCGTTTTGGAAAAAATTTGACCTGAAAACCCAAAAAACCTCCCTGCAGCGCAAGTTTGCCGGCCGTTATCCGGATTCCCGGGTCAAGCCCGAGGATGAGGCCAGGAACGGCAGGGAAAGACACGGGGGGATATGGGCGCGCCATCAACAGATTGAGGGCCGGAAAATAACCTCCGGCCCCGGCATATCCTGCACCGGTATTTTTGAATGACGAGCCCGGACGGCGTCTAACGCGTCAGCTTCTTATACTGAAGCTTATGGGGCCGGTCGGCGGCGGCGCCGAGCCTCCGGTGGCGATCCTTGTCATAATCCTCATAGTTACCCTCGAACCACACCACTTCCGAATTGCCCTCAAAGGCCAGAATATGGGTGGCGATCCGGTTGAGGAACCAGCGGTCATGGGAGATGATGACGGCGCAACCGGCGAAATCCTCAAGCGCCGCTTCCAGCGCGCTCAGGGTTTCCACGTCAAGGTCGTTGGTCGGCTCGTCAAGCAGCAGCACATTGGCCGGAGTCCGCAGCATCTTCGCCAGATGAACCCGGTTGCGCTCGCCGCCGGACAACTGACCCAGTTTCTTCTGCTGGTCGGTACCCTTGAAATTGAAATTGCCGACATAGGCCCGGGTCGGCACGTCGCGGCCGTTAAAATCGAACACATCAAGCCCGTCGGAGATTTCCTGCCACACGGTTTTCGTGTCATCCAGGCTGTCACGGCTCTGATCCACATAACCGAGCAGCACCGTCTCCCCCACTTTAAGCGTTCCGGAATCCGGCTGCTCAAGCCCGGTGATCATCTTGAACAGGGTGGTCTTGCCGGCCCCGTTGGCGCCGATCACGCCGACAATGCCGCCCGGAGGAAGCCGGAAGCTCAACCCGTCAATCAGCAGTTTATCGCCAAAAGACTTGGTCAGATCTTCCGCCTCAATCACCACATTGCCGAGCCGCGGTCCGACGGGGATCTGAATCTGGGCGTCCGCATTGCGGCCTTCCTGCGCCGCCGCCAGCAAATCATCATAGGCATTGATGCGGGCCTTGCTTTTCGCCTGGCGGGCCTTTGGCGACTGCTGAATCCACTGCAGTTCCCGTTTCATGGTTTTCTTGCGGCTGGCTTCGATCTTTTCCTCCTGGGCGAGGCGTTTTTCCTTCTGTTCCAGCCAGTCGGAATAATGACCCTTGTAGGGGATCGCCCGGCCGCGGTCGATTTCCAGCACCCAGTTGACCACATTATCGAGGAAATAGCGGTCATGGGTCACCAGAATGATCGTGCCGACATATTCCCGCAGATGATTTTCCAGCCAGGCGACGGATTCCGCATCCAGATGGTTGGTCGGCTCGTCAAGCAGCAGAATTTCCGGTTTGGACAGAAGCAGGCGACAGAGCGCGACCCGGCGCCGTTCGCCGCCGGACAGAACCGTGACATCCGCCTCCTTCGGCGGGCAGCGCAGAGCCTCCATGGCGAGTTCGACCCGGCTGTCCAGATCCCAGGCGTCGGCGGCGTCGATTTTTTCCTGCAGCTCGCCCTGCTTCATGATCAGGTCATTCATTTCGTCGTCGCTCATCGGTTCGGCGAATTTCAAGCTGATTTCATTGAACTCGTCAACAATCGCCTTCAGTTCGCCGAGGCCGTCCATGACATTGTCAAAGACATTCTTTTCCGGATCAAGATGGGGCTCCTGCTCCAGATAGCCGACCTTGACGCCTTCCGCCGCCCAGGCTTCGCCCTGAAAATCCTTGTCCTGCCCGGCGATAATCCGCATCAGGGTTGATTTACCGGCGCCGTTGACGCCGATCACGGCGATCTTGGCGTCGGGCAGAAAGGACAGGGTGACATCCTTGAAGGTCGGTTTGGCCCCGGGATAGGTCTTGCTCAGACCCTTCATTACATAACTATATTGGTAGGACGCCATATTCGTCTCACGCTCCACAACTGAGAAAGAGTTAAATTCGGCCCTCTATACCCCAAAGCGCCCTCGAAAAGCAATGCCTTGCATGATCCGCAGACGCGGAAGGGGCCGCAAGCCTGTAAAATAGCGGATCAGTTTTGTCTTTATAGTTAAAAAATTGTAAAGATTTTTTACAATTTTATATTTCTTTAACTTATGGTTAATTTTGAAAAACCCCGATTATCGCGCTGTTAAGGATGTTTGGCACGCGATTTGCTTAAGAATATGCATTCGTGTCTACCTGCCACAAGATTGTAAAATAAACTGACACGATGCGGAGGGGAGCGGTCCTTACTAGACTTCTTCTAAATTAACAAAGCCAAAACGCCATACTCTGTTCGGACGGGAGCCGATATGAGATGAACTCATTTGCTGCCGATTAGAAAACAAGGCAGCGCTAAAATTAATGTAGGTGGAGTTGAAATGAAAAACAACCTTAAATCATGCATCCTTGGCCTGGCGGCGGCGGCGCTCATCCCCGCGGCGGCGCAGGCGACGCCAAGCATCATTGGCAATGGAAACAACGCCCAATATTTGCTGGCCAATGACGATCCCTATCTGCCCAAATATCAGGCCGCGTCAACCTATACCGGCGTCGGCGTTGTCTATTCCCGCCTGAAAAGCGGCGGCGGTTATGTCTGCACCGGGTCACTGGTCGGCGGCAATACCGTGCTGACAGCCGGTCATTGCATCAACAAAAACCCCCAAAACAACGGCCTGGTCTGGGAAGAAAAATCCTGGTTTATCCTCGGCGACAAGCTGGCCCGGGACAATGGCGATCCGACGGCATGGAAATTCTTCGAATTCGATACCCGGAAATCACGGCAGCATGAAAATTACGACCAGTTCAACAATGATTTTGGCGAAGCCGGCGATATTGGCATGATTTACCTCGACGAAACACCGGATACGGCGCTCTATGAACGCTATGACATCAACTGGGATACCAGCGACGCCGTATTCGGCCAGGATGTTGTCCATGTCGGCGCCGGCAGCACCGGCAACGGCGCCCAGGGCGACGCCTTTCCCTTCGATTTCCGGCTGCGGATGGGGAAAAACCGCTACGACATCGATACTGGCATCCTGACCGGCACCGAACTCGGCCAGCAGATGTTCTATGATTTCGATGACGGCACCCTGGATCATAACTTCGTCTGCGTCTATACATATCTCTACGTCACCGGCGACATGAGCTATTGCGATGACGGTTTCGGCACCCGCGGCCTTGATGAGACCGGCGATCCGCTCCTCGGCGATGAAGTCTTTATCGGCGGCGGCGATTCCGGCGGCCCGAGCTTCATCAACGGCCTGATCACCGGCGTTCACTCCTGGGGCGGCACATTCGGTTCAGGCTTCACCGATGTTGATGATGAATTGAACAGCAGCTTTGGGGAATATGCCTCCGACACCCGCGTCGCTTTTTATCGCGACTGGTATAACGCCAATCTGGAAAATCCGATTCCGGAACCCGGGATTCTTGGCCTGTTCGGCCTCGGTCTCGTGGGCATGGGCATCGCCCGGCGGCGGCGCAAATAAGGCGAACTTAAAAACAACCGTTTCGAACCGTGGCGCATTTGCGCCGCGGTTTTTTTGTAACTGACCTGTTTTAAGCGGATTTCGTCGCAGAAAAAAGTCCATTAAACCAAAGACCCTTGAAATTAAAGAACCCGCTAATAGACTTTTATTTATGTTTTTCTTATTCTGGGACAGTTGGTATAGTTGATTCTGACCTTTTAGGATTGGTTTGCCAACCAAAAAAATAAAAGGACGCAAAATGCCTGTTTACGGAGGAACACCGGCTTTCACAGGGTTGGTTCATCTTGTTTCAAATGGCATGTCCCGAAACGGACAGCCATATGAAAGTTAAAGATCAAACTATTCTGGAAGAACTGTATCGGGATCATAGCAAACGACTTGTCGGCTATGTCTATCATTTTTTGCGCTCTGAAAATGAGGCCGAAGAAGTGGCGCAGGAGGCCTTTCTCAAACTCCACAGCGCCAAAAATACCGATGAGATCATCTCTCACAAGGCGTTTCTTTATCGGATCGCCCATAACCTGGCGATGAAAGCGCTTCGCCGAAGAAAAATTGTCCGGTTTGACACGGGCGTTGATATGGAAGATATTGAGGTGGAAAGCAACGAACCACTGGCCGATCAGAGATTAAGCTCCAAACAGGAATATAAGCTTTTCTGTGAGGCCGTTGCCCAGTTGCCGCCCAAATGTCGGCAGGCCTTTACCTTGCGGGTCATCCACAAGAAATCCTTTAAGGAAGTTGCGAAGGAACTGAATATCGCGATCAGCACGGCTGAAAAACATGTATTAAGGGGTATGCGTGACTGTCAGGCCTATATGGAAAAAGCGAAGAGCGCCCGGCAAAACCGGGGTTTGCCGCCGCGCGCCAAAACCAAAAAGAAAAAGCAGGTGATTGTGTAACGTGAATGATAAAAATTTCAATCAGAGGGTAGTCTGATGAGTAAATTATATGATATCTCCCAAAAAGATAACCTGATGGACAGCGCGAGGAAATGGTATCTTCGGCTGGAGGAAAATCCCGGCGACCTGGAGCTTCTCGACCGGTTCGAGGCTTGGAAGAACGCCGACCCGTCCCACGCCGAGGCTTTTGAAAACATTGTAAGTTTCTGGACTCATATCGACAATCTGCCGGAGATTATTGAACTCAAAGCGACCGGGGCGCAGATTGCGGATCCCACTCTCCCGCCGGATAGCGCTATTATCGACTTTGAGTCGAAAAAAACGCCGTCCGCTGGACCCGGCAACTGGCAAAAATGGCAAAAATGGCAAAAATTTTCTATTGCCGCAACGGTTTTGATCATTTTCAGCGCCATAGTTACTTTCTACACCACCTATTTACCCGAAGGCGCCTACAGAACCGCAACCGGCGAACAAAAGGTTATTCATCTGGCGGACGGTTCAATCGTTCATCTGAATACGGATTCCCGGTTTGATATAGACTTTAGCGATGACAAGCGAAAAGTCCGCCTTCTGGAAGGGGAAGCCCGATTCGATGTGGCGAAGGATGCAAACCGGCCCTTCATCGTCGAAACATCTCGTGGAAATGTCCGGGCGGTCGGCACGTCCTTTAATATTTATGACAATGATGAAACCGTTGAAATTATAGTGTTTGAAGGCACGGTTGCCGTAAACCAAAATGATCAGCGCCTGTCTGAGCGCGTTGGTAAATCCGGGATTGGTCAGGATGCCTTGCTGGTCACCGACGGCGAAAGAATTGTCGCCTTTGATCATAACCTGAGCAAAGTCCGCCCCGCCCGACAACTGGAATTAAGCCAGAAAGACGCCTGGCGTCAGGGGAAGCTGATCTTCAAGGGTCAGAAACTCGCTGCCGTTGTTGAAGAAATGTCCCGCTATACCAATAAAAAGATTGTCATTGCCGATGACATTTTAAAGGACATGAAAATGGGAGGCGTGTTTGATATTAATGATTTTGACGCCTTGCTTTATGCGATTGAGGATGCTTTTCCGGTGAAAGTCATTCGCTTTACCCCCTATATCGCCGTCATTGTAGAAGCCTGATACCACACAGGCCAACGTAAGACCAACAGCATGCTGCGTATTTTGCGACACAAATATTTAACCTGCGTCATTTCTGCCGGAACCCCACTGGTTGCAGTTTCGGCATATTCCGCAGAAATACCCTCTTCCGTCACACTCGTAGAATTTAAAATTCCCCAACATTCCGTCGCCGACGCCCTGATTCTTTTCGCCGAACAATCCGGCGAGCAGATCATATTTCCCTATGATGAGGCGAAAGGCATTCCGGCCTGCGAATTGTCCGGCCGTTTTGGGCCCATAGACGCGCTGGCGGAAATTTTAAAGGGCACCGGCCTGCTGGCCTTCCGAAACCCGGAAGGCACCATTGTCATCCGCAGGAATCCGAATTTCCAAATGGCGAAAGCCGGTCATAAAGATCATCGTAAAAATAAATCATCCCGCACAATAGACGCGCCGGACACGACCCTTGTCGAGGTCTCCGGGACTGCGCCACAGGATATTACGCCCGAAGAAATTGTCATCACCGGTTCCCGCCTCAAGCGGGCTGAACTCACGGCGCCCAACCTGGTGTCAACCATCGAATCGAAAACCGTAAAACGGACCGGCACCGCCAATATCGAGAATCTTCTCAATAAGCTGCCACAGATTGTGCCTTCCCTGACAGGGAATTCCAATAATCCCGGGGAGGGCATCGCCACCGTTGACCTCAGGGGCTTGGGGCCGGAACGCACCCTTGTTTTGGTCAACGGCAGACGATATGTCCCCAGTTCCCAGTCCGGGATCATCGACCTGAACAGCATTCCGACATTTCTGCTTGATAAAGTCGAAGTGGCGACCGGCGGCACTTCCGCGGTTTACGGCGCCGACGCCATCGCCGGCGTCGTCAATTTTAAATTACGCGATGATTTCGCCGGTTTTGAAGGTCTGGCGCGTTATCGCATTTCAAAGCATGGCGACGGTGAGAAATATGATCTTGATCTTGTTTACGGAGAGGATTTTGACGACGGACGGGGCAGCGCCTTCCTCCATCTCGGTTTCCTGAACCGCCATCCGGTCATGCAGGGCGACCGGGATTTTTCCACCTTCGCCTTACGGGATGCCTATATCGCGCCAAATTCGGCGGATCGACGTTTTGGCTATGGCGCTTATCTCGCGCCTCAAGATGGCGGCGTCCCCGGCCTCATCCGCAGCGGAAGCAGCATCATTCCCGGTGGTCTGGCGCAAGGCATTCCGGCAAGCGGCCCCCATCCGGGTCTGGCGCGTTTCGGTCCCGATGGCGCGGCGGCGAACTTCGACATCATGACAGACAACTTTAACTATGCGCCCTATAATTTTCTGCAGTTGCCGCAACGGCGCCTGATGGCGACTTTCGGGGCAAAATACCGCCTTACGGAGAGCGTCGAATTCTTCAACCAGACCATATTTTCACAGAATAAAGTGGATCTGGAACTGGCTCCTACGCCTTTGCTGATCAGCGACCTTGGCGTGCCGGTTGAAAATCCTTTTCTGCAGGAAAGCGCCAGAGCCGCACTTCGGGGAATTGACTGGTATGCGACCGGTGAAATCTGGCAGGCGCGCGATGGCGGCGGCAATTTGCTGTTTGACGGTCTGGGCAACCCTGTGCAGGCCCGGCAGGCTGTCACTATAAGCTATAACCCTGATGGCTCTGTGGCCGCCAAGACCCCCGTATGGGGCGCGGATGGCAGCCCTGTCGCCGCTGTCGGAGCCACCACAGCCGAACTTGCCGGCAACCTGCTTTATATCGCTGACGGCCGGGCGGAAATCCCCGCTTTATATCGCCGCATGATCGAGATGGGCCCGCGCCAGAGCAAAAACAACCGCAGGTCCTTTAACACGGTCCTCGGCCTGCGCGGCGAGCTGGCGCAAGATTGGGGCTTTCAGGCCTATTATAATTACAGCACTTATAAAAATGTACTGAATAACCTTAACGCCGTTTCTCTTGCCAGGCTGCGGCAGGCGGCCAATATCATGGAGCAGAACGGTGAATATCTCTGCGCGGATCCGTCTGCGCGACAGGAAGGCTGCGTTCCGGCCAATATTTTTGGCGAAAACAATCTGTCTCCCGACGCCATCCAATATCTGACCGTTCACGAGGAAGAAAAAGTCCGCTATATCCGGCAGGACGCCACGGCTTTTATTTCCGGCGCCCTTGATCACGGCATAAAAAACGGCCTTAAAATATTGCTCGGCGTCGACTGGCGCAAGGAAGACAACAAATATACCGGGGATCAGACCGGGCTGATCGAAGCCGGCAGCGGCTTTCTTCAGGCCCAGCCCGCGACCGGCGCTTACGATGTCTGGAGCCTGTATGGCGAAATTAAATTGCCGCTGCTGGAAAATATCACCGCATTTGAGGAACTGGAACTCTCCGGCGCCCTGCGCTATTCAGACTACAGCCTGTCCGGGGCCGTATGGTCGGCCGCCACAGGCTTCAACTGGCGTCCCGTCACCGACCTGCGCATCAGGGGCCAGTATCAGCGGGCGGTGCGTGAACCGAATATTCAGGATCTTTTTTCCCAGGGAGCCGACAATTATCCCGCTGTATATGACCCCTGCGCGGCTGAATATATCGCTTCATATGGCGGCATCACAGATCTGTGCATTGCAAGCGGCGTTCCCGCGGATCAGGTTGGCGCCTTTGAACAATTGAATGATCAGATCCGGGAAATATATCGCGGCAATCCAGACCTGGAGGTGGAAAAGTCGGATACCTTTACCATCGGACTGGTCTATCAACCGACGCAACTGCCGGAAATGCAGCTTACGCTGGATTATTATCATATCACCCTGCGCAACCAGATTACCGCCTTCGCCGGCGGCGCCCAGGGCATCCTCGACAGTTGTTATGGCGGAGATAGCTACGCCCCTGCCGCCTGCGACCGAATCCATCGCCAGATTGACGGGCGACTGGATTATATTGACGCCAATCTGGCGAATATGGGACAGACCGCCACCTCGGGCATCGACGGGCAGTTATTCTATCAAAAACAGTTTGCCGGCGGGTTATTGAGCGATCATGACCGGTTTGAACTTGTTTTCCAGGGAACATACCTGATCAGTTACGATTATCAAAAGGCCCTGAACAAGGAAACCCTCAATTGCGCCGGCCTGTTTAATGGCGACTGCGGTGAGCCGCTGCCCAGGTTCCGTTTCACCCAGAGCGCCACCTGGTACAGCGATGCGCTGGAACTGTCCCTCAGGTGGCGCCATTTCGGCGGCGTCCGCAATCAATTGGCCGCCACGACGGAAGTCGCCGTCGCCGAACTGCCTGCCAAAAACTATTTTGACCTGTATCTGCAATATCGGGTGACGGATGACATCATCATCCGGGCAGGTGTTGATAATATTTTCGACAACACCCCCGACTTTGTCGGTTCGGGGCAGCAGCAGGCCAACACATTTCCCAATATTTATGATGTTCTGGGATCTTATTTCCACTTCGGCATTAACGTTTTTTATTGAATTTTCAATTCTTTCTACGTGAAATAAACAAATATAATTCTGTTTTTTTAACTTATTCCAAAACATTTCTCATCCCTTGGTTTGTCTGGATTTTTTTGCCGGTCAGCGAGGTTTTTTTCATGGCGGATTTCTTCTGCCCAGGGGTCTTTGCTACGAAGGACAATGAAACCATAAACAGTGAGCAAAATAATTTCGCCTTCACCACGGAGGACTGTTTTACTCGACCAAACGCATTGGCCTTCTTTGTTTGATCTTTTAAAGGAGGAATATTGTGAATATTCATACACCCAAAAACCGCGCTTCGTTTCTGAAGTACGGCATATCCGCACTTGCCATTTCCGCGGCCATGACCGGCAGTTCTTTTGCTGCGGATGCAGAAGAAGCCGTCCTTGAAGAAGTGGTTGTCACCGGATCGCGCATTCAGCGGCAGGATCTGACCGCCAACAGCCCGGTCGCCATCCTGAAATCGGAAACCATCAAGCTGACCGGCACGACCAATATCGAAGAATTTATCCGTGACATCCCGCAGGCCGTCCCCGGCGTTGGCTCTCAGGCCAATAACGGCAACGACGGCGGCGCCACCGTTGATCTGCGCAACCTCGGCGAAGAACGGACCCTGGTGCTTGTCGACGGCAAGCGTTTTGTCCCCTTTGACAATCAGGGTTTCGTTGATCTGAGCATGATCCCGACCAGCCTGATCAAACGGGTCGAAGTGGTGACCGGCGGCGCATCCGCAGTCTATGGCTCCGACGCCATCGCCGGGGTCGTCAACTTCATCATGAATGATGACTTTGAAGGCCTTGAAATGGATGGCCAGTACGGTATTTCCGAAGAAGGCGACGGGGAACGCAAGGATTTCAGCGTCACTGTCGGCGGCAGCTTTGCCGACGACCGGGGCCATGCGGTCCTGAGCATCGGCTATACAAAAGCCGACGCCGTCACCCAGGGTGACCGGGAATTTTCCGAATTCGCCCTTGCGGCGTCCGACTTTTCCCCCGGCGGCAGCTTCACAACCCCGGACGGGGTGATTGACGGCACCTTCGCCCTCGTCCCCGATCCCGGCGGCGATCAGGCGGTGTCATTTGATTCCAACGGCAATATTGTCCCCTTCGCCGGCACCTTCAACTTCAACCCGTTCAACCTGCTGGCCACGCCACAGGAAAAATGGACCGCGACCGCCCTGGCCAATTATCAGGTTACCGACAACATCGAATTCTACAGTCGGGCCTCCTTCGCCAACAACCAGGTGCGCACCATCATCGCGCCGACGGGAACCTTCTTCTTCCCCTTCTCGCTTAACCTGAACAACCCGTTCCTCTCCGGCCAGGCGGTCAACGCCCTGACCGATCAGGACGGCGACGGTGTGGTTGATGCGGAATTTGACGCCAACAGCGACGGCGCCGTTGACGCCGACGCCAATATTGACATTGCCTTTGGCCGCCGCCTGCCCGAAGTCGGCACCCGCGATTCCATCTATGAAAACACCGCCTATCAATTCCTTGGCGGCTTCCAGGGTGATCTTTCAGATGCCCTGAGCTGGGATGTCTTCGCCCAATATGGCCGGACGAAACGGACACAGAATTTTGTCAATGACGTCAGCTTCTCCAAGGCGCAACAGGGTATGCGCGCCATCACCGATCCCGTAACCGGCGAAATTGTCTGCGAAGACAACAGTGGCGGCTGCGTGCCGGTGAACTTCTTTGGCGCCGGTAATATTTCCGAGGAAGCCGCCCGCTTCATCGCCTTCAATCTGGCCGAGGTCAATAATACCGAACAGACCATCGTTGGCGGTTCCCTGACCGGCGACCTGCCCCTTCAACTGCCGAGCGCGTCGGCGCCGGCCGCCTTCGCCACCGGTTTTGAATATCGCAAGGAAAGCAATGAATCGCTGCCCGATGATAATCTGACAAACGGCAACAGCATCGGCTTCGGCTCCAGCACCCCGGTTGACGCCGGTTTCCGGGTCTGGGAATTCTTCGCCGAAACCAAGGTGCCGCTGGTGCAGGACGCCACATTCGCCAAATCGCTGGTTCTGGACGCTGCGGTTCGTGTCGCTGATTATAAAAACACCGTAGGCAGCACGGAAAACAGCTTTACCAACTGGACCTATAAAGTGGGCGGCGAATGGGCGCCGACAGATGATCTGCGGATTCGCGGCCTCTATCAGCGGGCGGTCCGCGCGCCCAACTTAAGGGAAATTGGCCTGCCCAAGACCCCGAGCACGGGCGATCTGGATTTTGATCCCTGTTCCGGCGCCAACCCGGTGGGTAATGCGGCTCTGACCGCCCTTTGTATCGCGACCGGCGTGCCGGCCGGTGATATTGGCGGGGTCAATGGTCCGATTTCCGGCCAGATCAACAATTTCCTCGGCGGCAACGCCAGTCTGGAGCCGGAAAAGTCAAACACCTTCACCATCGGGGCGGTTTTGCAGCCTGAATTTGTTCCGGGGCTGACCGTTGCGATTGACTATTACAACATCGAAATCAAGAACGTCATCACCCAGTTCGCGGAACAAAGCGTTGTTGACGCCTGTTATGAGATCGAACAGGACGCCAACGGCGCCTTCTGTCAGCGCATTGCCCGCAACCCGCTGAACGGCTCCCTGAACGGGGGCACGGAAACCGGGGTTGATGTGTCCCTGGTCAATGCCGCCTTCAAAAAGTCCCAGGGCGTCGACCTGAACATCAATTACGGCTTTGATCTGGATAATGGCAACTGGGGCAGTATTGACCTGTCCTTTGCCGGCACCCATGTGATCGAGACTTTGCAGCAGGATGCCGACTTCCTGAGCATTGATGACTGTTCAGGGCTCGCAGGGACAGTCTGTCTGCGGCCCGATCCGAAATGGCGCTTCACCCAGACCACCCAATGGAACTATGAAAACCTGACGGTCTTCCTGCGCTGGCAGTTCCTGAGCAGCGTCACCAAGGATACGGTCGGATTTGGCGAAACCAGCCCTGCTGATTTCGTCCAGCCCACCATACCATCGGCGCATTATTTTGATCTGAGCGCCTCTTATAATTTCCTCGAAAGATATACCTTCAGAGCGGGCATCAACAACCTGTTCAACAAGCAGCCAACCGTCGTCGGCAACGACTTTGGCGGCACAACGGAAAACAGCGGCAACATCTTTCCCGCCACCTATGATCCGATTGGCCGGTATTTCTTCTTTGGCGCAACGGCCAAATTCTAGGACGTGATCTGATCTGAATGAAAAGCGGCGGCCCGATGGGACCGCCGCTTTTTTTGTTTTTTTAATGGCGGGTTTACGCCATCAAGGGGTCATAGGAGCGTGATAGTTATTTTCCCACACAGAAATTGCTATCCTCCGTAGATACTGGCTGCAGGGTTTCCCCTGCAGCCTTTTTATTTTATCGGGTTATTTTATCTGGCGGCCTATTCCATACGGTCGATCAACGTTCTGAGGACGCGCTTGAGAATTTCTTCCTCCTCGGCGGAATATTCCTTCAGCACCGCCCGTTCATGCTCCTTGGCCTGCCGGAGAAGTTCGGCGACTTTTTCCCGCCCCTCGGGCGTGATCACCACCTTGACCGACCGGCGATCCGCTTTGGAATGCTGGCGTCTGACCAGATTTTCCTGCTCCATCCGGTCGAGGATCTTGGTCAGGGTCGGCTGCTTCATCAGCACCCTGTTGGCCAGTTCGCCGATCGCGACCTTGTCATAATCGCTGAGCGACGCCAGGATGCGCCAGCGCGACCGGTCGAAATCCGCCTGCTTCAGAATCAGGGCGAAATCCTCGGCGACCAGATGGCTCGCCCGCGCCAGCAGATAGGACAAATAATCTTCCAGAAAGGTGGAATTCTGTTTTTGGGTCACGATTGCTTCTTCCCTTTTTCCCGGCCTTTTTGCCGGCGGCGATGCGCCACTACAATAAATACCGTTGTTATGACATGAGCAAGGGCAAAGTTTTCTCCAGCTGTTTTTTCTGCGCCACCGCCTGCCCCGTCAGCGCAAAGCCGATCACCTCGCCCGCCGCGTCCCGGAACAGCGCCGCGACATCATTGTCGCGCGCCTGAATATCCCATTCGCCGATTGCGCCCTGGGGCGGCGGGGCGACCACCACCGGACAGGCCGGCGTCTTGACCGTCACCGGCATCACCCGATATTCAACCGCGGTGCGGTCGCCGATCAGGGTTTTCGCCAAAGCCCGGGCCGACTGCAGCAGCGGTTCGACATACATCAGCAGATGGCCCTCCACATCGGCGCAATCGCCGAGGGCAAAGATATCCGCCGCCGAGGTTTCCAGATAACGGTTGACCGTGACGCCCCGCCCGACCGTCAGCCCGGCCCGTTCCGCCAGTGCGGTATGAGCCCGCAGCCCGACCGCCGAGACGACAATATCGCCTTCGAGATTTTCACCGCCCTCAAGATCAACGGTAAATCCGCCGCCTGTTTTATGCACCGACGCCACCCTTGCCCCGAAATGGAAGGTCGCCCCTTTGTCGATCAGCGCCCGTTCGACGGCCCGCGCCGCCACTTCCGGCAACAGGGCGGGCATGCAGTGGTCAAAGGTGTCGACCACCTCAACCTCAAGGCCGAAATTCAGCAGATCATTGGTGAATTCACAGCCGATCAGGCCGGCGCCGATGATGACGACTTTCGATGCGCCCACCAGATCGCCGCGATAGGCCCGGTAATCCAGCAGGTCATTGACACTATGCATCAGCGGCGCGCCGTCACCGGCAAGGGGCGGCCGGATCACCCCGGCCCCGGTCGCCAGAACCAGCCGCGAATAACGCTGGCGCACCGGCCCCATATGAATTGTTTTCGCCGCCGTATCCATGGCGGTGACCTCGGTGAAGGATTTCAGGGTCAGCGACAGTTCCGCCGCCACCTGCTGATGATAGCCCATCACCAGATCATCGGGAGTTTTGTCATGAGTCAGGCCGGCGGACAGATTGGGCTTGTAATAATGGCTGCCGTCATCGCGGCTGATCATCATCAGCGGGGTCGTCGCATCCAGCTTGCGGAATTCCTTGGCCAGGTTATAGGCCGCCAGACCGGAGCCGATAATGACGACGGGATCGACTGCCGCCTCGGGGGCGGGAGCGGCCGCGGCGGCGGCAGGGGTCCTGACCTCGACCATTTCGAAGTCTTCCTTGCCGACGCCGCATTCCGGACAGACCCAGTCCTCGGGAATATCCTCCCACCTGGTGCCCGGCGCAATGCCGTCCTCGGGCCAGCCCATGGCCTCGTCATATGTCCATCCGCACACCAAACATACCCATTTTTTCATCACTCGGCCCTGACTTTCGTTCTGGTTGGTTTCTCTCTAATATATTAAAAATAAATACGCATCTTAAATATTTAAGCTGTTTATATATGAAAAATAAAATTATTCCTTTTCATATATATTAAATATGTTAAACTATTTGTCAAGAATCATCATAATCGATCATGGATAGAATAAACTCACGGACGGAATAACAGCGCCGGCAGCATAATATCACAAGATTAAATTACAGGGCAGCTTGATGAAAACAGTATACGACCTCTTTGAAACCAGCCATTGCCAGTTTGCCGACCGCCCCTTCCTGCATATTCCGGCGGTAGCGGCCCGATCCTATCATGACGGCCCCATCGACTATAGCTATGCCGAAGCCAATATGGAAATATTCCGTCTGAGAGAGGTTTACCAGGCGGCGGGCTATGGCCCGGGCCACCGGATCGGCCTTCTGCTCGACAACCGGGCGGAATTTTTCTTTCACTGGCTGGCGCTCAATGCGCTGGGGGTCAGCATTGTGCCCCTGAACGGCGAATTCTCCACCGAGGAAATGGCCTATGTCATCGCCCACAGCGAACTTGACCTGGTGATCAGCCTGCAAAAAAACAGGGATCATGTCGCGGCGGCGGTCCTGAGCTTTGCCGGCGCAACGCCGGTCGTCGCCGACGATGATATGGCGCGGCTCCCCGCTCCCGTCAGGCCACGGCGGGAAGGAGCGCCCGATCAGGACAGCGAATGCGCCATGCTCTATACCTCCGGCAGCACCGGACAGCCCAAGGGCTGCGTGCTGACCAACGACTATTTCATTGTCTTTGGCGAATGGTACCGGGATGCGGGCGGCCTGTGCGCCTTGCGCCCCGGCAAGGAAAGGCTGTTGACGCCGCTGCCGCTGGTCCATATGAATGCGCTCGCCTGTTCGGCCATGGGCATGATGATCACCGGCGGCTGCATCATCCAGCTTGATCGTTTTCATCCCAGGACCTGGTGGCGGACGGTCCGCGAGTCGAAGGCGACCGCCCTGCATTATCTCGGCGTCCTGCCCGCCATTCTGCTCAATATTCCCGAACATGAGGACGACAGGAACCATAGCGTCCGCTTTGGCTTTGGCGCCGGGGTCAACTCGAAACATCACGCCCGGTTTGAGGAACGCTTCGGCTTTCCGTTGATCGAAGCCTGGGCGATGACCGAATCCGGCGCCGGCGGCTGCATCGTCGCCAATCATGAGCCGCGCCATGTCGGCGCCTGCTGCTTTGGCCGGCCGTCGGACAAGGTGGCCTTCAGGCTGATTGATGAAAATGGCGCTGAGGTCGCGCCGGGCGCGCCGGGCGAGCTTCTGGTGCGGGCCACCGGCGACAATCCCGGGCGGGGCTTTTTCTCCCATTATTTCAAGAATCCGCAAGCCACCGCCGAGACCTGGCGGGAGGGATGGCTTCATACCGGCGATGTGGTGCGCGAAGGCGAGGACGGCGCGCTTTATTTCGTCGACCGGCGCAAGAATGTCATCCGGCGCAGCGGTGAGAATATCTCGGCGCTGGAGGTCGAAACCGTGCTGTCCCTTGATCCGGCGGTCGATAAAGTCGCCGTCGCCCCGGCCTATGACGAAATCCGCGGTGATGAGGTCATGGCCTGCATCGTTCTGAAGGACGGCGAGGCGCCGACCGCGGAACGGGCCCGGGACATTTTCGCCCGCAGCATGAAGCAACTCGTCTATTACAAGACGCCGGGCTATATCGCCTTTCTCAAAGCCCTGCCGCTCACCGCGTCGCAAAAACTGAAGCGCGGCGAAATGAAGGGCCTTTGTGCTAAACTGATTGACGGGGGCGAGGCGTATGACCTGCGTTCCCTGAAGAAACGGCCAAAAGCGGAAGCAGACAGATGACGGAAACCGTGCGTAAAATAGCGGCCTCTTATGACGGCGTCGCCCTCGTCGCCCCGGTAACAACGCCCTACAACCGTTTCAGCGACAAAGGGGCGCAATGGTTTTTCGGCAAGGCGCTGGCGGCCCTGATAACGTCCGCCGGCATAGAGAAGGCGCAGATCGACGGCATGGCGATCTCCAGCTTTACCCTCGCCCCGGATTCCATCATCACCCTCAGCCAGTATTTCAGCCTGTCGCCGCGCTGGATCGAGCAGGTTCCCCTGGGCGGCGCCTCCGGCGTCATCGCCATGCGCCGCGCCGCCCGCGCCATCCAGATGGGCGATGCGGACATCATCGCCTGCATCGGCGCCGACACCAGCAAACCGGAAGGCTTCCGCGACCTGGTCGCCAATTTCAGCACATTTGCCGCCGACGCCGCCTATCCTTACGGCGCCGCGGGTCCCAACGGCGCCTTCGCCCTGATCACCCAACATTATATGGATAAATTTGGCGCGACCCGCGAGGATTTCGGCCGCATCTGCCTGTCGCAACGTTATAACGCGCAACATTACCGGCACGCCCTGATCAAGAAGGACCTCGATATGGCGGGCTACCTGGCGGCCCGTCCCATCGCCGGCCCGCTGCATATGTTTGACTGCGTCATGCCCTGCGCCGGAGCCGAAGGCTTTCTGGTGATGAGCGTTGAAAAAGCCAAATCGCTCAATCTGCCCTATGTGGTCATCGCCGGGGCCGGCGAGCTTCATAACGCCTACGCGCATGATCCCGTGCAATTCCGTGGCGGCTGGCGCGAATATGCGGCAGAGATGTATCAGCAGGCGGCGATGGGCCCCGAAGACATTGACCTGCTCTATACCTATGATGATTATCCGGTGATTTCGATGATGCAGATGGAGGACCTCGGCTTTTGCGCCAAGGGCGACGGTCCGCGCTTCGTCCGCGAGACCAAGATGAATTTTGACGCGGACAGGCTTGCGGGTCCGACACTGGTTCATAACAGCTCCGGCGGGCAGCTTTCCGGCGGGCAGGCCGGCTCCGCCGCCGGCTATATGGGCCTGGTCGAAGCCATAAGGCAGCTCACCGGAACCGCCCTCGGCAATCAGGTTACAGACCCGAAAGTCGCCATGGTCAGCGGTTACGGCATGATCAATTATGATCGCGGCCTCTGTTCGACGGCAGCCATCCTGACCAGAGGAGACGCCTGATGCCTCACACGCCCCCCCCTTACCGCAATGACGTTTCCCTGCCGCTGACCGAGGCGGCACAGGACAATATATTCAAGCTGCCGGTCTGCGCCGCCTGTCAAACGGTGCAATATCCACCGCGGGAAATCTGCCGCCGTTGCCTGGGCGACGACCTTGCCTGGCAACCGGTCAGCCCCCGGGGAACCTTGGTGTCGCAGGTTGACCTGCACCACAGTCTGGAGCCTTATTTCAGGGATCATCTGCCCTGGCCGACCGGCACGGTGCAGCTTGAAAATGGCGCGGTGATCCTCTGCCACCTGCTCAACGGCCATATGGCGACAGGCGCGATGGTCGATATGCAGGCGGTGATCGACCCCGGCGGCCGGGCGGCGCTGGTCGCCACGCCCCGGGGGGCGAACACCATTAGCTGGAACGATGTGGAACAAGGAAGAAAATCATGACCGAACAATCCTGCGCCGTGGTTACCGGCGGCAGCGCCGGCATTGGCGCCGCAATCACCAAGAAACTGCTCGACGACGGCTACCGGGTGATCAGCCTCGCCCGTCGCGCGCCGGATTTCAACCATCCGAATCTGTCCTTTTACGAGGTTGATCTCGCCGATGAGGATGAGACGGCCCGCATCGCCGCCGACATCGCCCGACAGCATGAAGTGACCGTACTGGTCAATAACGCCGGCGTGATCCGACCGAGCCTGATTGAGGATGTCCGGCTTGAGGATCTGGATTATCTGACCCGCCTGCATCTCGGCGCCATGATCACCCTGACCCAGGCCTTCCTGCCGGCGATGAAACAAAAAGGCTTTGGCCGCATCGTCAATATGTCGTCGCGCGCCGTCGTCGGCCTGCCGAGCCGCACCAGTTACGCCGGGACCAAGGCGGCGATCATCAGCATGACCCGGACCTGGGCCATGGAACTCGGCCAATATGGCGTCACCGTCAACGCCATCGCCCCCGGCCCGATCGTCACCGACATGTTTACCGAAGTCATCCCCGAGGACAGCGACAAGGCGCGGACGTTGACCGAAAGCATCCCGGTCAAACGACTGGGACGGGCCGACGACATCGCCCGCGCGACAGCCTTTTTCATTGATCCCGAGAACAGCTTCGTCACCGGCCAGACCCTGTTCGTCTGCGGCGGTACCAGCCTCGGCTCAATCAGTCTGTAACCCCTGTTGAAATGTGAAAGTGAGTGGATAGATCATGACCAAAACCCTGCAAGACATCAAGAAGCTGGTGGAGCCGACCCGCATCCACCGCACCATCTATACCGATCCGGAAATTTTCGATCTGGAAATGGAGCGGATCTTCGAGAATACCTGGATTTATCTCGGCCATGAAAGCCAGATCAGGGAAGCCGGCGATTATCTGACGGTCAATATCGGCCGCCGGCCGGTGATCATGGTTCGCGGCAAGGAAGGGGAAATCAACGTCCTGCACAACCAGTGCGCCCACCGGGGGGCCAAGGTCGCCGGCAAGAAATGCGGCAACGTCCGCGCCTTTCGCTGCTGCTACCACGGCTGGACCTTCAAGACCGACGGCAAGCTGATCGGCGTGCCGCACAAGGCGGGCTACGAGCAGACCGATTTTGACATCAATGACCCGGCTTTCAGCCTCAAAAAAATCCGTTCCGAAAGCTACCGCGGCTTTGTCTTCGCCAATCTGTCCGCCGACGGCCCGGACCTGAAAAGCTTCCTCGGCGATGCGGCAAGCTCCATCGACAATATGATCGACCGCGCGCCGGACGGGGAGCTTGAGATCACCGGCGGCGTGCTGCGCTTTCACCACAACTGCAACTGGAAGCTGTTCGTCGACAACCTGAATGACACCATGCACCCCATGGTCACCCATCAGTCGGTCGGCGACGCCTGCCAGGCCTATGTCGATGAATTGCCCGAAGGGGCGCCGAAAACCCATGAGGCGGATATTATTTCCCCCTTCGGCAGCTCTTACAAGCTGTTTGACGAAATGGGCGTCTCCGTCGGCCCCAACGGCCATGGCTTCACCGGCGGCGCGACAAGCATCCACAGCAATTACATGGATATTCCGGGCTATATGGCGGCGATGCACAAGGCCTACGGCGAACAGAAGACCCGCGACATCCTGTCGGTCAACCGCCACAACACGATCTATTATCCGTCGCTGACGATCAAGGGCGCCATCCAGTCGATCCGCATCGTCCGCCCCGTTGCGGTCAATGAAACGGAAATCGAGACCTGGACCTTCCGCCTCAAGGGCGCGCCCGATGAAATGCTGCAGCGGACCATGCTCTATTCCCGGCTGATCAATTCGCCGTCCTCCATGGTCGGCGCCGATGATCTGGAGGCCTATCGCCGGCTGCAGGCCGGGCTTCAGTCCGGCGGCACCGAATGGGTCAATATGTCCCGTTTCATCGGCCGCGAGGAACATCCGGACGGCAATATGACCCGCGCCATCGGCACCAGCGATATTTCCCTGCGCAATCAATATCACGCCTGGCTCGATTATATGACCCGGAACACGCAAAAGGAGGTCGCGTAACATGACAAATCCCGCAATGAAACAAGCCCGAAACTGTCCCGACGTCGCGGAACTGACCAATCTTCTCTATCGGGAAGCCGATTTTCTGGACCAGACCAACCTCCGGGCCTGGATCGACCTCTATAGCGAGGACGGCGCCTACTGGATGCCGGTGGAAGCGGGGCAGGAGGATCCGATCAATCATATTTCGATCTTCTATGATGACAAGGCGATGATGCAGATCCGCCAGCATAACCTGGACCACGCCCGCGCGCCGTCCAAGGAGACCGAGGTCAGATCCTCCCACATCATCGGCAATGTCCGGCTGGTCGATTTTGATGCGGAAACCGGCAACTGCACCGTCAAATCCAATTTTCAGGCCGCGGTCTATTACGGCGGGCAAACCCTTTATGCCGGAAGCTATACCCATGATCTGGTCTGGACCGGCGATAAATATCTGATCCGCCGGAAACGGGTCGACCTGATCAATTGCGACGCCTCCCACAGTACGATGGTCATTTATATTTAAGGCAAAAAATCAGATCTCCTGATCCCAATAGGGTTCGCCGCCAAATTTTTCGATCAGAAAGTCGATGAAGCTGCGGACCCTGTGGGGCAGAAAGCGGGTCTGGGGGTAGACCGCATAGGCGTTGAGGCCCGCAAAATGATGGTCATTGAGCACCGGAACCAGGGCGCCGGACCTGAGGTCCCGCCAGGCGATAAAGGTCGGCGACAGAACAATCCCCTGACCGGCTTTCGCGGCGTCTTTCAGAAAATCCCCGTTGTTGGCGATCATTTTCGCCGGCAGATGCAGCGATTGCATGCGGCCGTCCGGAGACATGAACTGCCAGGTGGCGCTGTCTGAATGGGCGTATTGCAGAATGTCATGCCCTTTGAGATCGGCGGCGACCTGCGGCGTCCCTCTGCGGGCGAGATAATCGGGGCTGGCGCAGAGCAGGCGGCGGATCGGGGCGATTTTGCGGGCCATCAGGCTCGAATCCTTCAAATTGGCGATCCGGATCGCCAGATCATAGCCCTCGGCCACCAGATCGACCCGCCGGTCATTGAATTCCATATGGACGGTGAGGCCGGGATGAAGCTCGGCGAAACTGTTGATCACCGGCGTCAGATGCTGGAGGCCAAAGCTCAGGGGGGCGGATATTTTCAAGTTTCCCATGAGCGCGAGCTTGCTGTTGGACGTGCTGGCGTTAACCTCGGCCACTTCCGACAGAATGTGAACGGCGCGGTCATAATAAAGCCGCCCCGCTTCGGTCAGGCTGGATTTCCGGGTGGTCCGGGTAAGCAACTGCACCCCGAGACGGCACTCCAGGTCCACCAGACGCCGGCTCATGGCCGATTTGACCACGCCGGATTGCCGGGCCGCCTGGCTGATGCTGCCGGCGTCGACAATGCGCACAAAGCTTTCCATATCCTCAAATTGTCCCATGTTTATCGTTCTCCATAATTGAACAAATAGTTCTTTATCTTACTGTTTATCGAATTTTACGCAACAGCTATAGTTCGTCTTGTTAACCGGCGGCCCTACAGGGTCGGATTTTACAGACTGACTTAAAAAAGGATTTTATCATGACGAAACTTACTTCATTTGCAGCCCCGGTGGGGCGGTTGTTGATCTCTTTGATTTTTCTACTTTCCGGCATCAGCAAGCTTTCCGCCTATGAAGCCACCCAGGGTTATATGGAGGCCATGGGCGTGCCGGGCGCGCTGCTGCCCCTGACCATACTGTTTGAAATCGGGGTGTCCCTGGCGGTGATTGTTGGCTGGCAGACACGGTTGGCGGCTCTGGCGCTGGCCGGGTTCAGCATCATTGCGGCCTTTCTCTTCCATTTTAATCCCGGCGATCAGATTCAGTTTATCATGTTCATGAAGAATATCGCCATGGCGGGCGGCTTTTTGTTCCTGGTCGCTTTCGGCGCCGGGGCCTGGTCCGTGGACCAATGGCGCGCCGCCCGCACCATCACACAGGAGGCATGAATGACCACATCACGTAAAATAATCACCATCAGTCCGGGGCGGCCCGCCTCGGACGGCGACGGGGTGAAATTGACCCGCCTGATGGGCACCCCGGACATCAAACATCTCGACCCGTTTCTGCTGCTGGACAATTTTGAATCCGACAAGCCGGACGATTATATCGGCGGCTTTCCGACCCATCCCCATCGCGGTTTTGAAACGGTGACCTATCTCCTCGCCGGGCGGATGCGGCACAAGGATAATGCCGGGCATGAAGGGGTCATCAATCCCGGCGATGTGCAATGGATGACCGCCGGGCGCGGAATCCTCCATTCGGAAATGCCGGAACAGCAGGACGGACTGTTGCAGGGCTTTCAATTGTGGATTAACCTGCCGGCGAAGGATAAAATGACCGCGCCCCGCTATCAGGAGTATGCCGCGGCCCATATCCCGCGGGAGACAGTGGCCCCGGGTGTAGAGATCAAGGTCATTTCCGGCACGACCGATCAGGGCGTCGAAGGCATCGTCCGGGGGATCGCCACCGCCCCCCTGTTCCTTGATATTACGCTCACGAAGGGCCAGCCGTTCAGCCAACAGGTGCCAAAAAGCCACAACGGGTTTCTCTATGTGATCGAAGGCCGGGTTAGCGTCGAAGGCATGGAACTGAAAGAACGTCATCTGGGCATTCTGGGAACCGGCGATCATGTGACGCTCACCGCCGGGGCAGAGGGCGCGCGCGTCCTGTTGCTGGCCGGGCAACGGATCGACGAGCCGATCGCCCGCAGCGGGCCCTTTGTCATGAATACGGAAGCCGAACTCAAGCAGGCCTATCAGGATTACCGGTCCGGCCGCTTTAACGGAGAAGACCAATGGGATTATTAATCGCCGGGAAATGGCATGATCACTGGTATGATACCGATGCCGAGGACGGGCGTTTCATCCGCAAGGAGGCGCAATTTCGCCACTGGGTCACCGCCGACGGGGCGGCGGGCCCGACGGGGGACGCGGGCTTTAAGGCCGAAGCCGGGCGCTATCATCTCTATGTCTCGCTCGCCTGTCCCTGGGCCCATCGCACGCTGATCTTCCGGGCCCTGAAAGGTCTGGAAGAGATGATTTCGCTTTCGGTCGTCAATCCCTTCATGGCCGAGGACGGCTGGACCTTCAAACAAGACGACGGGGTGATCGGCGATCCGTTTCATCAGGCCGGGATGCTGCATCAGGTCTATACCGCCGCCCGGCCCGACTATACCGGGCGGGTGACGGTGCCGGTCCTGTGGGACCGGAAAACCCGGACCATTGTCTCCAATGAATCGTCGGAAATCATCCGCATGCTGAACAGCGCCTTTGACGGGCTTGGCGCAACGGCGGGGGATTATTACCCGGAAGCCCTGCGGCCGGAGATTGACCGGTTGAATGCCCGCATCTATGACACCGTCAACAACGGGGTCTATAAAGCGGGCTTCGCCACCAGTCAGGCGGCCTATGAAGAGGCCCTGTATCCTTTGTTTGACAGCCTTGACGGGCTGGAGGATCAGCTCGCCACCCGGCGTTACCTGACCGGGCCCGGGATCACCGAGGCCGACTGGCGCCTGTTCACCACCCTGATCCGGTTTGACGCGGTTTATGTCGGCCATTTCAAATGCAATCTGAAACGCATCGCCGATTATCCCCATCTGTCCGCCTATCTGCGCGACCTCTATCAACAGCCGGGGGTGCCCGCGACGGTGAATATGGATCATATCAAACGCCATTATTATGTAAGCCACGACATGATCAACCCGACGGGGGTGGTGCCTGCGGGACCGGTGCTTGATTTTTCCGCCCCCCATCAACGGCATCTGCTGGGATAGCCGCCCCCGGAAAAGGTCAGGCCCTTCATAATGTGGCGGACCCGGGGCGGAAACGGCGGCGTTCCTGGATTCATGGTTGCCAAAGACAGCCAGCTGGGGTAGAGATACATTTAAAGATATATTTTGAATACAGGTTATTGAGCATTATGGATCACCAGCCGCAGACCGCTGTCGCCCCTCTCCCCGCCGCATCCGAGGATGACTGGAGCGTCCTGTCCCGCCTGCCGGGCAATCCCATGATGTGGATCCTGATCTGGAGCGAGCTTGCGGTTTTCGGTCTTTTCTTTATCGGTTTCGCCATCGCCCATGTCCTGCAGCCGGAGGTCTTTACCCAGTCCCAGGACAGCCTCAACCGCTTCCTTGGCGGGATCAACACCATGGTGTTGGTGACCAGCGGATTTTGCGCCGCCCTCGCCGTCAGGGCGCAGCAACACGACAACCCCGCCCGGATGCGCCTGTGGATTCTCGGCGCGGTTGTTTTGGGCTGCGTCTTTCTGTGGGTCAAATATCTGGAATATGCCGAGAAATTTTCGCAAAATATCGGCCTTGAGACCAATACATTTTATACCCTGTATTTTATGCTCACCGGGTTTCACGCCTTTCATGTCGTCTTTGGCATCGTGATTTTGATCATTGTCGCCTGGAAGAACAATGAGGAAAACCTGGAAATCGGCGCGACTTTCTGGCATATGGTTGATCTGATCTGGATCATCCTGTTTCCGCTGATTTATCTGTTGCGCTAAGGAGGAACAGACATGAAATTCATTAGCCCCGACCGACGTACGCTGACCATCTGCTGGCTGGTCCTGATGGCGCTCACCGTCGGCACGATGATTTCGGGCCGGGTCACCAGCGAGGTCGCCCTGAGCGCCTTCCTGATCATCTCGCTCGGGATCATCACCTGGTTCAAGTCGATACTGATCCTGCGCTATTACCTCAATCTGAAAAGCGCCTCAAAGGGCTGGAACAAGGCTTTCAACAGCTATCTGTTTATCGTGCTCGGCATCATTACCGCGATATTTCTGATCGGTAAATTCTAAAAAACTGCACCACCCCCCAAAAAAAAGGGCGGCCGAAGCCACCCTTTGCTGTTTTGTATATGTTGTCCGATCTTAGAATTCGTAGCGAACCCCGAGACGAATTTTCCAGACAGACGCCAGGCTCTGGAAGTTCCATGGCTCCGCATCAAGGTTGTTCCGCGTCAGAACATAACGGTTGTCATCCGTGATGGAAACCCGGCCGATAGTGCTCAGGCTCGGGAAGCTCACCTGATCCAGACGGCCCCACTTGTTGTTCAGCAGGTTGGTCAGATTCTGAATATCAAAGGTAAACAGACCTTTATGCCCTTCCATAATGCCCGGAATTTCCTGGGTAAAGCGGAAGTCCACTGTCGTGATCCAGGGGTTCTTCTGGGAATTCCGCGGCGCAATCTGGCCGGCGTATTTGTCAAGACCGGTTTCAGACAGGAATTCGAGGAATTCTGCTTCGGTCACCGCGCTGGCGGTCGCATTGCCGCCGACAATACATCCCGTGTAACACATGACTGAATCACCCTGTGTCGGCACATAGATCAACTGACGGTCCCGGCGTTCGAACTCGGCGCCGCCGCCGAACGGAATATCCCGGCTGCTGCTGGCCTGATCATAGGTATAGCTGAACGGGCGGCCGGATTTTGAGGTGACAAAGATCGCGAAGCGTGAATCATAGCCATCAATGAATTCCTTGACGTAATTCATATTCAGGATAAAACGGTGGCGTACTTCATAGTTTGACGTCGCCAGGGAGAAATTCTGGCGATCAGATACCGCGATACGGCCAAAGTTGGACGTCGCCGTGGAACTTGTCGCCGGATTGACGTCCTCTGAGTCGGTAAAGGTATAGGCCCCGTAGAAATCAAATCCACTGTCAAAGGTCTTGTCAACTTTCAGGGTAAAGACCTTGGCGCTGCCCCGGGGATCGTTGGTCAGGCCAATATCAAAGTTGCCCCGGTCTTCCCGGTTATAGATTGGACGGCCATCGGGTGCGGTGCCCACCTGATCATCGGCGCGAAGCTCTTCCCAGTGGGCACCCTGATCAACAACAGTATAGAGGAATTCGGCGGATACATTATAACCATCGCCCATGACTTCACCCAGATAGAACTCATGGTCAACGCCAAGGTTGAATTTCCATACGGAGGGAATTTTAAAGTCGGGGTTCAGGTAATTGACCGGACCGGTTCCCGCACCCGCCTGATTTGAAATCAACGCCAGGGCGTCCGGGTGAATATTAAAACCGTCAACGCCGGACAGCGCGGCATCGCCGGCATCGCCCGGATCAATGGTGCCGGTATTGACCAGAGTTACCCCGTCATTGGTATAATTGTTGGAAATCCAGACATTGGGGTTGCCACCGCCGAAACGGCCGACCCCGCCCCGGAGCACCGTTCTTTCATCAACCACATAGTTAAATCCGAAACGGGGTGAAATCAGGTCACGGCCATCCAGGGTCTCGGCATTGGAGAAGCCGTATTTGTCAAAGAAGGTCTGGTTGAAGGTCGGCTCATCGTCCGTGCCGTACCGTTCATACCGCAGGCCGAAATTCAGGGTCAGATCGTCATTGACCGTCCAGGTGTCTTCCACATAGAAGGTGTCGACATTTGACTTGAACTGGGCCGCGCCGTCTTCTTTAACGTTTGAGGTTGCATTGCCGTAAAACAGGCTGTCTGCTTCACGATTGCGGAAATCATCTATGCTGTCAAAGATATAACGGCCATTTGCCGCCTGAATAAACAGATTGAAGACGTCGAGCGTTTCCCGCTCATAGCCGAATTTCAGCTCATGATCCCCGGCATAATAGGTCGCCATGAATTTCACGTTCCAGGCGTCATTTCTCAATTGGTTGGCATGACGGAACTGGTCCGGACCAAGTATAATCCGCGCCCCGGTATCCAAATCGACCTGAAACTGGGCAAATTCATTGCCGCGCAGGGGTTCCTGAAGGGTTTCGACTTCCTTGCGGGAAACTTTCAGTTCCGTCGAGAAATTTTCAGACCAATCGGAAAAGACCTGCAGGGCGTATGACTTCAGTTTATCATTTTTGTCATACCAGTTGGACGGCAAAGACAAGGAGCCGCCAAAGCTTGTGCTCTGACCCTGAGGGTTGATAATGTTGCCTTCGGTATTCTGGTAGGTGAAGGCCGCCCGGTGATCCTCATTGATGTTCCAGTCCAGCTTGGCGAAGATTTTACGGTCTTTTTCGGGAACGCTTGTCAGTTCATCAGTCGTCCCCGCATCAAAACCATATACACTGTTGGCAATATCGGCGACTTCATCAAGTTCCGCCTGGGTAATTCCGGTAACCTCATTGGCAAGGCTGGTGCCAAGCGGCCCAAACTGATTAGGCTGTGAGGAATTAAACTTTTCAAATCCGACAAAGAAGAATAATTTGTCTTTAATGATCGGGCCGCCCAATGTGGCCCCCCAGTTTTTCTCGGTGAAGTCCAGCGTCACGTCATCGTCTTTGCTTTTCGTGCCGGACAGATTGTCGTCACGATAGGTAAAGAAAGCCGTTCCATGGAAATCGTTGGTGCCGGATTTGGTCACAACGTTGATGTTGCCGCCCTGGAAGCCGCCATATTCAACGCTGAAGGGCGCCGCATTGACGCTGATCTGGTCAATGGCGTCCAGGGAAATCGGACTGCGCTGGGTCGGGAAACCATTGTTGTTCAGGCCAAAGTCATCATTCTGCTTCACGCCATCGATGGTCACGCTGTTAAAGCGATTATTGGCGCCGGCAATGCTGATCGCGTTATCATTGGTCGGGTCGATCGTCACCATCGGATCAACTTTAACATATTCATCCAGGTTACGGCTGGTGGCCGGAATACCGCGACGACGGTCTTCACCAATTGAGGTGGAAGACCCCATTCGGATAACACCGTCCAAGGCGCTGCCGGTTACGATAATTTCTTCAAGCGCAGCGGAAGACGTCGCGATTTCCACCGGGATGTTGGATATATCGCCAAGGTTCAGGTAAATCCCCTCAATGGACCCTTTGCCCTGGTCTGACGTTACAACAATTGTGTAAGGACCGCCGACACGCAAGCCGGATACGTTAAACGAACCATCCGATTTGGTGGTCAGCGTTTTGCGCGATCCGGAAGCCGTATGCGTAATAATAACCGTGGCGTTACTGACCACTGCGCCATCGGCGGTAACGACACCCTTGATCCCGGACGTTGTCACCTGGGCTTCGGCCTGAATGGCGAGGGTCGTCGCCGTCGCCAGCGCGACCGCAACCGTAGCGGACGTATGCATGAAAGAGGTCCTGAGGGCGGAACTCATCATCAGGCCTTTCATGTTGGATTTCAAACTGTTCATTTTCTCTCCCTTTCGGATTGGTTACATTCCTGCTCTACACCGTAGACATTCTTCTGCAAAAGACGTTGGGCGCCTTCTATTAGTTAAGGATAAACATTAAATAATTTGATCAAAAAGTCAAATTTATATCTCCAAAAAATACCTGCTGCAAAAGAGTCTTCACTGATAAATAAACACGAACCTTAAGCGAAAACCACCAAACCGATTCCGGCCGGCTCATTTTGTTTTCAATTTTCATATAAGCGCCTGATATAAAGCTTTTATGACAGGACAGCCCAGGCCTGTCGCGAAAAGACCATGCCCGCCGGGGACGGGCCTGTTTCCGGTCCGGAATCCATAAATTAATTCAAATACTTACTATTAGTGTTGAATATATCCAAAAAATTTTACTCTTTGGACAAGAAATTCTTTTTAAGCCACGCCATATCAGACGTCATGACCGGGGAAAGTCATCGCCGGTAATCATCCGGCGCCTTTCACGCCGGCTGATCCGCTTTATGATATAACCGTTCCCCGGCAACATAGGTCGCCCGGACCGCCCGGTCATCGCCGAGAATCATCAAAATGAACAGCGCGTCCTCAACAGAGTCGGCATGGGCCATCCGCTGCGCCATCACTTCGGTCGCCCCGGGGTCCAGCACCACAAAATCCGCCTCATGGCCTTTGGTCAGCGTCCCGACCCGGTCGGCGATATTCAGCGCCCGCGCCCCGCCCAGTGTCGCCAGGTAAAAGCCCTGGGCCGGCGTCAGCGGCCGCCCGGTCAACTGGGACACTTTATAGGCTTCGCCCAGGGTCTGCAGCAGCGAGAAACTGGTGCCTGCGCCAATGTCCGTGCCGAGGCCCAGCCTGATCGGCGCCTCCCGCCGCAGGGTTGCGCCCAGGTTGAACAGGCCGCTGCCCAAAAACAGGTTCGAGGTCGGGCAATGGGCGATCGCGGTTCCACTGTCCGACAGACGCCGCCGCTCCCCGTCGGTCAGGTGAATGCCATGGGCCAGAATGGTCCGGTCGCTCAGCAGCCCGAAATGGTCATAGACATCCAGATAACCGCTGCTGCCGGGGAATAATTTCCTCACCCAGTCAATCTCATCCTTGTTCTCGGAAATATGGGACTGGACATGCACGGTGGGAAATTCTTTTTTCAGGACGCCGGCAGCCGCCAGTTGCGCCTCCGAACTGGTCGGGGCGAAACGCGGCGTGACGCAATAGGACGCCCGGCCCGCACCGTGCCATTTTTCAATCAGCGCCCGCGACTGCCGATAGCTGCTTTCCGCGCTGTCGAGCAACGCCGCCGGCGCATTGCGGTCCATCATCACCTTGCCGGCGATGATCCGCATGTTGCGCCGCGCCGCCTGCTGAAACAGGGCGTCGACCGAATCGGGATAGGTGGCGCAGAAAACCGCCGCCGTTGTCGTGCCGTGGCGCAGCAGAAGATCACAGAATGTATCGGCGATCTTATCGGCATAGGCCCGGTCGCTGAATTTCTGTTCGGCGACGAAGGTATATTCATTGAGCCAGTCGATCAGCTGGTTGCCGAAGGAGGCCATGATTTCCATCTGGACATAATGGGTGTGGGCATCAATAAAGCCCGGCAGGATCAGACTGTCGGGATAATGGCTGATTTGGGTCGCGGGATCCAGCGTCGGCAGGATCTTCTGCGCCGGGCCGACTGCAAGAATGGTCCCGTCCCCGATCAGCAGGACGCCGTCCGCCTCATGAACCATGCAGTCACGAGGCGCCTCAAAGAAAGGATCGCCCGTGAAATAGAGCAAGCCGCCGCGCACGGCTGTTAATGGTCCGGTCTTCTTCATCCGACAAGAACTCCCGTCATGCTCATCCTCCATCCGTCACCCCTCAACCCCGGCAAAATCAGGCCGCAATCAACAGCCCGGCCAGCGCCGCGCTCATCAGATTGGACAGGGAACCGGCGGCAACCGCCTTCAGGCCCCATCTGGCGATCAGATGCCGTCGTTCCGGCACCAGCACGCCAAAACCGCCCATCAGGATTGCGATTGAACTGAGGTTGGCGAAGCCGCATAAAGCAAAGGTCACCACCATCACCGAATGGGGACTCAGGGCGCCGTCGGGCAGTTTCGCCAGTTCGACATAGCCGACAAATTCATTGAGGATCAGCTTGGTGCCGATCAGGTTGCCGGCAATATCCGCCTCGGCCCAGGGAATACCCAGAACATACATCAAAGGGGCGAATATTTTGCCCAATATCAGGTTAAAGGTCAAATCGCCGTAACCGAACCAGCCGCCGATGCCGCCAATCATGCCGTTCAGCATGGCGATCAGCGCGACAAAGGCCAGCAGCATCGCCCCGATATTGGCCGCCAGCTTCAACCCGTCCGCCGCGCCGTTGGCCGCCGCCTCGATCACATTGGCCGGCTTATGTTCATCGTCAAAGCTGTCAACATCCAGGACCTGGGATTCCGCGGTTGCCGGTTCCGGGTCGGGCATGATGATTTTCGCCATCAATAATCCGCCGGGCGCCGCCATGAAGCTCGCGGCGATCAGATAATCCATACTGACGCCGAGCGCCGCATAGCCCGCCAGGATCGTTCCCGATATGGAGGCGAGGCCCGAGACCATGACGGTAAAAAACTGGGCGTCGCTGATCTTGCCCAGATAGGGTCGCACCACCAGCGGCGCTTCCGTCTGGCCGAGGAAGATATTAGCCGCGGCGCACAGGGACTCGACCCGCTTCGTGCCGATAATCTTATGCAGCGCGCCGCCGAAAATCTTGACCACCCATTGCATGATATGCAGGTGATAGAGAACCGACATCAGCGCCGAGGCAAAAATGATGATCGGCAGGACCTTGACGACAAAAATAAAGCCGAGATTATCCATATCCGCCAGACTGCCGAACAGGAAATCTATCCCGACATTGGAATAATTGATCACCTGATTGACGCCGTTCGACATGCTCTGCAATATATCCTTGCCGACAGGCACCACCAGCACAAAGGCGGCGATGGCCAGTTGCAGCACAAAGGCGCTGCTCACCACCCGCAGGTTAATCGCTTTTTTATCTCCCGACAGAAGGAACGCCAGCCCCAACAACACCAAAATCCCGACAATACTGATTAGCATAAGGCTAATTCCTCTCCCTGCATTTATCTCCAGAGCGCCCTTCTGGACGATTGTTAATTATTATATATAGCCGCCGCCTAGTCGCCGTAAGGCAGCCAGATATTCTTGACCTGGGTCGCGTGACGCAGGAAGCTGCGTCCTTCGCCGTGGGACGACAGCCAGTCCCGGGCCCGGCCGTCATTGACCCAGGTCCGTTTCAGGTTGGCGGCGCTTGCCGCCTCCACCATCCGGCTGCCGTCTTTCGAGCCGTGATACCAGATGCCGTCCAGCTGATCATGCTGGGCCAGGGTTTTGGTCAGGCTGTCGCGGTCGCCGGTGACGATATTGATCACCCCGGCCGGCAGGTCGGATGTTTCCAGAATCTGATAGAAATCCGTCGCCGGCAGCGGATAGCGCTGTGACGGGATCACCACCGTCCGGTTGCCCATGGCGATCGCCGGCGCGACCAGCGAGACAAAGGACAACAGCGGCATGACATCCGGGCAGACAATACCGAGTATCCCCAACGGCTCATTGACCGCCAGCGCCACATTCTGCAGCGGCGGCGTATGCACCAGCCCGTCAAATTTGTCGGCCCAGGCGGCGGCGCTGAACAGACGGCTGACCGCCATGTCGAATTCCGCCCTCGCGGCCTTTTTGCCGACCCCGGTCAGGGTGACAAGCCGATCGACAATCTCATCCCCCCGATAGCTCAGGTTTTCGGCGATATAATAGATCACCTGGGCGCGGGCATGGCCGGTCGCCGCCGACCAGCCGGGATTTTTAAAGGCGGCCTCGACCGCATTGCGAATATCCTTGCGGTTGCCGTCGCCAACCCGCCCGGCCAGCCGCCCGTCATGGGTCAGCACGACCCGCGTGTTGCCGCCGTCGGGGCGCGCCTGCCTGCCGCCGATATAATTCTTGGCGGTGCGATCGACGCCGAATAGCGTGATCTCGCCGGCCTTGGCGGCTTTCGGTTCTGCGGGTTCCGCCACCAGGTTGCCCTTTTCCGACAGCCATTCGCCCTTCGGCTTCAGATATTCATAGAGGCCTTCCTTGCCGCCCTCCCGGCCAAAACCGGATTCCCGATAGCCGCCGAAACCACAGGCGGCGTCAAACTGGTTGGTGCAATTGACCCAGACGACGCCGGCCTTGATCATCGCCGATATTTCCAGCGCCCGGTTGATATTTTCCGACCAGACGCTGGACGCGAGGCCGTAACGGCTGTTGTTGGCGAGGTCGGCGGCTTCTTTCAGGGTGCGGAAGGTCATGACCGTCAGCACCGGACCAAAAATTTCCTCGCGCACGACCACGTTGCTGGGGCTGACGTTGGTGATCAGCGTCGGCGGATAGAAACAGCCCTCCGCCGGACAGGCGACGTCCGGCTGCCAGATTTCGGCCCCTTCCGCGACCCCCTGGCCCACCAGAGTGGTGATCCGCTCCAGCTGGACCGGATCGACGATCGCCCCCATGTCAACGGTTTTGTCCAGCGGGTTGCCGAGGCGGAATTTGCCGAGTCTCGCCTTGATCTTCGCCGTCAGCCGTTCGGCGACGCCTTCCTCGACCAGCAGCCGTGATCCGGCGCAGCAGACCTGACCCTGGTTGAACCAGATGGCGTCGACCAGCCCTTCGACCGCGCTGTCCATATCGGCATCCTCAAAGACGATGAACGGCGATTTGCCGCCGAGCTCCAGGGTCAGTTTCTTGCCCGACCCCGCCGTCGCCTCCCGGATGTAGCGGCCGACGGCGGTCGAACCGGTGAAGGCGATCTTGGCGATCTCCGGGTGATTGACGATCTCGGCCCCGGTCGCCCCGGCGCCGGTCACAATATTGACCACCCCCGGCGGCAGACCGGCTTCCTCGCACAGTTCGGCGAAATAAAGCGCCGTCAGGCTGGTGTATTCCGCCGGCTTCAGCACGACGCAGTTGCCGGCGGCGATCGCCGGCGCAATCTTCCAGGCCAGCATCAGCAGCGGAAAATTCCACGGGATCACCTGACCGACAACGCCGAGCGGTTCCTGATCAGGCATTTCCTGATCCATGATCTGGGCCCAGCCCGCATGATGATAGAAATGCCGCGCCACAAGGGGAATATCAATATCGCGACTTTCGCGGATCGGCTTGCCGTTGTCGAGCGTTTCCAGCACCGACATAAAGCGGGAGGTTTTCTGGATCAGCCGCGCCAGGGTATAAAGATACTTCGCCCGCTCGTGTCCGGGCAGCTTCGACCATTTGGCGAAGGCTTTCGCCGCCGCCTTGACCGCCGCATCGACATCCTCCGCCCCGGCGACGGAAAATTTCGCCAGATAATCGCCGGTGGCCGGGTTGCGGCTTTCGATCCAGTCGTCGGAAGATTTGGCGGCGACCCATTTGCCGTTGATGAACAATTTAAAGCCGTCATCATGCTTTTTCAGCCAGTCATGAACATAATCGGATTGTTCCGGCGCCGGACCGTAAGACATGGTTTGAAATATTTCAGTGATGTTCATGAGACTAATACCTACCCTATTGGATGGCGGTTCGCCGCAGAATAGCGGCCCGTGACAAAATGTTCAAGCTGGCGTTCAATATCGCCGAGCAGGCTGGAGGCGCCAAAGCGGAATAATTCAGGCGTGAGCCACGCCTCGCCCAGCTCCTCCTTGATCAGCACCAGATACTGCAGCGCGAGTTTCGCCGTGCCGATGCCGCCGGCCGGCTTGTAGCCGACCTTCTGGCCGGTCTTTTCATAAAATTCCCGGATCATGCGGATCATCACCAGGCTGACCGGCAGGGTGGCGTTGACCGATTCCATGCCGGTTGAAGTCTTGATAAAGTCGGACCCCGCCATCATGCAGACCATTGACGCCTTGGCGACCTTGGTGATCGACCCCAGCTGGCCGGTGGCGAGAATGGCTTTCATATGGGCCGCGCCGCAGGCTTCCCGGTAGGCCCGGACCTCGTCATAGAGCGCCTGCCAGTTGCCGGTCAGCACATGGCGGCGGCTGATGACAATATCGATTTCCTCGGCCCCGGCGGCGACCGAGGCCCGGATTTCCGCCAGCCGGGTCGCCAGCGGCGCCAGCCCCGCCGGAAAGCCGGTCGAGACCGCCGCCACCGGAATGCCGCTGCCTTTCAGGGCGTCAACCGCCGTTTCAACCATCTCGTGATAAACGCAGACTGCGCCAGTGGTCAGACCCTGCTTGTCAAACCCCAGCGCCGCCAGAATATCGGGTCGCACCGGATGGCGCGCCTTGGCGCACAGCCGGCGGACCCGGCCCGGAGTGTCGTCGCCCGACAGGGTTGTCAGGTCAATGCAGGAAATCGCCTTCAGAAGCCAGGCGGCCTGCCATTGTTTCTTCACCGTGCGGCGGTTGTTCAATGTGGCGATCCGCCGGTCGACCGCCGACTTGTTAATGCGGATTTCATCGACCCAATCGGGGCGAAATTCGCAGCCCTCGACCCGCGGCAACCTATTGGTCAACTCCCGGGCTTCCTCTTTCAACGTGGCGTTTTCTTTCACAGTATTTCTCAATTTATTTTACAGGAATGACTTTCACTTACAGGAATGACTGGCCCGCCGGCAGCGGATCAAGCCCCAGATAAAGCGCCAGGCTCGCGCCAATATCGGCGAAACTCTGTCTTTTGCCAATCGGCCCGGGCGCAATATTTGGCCCGAAGGCGATCACCGGCACATGTTCCCGGGTATGATCCGATCCGGGCCAGGTCGGATCACAGCCGTGATCGGCGGTCAGCACGACAATATCATCGGGCCTGAGCGCCGCCCGCAGTTCCGGCAACCGACGGTCGAATTCCTCAAGCGCGGCGGCATAGCCGGCGACATCGCGCCGATGGCCATAGAGCATGTCGAAATCGACCAGATTGGCGAACAGGATCGCCCGGTCCGGCGAGGTCTTGACCTGTTGCATCAGGACATTGAAAATCTCTTTATTGCCGTGGGCCTTGTATTTTTGGGTGATCCCCTGATGGGCGAAAATATCGGCGATTTTACCGATCGAGATCACCTCGCCCCCCCCGGCGGCAAAGCGATCGAGCAGGGTCGGCGCCGGCGGCGGCACCGACAGGTCCCGGCGATTGCCGGTCCGCACAAATTCCCCCGGCGCCTCGCCGATGAAAGGCCGCGCGATCACCCGGCCGACATTATAGTCATCGACAAGCCGCCGCGCGACCGTGCAGACCTCATACAGCCGCTCGAGCCCGAAATGGCTTTCATGGGCGGCGATCTGAAACACGGAATCGCCCGAGGTGTAGACAATCGGCTTTTTGCTTTCGATATGCTGCCGCCCCAGCCGGTCGATGATCTCCGTCCCCGAGGCGTGGCAATTGCCCAGAACCCCCGGCAGGTTGCATTCCGTGACCAAGTCGCGGATCAGACGATCGGGAAAGCTCGGCGCGTCCCGTGAAAAATAACCCCAGTCGAATTCCACCGGCACCCCGGCCATTTCCCAATGGCCGCTGGGCGTGTCCTTGCCCTTGCTCAGTTCGGCGGCATAGCCGTATTTGCCGGTGACTTTTTCAGGCTTCGCCAGCGGAAGCTCATGACCGGCGGACTGTTCCGCCGCCAGGCCCAGGCCAAGGCCGATCAGATTGGGAATGTTCAAAGGGCCCGAACGCAAGCCGCCGCGATCCGCCCGCCCCGCCGCGCAATGCTCGACGATATGACCAAAGGTATTGGCGCCCTGGTCGCCGAACAGGGCGGCGTCATCAGTCTCTCCAACTCCAAAAGAGTCCAGCACAACAATTATGGCTCGCAAAATCCAACTCCAGAATGCCCCGTTTCGCTATGTCCGGGCATGTTACAGGGCGTTAAAATATTTGTCCATAAGGTAAAATATTTTTGTTCACAATTTTTCATATTATTGTATTATTTTTAGAAAGACAACGTATAATCGCCTCGGCGTCCATTATTCAGAGGGCCCTTTATGCAGAGGATAGGATATGACTGACCCACAAGGGAACTGGCAAAGCCCTTCACAGGTAAACAACCGCAAAACAGCGAAAAAAAACGCCGGTGAGGAATTTATCCACCAACAGATTTCCGACGCCATCCTGGAACAGCGTCTCGCCCCCGGCACCAAACTGACCGAAGAATCCCTGAGTGAGATATTCGGCGCCAGCCGGACGGTGATCCGCCGGGCCCTGACCCGGCTCAATTATGAAAATGTCGTTGAAATCCGCCCGAACCGGGGCGCCATCGTCGCCAGCCCGACGATCGAACAGTCGCTTCAGGTATTTGAAGCCCGCCGCATCGTCGAAACCGCCGCCCTTGCGGCCTGCGTCAACCGGCGCACAGATCGGAATATCGCCCGGCTCAGGGATCTGGTGACAGCGGAACATGACTGCGTTTCCCGCAACGACCGGATCGGCTGGATCCGCCTGACCGGCGCGTTTCATCTGGAAATCGCCCGTATCGCCGGCAACGAGGTTATTACCCACTTCCTCAAGGAACTGGTCTCCCGGACCAGCCTGATCATCGCCCTCTATGGCCATAACGGCGGCAGCCTGTGTTGCAGTGATGATCACGGCCGCATCGTCGACGCCATTGCCGATAGAGAAGAAGATAAAGCCGTCGCCCTGATGCAGAAACATATTCAGGAATGCGTCAACAGCCTGAATATGGAGCAAATGAACGAGACGCAAGACCTGAAATCGATATTTTCCCACGTCACATAACCCATCACGTCACATAACCCTTCTGGAGCCCGAAATGATCCGTCAAGAAATCGAACGCAGCCTGGCCGCCATCACCACCCGTTTTCCCGGCGACTTCCCGAAAACCGCCCTGATCCTCGGCAGCGGACTGGGAAAATTCGGCGACAAAATGGCGGTGGAGCAGGTCATTTCCTATGATCAGATCCCCGATTTCCCGCAACCGACCGTCGAGGGGCACGCCGGAAGGCTGCTGATCGGCCGGGTCGGCCGCACGCCGCTGGTCTGCATGCAGGGCCGCATGCATCTCTATGAAGGCCACGCGCCGGAGAAGCTCGCCATCCCGATCCGGACCTTCAAGCGGCTCGGGGTGGAAAATCTGATCATCACCAATGCCGCCGGCAGCCTGAACCGGGATATGGCCGCAGGCTCATTGATGCGCATTGACGATCATGTCAACATGTCCGGCCGCAACCCGCTGATCGGCCCCAATGATGACGATTTCGGGCCGCGTTTTTTCGACATGACCGAAGCCTATGACAAGGGCCTGAAGGACAGAATGGCGCAATCCGCCGCGGAACTGGCGATCAAGCTCCATCGCGGCGTTTATGTCCAGCTTGCCGGGCCCAATTTTGAAACCCCGGCGGAAATCAGAATGTTGAGCCGGCTCGGCATTGACGCGGTCGGCATGTCGACGGTGCAGGAATGCCTGGTCGCCCGCCACGCCGGGCTTCGGGTCGCGGGGCTGTCCCTGATCACCAATCTGGGCGCCGGATTGTCGGAAAACCCGCTGTCCCATGACGAAACCCTGAGCGAGGCGGAAAAGGCCTATGGCGATATCAGCCGGCTGCTGGTACATTTCATTGACGGCCTGGCGGATTAGGCCATAAAACGCAATCAACAGAAAGAACAGCCCCATGCCCCCCGACCATCGCCCCCGGCAACGCGCCCTGTCCATCGGCACCGTGATGATCGATATTATCACGGTCATCGCCGACAAGGACATTGAGCTTATGACCCTGCGCAATATGACCTCTTCCTTTTTGATGCTGGAACAGGGGCGCAAGGTCGAATCGGAAAGCATCGAGACATTTATCGGCGGCGGCGCGGCCAATACCGCCGTCTGCATGCGCCGTCTCGGCCTCGATGTATCAATCCTGGCGCTGGTGGGGCAGGATCTCAACGGGCGGAAAATCCGCGACCGGCTGCAACAGGAGCAGATTGACCTGTCATATCTCGCCACAGTGACGGAAGCCGGCAGCGGCATCGCCGTCCATATTTCCTCCCACGACCGCAATGCGGCCATTTTCACCCACCGCGGGGCCAATTGCCGTCTCACCGCCGATCATGTCGAGGCGGTTGATTTCAGCGCCTATGATCTGGTTTATGTCACCAACCTGAGCAATGAATCGGCGGATCAATATCCGTTGATTATCGCCCGGGCGGCCCAAGCCGGCTGCTTCATCTCGTCCAATCCCGGCATCCGGCAACTGACGAAACGGCCGCGGGATTTCCTCGACTGTCTCGACGCCGTTTCCCTGCTGTCGATCAACCGGGACGAATGCGCCGCTTTGGTGCCCCATCTGCTGTCTTCGGGTCAGCCGCCGACGGCGAAGAATCCTGCCCCGGATGACGATATGCCGCCCTTGCTGGCGACGGGATTTCAGATCGCCGGCTTTTCCCTCGGCCTGATGGACTGCATGAAGATCCTCGCCGGCCATGGCCCGGATTATGTCGTGATTACCGATGGCGGCCAGGGGGCCTATCTGCTGCATCGGGACCAGCTTTATTATTGTCCGCCGCAGGAGGCCGAAATGCAGGGTTCGGCCGGGGCGGGCGACTGTTTCTCCTCCACCCTGTCGCGCCTGATCTGCGCCGGGGAAAGCCCGGACGGGGCCCTGCTCGCGGCGGCGCTCAATGCGGCCTCTGTCATATCCCGGGTCGATACCCAGAGCGGCCTGCTGAGTGGCGACGCCCTCGACCAAATCCTGGCCGGCAAAGATATTGAAAAAGAAATAAGGCGCTGGACGACGGCTTAGTCATTGCGCCGCCCGCGGCATAATATTAAACAAGAACAACATACATAACGATGGATTGACTATGGATAAAATATACATCACCGCCAATGACCTGCTGGATGATTCCTTCAAGCTGGCTCACATGATTCTGGAAAGCGGCTTTGAGCCGGATTATATCGTCGGCGTCTGGCGCGGCGGCACGCCGATCGGCATTGCGGTTCAGGAATATCTCGACTATCGCGGCCTGAAATCGGATCATATCGCGATCCGCACCTCATCCTATACCGGCATCGCGACCCGCAGTTCAACGGTCCGGGTCCATGGCCTCGGCTATATCGTCGACAATATCAACGCCGAGGACAAGCTGCTGATCGTCGATGACGTATTTGATTCCGGCCTCAGCGTCGACGCCATCATCCGCGACCTTGAGGAGCAATGCCGGCGCAACATGCCCGAAGACACCCGGGTGGCGACGGTCTATTACAAGCCGGAAAAACGCAAGACGGAGCGCACCCCGGATTATTACATCCATGAAACCAATGAATGGCTGGTGTTCCCCCACGAATTGCACGGCCTGACCCTGGATGAAATCGCCAAGTTCAAATCGCCGCAAGTCGCCGAAATCCTCCACAAGGACGTGTAACAGGCGGCTGAAAAAAACTATTTTGATCGTTGTTTCGGGGCATTTCGGGCGGGCGGCACCAGCCGCGCGAGAACGAAATCCATATTTCAAAAAAAACTAACCAATTGAAATATATTATAGATTCCCACTTTCGCGGGAATGAAGGTTTGGTTGTTTCCAAGTCCTTCCGGCCTGGGAACGCGTTTTTCACACCTTGACAAGTTTTCTGCGGATCAACTCATGGGGGACACTACTTATAGAAAGTCAATCCCTCAGGCCCACAATATACATGAAAAAAATGCTTTGTATTCGCGCCGACTCGAATTAAAATTTACTAATTCGCCATGAAAAAAGCCGCAGACCGGCACAGTATGCGACTTGATTCATGAAATAAAAACCCACCCAACGTGATAGGAGGTGATTTATTTCGAACGATTATTGACTACAAGACTATCGAAATTTGATAGCTTCTTCAAGAGAAATCGGCATCTTGTCGAACTCTTAAGGACCGTTTTGCTGCTATTACTACATCTTCTCAAATAGCAGTTTTTCTAACCAAGGGCCGGTTAAACCGGCCCTTTTCATGTCTGGACAAAAAAACGCCGGATTTATTGAACAGGTAACACTTCATTTGGTTATGACAAGGACGTATTCGAAAAAAGAGGTCTGCCTGAGTATGATACTTCAGGCAGACCAGTTCTTGCAGAATTTAAGGACTACTGCAATATCGGCCCCCGGCGCGGGGGTATTCCTCGATTATTCCTCGCTTTTCCTGTGCGACAGCCACCGCCCCAGTTTGCGGCGCTCGTCAGCCGTCATCTCCGTTTCATTGCCCAGCGGCATGATGTCGCCGTCGACCGCCTGGGCGATGATTTTTGAGCGGAAGCGAATGACTTCATCCATCTTGTCGAACATCACCCCCATCGGCGCTTCGTCAAAAGCCTCGTGAGTCGGCACGTCACTGTGGCAACTGAGACAATGACGGTTGATCATGCGGCGAATTTCCACCGTCGAAACATCGTCGGCCATTGTCCTGTCGGCGATGTTCCCCGTCGGCTCATAGGCGGCCAGCAGCATGATCGCAAGGAAGCCCGCGACCCCGGCGGCGGGATAGAAGTAATTGACATTTCCCTTGTGGCGCAGGTTGAAGAAATGACGGATCAGCAGGGCGACAATACCCAGTCCCGCCAGAATCAACCAGTTCCGGTCATGACTGAACAGGACCGGATAATGATTGCTGACCATGATCAGCAGCACCGGCAACGTCATGTAATTGTTATGCAGCGACCGCTGCTTGGCCTTCTGGCCGAGCGACGGATCGGGGACCTCCCCCTTCAGCAGGCTGGCGACGGCTTTCTTCTGGTTCGGGATAATCACCATAAAGACATTGGCCGCCATCACCGTTCCGATGATCACCCCGACATGGATATAGGCGCCCCGGTCGCTGAAAATCTGGTTCAGGGCGTAGCCGGCCGCGGTCAGCGCGACAAACCAGACCGCGCCGAACAGCCGGTTATGATCGCCAAGGCGGCTTTTGCACAGCAGGTCATAAAAAACCCAGCCGCCGGCGATAAAGCCGAGACTGACGCCGATCGCCCCCCCGGGGGTCAGATCCGCTTTCGCCGGGTCGATCAGGTAAAGACGGGCGCCGTAATAATAAATCACCGCCAGCAGCAGAAAGCCGCTGATCCAGGTGAAATAGGCTTCCCATTTGAACCAGTGCAGATCCTCCGGCATATGGTCGGGCGCGACCTGATATTTCTTTTTATGGTAAAATCCGCCGCCATGAACCGCCCACAGTTCGCCGCCGACGCCGAGGTCGCGGTCCTCCTTCGCGGCCGGCTTCTTCAGGCTGTTGTCGAGCCAGATAAAATAAAAGGACGAGCCGATCCAGGCGATGCCAGTGATCAGATGCAGCCAGCGCAGGGCGAGGCCCAACCAGCTTGCGACATCGACCTCCATCACAGCAGCCCTTCCCGCTCATAGTCAAGGACCCGGTCATAGGCGGCCGTAGTCAGAAACTCCGCCAGCCTGTCGGTCATGACCATATCCCGGAACAGGGCCACGGCGTCCCGTAAATAGCGATCACTCCCCTGCGCCGTCAGCAGTTTTTCACATTCCTGTTCCAGCATCTCCTGCATCAGTTGATCGGTGATCCGCCGGCCGTCCTTGAGGGTCGCCCGATGCTTGCGCCACTGCCACAACTGGCTGCGGGAAATTTCCGCCGTCGCCGCATCCTCCATCAGATGATAGAGCGGCACGCAGCCCTGGCCCGACAGCCAGGCTTTCAGATAGAGCAGGCCGACATTGATATTCTGCCGCAACCCGGCTTCCGTAATATCACCTTCCGGCACCGTCAGCAGGTCCGCCGCGGTGACGGAAACATCTTCGCGCAGGTTATCCAGCTGGTTGGCCCCCGGCATATGACGGTCAAAGATCTCCCGCGCCTTGGCGACCAGCCCCGGATGGGCGACCCAGGTGCCGTCATGGCCGTCGGTCGCCTCGCGGCTTTTGTCGGCGATGAATTTCTCCAGCGCCGCGTCGTTGGCTTTCGGATTATCCTTGATCGGAATCTGCGCCGCCATGCCGCCCATGGCGTGGGCGCCGCGCCGGTGACAGGTGCGGATCAGATTGAGGCTGTAGGCGCGCAGGAAAGGACAGGTCATGGTCACCTGCCCCCGGTCGGGCAGGATATGGGCCGGATCGGCGGCGAATTTCTTGATGAAGCTGAAAATATAATCCCAGCGGCCGCAATTCAGCGCCGTGATGTGATCCCGCAGGTGATAGAGAATTTCCTCCATCTGGAAACTGGCGGTGATGGTCTCGATCAGCACCGTGACCCGGATTGTTCCCCGCGCCAGCCCCAGGCGATCCTCGGCATAACAGAGAATATCCCGCCACAGGCGCGCTTCCTGATAATACTCCAGTTTCGGCAGATAAAAATACGGCCCGCTGCCCCGGGCAGCCAGGGTTTCGTAATTATGAAACAGATACAGGCCGAAATCAAAGAAGGCGGCGCTGATCGGCTGACCATTCAGCGACATATGCTTTTCGGCCATATGCAGCCCCCGGGGCCGGACCAGCAGCACCGCCGGCCGATCGTTCAGGCGGTATATTTTGCCGCTGTCGACCTGGCAGTAATCGATGGTGCCCCGGTTGGCGTCCCGCAGGTTGATCTGGCCCTTGATCTGATTGGCCCAGGTCGGGGTGTTGCTGTCCTCGAAATCGGCCATGAAGGCGTTGGCGCCGCTGTTGAGGGCGTTGATCACCATTTTACGGTCCACCGGGCCGGTGATTTCCACCCGCCGGTCCCGCAAATCATCGGGCGCCGGCCGCACCCGCCAGTCCGCGGCGCGAATGTCGGCCGTCTCCGCCGGAAAGTCAAGCTTCTCGCCCCGGTCCAGGCATTCCTGCATTGCGCGTCGCGCCGCCATCAGATCCCGCCGCCGGGCGCCGAATTCCATCTCCAGCTCCCGCAGAAAGGTCAGCGCCTCCGGCGTCAGGATTTCTTTCTGCCGCGTCAGGGCCGGGGCGATAATCTGAAAATCATTGTCAGGCTCGGTCATATTTCATGCTCTCGGATTAATCATCCCGCTTTAATAGCACATGGCATTTATCCGGATAATCCATATTTTTCTTTATCTTTATCAAAAATAATTTGATAATAGACTCCATGAAAGACATCAGCGACCTGCAGGTTTTTGTTAAAATTATCGAAAAAGGCAGCTTTTCCGCCGCCGGCCGGGAATTGCGCATGTCCGCCGCCGTGGTCAGCAGCCGGGTCGCCCGCCTCGAATCCCGCCTCGACGTCCGCCTGTTCAACCGCACCACCCGCAAGGTCAGCCCGACCGACAATGGCCGGCGCTATTACGCCGATTGCCTCGACATCCTGAGCCGCATGGCCGAAGCGGAGCGCCGCCTGTCCCACGCCACCGGCAAGACGGCCGGCATCCTGCGGCTCTCGGCCGCGACCTCCTTCTGTCAGCATTATCTGGCCGAGGCCATTTCGCGCTTCGCCCGGCGTTATCCCGACATTCAGATCCAGTTGCAAACCACCGACCGGCTGGCCGATCTTCTGGAAGAAGGGCTTGACCTCGCCATCCGGATCGGCCCCATGGTCGACAGCAGTTTCAAATCGCGAATTCTGGCTCCCGGCAACCGCTATATTCTCGCCGCGCCGGAGTATCTCGAGAAATACGGCGCACCGCAGCATCCGAAGGATCTGACCGATCACAATTGCCTGCTGCTGCGTTTTCCCGGCTCGCGCCAGTTCAAATGGACGTTTCAGGAAGGCGGCGGCCTCTATGATCTCAATATCTCGGGCGCGCTGGACTCCAACAGTGGCGAGGTCCTGCATCAATGGGCGCTGGCCGGTCATGGCCTGACCCTGAAATCGGGCTGGGAAGTGGCCGGGGATATTGCCGCCGGACGCCTGAAAATCGTCCTCGGCGACTATATGCCGCGCAATATCCATATCCACAGCATTTCGGCCTATGACAAATACAGCCCGCCGCGGGTCAGCCATTTCATTGATTTTATCGCCCGCGACATGAAGCAGGACCCCAGATTCAGCGACCTGCCCTGATCATGGCCCCATCATAATCACAGGCCCGTCCGCAAGGGTCACGACCGGCAATCCGCCCCTTCGGTCAGCATCAGCAATTCCGCCGCCACCGATATGGCGATCACCTCCGGTTCCTTGCCCCGGATGTCCGTGAGCCCCATCGGACTGGTGAAGCGCCGCAACTGCCGTGTCGTGCCGCCGCCCCTGAGGAAGGCCTTTTCAAAGCGGACCCGTTTGGTCGCCGAGCCGATCATGCCGCAATAGCGGAAATCCTCCCGCTTCAGCACGGCGCCGGTAATTTCATAATCCAGCTGATGACTATAGGTGAAAATCAGGAAAATGCTGCCCGGCGGCGCGGCCCTGACATGGGACAGCGGGTCATCGGACAGGATCCGCTCCACATTATCCGCCATCACCTCCGGGAACTGATGCTGGCGGCCGTCAATCCATTTCACGTCAAAATTGAGCCGCCCCAGCACTTCGGCCATCGCCTTGCCCACATGACCGGCGCCGAACATATAAAGCGGCAGGGCGTCATTGCGGCGCCATTCGTATATTTCGCCGTCGAGCGCCTCGTGCGCTTCCCGGGTGACAAACCGCTTGCGGACCGCCGGCCCGCCGGTGGCGGAGACCAGGCCGTATGGTTTTTTCTCTTTTTCCGCCAGAATAATTTCATCCAGCAGGACAAAATGTTCCGCCGTCAGTTTTTCCAGCAGCACATCGGCCGCCCCGCCGCAGCACTGGCTGAGCAGCGGGCCGAGGGCGTAATGCTGGTAAAGGCAGGCCACATCGGCCGCCGCCAGCATTTTGCGCGCCTGTTCCGTCACCATGAATTCCAGATTGCCGCCGCCGATGGTGCCCTGGATCCCCTCCCGGCTGATCAGCATCTTGGCGCCCGCGCCGCGCGGCGTCGATCCCTTCGCCGCGCCGAGGGTCGCCAGGATCACCTGGCCGTCGCGCGCAATGGCCTCTTTTGCTTTTTCCGCCCAATATTTCATCCGCTCACCATGTCAGCCCTTCTCGTCAAGACGGCTTTTCACATCCTGCACGGCGCGCAATATTTCCTCCGGCGTCGCCGGGGCGTTGATCGCCGGACTGAGCCGATAGTCGCCGACGCTCGCCACCGCGTCGCACAGGGCGGAAAAGACCGATATGCCCAGCATCAGCGGCGGCTCGCCCACCGCCTTCGACCGGTGGATGGTCGGGGCCGGATTGCGCCCCTTGTCCCACAATTCCACATTGAAGATTTCCGGCCGGTCGCTGCAGGCGGGAATTTTATAGGTCGACGGCGCATGGGCCTTCAGGGCCCCGCCCGCGCCGTAAACCAACTCCCCGGTGGTCAGCCAGCCGACCCCCTGAATGAAGCCGCCTTCGATCTGGCCGATGTCGACCGCCGGGTTCAGCGAACGGCCGGTATCATGGAGAATATCGACCCGCAGGATCCGGTTCTCCCCGGTCAGGCTGTCGATCACCACCTCGGACACCGCCGCGCCGTAGGCGAAATAATAAAACGGCCGCCCCCGGTGGTTTTCCCGGTCGTAATAAATTTCCGGCGTCTTGTAAAACCCGTTGGCCGACAGGGAGACGCGGTTCATATAGGCCAGATTGGCGAGGGCGGCGAAAGTGATTTCCTCGTTGCCGATATAAACCATATTGTCGCGAAAGACGATATTTTCCGGCTTGCAGTTAAAATGGCCGGCGGTGAATTCAATCAGCCGGTTTTTCAGGATCCGGGCGGCGTTCAGCGCCGCCATGCCGTTGAGGTCCGACCCCGACGAAGCCGCCGTCGCCGAGGTGTTGGGCACCTTGTCGGTCCGGGTGGCGCTGATCTTCACCCGATCCAGATCAATCTGGAATTCTTCCGACACCACCTGCGCGACCTTGATAAACAGGCCCTGGCCCATTTCGGTGCCGCCGTGGTTGAGATGCACGCTGCCGTCGGCGTAGATATGGATCAGGGCGCCGGCCTGGTTAAGATGGGTCAGGGTGAAGGAAATGCCGAATTTCACCGGCGTCAGCGCGATGCCCCTTTTCAGGAACGGACTGGCGCGGTTCCAGGCGCGGATCTCCCGCCGGCGTTTCCGGTAGTCGGCCTTGCGCTCCAGTTCGGCAATAATCTCCGGCGCCACATTGTCCTCCACCGTCTGGTGATAGGGCGTGATATTGCGCTCCGTCTTGCCGTAAAGATTGACCTTGCGCACCTCCAGCGGATCAAGCCCCAGACGGGTCGCGATCACATCCATCACCCGTTCGATGGCGATCATCCCCTGCGGGCCGCCAAAACCGCGAAAGGCGGTATTGGACACCGTATGGGTCTTGTAGCGCCGCGACCGGATGGTGACATTTTCCAGATAATAGCTGTTGTCGGCATGGAACATCGCCCGGTCATTGACCGGCAGCGACAGATCGAGGGAAAAGCCGCAGCGCGACGCCAGGGTAAATTCGATCGCCGTGATCCGCCCCGCGCCGTCAAAGCCGACGTCATAATCGATTTCAAAGTCATGACGTTTTCCGGTCATGATCATATCGTCGTCCCGGTCCAGGCGCAGCTTGGCCGCCCGTCCGCTCTTCACCGCCACCAGCGCCGCCGCCGCGGCGAACAGGGCCGGCTGGGTCTCCTTGCCGCCGAAGCCGCCGCCCATGCGGCGCAATTCGACGGTGACCGCGTTGCTCGGCGCGCCGAGGACTCGGGCCACCAGATGCTGGACCTCGCTCGGGTGCTGGGTCGAGGAAAAGACATGGACGTCGCCGTCTTCCTGGGGCGTCACCAGACAGATCTGGCCCTCGAGATAGAAATGATCCTGACCGCCGACGGCAAAGCGGCCGCTTTCGCGATATTCGGCCGCCGGCAATGCGGCGGCGCTGTCGCCGCGTCGCATAACCTGCGGTTCGTCAATCTCATAATCCGCCGCCCGCGCCTGGTCAATGGTGACCAGCGGCGGCAGCTCCTCATATTCGATTCGGGCTTCCCCGGCCGCGCGCCGCGCCACCTCAAGACTGTCGGCCGCCACCACGAACAGCGACTGGCCGATATATTCCACCTTGTCCGTGGCGAACAGCGGCTCATCGCCGGCCGACGGGCTGATGTCATTGGCGCCCGGCACATCCGCCGCCGCCAGCACCAGGGCGACGCCGGGATAATGGCGCACCGGTTCGAGATCCATTGAGACAATCCGCGCATGAGCCTTCGGGCTTTGCGCCAGATAGAGATGCAGCAGATCCCGCGGCTCCGGCAAATCATCGATATAGACCGCCGCGCCGGAGACATGCTTGTGACCGCTGTCGTGCTGATGGGGTTTTCGGACCCCGCCTTTCAATTCAGCCATGAGACAGTCCCCCGCTCTTCAGCACCCGAAGATCGCCCCTGCCGCCTTCGTCCGGCGCGCTCGTTTCCAGAAACGCCTTATACAACAGATTTTGCGCCACCTGCATCCGGTAAGCGGCCGAGGCTCGCATATCGCTCAGCGGGGAAAAATCCTGCGCCAGCGCCTGCATCGCCCGACGCACCTGCGCTTCGTTCCAGCTTTCGCCCTCAAGCAGCGCCTCGCAGGCCGGCGCCCGTTTTGGCGTCGCCGCCATGCCGCCGCAGGCCACCCGGACCACACGCACCCGGTCGCCGTCGCGCCGGAAACTGACGGCGAGACAAACCGCCGATATATCCTGATCGAACCGTTTGGAGATTTTATAGGCCTTGAACTGCTGCCCATCCGCCGGCAGCGGCAGGATAATCTCCTCGACAAATTCACCGGATTTCTGGTCCTGCTCGCCGTAAGCGATGAAATAATCCTCGATCGGCAGGGTCCGGGTCGCATCGCCGCGGCGCAGGCGCAATTCCGCCCCCAGCGCGATCAGGCACGGCAGGCTGTCGCCGATCGGCGAGCCATTGGCGATATTGCCGCCCAGGGTGCCCTGGTTGCGGATCTGGACCGAGCCCAGCCGGCGGAGAATCTCGCCGAAATCCGGATAATAGCCGGCGATCCGCGTCATGGCGGCGGCATAGGTCACCGCGGCGCCGATATGAAGCGCGCCGTCCCGCTGTCTCATCTGTTTTAACGCCGCGACATCGCCGAGATAAATCACCGTCTCGAGCTCTTGATGCTGCTTGGTCACCCAGAGGCCGACATCGGTGCCGCCGGCCAGCAGAACCGCCGCCGGAAATTCAAGCAGCCGTCCGGCCAGTTCCGCCGTCGTCGTCGGTGCGAAATAGCGCCGGATTTTCCCGTCTCCCTCCTGACGCAGCGCAAATTCCCGATCGCGGCCGATCTCTTTCAACCGCGCGAGGCGCGCCGCCGGTGACGGATGATCGACCGGCGGCGGATAGTCAAACATCCGCTGCGCGGCGGTGATGATCGGCCCGTAGCCGGTGCAGCGGCACAGATTGCCGGCCAGCGCGTCATTGATCTGCTGCAGGGTCGGCGCCGTCCCGTCGCAGGTCAGATAGAGCGCATAAAGCGACATGACGAAGCCCGGCGTGCAGAAGCCGCACTGGGAGCCGTGTTGATCGATTAGCGCCTGCTGCGCCGGATGGAGCGCGCCGTCCGGCCCGCCAAGGCTCTCGACCGTCAGCAGTTCCTTGCCGTGCAGGGTCGGCAGGAAAATGATGCAGGCGTTGACCGCCTTGTAACTTATGTCTTCGCCTGTTCGTTCGCCGATCACCACGGTGCAGGCGCCGCAATCGCCTTCGGCGCAACCTTCCTTGCTGCCGGTCATGTGCATTTCATAGCGCAGATAGCTCAACAGGCTCTGCGTTGGCGTGACATTCTTTATTTCCCGAATTTCGCCATCGAGAAGAAAACGAACCACATCTGACATTATTACTCTTTCTTAACTGCCCCGATAGGTACTATAGCCATAGGGCGACATCAAAAGCGGCACATGATAATGGGCTTCGGCGTCGGCAATCCCGAAACGGATTTCCACAATATCGAGAAACGGCGGCGTCGGCAGGTCAACCCCGGCGCGCCGGTAATAGGCCGCCACGTCGAATTCAAGACGATAAACGCCGCTTTTCATCTCGTCGCCCGCAAGAAGCGGCTGATGGCAGCGACCGTCGTCATTGGTCACCATATTGCGAACCATCTCCTCCGCCGCGCCGTCCGCTGCGCAGCGATAGAGCCGCAGCGACATATTCTTCCCCGGCCGGCCGGTCGCCTGATCCAGGACATGTGTGGTTAATTCGCCCATATTGATCCACTTTTTATCTGCTTTTGACGTCTGGTCTTTATTCCTGGGTCCTCATCCAGAATATACATTCTTTCAAACCTGAAAGCGAATTGCAAATAAATTGTTTACAATTTGACTTGATAATCGCAAACAATCTATAATAATGCCGTAATCAAAAACAGTTAACCCAAGGGATCATGCCCGATGACCGCAAAGGACGAACAGGACAGACGGCCCAAATCCGGCAATCGCGATGATGATCGTGATTATAGAGGATATGGCGCGACGCCGCCCGATCCCCGCTGGCCGGGCGGGGCGCGGATTGCGGTCCAGATCGTGCTGAATTACGAAGAAGGCGGCGAAAATTCGATCGTCAACGGCGATCCCGGGGCCGAAACATTCCTGTCGGACATTATCAACGCCGCCCCGACGCCCGACGCCCGCCATATGAGCATGGAGTCGCTTTATGAGTATGGCAGCCGGGCCGGGGTCTGGCGCCTGCTGCGGCTGTTTCAGAAATATGACATTCCGGTGACCGTTTTCGCCGTGGCGATGGCGCTGGAAAAATATCCGGATATGGCCGAAGCCTTCCTCGCCGACGGTCATGAAATCTGCAGTCATGGCTATCGCTGGATCAATTACCAGGATGTGCCGATCAATGTGGAGCGGGATCATATGGCGCGCGCCATCGACATTATCCGGCGGCTGACCGGCGAACGGCCCCTGGGCTGGTACACCGGCCGCACCAGCCCCAACACCCGCCGGCTGGTGGGGGAAGACGGCGGCTTTTTATATGACGCCGACGATTACAGCGACGACCTGCCCTTCTGGGTCGCGGTCGACGGCAGGCCGCAGCTGATCGTCCCCTATACCCTGGACGTGAATGACATGCGTTTTGTCAGCCCCCAGGGATTCAACAGCGGCGATCAGTTCTACGGCTATCTGAAGGACAGTTTCGACACCCTCTATGACGAGGGTGAAACCAGCCCCAAAATGATGTCCGTCGGCCTGCATTGCCGGATCATCGGCCGGCCGGGCCGCATCCGGGCGCTCGACAGATTTTTGCAGTATATCACCGCAAAAACGGACGTCTGGATCTGTCGCCGACTTGACATCGCCCGCCACTGGCATCACCATCATCCTTATGGCGCAGGCGGAGCAGGCCGATGACCGGAACCGCCCTTGCCCATCCGCCCCATGAGTTGAACAGGGAACGTTTTATCGCAATTTACGGCGGTATTTATGAAGATTCGCCGTGGGTCGCCCAAGCGGTCTTTGACGATCCGGCCTTACGCGACCTGGTGACGGTTGAGCAGTTGCACGCCGCCATGCGCCGCGTGGTCGACCAGGCCCCGATGGCGCGGCGGCGCGCCCTGATCGCGGCCCACCCGGATCTGGCCTGCGCGCCGGAAAAGATGACCCGCCTGACCCGGGCCTCGCAGAATGAACAGGCCGGGGCCGGCCTCGCCCACTGCACCGCGGCGGAATATGAGGAATTCGGGGATCTGAACCGCCGCTACCGGCAAAAATTCGGCTTTCCCTTTATCATCGCGGTCAAGGGATTGCATCGCACGGAAATCCTCGACCGTTTTCGCCAGCGCATCACCCGGGACCGGGCGGCGGAATTCGACAGGGCGCTTCGGGAAATTCACCAGATCGCCCGCGGGCGGCTGACAGACCTGACAACAGACAAACGGCGCGAAAGTGACACGGAACATGACACGGAAAATATCTGAAAAACATCTGATCAATCTGGCCCAGCCGCGGTTGGGCGCCCGGGTCGTCTTTGCGACCGACGATTTTTTTGCGCCGAAGGAGCGTCTGATCCTGCCGACGGAACCGGTGTTCATTGCCGACAAATTCGACGACAACGGCAAATGGATGGACGGCTGGGAAAGTCGCCGCAAACGAACCGCGGGCCATGACCATTGCATTATCCGCTTCGGCCAGCGGGGGGTTATTGACCATATCGACCTCGACACCAGCCATTTTACCGGCAACTATCCGCCGCAGGCCTCGATCGACGCCTGCGTCTCGGATCAGGATCACCCGGACGACGTCACCCATTGGGAAAGTATCGTCGCCATGACGCCGCTCACCGGCGACAGCCATCATATCCTGCCGGTCGACAGCGCCCGCGCCTGGACCCATCTCCGCCTCAATATCTTCCCCGACGGCGGCATCGCCCGCATGCGGGTCTTTGGCGAGATCGTCACCGACTGGGCGGCGCAGGATCCGGACGCGGTCATTGACCTCGCGGCGCTGGAATATGGCGGCATACCGATCATCGCCAATGACGAACATTTCGGAAAGCTGGAAAATATCCTCGCGCCGGGTCGCGGCCGCAACATGGGGGACGGCTGGGAAACCCGCCGCCGCCGGGAAGCGGGCCATGACTGGGGCATTATCCGGCTCGCCCACCCGGGCGTGATCGCGGAAATCCTTGTCGACACCGCCTTCTTCAAGGGCAATTACCCGGACCGCTGCTCGCTTCAGGCGGCGAAGCTTGACGGGGCGGAAGGCCCTGATCTTGTCGCACAGTCAAAAACCTGGGAAATCCTGCTGCCGGAACAGAAGCTGGAGATGGACCGGGAGCATATTTTCCGCGACGCGGTGCGTAACCTGGGGCCGGTGAGCCATGTCAAACTCAACATCATTCCCGACGGCGGGGTCAGTCGCCTGCGTCTTTTCGGCAAAATCACGCCGCAGGGGGCCTGAATGAGCGAAATAAGGAAAATCAGGCTGATCAAGCCGGCGCCGCTGACCGCGAAAGACTTCGCCCCCTACGGCGATGTCATCGAGGTTTCCAACCGGGCGGAACCGCGCACCATCAATCAGGGCAACAGCCTGCGCTATCACGACCTCGCCCGGCTGGACCTTACGGCGGACGGCGGCCGGCCGTCGATCAATATATTCCGCAGCAGGCCCCTGCCCCGGCCGGTGATGATCCGCCTTATGGAGCGCCACCCGCTGTCCAGTCAGGTCTTCTTTCCGCTGGGCGAGCAGCCCTATCTGGTGGTTGTCGCCAAACCGGGGGATTTTCACCCGAAACATATCCGCGCCTTCCTCGCCGGCGCCGATCAGGGGGTCAATTTCCACCCCGGCGTCTGGCATCATTACAGCCTGGCGCTCAATGAGCCGTCCGACTTTCTGGTGATTGACCGCCTCGGCCCGGGGGAGGATTGCGAAGAGGTCATGCTTGAGGAAAACAAGCTGATCAGCATTGATTATTAAGACATTATTTAAGACATCCGTTTCCGGATCAGCCGTGGCGCTTCCGGCTTGTCCTCCGACAGGCGGTAACAGGCCCTGAGGTCACGGGCGATGCGCTCCGCCTCCTCCTGCGTTGCGGCATGAACCAGCGCCAGCGGCCGGGCGCTGTCGACAAAATCGCCGATGCGGGAGATCTCCGCCAGCCCGACCGACATGTCCAGCGCCTGCCCCGGCGCCGAGCGGCCGCCGCCAAGCGCGACGACCCCATTGCCCAGACCGCGCACATCGATCGCCGCGACATATCCCGCGCCTTCAGGATAAACCGGCAGCGTCACCGGCGCCCGGGCGAGATATTTATCCGGATTATCAACAAAATCAACCGGACCGCCGAGGGCCGCGACCATCCGGCCAAAAATCTCCAGCGCCCGGCCGCTGTCCAGCACGGCGGTTAATTTTGCCGCCGCTTCGCCATGGGTCTGCGCCAGCCCGGCGAGCACCAGCATTTCGCCGGTCAACGCCATCACCACTTCATGAAGCCGGGGGTCGCGCTGGCGGCCGCTGAGATAATCCAGACTTTCCCGCACCTCAAGCGCATTGCCCGCCGTGCTCCCCAGCACTTCTCCCATCGAGGTGAGGATCGCGTGGGTCGGTACGCCGTTCTCCGCCGCCGTGCGGATCAGGGAGCGGGCGAGCTCTTCCGCTGCGGCTTCGGTCTCCATAAAGGCCCCGGGGCCGACCTTGATGTCCATCACCAGGGCGTCGAGCCCGGCGGAAATTTTCTTCGACAGGATCGACGCCGTGATCAGCGCCACCGATTCGACGGTCGCGGTGACATCGCGCACGCTGTAGATCACCCGGTCCGCCGGCGCCAGTTCCGCCGTCTGGCCGATGATCGCACAGCCGACTTCCCCGACCACCCGCTTTACGGCGGTGAGGTCCGGCGTCGCGTTATAGCCGGGGATCGCCTCCATCTTGTCGAGCGTGCCGCCGGTATGGCCGAGGCCGCGGCCCGAAATCATCGGCACATAGCCGCCGCAGGCCGCAATCATCGGCGCCAGCATCAGGCTGACCTTGTCGCCGACGCCGCCGGTGGAATGCTTGTCGACCACCGGCCCGCCGAGATTTTGCGCCGTCCAGTCCAGCCTCTGGCCGCTGTTGATCATCGCCCGGGTCAGGGCGCTGACCTCGGCCAGCGACATGGACTGAAAATAAACCGCCATGGTGAAGGCGGAAATCTGTTCCCGGCTCACGGTCTGGTCCGAAATCCCCTCGATCAGGGCGGCGATTTCCCGATCCGATAATTCCCCGCCGTCCCGTTTCTTGCGAATAATTTCTTTTATCAGCATTTGTCACTCCTTACGATCCCGACAAGGATTAGAGCATTTTTTTATCATTTGATAAAATATTTTTTAAATTTAATTTATTTGAAATTGATTTTCGTTTATTGTGGAGTAAATTTAACACAATCAATTAAAAAATTAATGTATAAGCCGTCTGATATTTTACCGAATTCTGTTACATTCCCTGTTTGGCTGTAAAATTCATGTAGACTTCACCGGGCGCAAAAATAAATTAGAGAATAAAGACATTTCATGCAGAAAAAAAGGTCCCGTATCCAGATCATAAACCAGCAGAAAGTACTTGAGGCTGGAACGGAAGTCTTCGCCAAATACGGCTTTCGCGGCGGAACCATTGACCAGATAGCCCAAATGGCCGGCATGTCAAAGCCCAATCTGCTGTATTATTTCAAAACCAAGAAGGAAATTTACCAGGCGGTTCTGGAACATACGCTGAATAAATGGCTGATCTGCCTGCAGGAATGGCAGGTCACCGGCACCCCGGCAGAAACCATCACCAATTACATCGACAAGAAATTCGAATTTTCCCGGGATCAGGCCGCCGGATCACAGGTTTTCGCCAATGAAATCCTCGAAGGGGCGCCAATGCTGAAAACCCTGCTCGGCGAAGACCTGAAACGGCTCGTCGGGGAAAACACCCGGGTGATCAAAGGCTGGATCAAGGAAGACAGGATCAACCCCATTGAACCGATCCATCTGATTTTCATGATCTGGGCCGTGACCCAGCATTATGCCGATTTTGCCGTCCAGATCGAAACCCTGACCGGCAAGACGCTGCAGGATGAGGAATTTTACAAACAGGCCAAGAAAACGGTCACCCAGATCATCCTGAACGGTATTTTGAAATAACCGGCCTGCGGCAGGGCAAGCTGTCCGGCGTCCGTTCAGAAGCGTATGGTCAAAGGCCGAATTATACCAAACGAAAGAATGCAATGCCGATGAATATGGACGGGGTCACCCTGGTTGATCATCCCCTGATCAAGGACAAATTGACAAAGATGCGGAACAAGGACACGCCCCCCGCCATTTTCCGAACCCTGCTGAAGGAAATCAGCCTGCTGCTCGGCTATGAGGTGACCCGCAAGCTGCCGCTGGAGAATATTGAAATTGAAACGCCGGTCACCCGGACAACCGGGCAAAAGCTGGCCGGCAAGAAGATGTGCATCTTTTCGATCCTGCGGGCCGGGGAAGGACTGGCCCAGGGCCTGCTTGACCTGATCCCGTCGGCCCGGGTCGGCCATGTCGGCCTCTATCGCGATCCCGATGATCTGCATGCGGTGGAATATTATTTCAAGGCGCCGCCCCATCTGGATCAGCGTTTCTGCCTCGTCGTCGATCCGATGCTGGCGACGGGAAATTCGGCCATCGCCGCCCTCGACCGGATCAAGTCCGCCGGCGCCAGGGACATCACCTTCCTCTGCCTGCTGGCCGCGCCGGAAGGTCTGAAGGCGATCCGGGCCGCCCACCCGGACATTCCGGTCTTCACCGCCGCCATTGATGACAAGCTGAACGAAAAAAGCTATATTGTCCCCGGCCTCGGCGATGCGGGAGACCGTATTTTCGGCACCCTTTGACGGATCGGGGCCTTTAGCAGGCTGTTGAAAAAGGTATTTTTATCGTCATTCCGGGCGAGCGGCGCAAGCCGCGAGGGAACGGAATCCATTAAGGTTAGGGCGTTGGTTGGGCCGTCCTAGCCAAACCAACGCCCTAACCTTAATTGTCAACAGACCCTAAAAAAAGGCGATCTCCCGTTGGGAAACCGCCCGCTACAAGTCTCTCAGAATTAGAGCAATATCCGACCAGATTGAACCGCTTCTGTTTCTCGGCCAGCGCGGTGATCCGGCAGGAAAGACGTGAAGCGCGATGCGGCGCATCGGTCAAGCGGCTTGACGCAGCGGGCGCCTGCTGGACGGAAACCCGCCGGGCCGGTGTGGTTTGGCCCAATTCCGGCGGTTGTCGGCTTGGCCGTACGTTCGGTCCGCCCCGCGCCAAAAACCTTGATCTTGAACCAAACCACAACCGGCAGAATGATTCAATCTGGTCGGATATTGCTCTAAGTTCAGCCGCGACGCCGCCGCGCCAGGCCCAGGCCGAGCAATCCAAGCCCCAGAAGGGTCAGCGGCGCCGGCTCCGGAATATCATCAACCGGATTGAAGCTATCCCTGAATTCCCATGACACAATATCATGATTTGCGTTGGCCGCTCCGGTTCCGGAGGTAAAACCGACAAAGGCGTTGGGCGTGCCGAGCAGGGTTTGCAGGTCAAGGCTGGCATAGGACAGCACCGCCGATCCCGGCCGCAAATCAATAGTGTTCAGGCGAATTTCAAGATCCTGTGTGATCCCGTTATAATCAACCCAGACAAACCTGTCGTTGCCGTCTTCAAAACTGCCCGGATCGTTATAGCGCGCCACGGAACTGGTGCTGCCGTTCAGGTTGACCCCGACATGGTTGGCGTTAAAGCCGTCGCCCCCGCCATTGTTCCAGGTGTCAAATTCCACGCCGAGGCTCGGGGTGATGCCCTGATAGCCGATGCCGCCGCCGATGCCGCCGACGTTATTGCCCTGGGTCTGGACCACGAAAACCAGCCCGTCCGCGCCGCCGAAATGCGGGTTATTGATGTTAAAGACGAACTTGCTGGAGAAAGAGGCGTTGCTGGCGAGATTTATCGTCGAGGTGCTGAAGAAACTGCCGCCCTGGCTGTTGATCGCCGGCGTGATGCGCAGCACATCCCGGCTACCGTCATTGACCGCGGCGGCGCTGCCGTTGAGGGTCAGTCCCGCCGTCGAGGAAAAATCGGTAAAGGAAATCGTTGTCGCCCGGGCTTCTACCGCCATAAAGACGGATGCGCTCGCCAGCAGGCCGAATGCCGTTTTTTTCATTTTTCATCTCCCCTAACCGGATAAACAAATCTGTTATATCCTTTTAAAAAGCAATTCCCGTGCCAATATCTGCAACTCTTTACAACAAAAGGTATATTGGTTTTTGCTAATATTAATCGAGGGATTTTATTGTAAAAAGGACTGACACATCGTCCCATTTTGATACAGGTGGCGGACACAGGCGGTGCGGACGGTTTTTAGGGGACAATCCGCGCCGGATGTTAACGGTCCCGCGTCTCCGCGGCGAAGATTTCATTCAGCACCCCGGCGAGGCGCAGGCCGCCCTTCAGCAATTGTTCGCGGACAAGCGGGCGGTATTTATAGACATAGCCCCAGGAAAAATTGCGGTCACCGACCTCATAGATGTCGTCGCGCAGGGCGAGCCCCTCATGGACCCAATCGAGGGGACGGGCCGCCTGATAGGCGGCGATCTGCTGCGGCGTCGCCTTGTCGAGGAAATTGGACCACTCGGTAAAGGACAGTTTTTCCTTGTCTACCAGATGAATATCCCACACCGAATGCAGGTCGGTCACTTCCTCGAACCACATCACCGCCACCTTGTTGCCGCCATGGTCGCTGGCGTGGCCATAATGCAACGGCTGATGCATGTCGCCGACGATATGGACCAGAAATTTCAGCGCATGCTGTTTTTCGGCGAGCGTGGCGTCCGGTGATTTGAGGGTGGCGACAAATTGTTCATAAGCGCTCAGCACATCACCGGCCGGATTGCGCGGCGTATTCTCGAAACTCTCGCCGGCCTCCACATTGAGATAATGATAGACATTGGCCTGCCGCCAGTATTCATCGGGGCTGGACTTCATTTCATCGGCCCAGTTGGCGACCTCGGCCAGAGCGACTTTTTCCCCGAGAATTTCGGCGATTTTCCGGCGGGCAACATCACTGAGATGCCGCTCCGCCAGCTCCGCCACCACCCGGTGACCGGTCTTTTCATAGGCCCGCGCCGCAGGCGCCCAGGCCAGACTGCAGATCATAAGAAAACAGATAAATAACCGCATTGCGCGCTCCCTTGTCAAATTGTTCCGGCCTCTTTTAAAAGGCCAGCTCCATAAAATGTTTCCGGCACAGCACCACATAACGGTCATTGCCGCCGATTTCGGTCTGCGCCCCTTCCCTGATCACATTGCCCTGGGCGTCGGTGCGCAGGTTCATCGTCGCCTTGCGGCCGCACTTGCAGATGGTCTTCAGTTCGCGCAACTCGTCGGCAATCGCCAGCAAATGCATGCTGCCCTCAAATAAATTGGCCTGAAAATCGGTGCGGATGCCGTAGGTCAGAACCGGAATGCCGATCCGGTCGCAAATCGCCGCCAGCTGGAAAACCTGATCCCGGCTCAGGAACTGGGCCTCATCGATCAGCACACAATTGAGTTTGCGTTTCTTCAATTCGTTGGTGACTTCCTGATAAATATCGGTTTTAGCGTCAAAAGTATGAGCCTTGGCTTCGAGCCCGATGCGCGACGCGATCTTGTTCGGCCCGAACCGGTCATCCAGCGCCGCGGTAAACAGCATGGTTTCCATGCCGCGCTCCTGATAATTGAAGCTGGATTGCAACAGGGTTGTTGATTTTCCCGCATTCATCGAGGAATAATAAAAATATAACTTCGCCATAAAATCCCCTGAGTAAAGTGCGCCCGGGTTAAAATGCGTCCGCTCGCAGTTTTACAGGTTAAAAATACCGCCTGACGCTGGACTTATTCATTTTCAAATTTTACCATACGGTAAATTAAAACCGTTGACAAGACGACAGATCGCGCAAAATTATGAAGAATATTTTAATCAGCTCATGCCTGTTGGGCAACAGGGTTCGCTATGACGGCGGCGATAAATTTCTGTCCTCGGCGCTGCTGGACATCTGGCGAAAAGAAGGCCGCCTGATTGCCGTCTGCCCTGAGCTGTCGGGCGGGTTTTCGGTTCCCCGCAATGCGGCGGAGATCCGGGGCGGCGACGGGTCCGCCGTGCTTGACGGCGCGGCGCGGGTCATTGACAATCAGGGGCGGGATGTCACGGATCAGTTTATCGCCGGCGCCAGAATCACCCTGCAAGTCGCCCTCGATAACGACTGTTCTGTCGCCATTCTGACGGAAAACAGCCCGTCCTGCGGCGCCTCACTCATATATGACGGCTCTTTTTCAGGACGGCGCAGGGCCGGCGTTGGCGTCACCACCGCCCTGCTGGAACGCCATGGCCTGAAGGTTTACGCCTCACAGGATTTTCATTTACGCGCAAAGGAGTTATCCCATGACCTCACCCAATGACACGACGGCGGAAACCCTGATCAAAGCCGCGCAGGCGGCCAAAAAGAACAGTTATTCGCCCTATTCCAAATTCCCCGTCGGCGCGGCGGTCCTGCTGGAAGACGGGCAGATCTTCAAGGGCGCCAATATCGAAAACGCCAGCTATGGCCTGACCTGTTGCGCGGAACGGGTGGCGTTGTTCTCGGCCCGCTCGGCCTCGAGCGCCAGGGTGACAGCTCTCGCCATATCCATCGGCCCGGCGGGGGTGGACCTTGCGCCCGAAACCCTCAGCCCCTGCGGCGCCTGCCGTCAGGTGATGGCCGAATTTCTCGCGCCGGATACGCCGGTTTACGTCGATAAAAACCGTCGCTTCACCATGGCCGATCTGCTGCCTTTTGCGTTTAAACTGACCTAACAGGGCGGCCGTTACTGCTTTTTAAGGGCCTGGGTAATCTTCGCCGCGATTTCATTGGCGCGGCGGCGCACCTTGTCCCCGTCAAGCGTCAGCACCCTGCCGTCCGCCATCAGCAGCCGCCCGTCGACGATGGTCGTCACCACATCGCGGGCATCCACCGCATAAACCAGATGGGAAATCACATCATAGAGCGGCGTCATATTGGGCGCGGCCATATCAACCTGAATCAGGTCGGCGCGCTTGCCGACGGCGATTTCCCCGACCAGGTGATCAAGCCCGACGGCCTCGGCCCCACCCCGGGTCGCCATATTCAGGACCTGTTGCGCCGGCATGGCGGTCGCATCATAATTCACCCCCTTGTGCAGCAGGGCGGCAAGGCGGATTTCCTCCCACATATTCAGGTCATTGTTGGAGGCCGCCCCATCGGTGCCCAGCCCGAGCCGCACGCCGCGCTTCAGCATTTCCGGCACCGGCGACACCCCGGCGGCGGTTTTCAGATTCGACGTCGGATTATGAATGACCCCGACCTTGTATTTGGCGAGAAGATCCATATCCGCGGTCGTCGGATGAACCACATGGGCGGCGATCACCCTGTTGTCGAGCAGCCCCCGGTTCTCCACATGGCGAATCGGGGTGGTGTTGAAGCGTTGTCTGATCTGGGTGATTTCCGCCCGGTCCTCGGCCAGATGAATGGTGATTGGCGTATTTTGCGCCTTCGCCGCCTGCGCCACCTCGCTCAGATGCTCCGGCGACACCGTATAGGGCGCATGGGGCGCAAAGGCCGGCATAATCCGGCCGAACGGGCTTTTATACTGTTTGACGAATTCTTGCGCCGCGGCGAAGGAATCGTCCCATCCTGCGAATCCCGGACTGGGGAAATCGATCGACGGCGCGCCGATGATCGCCCGCAAACCGCAGGATTCGACGACATCGGCCGCCCGCGCCGGATAGAAATACATATCGACAAAGGTCGTCGTGCCGCCGCGAATCATTTCCCAGCAGGCGAGTCGCATTCCGGCCTCGATAAAATCCGCATCGACGAACCGCCCCTCCATGGGAAAAATATAATTCTGCAGCCAGGTCATCAGCGGCAGGTCATCGGCCATGCCCCGAAACAGGACCATCGACGTATGGGTATGGCCATTGATCAGTCCCGGCATCAGGATTCGCGCCGGGCCGGGGATGTTTTTTTTCGCCTGATAGGCGGCCGTTATTTTATCCGCCTGGTCAACGGCGATGATCACGCCGTCGCGGATGGCGACCGCGCCATTTTCAATCACCGGCCGGCCCTCGGCCATGGTCACCACATAGCGGCCGCCGACAATCATGTCGGCAGCCTGCTTCTCGCCCGCCCAGGCCCGGGCGCCGGTTAGCGAGAGAAAACAGACCAGCAGGACAAAGGCCGCCGGCAACATCCCGCAGACCGCTTTTTTTACCCTGACGGGCCCGCCGGATATGGTTGATCGGTGATGGCGCATTTCTTCTTCCTCCTGTTTTGTTTATTTTAGGCCGGATGGCCGCCGAACTCCGGCGCCGGGGCGCCCGCAGGAAGGCGACACTATACCGCTGAAAGCCATCGCCATCAACGCCATTGTCGGCAATGAAAATGTTTTTTGTGAACAATTGCCGCCGCGGCGCCCGCAACAGGACCCAAAGTCCGATTCCTTTGCTCTATTCCACCGCCCAGACACAGCGGATATAACAATCCGCAACGGCCGTCCCGCTTTTTATACCCTGCATAATATACTGGAATATAACAGTTTTGTTAAAAACATCCAAAAATATGTTGACGCATATCGATCTAGTGTACTATATTTGTACAACACTTAAACACCACAACAGTTTAGTGCCAACTCTAAAAGATAGGAAATAACCGTGGCAATACAGTGGAAAAATGATCAACCCATCTATCTGCAACTGAAAGAGCAGATCATCGCCATGATAATGGACGGGGTTCTGGCGGAGGGCGAAGCCCTGCCATCCGTGCGCAAGGTCGCCGTGGATTACCAGATCAACCCGATTACGGCGTCAAAAGCCTATGCCGAACTGGTGGATGAAGGACTGGTCGAAAAAAGAAGAGGTCTTGGAATGTTTATACTCGACGGCGCCAAAAAGAATCTGATGAAAGCGGAACAGGAAAAATTCCTCACCGAAGAATGGCCCGAAATCATCAAACGGATTTCACGGTTGGGACTTGATGCCAGACAACTGCTCGAAACGGCAGAGAAAAAACGCACCCATTAAGAAGGATCACCCCATGACCAATATCATAACCGCCCATAATCTCTGCAAATCCTATGGATCCTTTCAGGCGTTGAAAAATGTCGATCTTGGCATCCGGAAGGGCCAGATCGTCGGCATCATCGGCGCCAACGGCGCCGGCAAGACCACCCTGCTCAACAGCATCCTCGGCCTGACGTCCTATGACGGCGACCTGACGGTTCTCGGCTATAATCCTTATGATCAGCGCGATGACCTGATGAAGGACATCTGCTTTATTTCCGACGTCGCGACCCTGCCGAAATGGATCCGGGTCTCTGAAGCGATTGATTTCGTCGAAGGGGTCCACCCCAGCTTTGACCGCAACAAGGCCCTCGGCTTCCTCGCCAACACCAGCGTGCCCCTTGACAAGAAAATCCGCCAGTTGTCGAAGGGCATGATTGTCCAGGTTCATCTGGCCCTGATCATGTCGATCGACGCCAAAGTCCTGGTGCTCGATGAACCGACCCTGGGCCTTGATATTATTTACCGCAAGAAATTCTATCATCAGCTGCTGGAAGATTATTTTGACGAGGAGCGGACTATCCTGATCACAACCCATCAGGTGGATGAAATCGAGAATATCCTGTCCAACGTCATTTTCATTCGCGAGGGAAAAATCGTCCTGACGGCGGAAATGGAAGACATCAGCGCCCAATGGATGGTGCTGGCGCCCACCGCGGACAATATCGAAGCGGCCCGGGCCCTGTCCCCGGTCTCTGAACAGACAACCCTGGGCAGAACATCCTTTATCTTCAAGGATCGGCTCCGGGCGGAACTGGAAAAGCTGGGTGAAGTCAGTCGGCTGAACCTGTCCGATCTGTTCGTCACGCTTATGAATGGAGAATAACCATGCAGACCCTGAACGCAAGACTGAAGGCCCTGGTCATTGCCGGTTTTATCACCGGCGTGCTGGCCGTCGCCATCGCCAACCTGTCCTACACGACACAACAGAAATCGGTGTTGGCGGATTTTGACCGACCGGCCGTCTCCTGCGCATCAACCCTCTGCAGCCTGCTCTAGCGCAGGAATCCTGCGCTTTTTAAGTATAACTAATCAAGAACGGAGAAAAAAATGTTAGCCTCCATCGTTAAAGTAAACGGATATAGCCCTTTCAAAACCCTGATGTTGCGGGAATATTGGGAGAACCGCCGGGCCATATTCACCACGCCGCTGGTGATCACCGGCATCGTCATGGTGTTCGTCATCCTGATGATGGGGGTCCTCGGCCAGTCGATTCACATCAATGACGAGGCCTTCACCATCCGCGAATTTCTGGCCAATATGTCAGAAAGCGACGCCCGGGAACTGCGGGATCATATGAATCATCTGATGTTCGCCGCCACCATACCGGTCCTGATCGGCGCCTGGTTCTGCATGGTCTTCACCGCCCTCGGCGCGCTTTATGACGAAAGGAAAGACAACAGCATCCTGTTCTGGAAATCGATGCCGGTTTCCGACCTGCAGACCGTGCTGTCCAAATTGCTGACCGTCATGCTGGTGATCCCGCTGGTCGCGCTCGGCTTTACCTTTATCTTCCAGCTGTTTCTGCTGATTGTCGGCTCCCTGGCCACCATCGGCACGGAATATAGCGCCTGGGACCTTCTGTGGTCGGCGACAAATTTCCCCGCCCTGATCCTGACGGAAATTTCCGCCGTCATCATGTACAGCCTGTGGGCGCTGCCGATCTTCGCCTGGTTCATGCTGGCTTCGGTTCTGGCCAAACGGACCCCCCTGCTGCTGGCGACGATCCCGGTCGCGCTCGCCGCAGTGCTCGAGGAACTGTTCTTCAACACCAACCATATCCTGATGTTTATCGCCAAGCGGCTGTCGGTCAACGGCGACTCAGAGGCGCGTTTCGGCAATGATATTGACGAACTCAGCACCCGGACCGCTCTGGAGGTATTCCAGTCCCTCGGCAATCCGGAACTGTGGCTTGGCCTAGGCATTACCGCGGGGCTGCTCTATCTGACCATCCTGCTCAGAAAGCGCAAGACCCTGTAACGCCCCGATCTCTATATTAGGAGATGATCTCCTGATATCTTCCGACTGCCCCGGTGTCAAAGCCGGGGCATTTTTTCAGGGCTGAAGGCGGAACAACTCAGGGGTCAGCCCCAAAAATCCGGGGGATGAATGAGCCATTCAAAAAGCGTCATGCTGAACTTGATTCAGCATCCATCTGTCCGCATTTGAGCAAGCGGCAACATGGACCCTGAACTAAATTCAGGGTGACGGATCAGGACGGGGCGACAATTTCGGAAAAAGCGATCGGGGGCGGGAATGACGGCCGACAGGATGGAGCACTTCGCGTCAAGGACACAGCTTTGTCAACCGGCCGAGGCATTTTTTTAGGGTCTGTTTTTATGACCTGTCCATAAAAATCATTTTAGGACCATAATTTGTCCTGACTTTAAAGGACTTTTAAATTATGGTCGTTAAAAGCAGAGGACGACGGGCGACAGCTCACCATAATCAAAGGGAAAATTCTGCCATATGTGCGGTATAGCCGGGATCATCACATCGCCTGACGCCACGCCGGATCAGGCCATCATCAAACCCATGACCGACGCCATTCTGCACCGGGGGCCGGATGAAGCGGGCATCTTCACCGATCACGGCGTCGGGCTCGGCCATCGCCGGCTGTCGATCATCGACCTCAAAAGCGGCCAGCAGCCGATGACATCCGCCATGGGCGGGGTGACGATCGTCTATAACGGCGAGATCTATAATTTCGTCGAGATCCGCGCCGAACTGGAGGCGAAAGGCTATAAATTCAATACCCGTTGCGATACCGAAGTGATCCTCAACGCCTATCACGCCTGGGGGCCGGACAGCGTCAAACGCCTCCGCGGCATGTTCGCCTATGTCATTTACGACCATCGCACAAAACAGGTCTTCATGACCCGCGACCGGCTCGGCATCAAGCCGCTGTTTTACGCCCCGGTCGGCGAAAGGACCGTCCTGTTCGGTTCCGAACTGAAGGCGCTGAAGGCCCATCCGGATTTCGTCGGCAATATCCGCCGGCAAAGTCTGGAGGATTATTTCTCCCTCGGTTATGTGGCGGAGCCTCACACCATTTACAAGAATGTCTATAAGCTGGAGCCGGGCCACAGCCTGATCATCGACCTGGCGTCGGGCAGAATGGACAAAACGCAATATTGGGACGTCCAATTCACCGGCGACTATCAGGGCAGCTTTGATGACGCCCGTCATGAACTGGCCGAACGCATCCGCCATGCGACAAAAATCCGCATGGTCGCCGATGTGCCGCTGGGCGCCTTTCTGTCGGGCGGCGTCGATTCAAGTGCCGTCGTCGCCGATATGGCCGACATCAGCGATGCGCCGGTCAATACCTGTTCGATCGGCTTTTCCGACCCGAAATATAACGAAACCGACTATGCCGAACAGGTGGCGCGCCAGTATCGGACCAATCACTGGTCCCGCGAGGTCGACCCGGATGATTATTCCCTGGTTGAAAAACTGATCGATATTTATGACGAACCCTATGCCGACAGTTCGGCCCTGCCCACTTACCGGGTCTGCGAACTGGCGCGGGAAAAGGTCACCGTCGCCCTGTCCGGCGATGGCGGCGATGAAAATCTCGCCGGCTATCGGCGTTACGCCCTGCAGATGTTTGAACAACGGCTGCGCGGCATCTTCCCGGACACCTTGCGCAAGCCGGTTTTCGGCCTGCTCGGCCGGGCCTATCCCAAGGCTGACTGGGCGCCGCGCGTCTTCCGCGCCAAAACCACCTTTCAGGGGCTGGCCCGCGACCATGTGGAAAGCTATTTCCACGGCGTGTCGATCCTCAAGGGCGACATGCGGCAGAAGCTGTTCAGCGCCGGCCTGAAACAGGATATTCAGGGGTATAGCACCCTGGATTTATTTAACAGATACGGCGCCGCTTCCGGCAGTGACGATCCGCTGTCGATCCTGCAGTATCTTGATCTCAAGACCTATCTGGTCGGCGACATCCTGACCAAGGTCGATCGCGCCTCGATGGCCCATTCCCTCGAAGTCCGGGTGCCTTTGCTCGATCATGAACTGGTCGAATGGATCGCCACCCTGCCGTCCCGCTTCAAGCTGCACGGCGGCGAGGGCAAATATATCTTCAAAAAATCCCTCGAAGGCCGCCTGCCCCATGATATTCTCTATCGGCCGAAGATGGGCTTCGGGGTGCCGCTGGGCAAATGGTTCCGCCACGAACTGAAGGACAGTATCCGCCAGTCCGTCCTCAGCGAGCGGATGAAGGACAGCGGGCTGTTCGAGGCCGATTATCTCAAGACCCTGGTCGATCACCATCAGAACGGCCTGCGCGATTACAGCGCGCCGCTGTGGACATTGATGATGTTTGACCAGTTCCTGTCGCGCCAGGACCGGTTTTCATAGAATTTAAGGAAAAAGCTTGCGGCTTCTGACCTTCACATCGCTCTATCCCAACGAAATCGCCCCCCGGCACGGCATCTTTGTCAAAAACCGGATGGATTATGTCGACCGGATTCCGGGCGTCCTGCGCAAGGTCATCGCCCCGGTGCAGTATTTCCCGCTGCTCGGCCGCACTAAAAACAGCCGTTTTCACGCCTATAACAAAATCGCGAAACGGGAAATGCAGGGCGATGTCGCCGTCTATCATCCGCGCTACCTGACCCTGCCGGGCACCAACCTGATCAACGTCGCCGCCGCCATGGCCCGGGCGGCCGAAAGCATTCTGCCCGCCGCCTACCCGGACGGCGAAAGCTTTGACCTGATCGACGGCCATTATCTCTATCCCGACGGCGTCGCCGCCCACATCCTCGCCCGCCGCCATCACAAGCCGCTGTTCCTGACCGCCCGCGGCAGCGACGTCAATTTCTGGATGACCCGGACGGGAGCGCGCAAAAAAATCCTGGCGGCGATTGATTACGCCCAAAAAGTGATCTGCGTCAGCCGGGCCCTGAAAGACCGGCTGATCGAATATGGCGTCGCCGAAGATAAACTTGTGGTCCTGATGAACGGCGTCGACCGCGACCTGTTCAATGCCGGGGTCAAAGCCAACCGCGAGGGGCGTTACCTGCTCAGCGTCGGCAATCTGGTGCCGCTGAAAGGCCACGACCTTATCCTGCGCGCGCTCGCGCATTTCCCCGATGAAAGACTGATCATAATCGGCGGCGGCGAACAGGAGGCCGCCCTGAAATCCCTCGCCCGGCAATTGGGCCTCGCCGGGCGGGTCGAATTCCTCAACCCTGTGTCGCATGGCGCGCTGCCGTCCTTTTACGCCGGCGCCAAAGCGACAATCCTGATGTCCGCCATGGAGGGGATGCCCAATGTGCTGCTCGAAAGCCTGGCCTGCGGCGCGCCGGCGATCGCCCCCCGGGTCGGCGGTATTCCCGAGATATTAACCGAAGAAAACGGCATTCTGTTAAACGCGCGGTCGCCGGAATCGCTGACCGGGGGCCTGAAACAGGCGCTCCACACGGCGTGGGACCGGCGCCAGGTCGCCGCGAGCGTCGCCCATCTCGACTGGACGGAAACCGCCCGCGAACTGCACCGCTGCTTCGCCGAAAGCCTGCAGGGGCGCTTTTCGACCTGATGAGATACGTTCGCGCTTCCTAGGCGATCCGCCGCCGCTCCCCCACACCCCTTTAAACAGCTTGATTTTACGTCTTATTCATGTTTTACATGAATAAATACTAATTTTATTAGGGATTTCAGGTAACAAGCCATGCGTGATCAGCAGAATAAAATTCAAACCCTCAGCAAAATACTCGCCCGCATCATCGCCGGCCTGTTGTTTCTTTTGCCGCTCCTGTCTTTCGTCATCTGGCTGAGAATTGACTGGTTCGCGGATTTTTTCCGCAATCAGTATGATGTCGCAAGCTTTGACATCCGCACCCAGGCTTATGGTCTGGTCTTTTCCATGATCCCGTTATCCATCTGGATGTACGGCCTGTATAACCTGCGCCACCTGTTTACAAATTACGCCGCGGGACGGGTCTTTGTCCCCGACAATGCGAAATATATCAAACGCTTTGCCTGGATGAGCATTTTCGGCGGCGGGCTGGCGCCCGTCTTTGGCGGGGTCTACAGCCTGATCCTGTCGATGAATCACGCCGCAGGAGAACGCTTTCTCGCCATCGGCCTCGGCACCACCGAAATACATACCATCCTGCTCGGGCTGGTGTTTGTCGTCATCGCCCATGTAATGGAAGCGGCCCACAAATTATCCGAAGAAAACCGGCAGTTCATCTGACCCGACACGGGAGAGAGCAACATGGCGATCATAGTCAATCTTGATGTGATGATGGCGCGACGCAAGATAAAGTCCAAGGACCTCGCCGCCCGCATCGGCATCAGCGAACAGAATCTGTCGCTGCTGAAAACCGGCAAGGTCAAGGGCATCCGCTTTGGCACCCTGGACAGGATCTGCCGCATCCTCGACTGCCAGCCGGGGGACATCCTTGAACATGATCGCCGGACAGACGGGGAGGAAAACTGACATCAAATATATCCTGCTGCTCGGCCTCACCTTTATCAGCGCCTCTTGCGGCCCCCTGCATTGCCGTGACAGCGAACATTGCACGCGCCTCTGTGAGAACGGCGCGCCGGCCAATGCGAAACCACCCTATTGTCCGCTCAACAACCGCGACCTGTTGCCGCCGGCCAATGACAATGTCGGCATCGAAGGAATGAAAAAGGAGCCTTGATGAAAAAGGAACCTGGATCCGGACAGATCCCGGGTCCGGGCTCTAATCGGCGATTTTAACGATCTGTTTGCCGAAATTCTCGCCCTTGAGCATGCCGATAAAGGCCGCCGGGGCATTTTCCAGGCCATCGGTCACCGTTTCGCGGTATTTAAGCTTGCCCTCCGCCAGCCATTCGGCGGCTTTGCGGACAAATTCCATATTGCGTTTCGGATTGTCAAAAACGATAAAGCCCTGCATCCTGAGCCGCCGCTGGATCATGACCCCCATGCCCCGGGGACCCGGCGCCATATCCTTGTCGTTATAATTGGCGATCATGCCGCAAAGGGCGATCCGGCCAAAGTCGCGCATGTTCCACAGCGCCGCTTCCATGATCTCGCCGCCGACATTCTCGAAATTGACGTCAATGCCCCGGGGACAGACTTCGGCGATTTTGCGGGCGATATTGCCGCAGGTCTTATAGTTGAACGCCCGGTCAAAGCCCAGTTCACTGACCAGATAATCGACCTTTTCATCGGACCCGGCGCAGCCGACCACTTCGCAGCCGAGGATTTTCGCCAACTGGCCGACAACGCTGCCGACCGCCCCCGACGCCGCCGAGACAAAAACCACCTCCCCCGGCTGCGCATCGGCCACATCGACCAGCCCGGCGTAGGCGGTCATGCCCGGCATGCCCAGAATCCCCAGATAATAGGACAGCGGCGCCGGTCCCCGCTCAACCGTCAAAAGCTCCCGCCCGTCGGACAGCGAATAATTTTCCCAGCCCAGCATGCCGACCACCACATCGCCTGCTTTAAAGTCAGGATTCCGGCTCGCCACCACTTCGCCGACGACGCCGGCCTCCAGTACCTGGCCGACCTGAAACGGCGGCACATAGGATTTGGCGTCATTCATCCGGCCCCGCATATAGGGATCAACGGACAGATAAAGATTGCGCACCAGAATCTGCCCTTCGCCAACCTCCGGCATCGGCCGTTCGATCAGATTGAAGTTATCTTCCGTCACCCAGCCCTCAGGCCGGCTTTTCAATATAATCTGCTGATTGATTTCGCTCATGATATGATCCTTGTCTGTCGCTTGTGTTGATCGACAGTTGACAATATTGGGAATTAAAACCACACTTTTAACAGTATTATCGCATATTAACCGGGCCTGCATGAAATATTTTCGGGGAATTTTTAGTCTGATGCTGCTGCTGGCCGTCTCGGGGGCGTCCGCCGCCGCGCCGGACAGCACCCAGCCGCCGGTCGTCAAATCCCAAGCTATCTGGGATGTCGCGGCGCAGAAAGTGATCTCGCGCAAAATCTTGTTCGACAGGCTCAAAGACGCACGTCAAATCCTGATCGGTCAGCGGGCGGAAAACCGCCAACATCAGCAGATCGCCGCCCGTCTCATCCGCCAGCTGGACAAATCGGGGCGCCAGCCGACAGTCCTGCTCGGTCAGGTCGAGCGCCACCGCCAGAACGCCTTCGCCCTCTTCGCCCAGCGCCACCCGGACCCCGCCAAAACCCATGACGCCACCGGCCTTGACATGCTGCTCGACTGGACCAACAGCGGCCAGCCGCCCTGGGCCGCAGCCCGGCCGGTCTTTGACGTCATCATGCTGAGGAAACTTGCGGTGCAGGCGGTGGGCCTCTCCCGTTATGAGGTCGGCGAAATATACCGGCGCGGCCCCGGCGGCCTGCCCGATGATCTGAAGAAGCGCCTGCCGCCCCTGCTGCCGGCTCTGGCGCCGATTACCGCCCGCCTGAGCCGGGAGATCACCTCCACATATTGCCACAGCCTGCCGCCGGAGGTTGTGGCGAAATTCATCCGGGTCCGGCAGGCGCAGGACAGCCTTTTCGCGCTCGCCATTGCCGATCAACAGAACAGGACGGACGGCGCGGCGGTGGTGCTGATCACGACCCCCTTCCATATCGACCGCAAAAGCGGCGCACCCCGCTATCTGCGGCAGATGAAGCTTGCCGGCAAGACCGTCAGCCTGTTGATCCGGGAACAGGATGCGCCGGAAGCGCCGCCGCAAGCTGTCGACTATATCTGGTATACTGACAGCCGCGGGCGTCCCGATCCCTGCGGCTTTATCGCCAATGGCCGGGATCACTAATCCACAAGCTGGAAATGCAGCATCGCGGTCGCGATCGGCTTTTCAGGCTCTGACTGCCAGGCCTCGGCATGCAGCGTGGCGAAACGTCGGCCCTGGCGAAAGACCGTCGCCCGGGCGAAGGTGTCCTCCGGCTTGCCGCTGCGCAAATAATCAATGGTGATGTCGATCGCCTTGGGCAGGCGCGCCATGTCAATATCCCAGGCCAGTTGCAATATGGCGGCCATTTCCAGCAGCGAAGCCACTGTCCCGCCATGCAGGGCCGGCGGAAAGGGCGAGCCGACCAGGTCCCCGTGATATTTCATTTCGGTGGTCAGTTGACCGTCCCGCCGCACAAAGCGAAAGCCCATCATTTTGGCGTAGGGGCTGACCTCAAGGCTTTGATCGAAGGCCGGTTTGTCTTTCAGCGATTTCAGAAAATCCAGTATCATGAGATCTGCCCCACGTCACTTTTCGTTTCCGGCGCGTCCTTGCCGGGCAGCAGCAGCTCCGTATGGGAAAAAGCCGCCACCGCATGGGCGATCGGCACCGATTCATCCTCGCAATAGGCGTCGCCCTGGACAAAAACAATCTGATCCGTCACTTTCAGACAGCGGGTTTTCACCCGGACGGCGGAATGGGGCCGGGGCTTGTCAAAATAATCCACCCTCAGGTCAAGGGTCGCAATCCGGCGGAAGACCTCAAACTGGTCGGAAACCGCCGCGCCAAGCGCCGTATCGAGAAAGGCGGTAATCGCCCCGTTCGCCATCAGTCCGGTGTCGGGGATCACCTCCAGTTCCGGACTGTAAGGCATCTCGATCACAAGATTGTCGCCGCGCTTTTCAATAAAACGCAGGCCGAGCCGCTTGGCGTGGGGAATATGCAGCACCAGCTCATTAAGATTTATACCGTGAAAAGAAATTATTCTGTCCTTCTTTAACAGGGCGATGCCCCCGGATGAAGCCACCGGATGCAGCCGGTGGATGTCACGCCTGGCCGGGGCGGCGCCCGATGATCATAATTTATCGCGCACTATAGCCTATTTATCCAAAATTGTCATATCTTTTAGATATATTGATAGATCGGCAAACGGCCATCGATTCAGCCTGCCATTTTCCACTCAGGCCGGAATGCCCTGATAGGCGGCGGCGATGGATTTGATTTTTTCGACCATGGAAAACAGCCCGTTGGTCCGCATCGGCGACAGATGTTTCTCAAGCCCGAGCTTGTCCAGCGTCTCCCGCGCATCGGTTTTCAATATGTCTTCGGGCGCCTTGCCGGAAAAAATCATCAGCATGAGCGCCACCAGGCCCCGGACGATATGGGCGTCGCTTTCGCCGCGGAAAACCACCTTGCCCCCCGACATGTCATGGATCAGCCAGACCCGGCTGGTGCAGCCATGGACCCGGTTTTCCTCGGTCATGTATTTTTCGTCAAATTCGGGCAGGTTGCGTCCCAGGTCGATGATATATTTATATCTGTCTTCCCAGTCATCCAGAAACTCGAATGTGTCAAGGACATCGTTGATGGTTTCGCTCATTATTCAAATACTCTCGCCAATCACTGTGGTTCAGTCAGTTCTATATTCGTCTCTTTATTCATTATTTCCATTTCGGGCCTTTTGCACCAGAAAGATAAAAACACTTTCGTTTTTCGCCACCGCCAGCAGTTCATGCCCGGCCTGCCGGCAAAAATGCGGAAAATCGACCTGGGTCATCGGATCACTCGCCAATATCTTTAATATTGCACCGGCGGGCAGTTTTTCAAGGGCGCGCCGCATGCGCAGGACCGGCAGCGGGCATTTATGTCCCGTCACATCCAAGGTGTCCGTGATCCTGATTTCCGTCATTTGATCAGACAATTCAGCTTGCTCAGTCTTTCCTAAAATCTTTCACCCCGACAGGATTTAGCAAGTCAGGCCGCCGATGGCAAAGGGATTCTGCAGCGGCGCCCGGCACAGCCTGCGTCCGGAATGGGACGATCCGGCTTATCGTCCGGCGCCTGATTCTGGAGAATCGGTGAAAACTCATTATGGGCTTTTCTCAAAAGCACCAGAAAAAACAATCACATATCATATTTTCAGGGCTCTGGCCAAGGTGCGGCGGCGGCGCAAAGCCAAGCATAATGCTGTATATACAGTTTTGCTTATTCATCCACCACATATAATTGGGCTTTATTAACGGCCTATTAAGGCCCTGAAGATACACTCGCCCCACATACAACCAACAGGAATAACTTTCTGAGATGAAAAATAAAGTTGCCCGCGTAGCTCAGAAACTTGACGACAAGAATCCGGACGATTTGCAGGGGGTTCTTGATGGCTTGCCCCATGGCGTTGCCGTCTTCGATCAATATTTGACGCTCCGCCACACCAATTGCAAATTATCCCAGCTTCTGGATGTCGCGCCATCCAGTCTGAAGCCTGGCATGGGTTTGAAGGATATTCTCTATATCAACTGGAACAGCGGCGCCGAGGACAACAGCAGCGATTTTACCTCGCGTATCCTGTCGGAACTTTCAAAAGCCACGAAATCTGATGACCTCTATCCCTTCAGCTATGAATATAATCCGGCGGAGGGTCGCATCCTTGAGATCAAGGGCGATATCATGTCCGGCGCGGGCCTGATTCTGACCTATACGGATATAACCTCGCGGGCGAAACAGAATTATTATCTTGAAAGCGTTCCGCCGCCGGTAAATGATCAGATGATCGAGTTCGAATCAGAGCGCCTGCTCATGGAGCAGCAGGCGTCAAAAGCGGTTCAGATCGCCGAAGATCTCGCCATCACCCGGGAAAAGGCCGAAAACGCCGCCCGGCATATCGAAGCCATCCTCAACGCCATTTCCGATGTTCTGATTACCCTCGACACAAAGGGCGTCATCCTGACCTGCAACCATGCGGTCAAAAGCATGTTTGGATTTAGTCCCGATGAAGTGATCGGCAGCAACCTGCTTGATCTGGTCAATACCACGCCGGTGATGTCAAAAATATATATTGAAAAATTCCTGGCCGCCCTGAAGGAAGACGGGCAGAAAAACGAACATAAGGGCCTCGGTTACAAGAAAAACGGCACAACATTTCCCGTTGAGATGAACATTCGTGAAGTAACCATCAGCGGCGAACGACAGTTTACGACGGTCATCTCAGATGTCACCGAACGCCATGAGGCCGAAACCCTGATCCGTGAAATGGCGCTCCATGACAGCCTGACCGGGCTGGCGAACCGCAACCTGTTGCAGCAACGGCTGGATGAAGCCCTGCGGATGGCCCTGCGCATGAATAAAAATGTCGCGGTGATGTTTCTTGATCTGGATATGTTCAAACCGGTCAATGACATGTATGGCCACGCCACCGGCGACAAGCTTTTGCGGATTGTCGCCAACCGCCTGGAAGGCTGCGCCCGGGAAATCGATACGGTGGCCCGGCTCGGCGGCGATGAATTCGCCATGATCATTACCAATATAGATGATAAAAAGGACGTCACCAAAGCGGCGGATCGCATTCTGGAAAAGGTCAGGAAACCGATCACCATCGACGGCATCAGCCATCAGATTGGCACCAGCATCGGCATCAGCTTCTTCCCCTATGATTCCGAAGACCCGGAAGAGCTGTTCAGAATGGCGGATGTCGCGCTCTACCAGGCGAAGGATGACGGCAAATGCGTCTATCGCCTGTATGACGAAAAAATGGACACCCTGGCCAAAACGGAAAAACAAATCGAAATCGACCTGGACCTCGCCATTCGCAATAATGAGCTTGTGCTGCATTTCCAGCCCCTGCTTGATACGATCGATTACAGCATCGTCGGCGCGGAAGCCCTGGTGCGCTGGCAACATCCAACCAGGGGGATGATCCCGCCCTTTTCATTCATTCCCATTGCGGAAAATTCCGATCTTATTCTGACCTTGGGACAGTGGATTCTGGAAGCGGCCTGCAAGCAGGCGCGCCAATGGCAGGATATGGGGTTGCCGCATTTCCGCACCTGCGTCAATATTTCCGCCCGTCAGTTCCAGGCGGAGAATTTCATTGATACCGTCAGAAACGCCCTCGACATTTCCCGACTGGACCCCGGCCGTCTCGAACTGGAAATCACCGAAGGCATGGTGATCGGCGACACGGAATCCGTGGCCAAAAAGCTGGAGATTCTGGCGGAACTGGGCATCTCGCTCGCCATTGATGATTTTGGCACCGGATATTCCTCGCTGGCTTATCTGAAACGCTTCCCCGTCAATCAGCTCAAGATCGACCAGTCCTTTATCCAGGACATCATCGAGGATCATGACGACGCCGCCATTACCGATGCGGTGATCCGGCTCGGCCACAGCCTGGGACTGACCGTTGTCGCCGAAGGGGTGGAAACCGAAGAACAGATCCAGATCCTGCGACAAAAAGGCTGCGATGTGCTGCAGGGATATTATTTCAGCAAACCCATCCCGTCCGATAAATTTGAACAATGGGTCACCGGTCACAACGTCAAACGTAAATTCTGATCCAAGCCTTCCTAAAGTTCATGACATAACAAAACCCGGCGGAAAAAACTCTCCCCTGCCGGGTTTGGCTTGTGAAATGTCGCGGGATGTAGCCCGCAACCGCCGATCCCTAAAATTCGGATCCCAGACGGATCAGAATCCCCGTATTGTCCGGCTGGGCCGCATCATGGTTCGGATTGATCTGATGCAGGAGATTAATATCCACCTCGGCGCCGAAAATGCGCGCCGCCCGATAGGCCAGTTCAAAGTCAATCTCCCGACCCTCGGGGCTGAGGGACGTCCGGCTGCTGATAAAAGACAGGCTGTCTGTCTGATAATCCCGGGCGCTGACATAGGACATATCTGCCGTCCCGCCGCTGACCCGAAGCGGCTGACTGATCGCCAGGCTCAACCGGTCCCCCCTCTGGAACAGGGAATGGCCAATCACGCCAAAGGAAAAACTGGCCGAGGACAGATCATCAATCTGCTGCACGAGGCTGACATCGGCGGCCTGCACCGCCGTCCGGCCATAGGACGCCCGGCCGAAGACCTGCATTTTACCGCTCAGCGCCCAGTCAAACCGCGTATTGACAAATGTCGTTGTCGCCCCTTTGCCCAGGGACAAAGCGCCGGTGGACAGGCTGCCGAGGACGCTGCCCTTTTCATTGATCACCCCGAGGTCAAATCCCAGGTGAACCGTATCGCTCAGGCCATGGTCCAGCCGCGCCATCATGACATAACTGTCGGCCTTCAGGTTATACTGCCGCCACTGGCGGCCGCCATGACCCGTCGCGATCGTCACATGGGTCGCCGGATCCACCTTGTGCGCCAGGGCGAGATACTGGCTGTCCGACCGGCCCATCAGGGCCACGAAATCTTCCTTGCCAAGGGACAGGAAAGCGTCCTGATCATAATCCTCCATCGCCTCTTTCAGGGAAAGCCCCTGGCTAAAGGTCATGCTCTGGTCCGGACTCAATGTCATGGCGAGCTTCATGCGCAGATCGTAATTACGGTTTTTCGCCTTGTTCTGATGGGAAAAATACTGTTCTTCCACATCGCGGAAGCGCCAGTCCTCCCGCCAGGAAAATGTCACATGGGTCGCCTGATCAAATTGCAGTGTCGACCGGCGGCTTCCCTTGCGCGAATCCATGATGCTTTCCAGTTCAATGGTCGCGTTGGGATCAAATACCCGCTGGCCGAGATCGACCCGGTAGGACCGGTTGTAATCGTCCAGCATCATGCTGTTATTGACCGCCGCCGCCAATCCCCGGAAACCGCCGAAGGCGGCGCCGCCCAAAAGGGCGCTGCTGTCCATGTCGATCAATGTCGTCTCACCGGTGGCGCTGATCACCGCGATCGATGTGGTTCCTTTGGGCTTGAAGGCTTCCTCGATATTGACCAGGCCACTGCCGTAAATGGCGTCCGGTCCGGCCGCCCCGAGATCCGTCGCGCTGTCAAACAGCAGGTCTGCCACCTGTTTCCCGGTCAGGTTGGGGAACGCCCCGACCAGCAAGGCGGCCGCGCCCGAGATATGCGGGGTGGCGAAGGACGTTCCACTATAGAAAAAATAACCACCGTCGACGCCAAGGGTCGGGATGCTGTCGCCGCCCGCCACCAGAAACACATTTTGGGCGACGGTGCCGGAACGATGGCTGAAATCGGCGATTGTCGATGACTGGTCGACCGCGCCGGCGACGATAATCTGGCCATTGGCCCAGTCGGCCCAGGCGACAGAGGCCGAATTCTCCGGCCGGGCCAGTTGAACATCCGTATCCTCGTCCTCCTTGTTGCCCGCCGCCAGGACAATCACCATGCCGGCAGCCACCGCCCGCTTGTAGGCGTCCACCAGGACCGGTGAATTAAAGCTGTCCCCGCCGAGGCTGATATTGACCACCTTGACCCCGCGCACCCGGGCGTAATCGAGAGCGGCGGCAATGTTTCTATCGGCAAAGGAACAGCCGTCATCACTGCCGCAACTGCCGGTGCTGGCGGCATTCAGCGCCATGACCTGGGCGTCGAAGGCGACACCATGGGTATTCTGGTTTCGCGATTCCAGCAGATTGTTGAAAGGGTCCCGAATGCTGGCAATCACCCCGGCGACCGCCGTGCCGTGGCCGTCAATATCATTCAGGTCTTCCTTTTTGCCGGTCACGATATTGGTGCTGCTGCTGTGGATGTTCGGCTGGATTTGCGGATGATCAATGTCAATCCCGGAATCGATCACTGCGACCGTCACCCCCGCTCCGGTTGCCCCCGCCTCGTAAGCGGCGATGGCCTTCATCTGATCCAGGCCGTAATTGCGGCGATATTCCGGCGTATTGAAGTTTACCGGCCCCGGATCAGGCGGCGCAACCGAGCCGGTAACGAATGTTGTCCCCCCGTTTGATCCCGTCCCCCCGCAAGAGGCCAGAAACACGCAGCCCGCCAGGGGCCATACCAGTTTTAGCAAATTTCTGATCATAAAATATTCCATTAGCCGGGCATTATATCACTTGCCGGTCGCACCAGCCACAATATGTAACCGCATTTTACATGAGACAATCTTGCCAAACCGTAAAGACTGGTTAAAAATTGGCGCAATATCCCTTTATGGATTACGGGCGGATTACGAATCGTCGTCATTTTGATCCATTTGATCTTTTTCCGGCGCTTTATCCGGCGTCTGCGACATTTCATTGACATTGCGCCGATAGATGAAATCGAACAGGACGATCCATGTCTCCTCATCCACTTTGCGCCGGCGCGCCATATGGTGAACCGTGCCGTCCTTCTGCTTTTCCCAGGACAGTTTGTAAATATGTCCCATCACCGGGCTTTCCGAGGTCAGGACAAATTGCTTGCCCTCGACGCCGCCCTTGATGATCTGGGAGCCGGCCTGATTATCGACCCAGAACTGGACCCATTGTTCGCCGTTGAACGCCGTCAGGCTTTTGCCGTTCATCCGGAAAGGCACCATCGGCGATGAAAAATGATCATCCAGCGACACCCATGTCTGCTGAATGGCGCAGCCTTTCAAAATCCGCCCGACACGATCAAACCCGGCAAGCTCGTCGCTCTCCCGGTGATATACGGTCCAGTCGCCGACCCAGAAATCCAGCGCCCGGAACATCGGATGGGCGCAGGGCACCACCGGGCGGTTGGCGTCCCGCGCCCAGCCCGGCGCGCTGGCCGACGCCAGTATCCCCCCCAGCATACCGATCAGCAGCAACGTATTTTTCATTTGTTTTCCCTCTGGATTTGGCGCAAATTATAACCTGTTCTCCCGCCAGAATAGTATCTGATCAATGAATGACAAAGACCTTTATTGGCAAAATGAAAAAACACCGGCGTCCCGGCGGCACGACGATATTTATTTCTCGGCGAGCGACGGCCTGCGGGAAAGCCGCCATGTCTTTCTGGACGGCATAAACGCCCCCGAAATATGGCGGGACAAGGCCCGCTTCACCCTGCTGGAGAACGGCTTCGGCGCCGGGCTCAATTTTGTCATGACCTGTCTGGCGTGGCGCGATACGGCGCCGCCCGACAGCCGCCTGACCTATATCGCGACCGAAAAATACCCCCTGGCGGCCCATGATATGGCGCGGGCGCTTTCCGGCTGGCCCGAGCTTCGGGATCTGGGCCGGGACCTGCTCGCGATCCTCCCGCCCGCCGTTCCGGGCTTCCACCGGCGCGAGATGCCGGGCGGCCGGATCACCCTGCTGCTGCTCTATGGCGACAGCGCGGACAGCCTGTCCCGGCTTGAGGCAACGGTCGACGCCATTTATCTCGATGGTTTCGCGCCCCGGCGCAATCCCGACATGTGGCGCGGGGAGATTTTTACCGAACTCGCCCGCCTCGCCGCGCCGGGTGCCGCCCTCGCCACCTTCACCGCCGCCGGCGCCGTCCGCCGCGGCCTCGACGCCGTCGGCTTTCACATGCGAAAATCAAAGGGATTTGACCGCAAGCGGGACCAACTGAGCGGTATTTTCAACGGTAACGCCCGGGGAGCCGCCCCCTGTCCCGATCCCTGGTATCATTTGCCGACGCCGCTGCCCCCGGGGCGGCGGATAGCGGTGATTGGCGGCGGCATCGCCGGCCTGACCACCGGCCGGGCGCTGATGAGACAGGGCTATGAGGTGGAAATATTCGACCGGGACGCGCGGCCGATGACCCGGGCCTCCGGCAATCCGGCCGGTATTCTTGACCCCTTTCTGACCACGGACGACAGCGCCGAGGGCGACTTTTACCGCGCCGCCCTGATCCATGCCCTGCATTTCTATCATGATCTTGACCCAAACATTCTGATCCACAAAGGCCTGATCAAACAACCGGTGAATGACGCCGAAAGGCGAAAATTCGCCCGCCTGCTGGCGCAGGCCGCCCTGCCGCCGGACCTGATGCGCCCCGCGGCCGACGGCGGCCTCTGTTTTCCCCGGTGCGGCGCAATTTCGCCGTCAAGAATCCGCCAGAGACTGGCCGAACGGCTCGCCGTCACCGGCGGCGTCAGGATCAGCCGCATCGAACGGGAACACTCGTGGGTCTTATATGACGACCAGGACAACGCCCGCCATGCCGCCGACGCCGTCGTCATCTGCGGCGGCGCCGCCAGCACCGCCTTTCACCAGACCCGGGAGCTGCCCCTCGACCCGGTTCGCGGCCAGATCAGCCTGTTCGATGCCGGGGAAATTTCCCCCCTGCCCAAAAACGTGCTCTGCGGCAAAGGTTATCTTATTCCGCCGATCAACCTTGATGGCAGGCCGACCCTGGTTGCCGGCGCCACCTTCGGCCGCAAGGATCGCAGCCTTGATCTGCGCGCCGAGGACCATCAGGAAAATCTCGCCAATGCGGTCCGGCTCTGGCCCGCTCTTTCAGATGCCTGCGGCGTTATCGGCGGCCGCGCCGCCCTGCGCGCCTACAGCCCGGACCGTCTGCCGCTCTGCGGGCCGGTCCCCGATCATGCCGCCTTCAAGGAAGCCTATCAGGACCTGCGCCATGGTCCCCGGCACAAGGTCTTCGCCGCCGCCCCTTATCAGGAAAATCTTTTTATGCTGACGGGGCTGGGCGCCCGCGGCTTTCTCACCGCGCCCCTGCTGGCGGAAAATCTGGCGGCCCAGATCGCCGGCGCGGCATCCCCCCTGCCGCGACATATCCGTCAAAGCCTCCATCCGGCGCGATTTCTGATTCGGGCCCTCGCCAGGGGAAAATAAAACAGAACCGCGCCCGGCGCGGTTAATGGTACGGCCTTATATATAGGCCGAGGGCATATAAGCCGAGGGCGGCCCGAAAGCCGCCCCGCGCATGATGGTTACGTCGGAAAAGCGGTTGAGACCGCCTACCAGATTTTAACCCGCTGTTCCGGCGCGAGATAGAGCTTGTCGCCCGGCTTGACGTCAAAGGCTTCATAAAATTCCGGCACGTTGCGCACGACGCCATTGACCCGGAAGCGGGACGGGCTGTGCGGATCGGTGGCGATCTGCTGACGGGCGGCGGCTTCGCGTTTCTTGCCCATGAAAGCCTGGGCCCAGCCGATGAAAATCCGCTGTTCCGCCGTCAGGCCGTCAATCACCGGCGCCGGTTCGCCGTTCAGCGACAAACGGTACGCCTTGATGGCGATGCTCAGGCCCCCTAGGTCGCCGATATTCTCGCCCAGGGTATATTCACCGTTGACATTCAGGTCGTCAAAGACCTTGAAGCCGTTATATTGTTCGACGAGCGCGGCGGTGCGTTTCTTGAATTCCGCCCGATCCTCGTCCGTCCACCAGTTTTTCAACGCGCCGTCGCCGTCATAGGTGCTGCCCTGATCGTCAAAGCCGTGACCGATTTCATGGCCGATCACACCGCCAATGGCGCCGTAATTAACCGCGTCATCGGTCGACATGCCAAAGAAAGGCGGCTGCAGGATCGCCGCCGGAAAGACGATCTCGTTCATCGACGGATTGTAATAGGCGTTGACGGTCTGCGGGTTCATGAACCACAGATGCCGCTGGATCGGGCCGCCGAGCTTGGCGACCTCCCGGTCATGGGTCGCCTGATTGGAGCGGACGATATTGCCGAACAAGTCATCCGCCTTGATCTCCAGCTTGGAATAATCCTTCCATTTGTCGGGATAGCCGATCTTCGGGGTGAATTTGCCGAGCTTCTCCAGCGCCTTGACCTTGGTTTCCTCGCCCATCCAGTCCAGTTCCCTGATGCTGGCCTCATAGGCTTTCGACAGATTGCCCACCAGTTCCATCATCCGGGCCTTGGCTTCCGGCTTGAAATGCTGCGCAACATAAACCTTGCCGACCACCTCGCCGAGGTTGCCGTTCACCGCGCTGACGGCGCGTTTCCATTGCGGCCGCTGCTGCGGAATGCCGTTCAGGGTTTTGGAGTAGAACTCGAAATTCTGTCTGTCGAGATCCTCATTCAGATAGGTCGCCATTCTGTTCAGCGTCCGCCATTTGAAATAGGCTTTCCAGACCGCCATATCGGTATCGGTGATGATGCCGTTCAGGGCCTCGAAATAGCTGGGCTGGGAAATGACCATTTCCTGAAGATCGGTAGTGCCGAAGGCGGTGAAATAGCCGTCCCAGTCAAAGTCGGGCATCATCGCCTTCAGGGCCGCCCGGTCGCGGACATTATAGGTTTTCACCGTATCCCGGTTGTCTTCCTTCTTCCACTGCGCCGTGGCGAGCCGGGTTTCGAGCGCCATGATGGCCGCGGCATGCTGCGCAGCATTTTCCAGCCCCGCCAGCGTCAGCATGTTCGTCATATGGTCGAGGTATTTATTCCTGATTTCAACCGATTTTTCATCGGTCTTCAGGTAATATTCGCGATCCGGCAGCCCGAGGCCGGACTGGGAATTATAAACGGCGTATTTGGTCGGGTCCCCGGCGTCGCCGTCAACGTAAAAATCAAACGGCGCGCCAAAACCGGCGCGGATCGACCGGGCGAAATAACCGCCGAGGTCCTGGTGCCCGCCCAGGGCGTCAATTCCGGCGAAGGCCTCCAGCAAGGGGGCCGTGCCGACGGCGTTGCGCTGATCCATCGCCAGATAGGAATTATAAAGATCGCCGACCTTCTGTTCGTCGGAGCCCGCCGCATGACTGCCCGCGGCCGATTGCTCGATGATGCTTTTTACCGCTTCCTGGGATTTTTCATACAGCATGTAAAAATTGCCGTAGCTCGCCTTATCCTCGGGAATGGCGTAATTCTTGAGCCATGTGCCGTTGACATATGCGAAGAAATCATCGCCCGGTTTGACCGCTGCGTCCATATTGGCCGACAAAACCCCGGAATCGAGCGTTTTCGCCGCCTGTTGCTTATCAGATTGATTGTCTGCTGACTGTTCGGCCGAGCAGGCGTTCAGTAGGGCGACCGCCGCCACCATGCCGACATATTTAATCCCCGTTTGTATTTTCATTTTTAATTCTCCTCAATGAAAGGTCTATTTTTTCTGCAGGTTGTTGATCTGTTCCTGCATCGCGGCCAGTTGCCGTTGAAGATCGCTCAACTGGTCATTATCTACCCCGGTTTTCGAAGCCTTTTCGGACTCCTCGCCGGCCGAGGACGGATTCGCCTCAGCCCTTTCCCCTTTTTCGGCCCCCCTACTGGCCTTGAAGGGTGAAAACATTGACATGGTCTGTTCAAAAATAGCCATATTCTGCTTGGCCATTTCCTCGAACGGTTTCAGGGATTGCGCGCCCAGCCCGCTGTTGGCCATGTTTTCCTTGATGAAATTGCGGAATTTTTCCTGATTTTGCGCGAAGGCCGCCATGCTGTTTTCCAGATAATCCGGCACCACTTTTTGCAGGCCGTCGCCGTAAAAGGCGATCAACTGGCGCAGGAAATTGATCGGCAGCAGGGTTTCGCCCTTGCTTTCCTCCTCGAAAATAATCTGCGTCAGGACCGAATGGGTAATATCCTCGCCGCTCTTGGCGTCCTTGACGACAAAATCCTTGTTGTCCTTCACCATCTCGGCCAGATCGTCCAGGGTGACATAGCTGCTGCTGTCGGTATTATACAGCCGCCGGTTGGCGTATTTCTTGATGATGATCTGCTCGCCGTCTTGCCTGCTCTTTTTCGCCACGATGCTTAAACCTTTTATTCATTCAAAATTTTTCCTATCTCACGCTAAAATGCTGCAGAGCGCAAGAAAAAATGCTGCGCAACAATAAAAAAAATCGAAAAACAGGCTTTTTCTTTTCAAAATGGCGACGAATGGTTATATTTCCACCAAAGAAATGATGCGATCCCTCCACGATATTATGAAAAACAAACCGTCCGATACAACAACACAGCGCCCCGACCGTGACTCGCCGGCCGATGATATTTCCGATATTGAAGCCGCCGCCGAAGCCTATCTCGACTTGTGGCAGGAAAATATCAAACGCTGGGCAAGGGAACCGGAAGCGCTGAAAAAATGGCTCGCGAACGCCGGGCGGACACCGCCGGAAGACCAAACGCCCGATCAATAAATCCCTGCCCGAAATCAACAGCCCAAGGCCCCCCGGGTCGCGCCCGGGGTTTCTGGACCCCCGAATCACGTCCGAGGATGCGGGAGAGTAATGGCGAAGGGGGCGAGGATGAGGCAGGGCGTCACTGCGCGCCGTCGGAAAATTCAAATACAAACCGGGTTGTTGACGGACAAGCCGTTGACGTTCATAATGTAATCGAAAAGATAAGTTTCGAAATTGAAAAAAGCTAATCGTTCCGAGAGGGGTCCGTAATGCGTTATCAATCATTTCGTAACCGCGATGATGAGTCAAAGATTGATATGACTCCCATGCTGGATATTGTCTTCATCATGCTGATCTTCTTTATCGTCACCGCCTCCTTCCTCAAGGAAAGCGGCATCCCGATCTCGATTCCCGAAGGCGAGGCCAAGGCCGTCCAGGACAAGATCAGCATCATCATCGAAATCAGCGATACCGATGAAGTCTGGTTCGCCAAAAGGCGCATCGACATCCGGGCCGTCGGGCCCAATGTGAAGCGCCGAATGTCCGAACTGGACAAACCCTCCGTCGTGATCCGCGTCCACCCCCAGTCCCGGACCGAAACCATGATGCATGTGGTCGACCAGGTCCGGGATGCCGGCGTCTTTGACTTTTCCGTCGCCCCCATGAAGGAAAATTAGCCCTTTGACAATATTCAGACCCTGTCGTCATGGCCCTGTCATTATATATCATCGGCATCACCAGTTGATGGCTTATCGTGATCCTCAAAGGGTAAAGCATGAATGACAGACAGTAGACCGCCCAGTACCCCGCCCGATGAACCGCCAAGGCAACATCGGGACGGCCCCCACCCCCTGGCGCTGCATGTGGCGAGCGCGACCCAGAACTGGACCGGGGCCGCCGCCGCCCTGCCCCTGTTCACCGGCGGCGCCCTGCATATCCACCCCGACCTGCGGCGGAAGGCCGAAGCATTGCGGCAAAAGATACAGCCGTTGGATCCCCTGCAATTGCAACTGGCCGTGATCCAAGGGGCCCAGGAACGCCTGTCGCAAACCCTCGCCGGCATCACCGCCTATCAACAGCATGCCTATCAACGGGATGTCGCCAAGGCGCCGCTGTTTCAGCGGATCGGCACGACGGAGATCCGGGATTATGGCGCGGGCCTGCCCGATGATGCGCCCGTCGTCCTCGCCGTGCCGTCCCTGGTCAATCCAGCCTATATTCTCGACCTGATGGAAGATCACAGCTTTTTGCGCTATCTCGCCGGGCAGGGCGTCCGCCCCTGCCTGCTCGACTGGACCGCGCCGGGCGACGCCGAACTGGAATTCGGGCTCGAGGATTATATCCTCCAGCGGCTGATTCCCCTGATCCGCGCCCTTCATCGCCATCATGGCCGGAAAATCCATCTGCTGGGCTATTGCATGGGCGGCAATCTGGCCCTCGCCGCGGCCCAGATCCTCCAGCCGGAGGATATTCTGCACAGCCTGACCCTGATGGCGACGCCGTGGGACTTTCACGCCGACCAGCCGGCCCACCTGAGGCCGCTGATCGACAGCTTTCTGAAAAGCGCCGACCTCATGGATCAGGCGACGCCGGTGCCGATGAATCTGCTGCAGCTGTTTTTCTTCAGCCTCGACCCCAGCCTGTCCGACCGCAAGTTTCGCCAGTTTGCCGCCCTCGATCCGACCGGCGCCCGGGCCCGCAATTTCGTCGCCCTTGAGGACTGGGCCAATGACGGCGCGCCCCTGTCGCCCCGGGTCGCCAAAGATTGCCTGATCAACTGGTATCGGGAAAATCAGCCCCATCAGGGGCAATGGAAAATCGACGGACAGGTCATTGACCCCGCCCGGCTTCACCTGCCCGGCCATATCATCACCCCGCAATCCGACCGCATCGTTCCCCCCGCATCTGCGAAGGCGCTGCAAAGAGTTCTGCCCCGCCTGCGTCATCACGCCACCCCGGGCGGCCATGTCACCATGATCGCCGGCCCGGCGGCAAAGGTAACTTTATGGTCAAAATTAGCTTTAAACTTAAAATAATATTTCAATTTAAATGATTAAAATATAATTATTGCAAATATTATCCATTGGTCTTATAGATTGCAGAGCGGATAAACCCTATCGTGTTTGTCACAGAAAGTTTAATTTGCATTTTGATGTTGCGGTGCGATAATAAGCGCAATCGGGCGGCGGATTTATCCCCCTGGGCAAATCCAAGTCCCCGGACCATGAACCAGGAAAAGAGAAAAGGAATATATCATGACTGATGTCGCTATTGTCGCCGCCCTTCGCACCCCCGTCGGATCATTCAACGGATCATTGAGCAGCGCGCCCGCCCATTATCTGGGCGAGGTTGTCATCCGCGGCCTGCTTGAGCAAACCGGCGTCGCCGCCGAAGACATCACCGAAGTGCTGCTCGGTCAGATCCTCACCGCCGGCGCCGGCCAGAACCCGGCCCGTCAGGCGTCGATCAACGCCGGCCTGCCGATCGAGACCACGGCCTACGGCATCAATCAGCTTTGCGGCTCGGGCCTGCGCAGCGTGGCGCTCGGCTATCAGTCGATCCTCTGTGGCGATGCGGACATTGTGATCGCCGGCGGCCAGGAAAGCATGAGCCAGTCCCCCCATTGCGCCCATCTGCGCAACGGCTATAAAATGGGCTCGGCCGAATTCAAGGACACCATGATCTGGGATGCGCTGACCGACGTCTTCAACAACACCCATATGGGCATCACGGCCGAAAATATCGCCGAACAATGGCAGATCACCCGCGACGCCCAGGATGATTTCGCCGTCGCCTCGCAGAACAAGGCCGAGGCCGCCCAGGCCGCCGGCAAGTTCAAGGATGAAATCGTCTCCGTCACCATCAAGAACCGCCGCGGCGATATTGAAGTCACGCAAGATGAATATATCCGCAAGGGCGTGACCAGGGAAAGCCTGTCCGGCGTGCGGCCGGCGTTTAAAAAGGACGGCACCGTCACCGCCGCCAACGCCAGCGGCATCAATGACGGCGCGGCGGCCGTGATGCTGATGACGGTGGAGGAGGCCGGAAAGCGCGGCCTCAATCCGCTGGCGATCATCAGATCATGGGCGACCGCCGGGGTTGATCCGTCGATCATGGGCATCGGCCCGGTCCCGGCGAGCAAAAAGGCCCTCGCCAAGGCCGGCTGGACCATGGATGATGTGGATCTGATCGAAGCCAACGAAGCCTTCGCCGCCCAGGCCTGCGCCGTCGGTCGGGATCTTGAAATTCCGGCGGACAAGCTGAACGTCAACGGCGGGGCGATAGCCATCGGTCACCCGCTCGGCGCCAGCGGGGCCCGGGTGCTGACCACCCTGCTTCATGAAATGAAACGACGCGATGTCCACAAGGGACTCGCCACATTATGCATCGGCGGCGGCATGGGCGTCGCCATGTGCGTTGAACGGCCGTAACGGTCACTTGAAGAACCTAAAATGAGGTAAAACAATGTCTAAAGTCGCACTTGTCACGGGCGGAACCCGTGGTATCGGAGCCGCCATTTCCGTCGCATTGAAGGATGCGGGCTATTCTGTCGCCGCCTCCTACGCCGGCAACGATGAAGCCGCCGCGAAATTCCGGGAAGCCTCCGGCATCCAGGTCTATAAATGGGATGTGAGCGACTTTGACGCCTGCGCCGCCGGGGTCGACAAGATCCGCCAGGAACTGGGCTCCGTGGCGGTGCTGGTCAATAACGCCGGCATCACCCGCGACACCGGCTTCGGCCGCATGACCCGGGACATGTGGGACGCGGTGATCGACACCAACCTGACCTCCAACTTCAACATGTGCAAGGCGACCTTTGACGACATGAAAGCGAATAAATTCGGCCGCATTGTCTGTATCAGTTCGATCAACGGTCAGAAAGGCCAGATCGGACAGGTCAATTATTCCGCCGCCAAGGCCGGGACCATCGGCTTTGTCAAGGCGCTGGCCCAGGAAGGCGCCCGCCACGGCATCACCGTCAATACGGTCGCGCCGGGCTATATCGCCACCGAAATGGTCCAGGCGGTGCCGGACGACATTCTGGCGAAGATCATCAAGGGCATTCCCGTCGGACGCCTCGGCGAAGCGGCGGAAATCGCCCGCGCCGTCGCCTATCTCGCCTCTGATGAGGCCGGTTTCGTCACCGGCTCGACCCTGACCATCAACGGCGGTCAATATATGACTTAACAGACCCTAATATATTGAAATATATCATAGATTTCCGCCTTCGCGGGAATGAGGGGTTGGTTGTTCGGGAATGAGGGGTTGGTTGTTCGGGAATGAGGGGTTGGTTGTTTCCACGGCCTTCCGGCCCGGGAAAGCGCCTTTCAGCCGCCGGTTAGGCCTTGTCCGGCCGCCCTTCCTGTCCGCGCCCTGCCGGGTCCCTTCTCCATTTGCCAAAGCCGCCCCATATCGGATATTATCAGGCGTCGCCTTAAACAGGGGTAAGATTGGATCAAATGTATCAGGATGTGGTTGACTTAAAAGCCTTTTACGACTCAGCCCTCGGCCGGATCACCGCGCGCCTGATCCGGCGGCAGATCACCCTGTTATGGCCGGATATTTCCCGCATGGATATTATGGGGCTCGGCTACGCCACCCCCTATCTGGACGTCTTTCGCTCGCGGGCGAGCCGGGTGATCAGCATCATGCCCGCGCCGCAGGGGGTCGTCCACTGGCCGCGGCAGAACGGCGCCGCCGACCCGGGCGGGCGCAACCGCTATAAGGGCAACCTGACCGCGCTCGCCCATGAGGGCAACCTGCCGGTGATGGACGGCGTTTTTGACCGGATCCTGATGGTCCATATCCTCGAGCATACCGAACAGAGTCGCCATTTGCTGCGCGAGGTCTGGCGCAGCCTGGCGCCGGGCGGCCGGGTGATCGTCGTCGTGCCCAGCCGCATGGGTTTCTGGGCCAGAACCGACCGCACGCCCTTTGGCCATGGCAAGCCCTTTTCAACCCAGCAGATCCACCGGATTTTAACGGAAAATATGCTGACGCCGACCAAATCGACCTCGGCCCTGCATCTGCCGCCCTTTCAGCGCCGCGCCTTGTTGTCGCTGATGAGCTCGCTGGAAAATACCGGGCACAGATGGTGGGCCAATCTGGCCGGCGCCCTGATCGTCGAAGCCGAAAAACAGATTTACGCCACCGGCCCGACCGTCAAAAAGCACAAGCGGGCGGCGCGGCCCGCTATCGCCAGCAATCCATTCAATATCGGCGATTTACCCGGCAACCCCGCCCCGCGACAGCACTCCTGAACGGGCCCAATTCCGCCGGAATCGCCGGCGGCGCCGCTGGCGGGATTCCTCTGCCATCACCGCAAAAGGACAGCTTCCGCGCCAAAAACCACCGCCGACGTCCCTCCCGCCGCAGATGTTTATTGCTTCACCGCATTTCATTTCCCGGGTTTTGGCCCCGACTTTATAATGCGCTTACTAGCCACAAACATGCACAGAAACCAGGACCAGAAACATGAGACACGCCACAACATCTCACATCGTCACTGGCCTTTCCGTCATCGGTCTTCTGATGGTCTCGGCCCCGCCGGCCGTCGCCCATGACCCCAGCCCGGGCAAAGACATCACCTCTGCCCGGGTTGAGCGGAATGTCACCAGACAAAATGCCAAAAAACTGATCGAGACCCTTTTGAAAAGACACTATAAAGGTGAAGGATTAAGGCCTCATTCGATCACGCGGGAGGGCGACGGCTGGAAAGTCGCCATCAAACGCCGCCTCAAAACCGTCGCCTTCGCCACGGTGGACGTCAAAACCGGCAATATTCATATTGAGAACCGGTGACCTGATCGGCGCGAAGGACAGCCCTTCATTGTCTTCCTCGGCCGCCTGATTTTTCGGGCGGCATTTTTTTTAAAAGCCGTCATCCGCAATCAGTCCCTCCCGGCGGATTAACGAAAATATCCGGTCGCCAGATCCCGGGAAAGCTGTTCGGCGATCAGGTCGCCCAACGGGATTTCATTGCTTTCGTGGCGGATGCTGTCACAGGTCACGACCCGCGCGACGCCGGCGGCCCGCAATTGAGCGTAAGCGTCGCCGGCAAATATCGCATGGGCGCCGATACAAACCGGCGCCTGCATCCCCGCCTTCTGCAAATGGGCGACAGTGCCGATCATCGTCCGGGCGGTGGAGATGATGTCATCGACCAGCACCGGGATGCAATCACGGTATTTTTCGACCTCGGGAACCGAAACCTCGATCTCCCGGTCGCCGCGGCGAATCTTCCGCAGGATCATATAGGGCGCGTCGGCCTTTTCCGCCACCTGGCGGACCCATTGTTCACTTTCCTCATCAGGGCCAATCAGCACCGGCCGGGTTATATTGCGCCTGATCCAGCGGCTGATCAGGCCCGTGGCGTGCAGCACCCGGCTCGGCGCCGAATAGATTTCATCAAGGCTGTGATAGCGGTGCAGATGGGGATCAACGGTCACCAGACCGTCAATGATCCCGCTCAGCAGCCCGGCGAAGATTTTCGAGGTCACCGCCTCCCCCGCCTTGAAGCGCACGTCCTGGCGCATATAGCCCAGGTAAGGCGCAACCAGAATAATCGAAGCTGCGCTCATTTCCCGCGCCACATGGCAAAAATAGATCAGCCCCATGATCTTTCGGTCCGGATGATCGAGGCCGCAGACCATTATCAGCCGCTTGCCCCGGACATCGCTGTCGAGCCGGACATAGCTTTCGCCGTCGGGAAAGGTGTGAAAGGTCACCTCGCCCCGACCGCAGCCCAGTCCGGCGGCAATCTTGTCGGCTGTCCCCTCATGGCCGGGACGACAGAATACCAGGGTGTTTTCCGTCAACATCGTCATTCACCTATTCGTATAATATGGTTGCCTTCGTCAATATAGCTCCTGACATAGGCAAGCTCGCCGGGCGAGGCCGTATGCAGGGTATACAGCGGATCGCCGATCTTGACCTCATGCCCGAGCTTGACATGCAGGTCAAGTCCGGCCACCGCATCCTGCGGCGCCCCGGCCAGCTTGGCGAGGCGGGCGATCTTGCGGTTGTCGATCTGCGTCACCCGGCCCTGTTCCGACGAAACAATCTGATGGGTATAAGGGGCAACGGGAATTTGCCGCATCCCGCCCTGCGCCGCGCAGATATTCTGGAATTTCCGCCAGGCGTCGCCCTTGTCGAGAATATCCCGGGCCATATCCCGCCCCGCGCCCGCGGCGACATCCGGGCTGAATTCAAGAATAAGGCCGGCCAGGGTCAACGCCCGCTCCCGCAGGTCCGCCGGGGCGTCGCTTTCGTTGCGCAGAACCGCCACCACATCCCGCGCCTCCAGCGCCGGACCGACGCCATTGCCCACGGGCTGCGCGCCGTCGCTGATCAGTATCCTGATCTCCATCCCCAGTTCGCGCGCCACATTCACCAGCATGTTTTCCAGCGCCCGGGCCTGCGCGAGGCTTCTGACCTTGGCTGTTTCGCCGACGGGAATATCGATCAGGGCATGGGTCGACCCGGCGGATATTTTCTTCGACAATATAGAGGCGACCAACTGGCCGTCACTGTCAATATCAAGCGCCTTTTCCACCCGGATCAACACGTCGTCCGCCGGGCTCAGGGAAACCGAACCGCCCCAGACGATGCAGCCGTTCTGCTGTTCCACCACCTTGCGCATCCGCGCCATGTCCAGTTCGACCGGGGCCAGGATTTCCATGGTGTCGGCGGTGCCGGCCGGCGAGGTGATCGCCCGGGACGAGGTTTTGGGAATCGTCAGGCCAAAGGCGGCGACAATCGCCACCACAATCGGCGTCGTCCGGTTGCCGGGCAGGCCGCCGACGCAATGTTTATCGACCACCATATCCACCGGCCAGCTCAGGCAATCGCCCGCCCGGACCATGGCGCGGGTCAGATGCACGGTTTCCTCAAGGCTTAAGCGCCCGCCGGCGCAGGCGGTCAGGAAGGATGAAATATGAATATCCGAATAGCGCCCCGCCGAAATATCATTAATGATCTCAACCGTCTGGGGCATGGTCAGCGGATTGCCGTAAATCTTCGATCTTACGTGGCTCAGCGACGCCACGGGATGCGCGTGCGACAGGCAGACAACATCCCCTTCCCGCGCCGACAGCAATTCCCAGGCATATTCCGACAGGCTGGCGTAGCCGGGCTCGAGAATATCCGATTTGACCATATTCAGCGTGGCGATAATCGCCCGGTCACAGAGGCAAACGCGAATCCGGGCGTGCGCCTCGAAACCTTCCGAAATACAGACATGGCTGTCCTCGCGGATGTAAATCACCGCTTCCTTATAGGTGTCGATCCCCAGACGGCAGAGATGCAGTTCCGCCTTGTCTGATTGATCATCCTTCGCGGTCAAGTCCTTCACAGGTCTTCCTCCTGCTCATAGTGCGGGATCACGACATCCCATTGCAGTTCATCGGCAATGCGCGCGCCCAGGGCCGCCGACGCCGATCCTTCGCCATGGGTAATGAATACCTTCTTCGGCGGTCGTGTCATCCGCCCGAGCTGCGCCATGATCTCGTCACTGTCGGCATGGGCCGAGGTATTGGCGAGATTTTCCACCTGGGCCCGGACCGGCCACATCTGGCCATGGATCTTGATTTCCGCCTCCCCGCTGACAAGCCGGTCGCCGCGAGTGCCCCGCGCCTGGAATCCGGTGAATAAAATCGTATTCCGGTGATTGCCGAGATAGGTTTTCAGATGATGGAGAACCCGGCCGCCGGTCGCCATGCCGCTGGCCGAAATGATGATCGCCGGCGAGGTCAGATGGTCCAGCGCCTTTGATTCGTCCGGCGTGCGGGTGTAGGTCGCCAGGTCACAGACGGCGGCGCACATTTTTTCCGACAGCCGGTGGTCTGCGGCATGGCGACAAAGCAATTCCGTCGCCTTGGTCGCCATCGGGCTGTCAATGAAGACCGGAACCGTCTTGAAATATCCGTCGCGCTTCAGCTCCCATATATAATAGAGCAAATTCTGCGTCCGGCCGACGGCGAAGGCCGGGATCAGCACCATTCCGCCCCGGTGGACGGTGGTCCGGATAATCTCCTTCAGGGCCTCCTTCGGGTCCAGATTCTCATGCCGGCGATCGCCATAGGTCGATTCAACCACCAGATAATCGGCCTCGGGGTAAGGCGCCGGCGCCGGCATCACCGGATCGTCGGGTCGCCCCATGTCGCCGGAAAACAGGATCGAGGTATTTTCCGAACAGAGATGGACAAAGGCCGCACCCAGAATATGCCCGGCCCGGCCGAGGGTGAAACTCAGGCCCGGGTCGATTTCCGTCACTTCGTCAAAATCCACCGGATGGAAATAATCCAGCGCCGCCCGGGCGTCCTCCTGCGTATAGAGGGGTCGCGCCGGATGGTGCTTGCTATAGCCATAGCGATTGGCCCGTTCCGCGTCCTCTTCCTGAAGATAGCCGCTGTCGGGCAGCAAAATGGCGCACAGGTCATAGGTCGCTTTCGAGCAATATATCCGGCCGCGGAAGCCCTGTTTGACCAGCGCCGGAATATAGCCGCTGTGATCAATATGGGCATGGGTCAGGATCACCGCATCAATGCCCGCCGCATCAAGGGGCAGCTTGGCCCAGTTGCGCAGGCGCAGTTCCTTCATTCCCTGAAAAAGGCCGCAATCGATCAATATTTTCCGGCCGGATTTTTCGACCAGATATTTGGACCCTGTTACCGTTTCCGTCGCCCCCAGAAAAGTCAGTTTCATGAAAATATCCCTCAAATAAAAGCCGGATAAAAATAATACGATTCAAACCGTACCGGCCCTTACAATATTGGCCCTTATTGAGCCGTAAGGCAATTTTCTTTTTATTTTTTACCGCTTTCGAAAGGGGAGATCATCTGACGAACGACGGTTCAGGAATTGGCCAGCTTGAACAGGATGGCGTGATTGATAAAGCGGGCGAATTCTTCCGGATTGTCATATTGCTTCTTCTGAACATAGGCCGCCATATCACCGACCATCTTGCGGGTGATCGCGACATCCTCATGGGCCCGCCCGCAGCCTTCGCAATGGGAGCCGCTATCCGTACATTTGCCGTTACAGGGAACAAACTGCATTTTTTCCTCCTTAAATACTTCTGACACTATTCCGGCGCCGAGTATAAAGGGCAATATTCAGCAGGATAATGCGCTGGATCAACGGCGGATAAAATTTTTATCGCAAAAAAACATCCCTTCATCACAAGGCGTTACAGTTTATCGCAAAGCGGAAAGACTTCATCGCATCCGGCTTCTCGCCCGCCGGGCCGCGCGCTATAAAATAACTATCAGCCACCCCGAATATAAACCGGAACATAATATAGGAGAAACAGCATGGCCACCGCCACAACCGTCAAAGCCATCTCAGCCGCCGCAATAATCGCCCTCACTGCCGCCATGGGCTCAACCGCTTTCGCCCATGACATAACCAACGCCGGCAAGGATGTATACGCTGCGCCTAAACAGATCAACGTTTCAAAAAGCAACGCCAAAAACCTGGTCAATGAATTGCTGAAACGTGAATATGACCATAGCGGATATGAAGCCCGCGCCATCCGCAAAGAGGGCGACCAGTGGCGCGTTCTGATCAAGGACCGCACCAGAACCGTCGCCCGGGCCTATGTTGACAGCAAGACCGGCAATATCCATATTGACTGAGACCGCCACATCTCTGACAGCGCCGCAAAAGGTCATCCCTAATGGATGGCCTTTTTCTTTGGCGGATGGCCTCGGGCGGCCGACAAAACCGGACCATTGCTGGAATTGCGCTATCCCCTCCCCGCGTTCGCTATCCTCATTCCCGACACTTCGCCCTCATTCCCGACCCCGATCGGGAATCCACAGGCCGGATCTACCTTAAACAAATGAGTTGATGAGGGGTGGGGACGGTTCATACCGCGAAGGGTCATCCGTTACGAATGGCTTTCTGCGGACGGGATAATTTTCTTCGCCCCCGCATCATCACCCCGTGGACAACCCTTCGACGACCTTGCGCTTGAGCCGGTAGCTGTTGCAGCGGACAAAGGCGATTTCATCGCCCTGCTGATTGCGCACGATCACGTCATAAAGGCCGGTCCGGCCCGTCGGCGCGCTTGTCGTCCGCGCTTCGGCGGTCAGGACATCGCCTTCCGCCGCCTGGGCGACAAAGGTGATGTTGCTCGACTGGGACACCGTCATGACATTGGCCGAATTGGCCGCATAGGCGAAACAGGCGTCGGCCAAGGTAAAAATCATACCGCCATGGCAAATGCTGTGACCGTTGAGCATATCCCGGCGGATTTTCATGGTCAGTCGGGCGTAATCCGGCGCGACCTCGACAACCCTGATGCCGAGGCTCGCCACCGCCGTATCCGGTTTGTAAAGATGTTCCGCGACCTGTGCGGCCAATTGATCTGGATCGGTCATGATTTCTCTGCTTCCCATATGATACAAAATCAGGATATGTTAAGGTTATAAATGTAAGATAATCACATTGGCGCGTAAACGTATAAAATAAAATATGACCATTGCACAACAGTTAGAGAAACTGATCCGGGATTTTCAGGAACAACAACCCCTCAGGGCGGGGTCACTGATCATCACCGTTTACGGCGACCTGCTGGCCCCCCGCGGCGGCACGGTGTGGCTCGGCAGCCTGATCAACCTGCTCGACCCGCTGGGGATTAACGCCCGTCACGTGCGCACCGCCGTCTCCCGGCTCAACAAGGACAACTGGATCAGCCCCCGCCAGGTGGGGCGCCGGAGCTATTACAGCCTGACCGAGTCAGGGCGCCGGCGGTTTCGCAACGCCACGCCGCAGATTTACGCCGGCCCCCGCAGCGACTGGGACCAGCGCTGGACCCTGGTCATTCTGCCCGACAACCGGGACATCAACAAGGATCTCGCCATCAAGGAACTGGGCTGGCTCGGCTTCGGCAAAATCACCAAGGGGATCCTCGCCCATCCCATGCCCGACATGCTGTCGCTGGACCGGACGCTGGATCACCTTGAAATTCGCCAGGATGTGATCATCCTCAACCAGGCGTCCCATGAATTGACCTCCTCCGCCGCATTGGATATAATGGTCAAGGGCTGCTGGAACCTGGAAGAGCTTAGTATTAAATACCTGAAATTCCTCGAGCGTTACCGGCCCCTGCTTGGCCAATTGACGGCGGGCGATATTCCGGGGCCAGAGGACAGCCTGTTGATTCGCCTGCTGATGGTGCATGAATATCGCAAGATATTATTGCGCGACCCGCGCCTGCCGGACCTGCTGATGCCGGCCCACTGGGAAGGCAACAGCGCCTATCGGATGTGTCGGGAGATTTACCAGTTGCTGCTTGCGCCCTCGGAAAACCGCCTGAGCAGCCTGATGGAAACCGAAGAGGGATGCCTGCCGCCGGCCGAAGAAGACTTCTATAACCGTTTCGGCGGCCTGAACTGAACCAGACCATAAATACAGGGCTTTTTCTGTTTCTAGAAACAGGGCCGAAGAAAAATATCATTATATGATACATTTTTTGTTGATTTTTATAATTTTCTGTTACATATTGCCCTTTATTATAGATATTAAATAATTTTCACCCTGCGTTTCACCGGGATATTCAGATCCCGTCTTTATCAGGAGAGGCCCAAATGTACGGAGACACATCAATACAGAAGCCGATCGAAATCGCCGAACCGACCACCGCGGAACAGGCAAGACTGGAGGAGCTCTTCCAGCAAAAGATCGACGACGACATCAAGATCGAGCCCCAGGAATGGATGCCGGACGCCTACCGGAAAACCCTGGTGCGCCAGATGTCCCAGCACGCCCATTCCGAAGTGATCGGCATGCAGCCGGAAGGCAACTGGATCACCCGGGCGCCGTCCTTGCGCCGCAAAGTGATCCTGCTGGCGAAAATTCAGGATGAGGGCGGTCACGGCCTCTATATCTATTCCGCCGCCGAAACCCTCGGCACGTCCCGGGCCGAGATGATTGACGCCCTGCATACGGGCAAGGCCAAATATTCGTCGATCTTCAACTATCCGGCGCTGTCCTGGGCCGACATGGGCACCATCGGCTGGCTGGTTGATGGCGCGGCGATCACCAACCAGGTCGCCCTGTCCCGCTGTTCATACGGCCCCTATTCCCGGGCGATGATCCGCATCTGCAAAGAGGAAAGCTTCCATCAGCGCCAGGGCTACGAACTGCTGCTCGCCCTGTCGAGAGGCACGAAAGAGCAGAAGGAAATGCTCCAGGAATCGGTCAACCGCTTCTGGTGGCCGGCGCTGATGATGTTCGGCCCCAATGACAGCGATTCGCCCCATTCCGCCCAGTCGATGAAATGGAAGATCAAACGCAAGTCCAATGACCAGCTGCGCCAGGAATTCATCGACGCCTCCGTGCCCCAGGCCGATTTCCTCGGCGTCACCCTGCCCGATCCCGACCTGAAATGGAACGAGGAACGCGGCCATTATGATTACGGCGAAATCGACTGGGAGGAATTCGCCAATGTCATCAAGGGCAACGGCCCCTGCAACAGGCAACGCGTCGCCGCCCACCGCAAGGCCCATGAGGACGGCGCCTGGGTGCGCGAAGCCGCCGCCGCCTATGCCGAAAAACACCGGAACAAGCAGGTCGCCTGACCCGCGAATGCAACGGATTGCCAAGATCAACAAGGATTTTTACCATGACTGAAAAAAACAAATCTCCGGAGAAAGAATGGCCCCTGTGGGAAGTTTTTATCCGCAGCAAGGCCGGCCTTGACCACAAGCATTGCGGCAGCGTTCACGCCAGCGATGCGGAAATGGCCCTCGAATCGGCCCGCGACGTCTATACCCGCCGCAGCGAAGGCGTCAGCATCTGGGTCGTGCCCTCCAACGCGATCACCGCCTCCAAGCCCGAGGACAAGGAAAGCCTGTTTGAACCGGCTGACGATAAAATCTATCGCCATCCGACATTTTACAACATCCCCAAAGGGGCCGGCAAAATGTAATTCCCCAGGTTTGGCGGGACCCGTTTTCAAAACCGGTTTCACCGAACTGACGGGAAAATATGACAGGAGTTAATCCAAATGACCGAACTTTCCAGCAACACCCTGAGCAAAAAAGACGCCCTGGTCCAATATGCCGCGCAAATCGGCGACAATGGCCTGATCATCGGCCACCGGATGTCCGAATGGTGCTTCCGGGCGCCATCGCTCGAAATGGAAATGGCGCTGATGAACTGCGCGCTCGACCTGATCGGCCAGGCCCGTGAACTCTACAGCTACGCCGGGACGGCCGGCGGCGACGGCAGGACGGAGGACGACTTCGCCTATCTGCGGGACGAGATCGATTTCCGCAACGCGCTGCTCGCCGAGGCGCCCAATGGCGACTGGGGCGACACCATCGTCCGCCTGTTTTTCATGAGCGCCTATAACAAGCTGTTCTTCACCGCCCTCGCCCGGTCAAAGGACAAGGAACTGGCCGCCATCGGCGCCAAATCCCTGAAAGAGGTGATCTATCACCTGCGCTTCAGCAGCGAATGGCTGATCCGGCTCGGCGACGGCACCGCGGAAAGCCGCCGGCGGGTGCAGAATTCGATCGATAACCTGTGGATGTTCACCGGCGAACTGTTCACCCTCAATGATGCCGAAAAAAGCCTGCTCGAGGACGGAATCGCCGTCGATGTCACCGCCCTGAAGGCCGATTGGGACCAGATGGTCGATGCGGTGCTTGAACAGGCGACCCTGAAACGGCCGGAAAATGACTGGGCCCAGTCGGGCGGCAAGGCGGAAGGTCGCCATACGGAGCATTTCGGTTACATCCTGACCGATCTGCAGTTCATGCAACGCCGTTATCCCGGCTGTGAGTGGTAAACCGCTTCCCCCCAAAGCATGCCTCAGGAGAAAAGTCATGGTTTCGACATTTAAAAATTTTGACCCGGACAAGGTCTGGACCATCCTCGAAGAGGTCAAGGATCCGGAAATCCCCGTGCTGTCAATTGTCGATCTTGGCATCGCCCGCGAGGTAAAAGACGCAAAAGACGGCCGGCTGGAGGTGGTTATTTCGCCGACCTATTCCGGCTGCCCGGCCATGTATATGCTGGAAGAACAGATCCGGGAAACCCTGACCCGTCACGGCTTCCCCGATCACCAGGTCACCACCAGCCTGTCGCCGGCCTGGACCACCGACTGGATGACGGAAAAGGGCAAGCGAAAGCTCGAAGCCTACGGCATCGCGCCGCCGGAAAAAACCACCAGCAACAAGGCGATGCTGTTTGGCGGCCAGAAGAAAATTTCCTGCCCCCAATGCAAATCGGACAACACGGAACAGATCAGCGAATTCGGCTCCACCGCCTGCAAGGCGCTTTATCGCTGCCTTGACTGCAAGGAGCCGTTTGATTATTTCAAATGCATTTAGTAGCATGTAAATAATATTTTGAGGTACATTATCAGGGTTTTATATTATGCCGACCTTTCATCCGTTAAAAATTTCCAATATCCGAAAGGAGACCGACGACACGGTCTCCATCGCCTTTGATGTTCCCGCGGAATTTCACGAGGAATATCAGTATAACGCCGGCCAGTATCTGACCCTGAAAACGGTGATCGACGGCAAGGACACCCGGCGGTCCTATTCCATCTGCAGCGGCCTGTTTGATGACGAACTCCGGGTGGCGGTCAAGAAAATCAAGGGCGGGCTGTTTTCCAGTTTCGCCAATGAGGAGCTGAAAATCGGCGATACCCTTGACGTCATGACGCCGATGGGCAATTTCTTCACCCATCTCGACCCGGCCCATGAAAAGCATTATGTCGGTTTCGCCGCCGGCAGCGGCATCACGCCCCTGATTTCGATCATCCGCACGATCCTGGTCTATGAACCGAAAAGCACCTTCACCCTGGTTTACGGCAACAGGACCCGCAAATCGATCATCTTCCGCGAGGATCTGATCGACCTCAAAAACAGCTATATGGCGCGCTTCAACATGATCAATATCCTGTCGCGGGAAGATCAGGAAGTGGCGCTGTTTTCCGGCCGGATCACCGGCGACAAGGCGAAACAGGTCATGGCCCGGCTGATCCCGGCCAGCGGCGCCGACGAGGCCTATCTCTGCGGCCCCGAGGAAATGATCATGGATGTCTCCGAAACCCTGAAAGACAGCGGCATGGCGGCGAAAAATATTCATTTCGAGCTCTTCACCTCGCCCTCGGTCAGCCAGGGTGAAAAACAGGCGGCCGAGGATATTGACGCCGACCTCGCCGGCAAATCAAGTCAGGTGACGGTGATTGTCGACGGCGACGAATTCAATTTTGATCTGGAAATGGGCGGCGACAGCATCCTCGACGCCGCCATGGAACGGGGCGCCGACCTGCCCTTCGCCTGCAAGGGCGGCGTCTGCTGCACCTGCCGCGCCAAGCTGGTCGAGGGCAAGGTCAATATGGAAACCAACTATTCCCTTGAGGAGGACGAGGTCGAGGCCGGCTTTATCCTCACCTGCCAGTCCCATCCGCTGACCGAACGCATTGTCGTCGATTTCGACGAACGGTAAGGCGGCGGCTTTTCAGGGAACCGCAAAACCGCCCGTGCGAGCTTCATGCAGGCGTTTTTTTACCTGCTGTTATTTCACCCGCCGGTAGATGACGGCCCTCTGCGGCTTTAAAATTCAGTTGGAATTCCCCCGCGCCTCATTGCCTGCCGGTGGATTCCCGCCTGCGCGGGAATGAGGCAGAAGAAGCATCGGGAATGAAGCGGAAGAAGCATCGGGAATGAAGCGGAAGAAGCATCGGGAATGAAGCTCGTGCTTTTGCTTGTGTTTTTAACCATGTCCTTGGATCGCCGTTAGACTGCCACAGGTATTTTTGTTCGCTATCAACCTTAAAGCAACCACCTCGTTCCCGCGCCGGCGGGAGGTTACCCCACGATTTCAAGCTCATCCGGCACGATCCGGAGGGCCTCGTTCCCGCGCAGGTTGCTGGCGGTCGTTCGCTATGTCATACCCTCGTTCCCGCGCAGGCGGGAACCCACCCGCAGCCCCCCTCACCGGCAAATATCCTCATACAGGTCACGCCAATCAGGATTAAACTCTTCGATAAGACGTATTTTCCAGACCCGACGCCATTTCTTGATCTGCTTTTCCCGCGTCACCGCGTCCAGCAACACCTCATGCCGCTCATAATAGACCAGACGGTCCACCGCATAGGTCCGGGTAAAGCCCGCCACCAGATGAGTCTTATGCTCATAGACCCGCCGCACCAAATTCCGCGTCACGCCGACATAAAGCGTGCCATTCTTCTTGTGCGCCAGAATATAAACATAACTCCCCTCGTTCATGAAGCCCCCTGCTCTTTCCCTTTTTTCCAGACATTATTTTCTATTCTTTCACCTTACGCCATCCTGCCGCCGTCGCGGAAGCAGGCGGGAATCGGCTTATGCGATCAGTTTAGCTGAAGAGCCGCTTTGTAAAAACCGCATTTTCGGATAATCTGTTCCGATGAAATTTGGAGCCCCCGCATGACCGACATCCTATTCGCCACCGCCCCGACCCTTGAAACCGACAGGCTGATCCTGCGGCCGCATATGCTTGCCGATTTCGAGACTTACGCCGCCATGTTCCAGCAACCGGAATTCACCCGCCACACCACCGGCCGGCCCCTCACCCGGGAAGACGCCTGGACCAAGATGATCCGCCACGGCGGCCACTGGATGATGCTGGGACACGGCTATTGGGCCGTCGCGTTAAAATCCACCGGCGATTTCATCGGCGAGGTCGGCTTCGCCGATTTCAAACGACAGATCGCGCCCTCCCTCGAGGGCAAACTGGAGGCCGGCTGGGGCCTTCTCGCCGAGCGCCACGGCCGGGGCTATGCCGATGAGGCGCTGAAAGCCGCCCTGAACTGGGCCGGAATGCATTTCCCCGGGCGGGCGATCGTCTGCATGATCGCGCCGGAAAACGCCACCTCCCTGCGGCTCGCCGACAGAAACGGCTTTATGGTCTGGACCAAAAGCAGATACAAGACGTTCGACACCCTGCTGCTGAAACGCGGATAGGGCTGTTTTCCCGTCTTTTTGCACCGCAACCGCCAGTTTTCTGTTGCCCGCGCCGTTGCGTATCTTTAACTTCTGGGGTAGAGTCCCGCAACAGCTAAAGATCACAGGGAAATTCCATAATAATGTCACTTGGCCTCGCCCACAGGAAAGAACTTCAAAAACGCCGCGCCCGTCGGTTCTGGGCCCTGTTCAAGACGATTTTCTTCATCGCGGTTATCGTCGGCTGCAGTTATCTCGCTTTTGACACCGGCCAGAAAATCGCCCTGCGCACCGTCGATTACAGCAAGCAGAAATTCGACCGGCAGGCCGCCGACCTGGAAGAAATGCGCCGCGAGCTGGGCAATACCGAAGCGGCCCTCAACAAGATGCAGACCCTGCTGCCGACGCCGGAAATCCAGGATCTTCTGGTGGTCATCAACCAGAAAGCCGCCGACGGCGTCAGTCCGGCGCGCATGGCGACCCTGATCGCCGGCCTCTCGCAAGACGAGAAATGTTCCGACCAGTCCCCGGCCAAAAGATTCACCATCGAGACCCCCGTGTCGCAACAGGCGAACGGGTCGGTCAGCTTTTACCGCGGCCTGATCACCATTACCGGCAAGGGCAGTCCGACCCTTAACGAGGACGGCAACCCGGAAGCCTGGTTCGATCCATTAAAACCGGTGACCGTCACCTTCACCCTGCCGGGCGGCGAAAACCAGGAAACGGCCGGAATGCTGCCGCTGTATCACAGCGTTGTCGTCAAGGACAAGGAATATCGCTTCACCATCACCGCGGGCCGGCGGTCCTTCGCCGATATTACCGTCCGCAGTTGCGACCTGTAGAGTATTAGATCAATGACCAAATTCATCACCACGGACCAGACGAAATTCCTGACCGACGCCGCCGACGCAGACAGCATCCCGCTTTATATGATCTCCCGCGAGGCGCTGGCCGGCTGGTTTGAGACCCTGACCCCGACGCAGATCAAATGGGCGAAGGCCAATCATTTCACGGCGGAACAAGGCCAGATCCTCAAACTGATGGCCGACGACGGCGCACTGTCGGCGGTCGCCCTCGGGCTGGGAGATGATGACACGACCCCGTCGCCCTGGACCTATGCGCCGCTCGCCGAAAGCCTGCCCGACGGCGTCTATCGCCTGATGGATGAAAACGCTCCGGGGCTCGCCGCCATTGGCTGGGTCCTCGCCCAATATAAATTTGACGCCTATCAGGATAAAAAGAATGACCGCAACGCCGTCCTCGTGGTCGGGGACAAGGCGCGGCTCGGAGAAGCGGACCGCATTTGCCGCGGCGTGCAGCTGGTGCGCGACCTGGTCAATACGCCGACCTGCGACATGGGCCCCGCGCATCTGGCCGAAGTCACCCGGGACCTGGCCCAAACCTATAAGGCCAAGATCACCGAAACCGTCGGTGACGCGCTTCTGACACGGGGTTTTAATACCATTCACGCCGTCGGCCGGGCCGCTGGGCAGGCGCCGCGCCTGCTGGATATGACCTGGGGACGGGAGGACGCGCCGAAGGTCACCCTGGTCGGCAAGGGCGTCTGTTTTGACACCGGCGGGCTTGACATCAAGCCCTCGTCAGGCATGCGGCTGATGAAAAAGGACATGGGCGGCGCGGCCCATGTCCTGGGGCTGGCGCAGATGATCATGGACCATGGCCTCGACATCCGGCTGCGCCTGCTGATCCCGGCGGTGGAGAATAATATCTCCGGCGACGCCTTCCGCCCCGGCGACATCATCACCACCTACAAGGGGACCACGGTCGAGGTCGACAATACCGATGCCGAGGGACGGCTGGTGCTGTGCGACGCCCTCGCCCTCGCGGCGGAGGAGGCGCCGGAGCTGATCCTCGATTTCGCCACCCTGACCGGCGCGGCGCGGGTGGCGCTCGGCGCCGATGTCGTGCCTTTCTTCACCGATGGCGATGAATTGGCCGAGACGCTTTCCCGCCATGCGCGCGCGGCGGATGACCCGGTCTGGCGCCTACCGCTGTACGCCCCCTATATCCCCCAGCTCAAATCCCGCACGGCGGACCTCAGCAATATGGGCTCCGAACCCTTCGGCGGGGCGATCATGGCGGCGCTGTTCCTGCAGCATTTTGTCGACGACCCGGGCAAATGGGTTCATTTCGATGTCTTCGCCTGGAACCGCAACGACCGGCCCGGCCGGCCCCAGGGCGGCGAGGCCATGGCGCTCAGGACGGCATATTCCTATCTCAAAGAGCGCTTTTCTCAGTAATGCCTAAAATAAGTTGCAGAAGACAAAATATACGGGCAATATCCGGCCAACGGGAAAATATTGTGAAAATACAGTATATAGGCGTGGGGACTTGCTATGAATATTGATCTAGGGGGCCACAAGGGGCTGAGGCTCTGGATGCAGACCCTGACCGATACCGTCAGGGCGAAGGGACCGGACCTGACCTCCCGCCAGCTGGCGCTTCTGCTGCGGATTTACCTGGAAGCGCAACCCCATACGGTGCGCGGCCTGGCCAAGGCCCTCAATGTCACCAAACCGGTGATCACCCGCGCCATTGACACCCTGAGCGCCCAGGGTCTTGTCAAGCGGGTTCGCGACGAAAAAGACAAGCGCAATGTTTTGATCCAGCGCACCGTCAAAGGCGCCGTATTTCTGACCGATTTCGCCGAAACCATGGAAAAGGCCAATCAAACGGTGAATTAGCGGCAGATGGGCCGACGTCCCGGCCGAACAACCAGAGAGAGGAATGAAGATGTCTGAGCAGGAACTGGATCCGCGACTGACCCCGGCCCGGGGGGATATTGCCGCAAGTTTTCTGCAGGACCGGGTCAAGGCGGATAAATATCGTGACGGCGCGGAACATCAGCTGGTTCACGGCCTGACGGACCTGCGCGCCCGGCCGGATGTCAAGGCTCCCTGTCTGAGCCAACTGCTGTACGGCGAGCATTTCATTGTCTATGACATCCGCGACGGCTGGGCCTGGGGACAGGCGGCCCGCGACCAGTATGTCGGATATTGCCGGGCCGACGCCCTGAGCCCCGACCTCTATCCCACCACCCACCATCTGGCCAATCTCAGTAGCCATATCTACCCGACGCCCGACCCGAAAAGCCCCCCCGTCGGCCGGATTTACATGATGTCCGGACTGTCGGTGCTGAGCGAGGCGCCGGAAAAGGGCTTTGTCCAGCTTGCCGACGGCAACTGGATCTACGCCACCCATATCGCCCGCGACTATGGCAGCGATCCGGTGTCAGAGGCGCTGAAATTCCTCTATAGCCCTTATCTGTGGGGCGGCAGAAGCTGCGCCGGGATTGACTGCTCGGGGCTGGTGCAACTGGCCTTTCAGGCGGCGGGCGTCGCCGTTCCCCGCGACAGCGACCTGCAGGCCCGAACCATCGGCCGCACGCTTATGGATGATGACGTGCCCCAGCATGGCGACCTGGCCTTTTTCCCCGGGCATGTCGGCTTTATGCTCGACGACATGCATCTGCTGCACGCCAACGCCCACCATATGCGGGTCAGCATTGATCCGCTGCGCGAGGTGATCGACATCGTCAGCTTTCAGACCGACGAACCGCCGCTGACCTTTATCAAGCGGCCTGACTGACCGCCCGGCGGATTTTCGCTCCCCCCACCCTCATTCCCGCCTCCGATCGGAAATCCGGAACATCCCTTAAAACCACGGCTTTATGCTGCGTTCGCCCGCAGTTGCCGGAGGATGAGGAGGGGGCGGAAAACGGCGTTTCGTCACCCCATAAAAAAGGCCGCTTCAATACGGAAGCGGCCTTTATATTATCTTATGGCATAACCCTATGGCGGTATCTTGAGCGACCGGAAAATCCGGTGATTACTGTTCCGCCGTCGTCTCTTCGTCCGCCGCCGCTGCTTCCGGGGCGGCCTCTTCCGTTTCTTCTTCCGCCGCAGCAGGCAGGTCAAGCGGCGCATCGCTCAGGGAGCGCAACAGGACAATCACATCGGCCCGGTCCTCTGCCTTCTTGAGGCCGGCAAAGCTCATTTTCGTCTTGTTGACGAAGTCGCCCGGCTTCTTCAGAAAGGCGTCGAGTTTCTCATAGGTCCAGACGCCGCCCTTTTCCTTCATGCCGTCGGAATAGGCGAAACCGTCAACGCCCCCTATGGTTCGGCCAACCACATTCCACAGGTTCGGCCCCACCAGATTCTTGCCGCCGTTGTCCGTGGTATGGCAGGCTTTGCATTTCTTGAAAACCTTCTCACCCGCCTCAACGGACGCCGCCGCCAGCAGATGGCCAAGGGACGGCTCCTGCTCCTCCGCTTCAACATCGGCCGTCGCGACCGGAGCCTCGACTTCCATTTCAGTAGCTTCGGCTTCCATTTCAACCGGATAGGAATGTGAAGCAAGTTGCTGTTCTTCAAATATGACATCTGTCAGGCTGCCAATTCCGAAAATAACCAGCACCGTCAACAGAAGGGCCAATGCAATTTTATTCAGCTCAAAGGAATTCAATTTTCTTCCCCGCAGGTTAAATGTTCAAAATCTACTCGAATAGGGTATGCCGCAAATCTGTATGCATCGGCGGCAGCGCCATATCCACCCTCTTTTCCATTTGTTTACAGGTGTTTTCCTGCTGACACAAGTGCTCTTAAGCCATAAACTAATAAAAACCGCCTTCCGGACGGGAAAAAGTTTGACAGCATTGGGACAAATCGAAATACTGCGCGCAGTTTGAACAGGGTAAAAACATGCAAGAAACAGTGAATTCAGAGAATATTATTGCTTTTCAGGGCGAACCGGGCGCCTATTCCAATCTGGCGTGCCGCACGGTCTTTCCCGAGATGGCCGCCCTGCCCTGTCATACGTTCGAGGATGTCTTCGCCGCGGTCGAGGAAAAGCGGGCGAAATACGCCATGATTCCGATCGAAAATTCCGTCGCCGGGCGGGTGGCCGACATCCATCACCTGATTCCCCATTCTCCACTGCATATCATCGGCGAGCATTTTCAGCGCATCAATCACCATCTGCTGGCGGTCAGGGGGGCGACCATGGACAGCCTGAGGACCGTGCGCAGTCATGAGCAGGCCCTCGGCCAATGCCGCAGGAATCTGATGGCCTGGGGTCTGGAGCCGGAAGTTTATTCCGACACCGCCGGCGCGGCGAAACTGATCGCCGAACTGAATGACCCGACGGTCGGCGCGATCGCCTCTTCCCTGGCGGGGGAGATCTACGACCTGCAGAGCCTGCGCCAGGATGTGGAGGACGCGACCCATAACACGACCCGCTTTGTCATTTTCACCCGCGAACCGCTGACAAGCCTGCCCGATGATGAGCTGATCATCACCAGTTTTATCTTTCAGGTGCGCAATGTTCCCGCCGCCCTGTACAAGGTCATGGGCGGCTTCGCCACCAATGGCATCAATATGACCAAGCTCGAAAGCTATCAGTTGAACGGCGCCTTTGTCGCGACCCTGTTTTACGCCGACATCGAAGGCCACCCCGACAGCGCGGCGGTCCGTCACGCCTTTGACGAAATGGCCTTTTTCACCAGCGAGTTTCGCGTCCTCGGCAGTTATCCCGCCGCCCAGTACCGGCTCGACCGCAAATAAAAGGGGCGCGGGCGGCGACCATGGCGACGTCGCCCTGAAAAAGCCGTTACCCCATCATATCCTGTAATTTCCGCCGCGCCTCGGCGGGCAGGCTGATCGCCTTGCGTTCGATTTTATCAAAATAAAGCCCGGTAAGGATCGTGGTCGCCGCCACATCGCCGGTTTCCACATTGCGCATCTCGTGACGGAATTTAAGCGATTTGTCGGTGATTTCCACTGGCGCGGTGCGGATCGTGATAATGTCACCGGCCAGCAGCTCCTTCTTATAGTGGATATTCTGCTCCACCGCGACGAGTCCCTTGTTGGCGGCGCGCATTTCGCGGCCGTAGAGACCGGCCATGGCGAAAAAATTCCAGCTCGCCTCATCAAATTTGCCAACGTAATACATCACATTCATATGCCCCATATGATCACAATGCCAGGGATAGATCGTTCCCTGATAGGTTTGGAATGATTGCGTCATAATCTTTAATACTCCTGTTGCCGCCTGTTCAAAATCCTTGCTTGCCGGATCATTCATATATCCAGTCCTCAATCAAATGCCGGGCGATGGCGATTCGCGGCGGGACCCGGAAACCCTCATCGCCGCCCTTCTCAAGCAGGGCCCGCAGCTGCTCCCGGTCGAACCAGGCCGCAGCCGCCAGTTCATCGTCCAGGGTGATGTCCGTCGTCAGCGCCGCGGCCCGAACCCCGATCATCAGCGACGAGGGAAACGGCCACGGCTGGCTTTTGACATAACGGACGGCGCCGATGCGGATCCCGGCTTCCTCGCGTACTTCGCGGCGCACGGCCTCCTCAATGGTTTCCCCCGGCTCCATAAATCCGGCGAGCGCCGAATACTGGCCCTCCGGCCAGCCGACCCCACGGCCCAGCAGGCAGCGCTCGCCCATCGTCACCAGCATGATCACCACCGGATCGGTGCGCGGGAAATGCTCGGCCTCGCAGGCCGCATTACGGCATTTCCGCAGATAGCCGCCGTGGCTGGCCACGGTTTCCGCGCCGCAACAGGAACAGAAATGCCGCCGTCCGTTCCAGTCGAGCAGCATTTTGCCCCGCGCGAGCAGCGCTGGCACGGCGCTGAACTCACCGGAACCCAACTGCCCGGCGACCGAACGCAGGTCGATGAATTTTTCATCCGGCGGCAATTCCGCTTTCTCCGTCAGCGAGACGGCGAACCAGGCCTGATCCCCCTCCAGCCCGATGAATACCCGGTCCAGATCGCGCCAGTCGCCGCCGGCAACCGCCGCCATGTCATCGGCACATTTGACCGCCGGCCGCAATTCACCCGATACCTTCATCAACGGCCGCCCGTCGGCGTAAATCACAAAGTGACTGGCCGGATTGGTTAATCTTTCCTCGAGCCACCCCGCATCCGATCGCCGGTGATCGGCGGGATCAAGGGGAAAACCGGCAAAAATACATTCCTCCGACAGGTCGGCAAGCGTCATATTGTTTTTTCTTTCTCTGGATCAAAACACAGCGCAGACTGCCACAGCTGGCGACTTTTTTCCATAAGCGAATGAATAGCACTTGATCTTGACCCCAAAAAAGACCATATATGCGGCCGAGAGGTTGACGGACGATTGACCCGCCAATCCGGTCAGGCCCGGAAGGGAGCAGCCGTAACGGGATATTTCGGGTCGCTCAATCTCTCACTTCCCCGTCTCCCCTATCCACAAAAGACAAAACCCGGTAAAAAACAAACCCGGGGTCGCCCCGCATCTTTGGAAAGCGCATTTTCCATTACGCGCGTCACCCTCTTCCCCCTCGCATCCCCCTTCACCCTCATCCCGACTTGACCCGGGGGTCCACACACTGCTGGAATATTACATAACCACGTGATTATTAAAGATATTCTGGATTCCCGCCTACGCAGGAATGAGGAGAAGACAGCGGGAATGAGGGGGAAACAGTGAGAATAAGGGAGAAGGGTCGGAAATAAGGAAGAGATAACAGGCATACGAGGATCGGCGCGGGAAATGTCCGGCCCGATGACAACTCCCCTTGCGGCTGATGCGGCCGGTCTAATCGCGCCGCCGCAGCGCGCCCAGCCCCAGCAATCCCAGCCCGAACAGAACCAGCGCCCCCGGCGCCGGCATATCCTGCGGCGGTGGCGGCGTCAGGGCGATCGAGGTGTCAATCCTGAAGCTCGACGCCACCGTATGGCGTTCGGCGAAAAACAGATCGAAATCATAGGTCCCGCCGACGGTGATCCCGAGGCTCGCGGCCGCCGCATCAAGCGAAACCGAACCGGTCAAAGCGCCGTGCACCCCGCCCAGATCAATGGCCAGTGTGTCATTAATGAAAACCCACAGATCATCATCGCCGGTAAAGGTGAAAACCTCCCCGCCGCCATAAGTGAAGCTCGAATGAAGCTCATAGGTGAAATGATAATTATGCGCCCGGCCCTGATTGCCGAACAACGCCCCGTCGATCGGGAAAAAACTGGTGTCGACAAAGGTGAAAATCGCCGGATCGGCTGTAATGGTGTTATCCAGCGTAATGCCAAAGGACGTGCTGCTGTTGACCCCCGCCGTGTCGTTATACCATTGGTTGAACGCTGTCGCCCCGTGGGTTGTCGGATTGCCGGCGAGCCCCGCATAAACCGGCTTGCCATCACCGCCGAGCGTCGACAGGACAATACCCGGATCAACAGCGATGCCATTTTCAAAATCCGGATGATCAATACAGGTGGAGACGATCGCCGGCGCACAGAAATCCCGGATCGTGCCTGACAGCATGATGGTCGCCGCCGATGCCGGAAAGGCGATACTCCCGATCAACGCCAACGCCCCGACCAGACCTCCGATCAGGCCCCGGGTCATAAATATCTTTTTCATCCTCGAATCCTTTCGCTGAGAGCGTATGAAACGGACATCTGAATCCATGCAATTTTCGTGCCTGAAAGTGAAACATTTAAAATCAATATCTTAGAATTTTCTAATTTAGCGAAATGTAAAGAATTCTGACAGTTTTCTGATATTTTTTACAGTTTTCGTTAAAAATAAAACTCGCCGCTGGCATATTTGGCGGCGCGGTTTTATAGTGGAATGGCGTGAAATTAATCTTCGCCCTTGGATGATCTTATATGTCAGAAACGCCTCAGTCAGAAACCCCCGTGACCAAACCCGATGACAATTACCGTGTTCTGGCGCGTAAATACCGCCCGATCAATTTTGACGAGTTGATCGGCCAGGAAGCCATGGTCCGCACCCTGTCCAACGCCATTGAGGCGGGACGGCTGGCCCATGCCTTTATCCTGACCGGCGTCCGCGGCGTCGGCAAGACGACAACGGCGCGCATCATCGCCAAGGCGCTGAACTGCATCGGGACAGACGGCAAGGGCGGGCCGACCATATCCCCCTGCGGCGTCTGTGAGAACTGCATATCGATTGCTGAATCCCGCCATGTCGACGTGATGGAAATGGACGCCGCCAGCCGCACCGGCGTCGACGATATTCGCGAGATTATCGAAGGGGTGCGCTATGCCGCCGTCTCGGCCCGCTTTAAAATCTATATCATTGACGAAGTCCATATGCTGTCGCGCAACGCCTTCAACGCGCTGCTCAAAACGCTTGAGGAACCGCCGGAACATGTGAAATTCATTTTCGCCACCACCGAAATCCGCAAAGTGCCGGTCACCGTGCTCAGCCGCTGTCAGCGTTTTGACCTGCGGCGCATCTCCATTGAACAGCTCAACAGCCATTTCGCCGCCATCGCCGCACAGGAAGGCTGCGACATCGAGGAAAAGGCCCTGTCGATGATCTCCCGCGCCGCCGAAGGATCGGTGCGCGACGGCCTCAGCCTGCTCGATCAGGCTTTCGCCCATGGCGCGGGCAAGGTGACGGAGCAGCAGGTCCGCGACATGCTCGGGCTCGCCGACCGGACCCAGGTGCTTGACCTGTACAAGGCGGTCATGAAGGGCGACACCGCCGACGCCCTCGGCCAGTTGCGCCACCAATATGATCACGGCGCCGACCCGGCGGTGATCCTGAGCGATATGCTGCAGCTGACCCATTGGCTGACCCGGCTCAAGGTGGTCCCCGACGCCGGCGAGGATATTGTCACGTCGGAGGCCGAGCGCAAGGACGGCCTCGAGATGGCGTCATCGCTCAGCATGCCGATCCTGACCCGGGCCTGGCAAATGCTGCTCAAGGGGCTGGAGGAGGTCCGTTTCGCCCCCTCGCCCCTCGCCGCGGCGGAAATGGTTCTGGTGCGCATGACCTATGCCGCCAAACTGCCGACCCCGGAGCAACTGATCAAAAAATTGCAGGACAGCCCGCAAGGGGGGCCGGGGGGGGCGGCCTCTTCCGCAACCGCCGGCGGGGGCGGCGCAAGCACCGCCCGCGGCAACGGCCGGATCTCCGCCGCCGACAACAGCGGCGCGCCGCAGGCTTTTCAGGTGATCCGCAGCAATGGCCAGGCCCGCATTCTCGCCCAGGATTATAGTCCCGTCGCCGAAGAAGACGCCCCTGAAGCTCCCTCTGTCGAGATCACCTATGAGCCCAACCCGGAAAGCTTCGCCGATCTGGTCGCTTTGTTCGAGCGCCATTCGGAAGCCGCAATCGCCTTTCAGTTGAACGACAACGCCCATTTAAAGAGCTTCGCCCCCGGTCGTCTCGACATCCGCCTGAAAGACCAGGCGCCGCAAAACCTGACCAGCCGCATGATCGACCTGCTCAAACAATGGACCGGAAAAAACTGGGTCATTTCCCTGACCAGCGACCGGGGCGAGGACACCCTCCATGAACAGCGACAGGAAGCCGACCGGCAATTGCGGGCCCGCCTGGCGGAAAATCCGCTGATCAAGGCCGTCCTGCATGAATTCCCCGGGGCCGAAATTTCCGATATTCGCCAAAAGGTCGATGAGTTCGCCCTGCCCGACACAGCGGCGGCCGATGATGGCGCGGGCTTCGATGGAGCGCATTTTCTGATTGATGAAGATGAATTCGGCCTCGAATAGAGCTTGATTCCCGGCCCCATGCCCCATATTACAATCATATGCACATGATCACTTTGGAGTTCTTATGAAAAATCTTGGTAAAATGATGAAACAGGCCCAGGAAATGCAGGGCAAAATGGCCGAAATGCAGGAGGCGCTGGCGCGGGCGGAATGCACCGGCCAGTCCGGCGGCGGCCTGGTGACCGTCACCCTCAACGGCAAGGGCGACATGCTGGCCCTGAAAATCGACCCCGGCATCTTCAACGGCGACGATGCGGAAATGGTCGAGGATCTGATCAAGGCGGCCTTCAACGACGCCAAGCGCAAGGTCGAGGCCCATTCCCAGGCGGAAATGGCGAAAATCACCGGCGGCATGCAACTGCCCGAGGGCTTTAACCTGCCCTTCTGATGATTTCGCCGGCAACATTCCCCAACAGGAGGATCTGACTTTTGTATCGCAAGGCGTCCTATGGTTCCGAACTTGACCAGTTGATCCAGTTGCTGTCCAAGCTGCCGGGCCTTGGGCCCCGCTCGGCCCGCCGGGCGGCGCTGCAACTGATCAAGCGCAAGGATTCGGTGATGCGCCCGCTGTCAACCGCCCTCGCCGATGTGGCGGAACATGTCAACCCCTGCAGCACCTGCGGCAACCTGGACACCAGCGATCCCTGTCATATCTGCGACAGCGACAGGCGGGACATGTCGACCATCTGCGTGATCGAGGATGTCGCCGACCTGTGGGCCCTGGAGCGGGCCGGCAGCTACCGCGGCCGATACCATGTCATCGGCGGCGCCCTGTCGGCGCTCGACGGGATCGGCCCTGATGACCTGAATATCACGTCGCTGATCGACCGGGCCCGGGATGAGAAGATTACCGAGGTGATCATCGCCACCAACGCCACGGTCGACGGCCAGACCACGGCCCATTATATCACCGACCGGCTGAAAGGCTGCGATGTCGCCGTCACCCGCCTGGCCCATGGCGTGCCCGTGGGCGGCGAGCTGGATTATCTGGATGACGGCACCCTGACCGCGGCGCTCAAATCCAGACGGCCTTTTTAAAGGAGCGCCTCATGACCTCCCCCATAACCCACACCATATCCCATCAGGGCGGCTGCCATTGCGGCGCGGTTAAATTCACCGTCAACGCCCCGGCGGAAATCACCGCTATCCGCTGCAACTGCTCCCTGTGCCGCATGACGGGCTTTCTGCATCTGATCGTCGAAAAGGCCGATTTCACCCTGCTTCAGGGCCGGGACAATCTGAGCTGTTACAGCTTCAACACCCACACGGCGCAGCATCTGTTCTGCAAGACCTGCGGCGTCAAATCCTTCTATGTCCCCCGCTCCCATCCCGAGGGCTACAGCGTCAATGTCAATTGTCTCGATCACAGCACCCTCAAAGGGATAACATTCCAGGATTTTGACGGCGAAAACTGGGAAGACAACATCAACAGCATTACCTGAACGATATACCCTACTGCATTATTTATTATATTTGGTTTTTTTACAAAACCCGCCGATTGCTTAATTTAATTTTAATCAACCCGATCTACCATGAAGGGCAGTCCAAATATGGATTGCCCCGCAAGAAGGCCGTGTTTTAATGTAAGGGTTTATAAATGTCAGCCAACCAGATTTCCCCGACGGGAAAAGAACTTTTCTTTCCGGAAAACGAATTAATTGTCAGCAAAACCGATCTCAAGGGAAAGATCACCTACGCCAACGCTCTGTTCGAAAGAATGAGCGGCTACAGCCACGACGAATTATTGGGCCAGCCCCATAATATCATCCGCCATCCCGACATGCCGCGCTGCATCTTCGAACTGTTCTGGGCCACCCTGCAGCAGCAAAAGGAGATCTTCGCCTTTGTCGTCAACCTGCACCGCTCCGGCGATCATTACTGGGTGCTCGCCCATGTGGTGCCGAGCTATAACCTGCAGGGCAATCATATCGGCTATCATTCCAGCCGCCGCTGTCCCAAAAAACCTGCTGTCCGGGAGATGGGCGATTTATACAAAAAGCTGCTCGAAATCGAAAAAAGCCACCCAAGCCCCAGGCAGGGCATCAAGGCTTCTCACGATTGCCTGATGGATTTTCTTGATCAGAAAGGCGCCTCCTACGCGGAATATATTTTTGCCTTAAGCAACGCCGCCTGAATTTCGATTCGTCATTAAAGAAAGAACAGAATGATGACTTTTTTTGCCAGAAAACCCAAAACCGAGGCTAAAATACCGGTGGAGGCCATCACTAAACTGACTGAGAAATGCCGGGATATGCTCGCCGGCGGCGCGGCGGGCGGCCTGACCGACAATATTGCCGATCCCGCCCTGAAGGAGCTTGCCGAGGTCATCGGCGCCCTCAGCAAACAAAGGGACAGCGCGGACATCACCCGGGAAATCGCCGAAGCCCGCAAGGTCTGCGCCGAATTGAAAAAAGGCGACCTTGAGGCGCGGATCAACCGAAAAGGCGTGAACGCCGAACTTGATGAACTGGCCGCCGACATCAATGACTTCACCAATCTGGTCCAGTGTTTCATGTCCGAGGCCGGCGCCACCATGCAGGCGATCCGCGACGGCGAATTTTACCGCCGCATTCTCCCCGAGGGCATGGGCGGCGAATTCCTGCGCCACAGCACCGCCTTCAACGCGCTTGTCGGTCAGATTCAGGACAAGGACGAGATGGTCAAAAACATGACCCGGAAATTCATCGCCAACGTCAAGGACATGATCGAATCCTCGTCCGAACTGAGCCCGAAAGCGACCGCCATGTCGGATAACGCCCATGAGACAAAGACATATTGCGGTCATGCGGTGCAGTCGGCCAATGAGACCCGGTCAAACGTCCAGACCGTCGCCAGCGCCGCCGAGGAACTGAGCAGCTCCATTGGCGAGATCACCAATCAGGTGGAGCGTTCCTCCGGCCTGATCACCGAAACCGTCGGCGATGTCGACAAGACCAGCCAGGCGATTAGCGACCTGTCCCAGGAAGTCAACCAGATCTCGACCATCCTCAATATCATCACGGAAATTTCCGGCCAGACCAACCTGCTGGCGCTGAACGCCACCATCGAGGCGGCCCGCGCCGGCGAAGCCGGAAAGGGGTTCGCCGTGGTCGCCAATGAAGTGAAAAGCCTGGCCCAGAAAACCGCCGAGGCCACCGATCAGATCACCAGCCAGCTTCAGAAAATCCAGGATGTGACCCAACTCGCCACCGGCACGGTGTCCCATATCGGCGACAAGATCAACCAGGTCAAGGATATTGCCCTCAGCATCAATTACGCCATGAGTGAGCAATCCGCCGCAACCAACGAAATCAGCCGCAGCGCCCAACTGGCCGCCGGCAGCACCGAAGAGGCCAGCCAGCGCATCAGCGATGTCAACAAGGGCGCCGGCGACACCGGTCAATCCGCCACTGAAATGCTGGAGACGGTCAGGATCATGACCGAAAACAGCATTGTCCTGAGCCGGGACCTGGATGATTTCCTGAAACAGGTCGACTGACCGCCCGCCGGGCCGGTTCGCCAGGTCCGCGGACAGAATTCAACGAAAAAGCCCCGCCCCGGAAACGGCGGCGGGGTTTTATTTTTACTCCGCCTGTATCTTGGCCGGGGCCGGCTCGAGAACCGCTTCCGGACTCTCGCCGTCTTCCAGTTGCAGGCTTTCGATCTTCTCGCCGCGGCTCATGACCTTGCGGGCCGAGGTCTCAATCAGGCCGATGTCCTTTTCCGCCTGATGGAAATGGGTTCGCAGCTTGCCGACCCGCTCATCAAGCCGGCCGACATCATCCATCAACACGCCGACCTCCTTCTGGATCACCCCCGCCTGTTCGCGCATCCGGGCGTCCTTCAGCACCGCCCGCACCGTGTTCAGCGTCGCCATCAGCGTCGTCGGGCTGACGATCCACACCCGGGCGCGATAGGATTTCTCCACCACATCGGCGAAGTTGGCGTGCAGTTCGGCATAGACCGCCTCGCTGGGCAGGAACATCAGCGCCGATTCCGCGGTGACGCCGTTGATGATGTATTTCTCCGAAATATCCTTCACATGTTTCAGAATGTCGGCCTTGAAGCGGGCGATGGCGGCTTTCTTCCGGCCATCGTCCTCGGCATTGCGCAGCAGATGATAGCTTTCCAGCGGGAATTTGGCGTCGACCACGATTGAGCCCGGCGGATTGGGCAGCTTGATCAGGCAGTCCGCCCGGCGGCCATTGCTCATCTGTGCCTGAAATTCAAAGGCGCTCGGCGGCAGGATCTGCGACACCAGGTCGTTGAGCTGGATTTCGCCGAAGGCGCCCCGCGCCTGTTTGTCGGACAAAATATTCTGAAGGCCGACCATCTGGCCGCTCAATTCGGTGATGTTTTTCTGGGCGTCGTCAATCACCGCCAGCCGCGCCTTCAATTCCCCCAGCGAATCCGCCGTGTTCTTGGTGGTTTTTTCCAGGCTGTCGCCCATGCGCTGGCTGACCTTGTCAAGTCGCTCGGCCAGCGTGCGGTTCATTTCCTCCCGATCCTTGCTGTTCTGTTCCGACATCTGGCTCAACCGGCCCTCGAGGGCGGCGGTGATCTGCATCATATGCTGCATCTGGCTCGCGTGACCGCCGCGGTTTTCCTCCATCCGCTTCGTCAGCTCCTGATGACTGCGCCCGAGGGAGCGGGCCAGCAGAAAAACCATCACCGCCACAAGCGCCAGAATCCCAAAAGCCGCCGCGATGATGATCACTGTGAGTTGGTCCATGGTATAATCCCTGTGTTGGCGCACGGCTTCCAATGCGGAAACCGATGAATATAACCGTCAACCACTTGACGATCGCAGCGTATCATATTACCTACAAACTGAAAGCACAAAGAATCGATCAGGAAAATATGGCCATATTACCAATTGTAACCGTACCGGACCCCTTGCTGAAAACCATCTCTACCCCGGTGGCGCAGGTCGACGATGAATTGAGGGCCTTTATGGACGACATGCTGGAAACCATGTATGACGCGCCGGGGATCGGGCTGGCGGCGGTACAGGTCGGCCGGCCGATCCGGGTGCTGGTGATGGATCTGTCGCTTGAGGATGAAGATCCCGCGCCGCGATATTTCATCAATCCGGAGATCACCTGGACGTCGGAAGATACGGCGGTCTATAACGAAGGCTGCCTGAGCGTGCCGGAGCAATATGCCGACATCGAACGGCCGGCGGAATGCAAGGTCCGCTTCCTCGATTATGACGGCGAAGAACAGCATATCCATGCCGACGGCCTGTTCGCCACCTGCATTCAACATGAAATGGACCACCTCAACGGCATCGTTTTTATCGACTATCTGTCTTCCCTGAAACGGAATATGGTCGTCCGAAAGGTCAAGAAACTGGTAAAGGAGGCCTGACGCCCGGTTCGGGCAAACATCAGCCGCCATCCGCTTTCTAAGGAAATCAATCGTCCGGGCATCGCCCGCGGGAGACATAAATGACACGAAGCTTGCGGCTCGCCTTTATGGGAACGCCGGATTTCGCCCGGGATATATTGCAGTCGCTGATTGACGCCGGCCATGACGTGGTCGCCGTCTACAGCCAGCCGCCGCGCCCGGCCGGCCGCGGCAAGGCGCTGCGCCGCTCTGCGGTCCACCAGCTTGCGGAACAGCACGGCATCCCGGTTCATACGCCGAAAAGCCTGAAATCAGCCGAAGAGCAGCAGAAATTCGCCGCCCTTGATCTGGACGCGGCGGTTGTCGTCGCCTATGGCCTGCTGCTGCCGAAAGCCATCCTTGAGACGCCGAAATATGGCTGCCTGAATATTCATGCCTCCCTGCTGCCGCGCTGGCGCGGGGCGGCGCCGATCCACCGGGCGATCATGGCCGGCGACCGGGAAACCGGCATCGACGTCATGGTGATGGAGGAAGGGCTCGACACCGGTCCGGTGATCCTTGAGCGGCGGATTGCGATCCGGCAGACCGACACCACCGGCGCGCTGCATGACAGATTAAAATCCCTCGGCGCGGCGGCGATTGTCCCGGCGCTCGACGGTTATGTCTCCGGCGCCCTGACGCCCCGGCCGCAGACGGAACAGGGCGCCTGCTATGCGCCGAAAATCGACAAGGCCGAAGCCCGCCTTGACTGGCGCCTTTCCGCCGAACAGCTGCGCAACCATATCCACGGCCTCAGCCCCTTCCCCGGGGCCTACGCCATGGCAAATGGCGGCCGGATCAAGATGCTCGAAGCGGAAGTTATCCCCGGCGAGGGACAGCCCGGAGAACTGATCGCCCCGCCGCTGACCATCGCCTGCGGCGACGGCCGGGCGCTCAATATCCTGCGGGCGCAGCGGGCCGGCAAGGCGCCAATGACGGCGGCCGAACTGCAACGGGGCCTGCAACTGCCGGTCGGGACGGTATTTTCATGACGGAGACGCCGGATATTTCCCCCCCTTACCGCTACAAGCTGACGCTGGAATTTTTCGGCGCCGGCCTTGTCGGCTGGCAGAAACAGGATGTCGGCACATCCGTCCAGGGCATCCTCAGCGCGGCGGCGAAGAAATTCTGCCATCATGACGTCACCTTTCACGCCGCCGGGCGCACCGACGCCGGGGTTCACGCCATGGGCATGGTCTGCCATGTCGACCTGCCGCAGGACTATCCCGCCTACAAGGTGATGGACGCCCTCAATTACCATCTGAAATGGCGGCCGGTTTCGGTGCTCAGGTCCGAACGGGTCAGCGCCGAATTCCAGGCGCGTTTTTCCGCCGTCAAACGCTATTACCGCTATCATATTATCTGTCGCCGGGCGCCCTTGACCTTTCAACAGGGGCGGGCCTGGCATGTCAAGTTCCCCCTCGACGCCGAACTGATGCATGAGGCGGCGCAGCTGCTCGTCGGCCACCATGATTTCACCACCTTCCGCAGCGTCGAATGCCAGGCAAAATCGCCGCTCAAGACCCTGGACCAGTTGGATGTCAGCCGCGAGGGCGACAATATCTATGTCGATTGTTCGGCCCGCTCCTTCCTGCATCATCAGGTGCGCTCGATGGTCGGCTCGCTCTATTATGTCGGCCGCGGCAAATGGTCAATCGAGGATCTGCGCAAATCGCTGGAGGCCCGCGACCGCCGCGCCCTCGCCCATAACGCCCCGCCGGACGGGCTCTATTTCATGGATGTCGATTATCCGGAAGATTAGGGATTGATTCCCGAACGCCAAGCGCGCCTTTTAAGAGAAAAGCCGCACCAGCACCATCATCACCGACAGGCTGAACAGGAATTCAAAGGCCAGCACCCCGACCGCCAGCCAGCCGCTGATCCGAAGCGCATGCTTGAACATGAACCAGGTGACATAAAGCTGGAGATAGAAAATCGCCGCCATGGTCACCAGGGTGCCGATCTGTTGCGGCAGCAGCCCGGTCCGCATCAGCAGGTCCAGCGGCATCGTCAGATAATAGACCACCACCGACAACCAGTTATAGGCGATGATCATCGTGCTGTAATGGGCGTCAATCTTGAGGAATTTGGTGAAAAACACCATCACCAGGGCGAACAGCGGCAGGCCGAGGACAAAGCCGATGATATTGGCCTCGATCGGGCCCTGATAACCCTGCTCCACCGCCATTTCATAGCTGGTGTTCAGCCAGATGAAGAACATCGGCGCCGACAGAAGTATCGCCCAGAAGGATTTCCAGAAGCCATCGGCGGAATTGTCGAAATAGGTCATGCCGCGCGCATCGAGCTTGACCAGCAGCCAGGCCCCGGTCAGCGATCTGATGAAATAAGCGATCAGCGAGTCTTTTTTTGTCATCCGTTCAGCCCCTGAAAAAGCCGGTCAGGATTTCGCGATAAATCCGGGTCAGCTGTTCCAGATCCTCAAGACGGACGGATTCATCGACCTTGTGCATGGTCTTGCTGACCAGGCCGAATTCGGACACCGGGCAGTGATTTTTAATAAAGCGCGCGTCCGAGGTGCCGCCGGTGGTGCTGAGCTCCACCGTCTGGCCGGTCACCGCCTTCACCGCATCGGAAATCAAGCGGCTCAGGGGGCCGGGTGGCGTCAGGAAGGCGTCGCCCGACGCCTTCATTTCCAGGCTGTAATCGCCGCCGACGCTGTCACAGACCGACCGCGCCCACGCCTGCAGACCGGCGTCCGTCTGTTCGTTGTTAAAACGGATGTTGAAGCGGGCCTCGGCCTCGGCCGGAATAACGTTGCTGGCGGCATTGCCGACATCTATCGAGACAATCTCCAGATTGCTGGGCTGAAAATGGGCGTTGCCGTCATCCAGCTTGCGCGCGATCAGGCCGTCGAGCATCCTGATCAGCCGCGGAATCGGATTATCCGCCAGATGGGGATAGGCGACATGGCCCTGGACGCCGCGGACGACCAGCTTGCCGTTCAGGCTGCCCCGGCGGCCGATCTTGGCCATATCGCCGACCTTGCCCGGATTGGTCGGCTCGCCGACCAGGCAATAATCGAGCTTTTCGCCCCTCGCCTCGAGCCAGTCGAGCATCTTGACGGTGCCGTTGATCGCCGGGCCTTCCTCGTCGCCGGTAATCAGCAGGCTGATCGAACCGTCAAAACCCTCCCTGTCCGCAATAAACTGCGATACGGCGGCGACAAAGGCGGCAATGGCCCCTTTCATATCCGACGCCCCGCGGCCATAGAGAACCCCGTCCTTCACCGTGGCGGCGAAGGGATCGCTTCGCCACTGGTCGGCGGGCCCCGCCGGCACGACATCGGTATGTCCGGCGAAACAGAAATTCGGCGCCGCCGCGCCGAGCCGGGCATAGAGATTGTCCACATCATCGGTCCCGTCCTCTGAAAAGGGCAGGCGATGACAGACAAAGCCCAGTTCTTCCAGCGCCGCCTGCAGCGCGTCCAGCGCCCCGGCGTCCTCGGGCGTCACGCTCGGGCAGCGGATCAGGTCCTGGGCCAGTTTTAGCGGATCGACGGTCATCAGGCCCTCAGCAAATCATTGATCGATGTTTTGGCCCGGGTCCGTTCATCGACCCGCTTGACGATCACCGCCGCATACAGCCCCGGTCCCGGCGCGCCGTCGGGCAGCGGCTTGCCCGGCAGGCTTCCCGGCACGACAACCGAATAGCTCGGCACGCGGCCCATATGAATTTCACCGGTTTCCCGGTCGACAATCTTGGTCGAGGCGCCGATATAGACCCCCATGCTCAGCACGGCGCCTTCCCCGACGATGACGCCCTCGGCCACTTCGGCGCGGGCGCCGATAAAGCAATTGTCCTCGATGATCACCGGCCCGGCCTGCAACGGCTCCAGCACGCCGCCGATGCCGACCCCGCCCGACAGATGGACATTGCGGCCGATCTGGGCGCAGGAGCCGACGGTGGTCCAGGTATCGACCATGGTCCCCTCGCCGACATAGGCGCCGAGATTGACGAACGACGGCATCAGCACCGTGTCCGGCGCAATATAGGCCGAATGGCGGACAAGCGCCCCCGGCACGGCGCGAAAACCGGCGCGGTCAAATTCAGCCTGTCCCCAGCCCTCGAATTTGGACGGCACCTTGTCATACCAGTTTGTATTCTGTCCCGGGCCGCCCTTGATGATCATCATGTCATTGAGGCGGAACGACAGCAGGACTGCTTTTTTCAACCATTGGTGAACCACCCATTCGCCGTTTTCCTTGCTGGCGACGCGGGCCTTTCCGCTGTCCAGGAGGTCGAGCGCATGGTCAACCGCCTCGCGAACCTCCCCCGTGGTGGCTGAGCTGATTTCCGCCCGGTCCCGCCAAGCCTGATCAATGATGGTTTCCAAAGACTGATCGGTCATGAATTTTTTCCCTGAAGTATAATGTGTGGCCAAGGGGCATCCCTTTCCGGCCGACAATACTGATTAGCGGAACCCTGTCAATCCATGTTGTCTAATAAACTTGAGATTCCAGCCAATCCGCCAAATCAGAAACCGTATGGTCAATATGCGCCGCCTGCCGGTCGGCCGCCGACCAGCGGTGATCGGTCCTCAGCCATACGGTTTTCATGCCCATCCGGCTCGCCGGCACCAGATTTCGGGCGATGTCCTCGACCATCACGGCGCGGGCCGGGTCAAGCCCCAGGTCGCGGACCATCTTGTGATAGCTCTCCGGCGTCGGCTTCGGCAGGTAATCCGCCGCCTTGATATCGAAAATATCACTGAACAGCCCAAGCTGGCCGAGCCGGTCCATCACCCGCAGCGCATATTCACGGGAGGCATTGGTATAGATGACCTTGCCGCCCTTCAGCTTGCGGATCGCCTCATTCAGCACATGATCAACCTGCAACACCTCGAAATCAATGTCATGAACGTAGTCAAGGAACCGTTCGGGCGCAATATCATGTTCCGACATCAAACCGCGGAGCGTCGTGCCGTAAGTATGAAAATATTTTTTCTGCAGCAATTTCGCCGCATCGAGATCCAGATCAAACTCACGGGATATAAATTCGCCCATGCGTCGGTCGACCTGAGCGAAAAGGTTATTTTCCGCCGGATACAGCGTGTTGTCGAGATCAAATATCCAGTGATCAATTTTTGTCATGTTTAAAATCATACATTGCTTCAGGCTTAGTGCAATTTTTAAAGAATGTTAAACCTCTTGTTAAGGCTCATGAGATAATTTTAGGATATATCATAATTTTCACTCAGAGTAGCCGTGGCATGGAAACCAATATCGCACGAGTATTGTTAAATACCAACGACGAAAACAAACAAAAAAAATCGCTCCCGCCTTTCGGTCGGTTCGACCCCGCCGTCATGATAGATTTATTTCCCGGACCGGCCCTGTTGGTCGACGGCGCCCTCGACATCAAATATCAGAATATTTTCGCCAACAGCCTGCGGGGGCCGCTGGAAAGCAATGACGTGGTGCTCAAAAGCCTGATCGCCCGCTGCCTGTCCAACAACTGCCCGGACAGTCAGAAGGCCGCGGTGCACGACAGCAAGGGCCTGCGCCATTACGACCTCTACGCCTTTCCCCTGCAGCAGAACCCGAAAAGCACAACGCCGCTGGTTTTCCTGTTCGGCAAGGAAACCACCATCGAACATAACCTGACCAACGCACTGGTCGATTCCCGCCAGATGTTCAAGGATCTGGTCAGCTGTTCGACGGATTTCGCCTGGGAAACGGACTGCAGCGGCAATTTCATCTATGTTTCGCCAAAAGGCATTCTGGGCTATACGGCCTTCGAACTGAACGGCAAGAATTCTTCCGAACTGGTCATTGGCAATGACGGCCGCAATCCCTTTGACACCCTGGACAAGATTAATGACATGGAGCTTTGGCTGACCCGGGCCGACGGTGCCCTGTCCTGTCTTCAGATCTCTGCGGTGCCGGTCATGGACAACCAAGGCAAATGGCAGGGCGCCCGGGGCGTCTGTCGGGATATTACCCATATCCGGGAACGGGAATCCGCCCTGCGCCAAAGCCAGAAACGCGAACATGTCCTGAACAAGATCGTCTCGACCATTCGCGACATGATCATTCCCGCCGACATGCTGACGGCGGCCATTCGCGCCACGATGGACGGAATTCCGTCGGACTATTGCTGCATTCTGCAGAAAACAAAATTCGCCGATGGCGGCTTCAAGGCCGAAGTCAAACAACAGCTTGGCGCGCTTGAGACGGCCGACGACATTTACACCCTGTGCCAGAATGCCATGGCAAGCTGGAAAAATACCGCCGCCAACCGCAACAACATTGTCGCGTTTCATTTGGGGCGTCAGAAAATTCTCATGGGCATGACCGGTCATCACGGGGTGGATAACGGCGCCATCATCCTCGTCCGCAAGGCGGATGACGACGGCAAAAATACCGACGGCAAAAATACCGGCTGCCAAAATACCGATTGGCGGAATGAAGACTGGCCACATGACGAAAGGCTGCTGTTCGAAGGCGTCACCGCCCACCTCGGCATCGCCCTTGAGCAGGCCATCACCCACGAAGAACTGGAGAAGCTCGCCTATACCGACGAACTGACCGCTCTGCTCAACCGCCGGGCCTTCGGCAAGGAAGTGACCCGGCGCATCAAACACCAGACCCGCAGCCGCAAGACCGCCGCCCTGCTCTATCTCGATCTGGATAATTTCAAGAATGTCAATGACAGCAAAGGTCACGGCCTGGGCGATCAAATTCTGAAGGATCTGGCCCGGCATCTGCAGCAAAACACCCGCGTCGGCGATTATACGGCGCGGCTTGGCGGCGATGAATTCGTTGTCTGGCTTGAGGAGATTTCCGCCCAGGACGCCCAGCTCAAAGCCCGCAATATTATCCGCTACGGCGCTCATCTGGCGCAACTGGCCGATATATCCGGGCCGCAACTGTCCATATCCGTCGGCATCGCCATGAGCCATCCTGACGGCGAACAGACCGTCGACAGCCTGATCGAGGATGCCGACAAGGCGCTCTATCGCGCCAAATCCACCGGCCGGGCGAAATACGCCCTTCATAATTCCGCCGGGCCCGCCGAGGCCGAAAAAGACCCGGGCGATGTTTAAAAACCTGCTGCGTCATATCCGGGGCGATTCCGGGAAGCATTTTTCCTATGAAGAGGCGCGAGAGATCCTCGAACAACAAAATGATCAGGAAAAAAGCCGTCTGGCGGACCATCGGGAGACCAATCCGGAGATCCTCTATTATCTGGCGACCGACGCGGCGCCGGAGATACGGCGCAAGGTGGCGACAAACGCCAATACACCGCATCAGGCCAACAGCATTCTAGCCGGCGACGAAGATTGCGAAGTCAGACAGGAGCTGGCCCGAAAGATCGCCCGCATGCTGCCTGATCTCGCCGAAGACGAGGTCACCCGGGTCCGCGAAAAGGCGATCGAAATCCTCGAAACCCTGGCCCGGGACCAGCTGCCCGAGGTCCGGCGCATCCTGTCCGAAGAGCTCAAGGCATTCGACTGCGTTCCCAAACATATCATCCTGCGGCTGGCCGGTGACGACCATCTTGAAGTCTGCGCGCCGATCCTCGAATATTCGCCGTTGCTCGGCGCCGACGACCTGAAGGAAATCATCGCCGCCACGACAGTCGACGGCGCCCTGCAGGCCATCGCCCGGCGCAAAACCGTCGATGAGGATGTCTCGGAAGCGATCACCTCCTCCCTCGACATTCCGGCCGTCGCCACCCTGCTGACCAATGAAAACGCCCAGATCCGCGAAAGCACCCTCGACAGCATCATTGACCAGGCCGAGGATATTCAGGCCCTGCATCACCCGCTGGTGAGCCGCGCCAGCCTTTCCCTGCGGGCCATCAAGCGCATCGCCGGTTTTGTCGCCGCGTCGCTGGTTGATCAGTTGATTGACGCCTACGATCTTGATCCGGATCTGGCCGACGACCTGCTGTCCCGCGCCCGGGCCCGGATCAGCGAACAGGGTCCCGATCAGGAGAAAAAGGACAGTCTCGCGAGGAAAGCGGCGGATTTCTTTGAAAAGGGCCTGCTGGATGATGTCTTTCTGGAAAATCTTGTCAAGAACCGCCAGCGGGAGCTGTTGTTCCATTGCCTGTCGCACATGGCGCAAATGCCGGTGAGATCAATCCGCAAGATCATCGGCTGTAAAAAGGCCCGGCGGGTGGTCGCCCTGGCCTGGCGCAGCAACATCAGCATGCGCACCGCCATCAAAATTCAGCAGGAGATCGCCTGCATCCCGGCCGGCCAGATTCTCAACGCCCGGGACGGGACCGATTACCCCCTGTCGCGGGCGGAAATGGAATATGACCTGGCGCTCTATGACGGCGGCGCCTGATCCGGCGGCCAAAAGCAGCGTCCGTTATTTCCTTTTGTGGATCAGGGTGCCGACCCCATGTTCCGTGAACAGCTCCAGAAGCAGGGCGTGTTCGACCCGGCCGTCGAGGATCACCGCGCCGCCAACCCCCTTGCCCACTGCGTGCAGGCAGGTATCAACCTTCGGGATCATGCCGCCGTGAATGGTGCCGTCGGCGATCAGGTCGCGGGTCTGTTCCGCCGTCAGGTCAGGCATCAGCATCCTGTTTTCATCCAGAACACCCGCGACATCGGTCAACAGCAACAGCCGCTCGGCGACAACCGCCCCGGCCAGGGCGCCGGCCATGGTGTCCGCATTGATGTTATAGGTTTCCCCCTTTTCGCCGAGGCCAATGGGCGCGATCACCGGAATGATGTTGGTATTCTTGAACATTTCCAGGAAATCCGCATTGACCTCCCGGGGATAGCCGACATAGCCGAGGTCAAGAATCTGTTCGATGCTTGAATCCGGATCCTTCTTGGTCCGGCGCAGCGGTTCGGCGACCACAAGATTGTTGTCCTTGCCGCTCAGGCCGATGGCGTGACCGCCCACCCGGTTGATCGCGCCGACAATGGATTTGTTGATATTGCCGGAGAGGACCATTTCAACCACCTCGACGGTTGCTTTATCGGTCACCCTGAGGCCGTCGACAAAGGAGCTTTCGATCTTCAGCCGCTCCAGCATGCGGCCGATCTGCGGTCCGCCGCCATGCACCACGATCGGATTCATGCCGACCTGTTTCATCAGCACGACGTCATGGGCGAAACTCAGCGCCAGATCCTCGTCGCCCATGGCGTGACCGCCATATTTGATGACGATGGTTTTCCCGCTGTAGCGGCGCATGTAGGGCAGGGCCTCGGACAGAATGCCGGCTTTTTTGATCCAGTTTGCTTTTTGCTTGTCGAGCCCTGATGCGGCTTTATCCGTCATAAAAGTCCTTTTCCCAAAAGATAATATTATGTTCGCTGTTCACTGTCCAAAGACAAGATCGGCGATCGTCGCGCGCAATTCGGCGATCCCGTCACCCTTGGCCGCGCTGGTGGCGATGATCTCGGGATGGGCCGCGACATTCTTGCGAATCTCGGCTTTGGTTTTCTCGATGATCTTTTCCTGCGCCGATTTTTTTAATTTGTCAACTTTTGTCAGGATAATCTGGTAAGAAACCGCGCATTCGTCCATCATCGCCATGATTTCACGGTCACTGTCCTTGATGCCGTGACGGCTGTCGACCAGGACAAAGGCCCGGCGCAGGTTGGGCCGGCCCCGCAGATAGCTTTTCAGAAGCCTGGTCCATTCCTTGACCAGGGAGCGGGACACCTTGGCGTAGCCATAACCCGGCAGGTCGGACAGATAAAGCCCCGCCGCCCCTTCCGTCTCCAGCGAGAAGAAATTCAGCTCCTGGGTCCGGCCCGGCGTGTTGGAGGTCCGCGCCAGCCCGTTCTGACCCACGAGCGCGTTCAGCAGGCTCGATTTACCCACGTTGGAGCGGCCGGCGAAGGAAACTTCCACCCGGTCGGCCGGCGGCAAATGTTCCAGCGCCACCACGCCCAGCATGAAATGGCACTGTTTGGCGAATAAAAGCCGGCCGCGCTCCAGCCGCGCCTGTTCCTGTTCGGCCGCCTTTTCGTCTTCTGTCAGATGATCAACTGTCACGGCGGCGTCAGGCCTTCTTGTCCGAGATCACCGGTTCCGCCCGCCGCATCAGCACCCATTGTTGCAAAATGCCCAATATATTGCTGAAGGTCCAGTAGATCACCAGGCCGACAGAGAATTGCGCCAACATAAAGGTGAAGATAATCGGCATGAAGAGCATGATCTTGCGTTGCATCGGGTCGCCGGTTGACGGATTCATCTGCATCTGCAGCCACATGGTGAAGCCCATGAAGACCGGCAGGATGCCCAGCGCCAGAAAGCCGGTCGGCTCCCACGGGATCAGGCCGAACAGGTTGGTCACCAGCATGGTGTCCGGCCCCGACAGATCCTTGATCCAGCCAAAGAACGGCGCATGGCGCATGTCAATGGTCACATAAAGCACTTTATAGAGCGCGAAGAAAACCGGGAACTGGAGGAACATCGGCAGGCAGCCGGACACCGGGTTGACCTGCTCCTTCTTGTACATTTCCATGGTCGCCTGCTGCATCTTGACCTTGTCGTCGCCATATTTCTCCTTCAGCGCCTGCAATTTCGGCTGCAGCGCCTTCATCTTGTTCATCGACTTGTAGCCCTTGTTGGCCAGCGGGAACAGGGCGAGCTTGACAATCGCCGTCAACATCAGAATGGCGATGCCGAAATTGCCGGCGAAATTATACAATAATTCCAGCAGATAGAAGATCGGCTTGGTCAGGAAATCAAACATGCCCCAGTCAATGGCGTAATTGAACAGTTTGATATTCAGGACGTCGGTATAATGGTCGAGCAGGGAGACTTGCTTGGCGCCGGCGAAAATGCGGGAATTCTCCTGATAGCTTTCCCCCGCCGCCAATGGCGTCCAGTTGTGGAAATAATTGGCGTAGAATTTTTCGGAAGTTTCGTCACCGCGGCGATAAACCTCGACATTAAAATCCTTTTGCGCATCGGGAATCAGGGCGACGAGCCAGTATTTATCGGCAATCCCGACCCAGCCGCCATCGGTGCCGCTGGCGGTTTTCTTTTCCTTTGGCCCCATATCCTCAAGGTCGCCGTAGGAAAATTCCTCAATACCCTCATCCAGGGACCAGATCGGCCCCTCATGGGAGATATAAAAGGACTGGCCGGCCGGCCGGCCCTTGCGCACGACACGGCCGTATTGCGCAACCTTGACCGGGCGGTCCGAGGTGTTGGTCACCTTTTGCGTGACCGAGAACATATAATTTTCATCGAGCGCGATGGTGCGGCTGAACAGCAGGCCCTCGCCATTGTCCCACGACAGGGTCACCGCCCCGCCCGCTTCGAGCGTATCCCGGTCGGCGGTCCAGACCGTCTCGGCGGTCGGCGCCTTGCTGCCGTCAACCCCCCAGTTCAGGTCGACGAAATAGGCCTTCCTGCTGCCTTCCGGGCTCAGCAGGGCGACATCCGGCGAATCTTCCGCCAGGGTTTCCTTGTAATCAGCCAGGGTCAGGTCGTCTATCCGCGCCCCCCTGAGGGCGATCGAGCCATGCAGGCGGGGGCTTTTGATCGCCACCTTGGATCGGGAAGACAGAAGCTGGGCGCGATCGACCGCGACCTGCGCGCCGTCGGCAAGGGGTGATCGCTGAATATTGGGCGGCGCACCGAAATCGGGCAGTTCCTCACCGGCTTTTTCGGCCTCGGCTTTCACCTGCTCCTGGCGGGCCTGCTCGGCAGCCTGCTGAGCCGCCTTCTGACGGGGGGCGTCATAGAAATAGGTATATCCCAGCAAAATCGCCAGTGTCAGCACAATAGCGATTATAAAATTACGGTTGTCTTCCATAGACTTCTTCTCTAGTTATTTTTTATGCTTACCGCCGGTTCCGGCGCTACAGCTACATTCTTTCTCAGGCGCGCCCCCGTCCGGCACCGGGTCAAACCCGCTGCCGCCCCAGGGATGACAGCGGCCGATCCTTTTTATCGCCAGCCATCCGCCCCTGACAGGTCCGAAACGGTCAATCGCCTGATAGGCATATTCCGAGCAGGTCGGCAAATATCGACAGTTTTTGCCCAGTAACGGCGAAAGTGTATATCTATAGACTGTGATCAAGCCTTTCAAGAGCCAGATGAGGAGTTTCACGTCTTGGCCCCTCCGGATGGTGTCGAATCAGGTTTTCCCCGGCTTTTCCCGCCTGTCTTGGCCGGTTTTTTTTCCTTTTCGGCCGCATGCAGGCGTTTCAGGCACCAGTTCAAGTCACGAATCAGTTGATCAAAAGGCAGATCGACCGTCGCCGTCCGGGCGATCAGCACATAATCATGACCGGCCCGGCCCCGCGCCGCCAGACTGCGCCGCACCACCTCGCGCAGGCGCCGTTTGGCCCGGGCGCGTTTGACCGCATTGCCGACTTTCCTGCTCGCGGTATAGCCGACCCGAATTCCGGCCTCATCCCCCGGGTCCGGCATCGCCGCCACCTGAAGAATCATGCCCGGAGCGACCCATTTGCTGCGCGCCGCCGCCACCCGCAGAAAATCCTGCCGGTTTTTCAGAACGGAAATCCTTACCGGCTCAACTTGTCTTTTTTCCGTAACGGGTTGGGTCATCTTCACTTTCCAGAACCACAGGACGCCGATGATCAGAGAATAATATACAACAAAACCGGCCGCTGAAATACAGGGCCGGTTGCTGAAAGTGTCTTAACCCTGATCTCAGGATTTAAGCTGACAGGCGCTTGCGCCCCTTGGCGCGACGCGCCGCCAGGACCCGGCGACCACCCACTGTGGCAGACCGTGACCGAAAACCATGCCGACGCTTACGAACCAGAACACTTGGCTGAAATGTACGTTTCACTGGAATACTCCATTTGCCGCTATTATTAATTATGCCGAGGCACAAAAACCATTATCGCCAAATCATCATATTTGACGTTCAATTACAGAACGGCTGTATAAAGCCATTCCATGGACAAGTCAATCGTCATATCGCCCCGTATGACGGTTTTTTTACGGCGCGGTTTCTCGCCGCAACGCCGCTTTGGCCATCAGGAGACGCCATATTCCGCCCGCTTTTTCGACAGCGTTTCCCCAAGCATCCGCCGATCATCATCCCGAAGCCGGCCCGTTTCGTTCCTGTCGTCATGAATTTTACGCTGCCATTTTATCAGAAAACGGGTAAACTCGCCAGATGACGATAACTTTACAGAGCAAAAACGGAGCGCTTCGTCTTTATGGTTGAAACGTTGAAACGCCTGTCCATTGGATCCAGTCTGTCGATCCGGCTGCTGTTGCTGACCATCTTCTTTGTTCTGCTGGCCGAGGTGTTGATTTACATCCCCTCGATCGCCAATTTTCGCAAGACCTGGCTCGAAGAACGGCTGGCGGCCGCCAATATCGCCGTCCTCGCCATTGAGGCGGCGCCCGACTATATGATCAGCGAAATGCTGCGCCGGGAACTGCTCAGCAAGGCGCAGGTCGCCGCCGTCAGCCTCAAACGGCCGGACAAGAGGCAGTTGATGCTCAACACCGATCAGCCGCTTGAGGTCGCCGCCCGCTATGACCTGCGCGACGCCTCTTACTGGGCGCTGGTCCGCGACGCCGTCAAGGTCCTGATCCACAGCCATCCCCATAAAAGCCTGATCCAGGTCACGGGTTATGCCAATTTCACCCGGAAAGCCCAACAGACCCCGCAGGCTGAAAATTACTCGATCCAGATTATTTTTCAGGAGGACCTGCTGTGCGACGACATGTTCGCCTTTTCCCGCAATGTCATGCTGCTGTCGATCATCATTTCGCTGATCACCGCCGGACTGGTCTATTACAGCCTGTCCTGCCTGCTGATTCGCCCGGTGCGGCGGATGACCAACAGCATCATTTCCTTTCGCGCCCGGCCCGAAGTCGCCACCGACGACCTGTCGGCCGAGGGTCGCCAGGATGAAATCGGCATTATTATGCGCGAACTGGGCGTCATGCAGAATGAAGTCCGCAAGGCGCTGACCCAGAAGGATCACCTGGCCAAGCTGGGCGAAGGCGTCAGCAAGATCAATCACGACCTGCGCAATATCCTCGCCAGCGCCCAGATGGTCTCCGACCATTTAAGCACCGTTGACAATCCCGTGGTTCAGAAACTGACGCCGCGTTTCGTCACGGCCCTCGACCGGGCGATCCGCCTCTGTGAAAATACCCTGAAATACGGCAAGACCGGGGCCGAAAAGCCGCATCTCGCGCTGAGCAACCTCAATCATATTATCGAGGAAGTCGCCCTCTCCCTCGGCCTGTCCGAACGGGACACCCTGAAATTCACCAATGACGTGCCGGCGGATTTCACCGTCAACGCCGATGGCGACCAGATGTTCCGGGTTTTCCTCAACCTGTCCCGCAATGCCCTGCAGGCGATGCGGGAACGGGGCGAATTGACCTTCCGCGCCCGGCGCGAAGATGGCCGGCATATCATCGACATCATCGACGACGGCCCCGGCATCCCCGATAAAATCAGGGCGTCCCTGTTCCGGCCGTTCCACGGCAGCGCCAATGGCGGCGCGGGCCTCGGCCTCGCCATATCAAAGGAAATCGTCGAAGCCCACGGCGGCGCGCTCGACCTGATGCGATCCGATCAGAACGGCGCCCATTTCCGCATCACCCTGCCCTGAACCCTGTCCTGACCACGTCGGGCGAGAGTCCGGGGCGGGCCCCTTATTCCGCGATCACCACCCCTTCGCGCCGCCGGTCCGCGCCGCCCTCGAACCATTTTCCCGTCTTGTCATAATGGATGACGATGCCGTGCAGGCCGCTGTTGATGGTTCTTTCGCTGACCTCATGGCCCTTTTCACTTAACGGGCCGGCGAGCGCGGTGATCGCCGTATCCCGTTCGAGGAAAACCGCCCCGCCCCGGGTCAGGAAATGCGGCTGGTCGATGGCGGTCTGAATATCCATCCCCCAGTCCAGGACATTGATGATCGTCTGGGTGACATAGGCGATGATGCTGTTGCCGCCGGGCGAGCCGATCGCCATCACCGCCCTGTCCTGTTGATCGAGGACAAAGGTCGGCGACATGGAACTGCGCGGCCGCTTGCCCGGTTCGATCCGGTTGGCCACCGGCAGGCCGTCCCGTTCGGCGATCAGGGAGAAATCGGTCATTTCATTATTCAGCATAAAGCCGCCCGCCATCAGCCGGCTGCCGAAGGCGCTTTCAACGGTCGCCGTCATGCTGACCATGCCGCCCCACCGGTCAACGATGGAAAAATGACTGGTCGAGGGCAGTTCCGGCGTCAGCCCCGCGGCATAGGCGATGCGGGCGCCCATCGGCGGCCGGCCCGCCGTCGCCCGGCCCATGGATTTCGTCATATCAATTTTTCGGGCCCGGCTTTGCAGATAAAAGGGGTCGGTAAACATGGCGAGCGGCACGTCGACAAAATCGCTGTCGGCCATATACATGTCCCGGTCGGCATAGGCCAGGCGCTCGGCCTCGAGGATCACATGGGCCGCCGCCGCCGAGTTGGGCGTCATCGCCGCCATGTCAAAGGATTGCAATATCCCGAGAATCGCCGCCACCGCGCCGCCGCCGGACGAGGGCGGCGGCATGCCGCATATGGTCCAGACCCGGTAAGGCCCGCACAGGGCATCGCGCTTTTTCGGCTGATAGGCCGCCAGGTCTTCAAGCGTCAACCTCCCCGGATTGACCGCCGATCCCCGCACCGCGGCGACAATTTCCGCCGCCAGCTCCCCCTGGTAAAAGCCCGCCGGCCCCCGGTCCCGGATCAGCCGCAGGCTGCGGGCGTATTGCGGATTCTTCAGCAGATGGCCGACCGGCCAGGCCTTGCCCTCGGGGGTGAAGAAATAATTTCGCGCCGCCTTCAGCTTCGGCAGCAAACGGTCCCGGTCGATCAGGTAATGCAGCCGGGGCGAAACCCGAAAGCCCTCTTCCGCCAGCCTCAGAGCCGGGGCGAACAGATCCTTCCACGGCAGTTTGCCATGATCCCGGTGGGCCAGATAGAGCATGGCGACCATGCTCGGCGTGCCCACCGAGCGGCCGCCGAGCACCGCGTCATAAAAGCCTTTTTTCTGTTCGATAACCTCCCGGAACATATCGGGAGTCGCCGCCGCCGGCGCCGTTTCCCGGCCGTCATAGGCCGTCACCCGGTGATCTTTATCGGCCGCCGGATCATAATGCATCAGGAAGCCGCCGCCGCCGATGCCCGAGGATTGCGGCTCGACCAGGCCGAGCACCAGTTCGACGGCGATTGCCGCGTCAACCGCGCTGCCGCCGGCCTGCAGAATTTCGAATCCGGCTTTCGCCGCATGGGGATTGGCCGCCGCCACCATATGACGGCTGGGCTGTTGCGCCGCCGCCAACGCCTCCCCGGCGCCGGTCTCCGCCCCGATCAGGCAGAGCAGCATCAGGCAGGAGAGCAGGCGAAATTTCTGTAAAAAACTGATCGACATATGCATAAAATAATTCCGTCTTTTGGGGCTGTCGTTACTCCGGATTGATTTGGTCGAGACGATTTTGCGTCTCTTTCAGATGCCGGCTGATCCGCTCAAGCAGCGAACGGCTTTGCTCGATGAGCAGGCGATCCTGATCACTGAGCCCGGCCGCGCCGGCCCTATCCGCCTGGACCATATCCGACTGGGCCATGTGAATATTCTTGCGCAGGTTTGTCAGCCGGGACATATAAAGCTGCAACGTCCGCCAATGCCGCTGCCGGTCGGCTGCCGGCACCTCCCCCGGCGTCTCTTCAGCCTTTTCCAGCGCCGCGAAACTTTGGCCGAGGGCGTCGGCGATCGCCTGATATTTCCCCGCCGCCGCGGCAAGGATTTTCCGGCAGTCCTCAAGATTCATCGGCGGCGACAGGTCAGCCGGCGGCGCGGTCATCCCCTCTGCCGTTGTTGCGGCGTCCGGTTTTTCGGGGGAATCATCCGCCGGGCCGGTTTCCTCCGCCTCCGGCAGGGGCCGGTTGCGCTCCGCCGCCATCCGGTCCCACAGGTCATCGGCGGCGAGCGACGGCCAATCCCCGCCCGCGGAGCAGGCGGTCAGCGCCATGACGGACAGCAGCGGGATCATATTCCTCAAGCCATTATGTTTAAACATTATTTTATATATTATCCTCTTGCAGCAGCGGGCCTGCCGGCCCTATCCGCTGCGAGTGTAGGCCATGATCAGGGGCGGAACAAGCCCGCGCGACGGGGATTTTTGCAAAAAAAGGCCGTCAGGTGAGAAAAGGTCTTGCAATCGGCGCCTGATGACAGTAGCTTGCGCGCCACGGGACAGGAAAAAGTCCCGCCGGTCAGATGGCCTTCAAGCGCTCGTAGCTCAGCTGGATAGAGCACTAGACTACGAATCTAGGGGTCGGGAGTTCGAATCTTCCCGAGCGCGCCATTCCTTTCAGGTCCATTCCGGATTTTTTTCCAGGCGAAAATTTTGCTTTGAGCAACAATGTGTTCCCAAATCTGCATTATTGAAAAGATATTGCTAGAGTCTTTTTTGATTAATTTGAATCGCTAGGGGATTCACAGCGGGCTGCAATTATGATTCACTATAGAGGCTGGGGAAGGAGGCCAGCCTTTATGCCACGAGCTTTGGATCAGGATTTGCGGGGTAATACCCCCGTTAAATAAAGGTACTCAGAAGTAGAATTTTCTCGTAACTATAACGCAGGAGATTTTACATGAAAAAGTCACGCTATTCAGACAGCCAGATCATCAGTATTTTAAAACAGGCCGAGGCCGGTACGCCGGTTGCAGAGCTTTGTCGTGAGCATGGCATGAGCAATGCGTCATTCTATAAATGGCGCGCCAAATACGGCGGCATGGATGCGTCGCTCATGACCCGGATGAAGGAACTGGAAGCTGAGAACGCCCGCCTGAAGAAGATGTATGCCGATGTCCAGCTTCAGAATGATGTCATCAAGGAAGTTATGGCAAAAAAGTGGTAAGGCCGTCCCTACGCCGTAAGATGGCCAAGAGGGCTGTCGATAAGGGGCGGCTGAGCATCAGGGCGGCGTGTCATGTTTTCATGATCAGTGAGACATGTTATCGCTATCAGCCCAAGCTGAATGATGAGAATATGTTGATTGCGGACTGGCTGCTGGGTTTGACCGGTCGTCAACGCAACTGGGGTTTCCAGTTGTGTTTTCTGTATTTACGCAATGTAAAAGGTTATAAGTGGAACCATAAACGCGTTTACCGAATCTACCGGGAACTGGAGCTTAACCTTCGGATCAAGCCCAGGAAACGCTTGATCAGGGAAAAACCGGAACCTTGTCCGTGCCGCAAAATATCAACGAAATCTGGTCAATGGATTTTATGCATGATCAGTTATCTGATGGCCGCAGCATTCGACTATTTAACGTCATTGATGACTATAACCGGGAAGGATTGGGTATTGACGTTGATTTTTCCCTGCCCTCGGGCCGTGTCATACGGGCTCTTGACCAGATCATAGAATGGCGGGGAAAGCCATCCACTATACGCTGCGACAACGTCCTACCTAGTAGTGCGCACCATTTAAATTGTTAAGTTATATCTTTGGGGGTTGCAGTGGGTTGTGATTAGTGATTCAATCACATGCGATTTCAACAAACAATGTGGTGCATGATGTCCCGAAAAAAATATAT